>JAPYRK010000005.1 GCA_029941115.1 Dehalococcoidia bacterium | reverse complement strand
CGACTGTATCGAAATGGAAGCATTCGCTATAGCAACGGCTTGTAAAAAATACGATATTCCATTCCGGGCGTATAAGATTGTTTCTGACCAAGGAGGGGATCAAGGCCACGACGCCTGGCTGAAGTTCTTGGAAAACGATATGCCACTCATCATAAACGAAATTAAAGAACTCATCTAACCTACATTAGTAAGCCTATCTCCAGTACACTGCTATCTGACCTAAACGCAGAAATGAGGAGATATCGATGATTACAATTTTCGCTAAACTACAGGCGACTGAAGGAAAAGAAGATGAATTTCGCTCCGCAATCGAAACAATGGTTGCAGCAGTGAGCGAAAACGAACCTGACGTAATGAAGTACGCGCTCCATGAAGTTGACGGCTCGCCTGGAGCGTTTTTTCTGCACGAGGTGTATGCCAATGACGAAGCGCTTAAAGCTCATGGCCAAACAGATCATATGAAAGCATTTGGGCAGACCTTAAAGGGAATCTCCGGAGGAAGACCTGAAATTAGCAGAGTTACAGAAATAACTGACGTAAAAAGATAAAAAAAGCGTGGCAGACCTCTTGCCAAGTTATTCGACAACAGATATCACCACGTGTGAAGGGTAATTCATCGAGTGGTGAATCGTGTTGTTAGCAATTTGAGTTCGAGTATGCCGGCCAATTTCCTCTCCAGTATTTGGATTGGGGTCAAATCTGGGAAATGATGAGCTGGACACTAACACTCGTAGTTTATGACCTCGTTTGACAACATTACTTGTGGGATAGAGAGAGAACTGAACTTCAACAGGTCCAGATCCGTCCAACAACCGCGGCTTTGCCAGTCCTTCACGGTAACGTACGCGGAAAATTCCATCTGAAATGTTCAGCTTGTAGCCGTCAGGCCAATCGATGGACTGTGGATACTCGTCTTGAATCATTACGAATAAATCAGTGTCCAACGCATCTGATTCAATAAAAAATCGAGCCTCAATAGGACCTGTTATCTCCATGTCATCATCGAGCGGGGTTGTCTCAAACATCAGTACATCTTCGCGATTCTCAAGTGGTCCATAAGGTTCAGTCGCACCTAACGTCTGGGGGCCTGTGACTTGATCGGAACCACCCTGAATAACTTGTATTCGCATAAGCGCGATAGGAGTGGCAACTGGAGTCCTCAGAGGAGGAGTCATTATTTCATTAAGCGAAGACGTATTGGCTGAAATTGTTGGTAGTGGGTTGGAGGGATCATATCGCAGCTTAGACCAGCTCTCTTCAACATCAGGACTCAACCTATCTAGCAACTGATCTGAGTGCAGATAGAGATTCTGGGTTACTGTCTCAACTGGGGGCCAAGCTTCACTAATCTTCCATGCTCCACCATGTAATATCCGCCCTTGATTAGTTTTCTGACCCGACCCGGAACCCATGACAAAGTATCGAACCTTCGCCAAATCATCAATTGACCTGCTTGACTCATCAGGCAGCCAATAATCAAACCAATTCTTGACTTCTTCAAGGTACGAGTTACCAAGCCCTACTGCTGGCCTAGCAAGATCGCCCAAATCCACCGATCCAGCGATTTGAGAGTCAATATTTCCATCACCATGCGTCCACGGCCCCATTAAAAGATACTGATTCTGTTTTTTTTGAGATAGAGCTACAAAGTTCTCTATTGTTGCTCGAGTGTACGAGTCGTACCATCCACCACAATACATTGTTGGTATATCAAGGGAGATATCATAATAGGGTTCAAAATTCAAACCTTTTTGAGCCCAATAACCGCCCACATCAAAATCATAATCGCCGTGAGTATATAAGTCTTTCGCCCACTGATCATATGTAGGAAGTCCTGACAATGGAGTCTCGTCTGATCCAGTTCCCCATGGTAACTTTCTGAGCCAATCGTACATATCTATGCCATTTTGGTATAACTCTTCCTGCAACTTAGAGTCGCGAACAGCCTCAGGAGAAACAGCTCCATGGGTCACTGCCCACGTAAGCCAGCGAAGCTCCATCACACCATTATGCCTGAGTGAGCTCGTGGCCCCGTTCGATGCACCTTGTGTAACCCACATCGCTGAGAGAGCCTTCGGTCGCTCCAAAGCCGCCGCGTTCTGAACCCAAGCTGAGTAAGAAGTTCCGTAGGTACCGATCTTTCCGTTCGAATAAGATTGCTTTGCAAGCCACTCAATAGCATCATAGCCATCAGGTCCTTCATTCGCTAACAGAATAAATTCTCCCTCGGAATCAAAACGTCCGCGACAATCTTGAACCACAAAAACATAGCCATTTGCTGTCCAATACTTCCCGGCTCCTCGATATCGCGTATTTTTTCTATCGTAAGGAGTACGAAGCAATACGATCGGAAAGTTACCAGTCGAAGGAGATCCGTCGCCTTGAGCTGGACGATAGATATCAGTTGCAAGCTGTATACCATCACGGGTCAAATGAGTAGTTGAAGTAATATTAAAAGTAGACATAAAAGACATCATAGCTGGTTACAGCTATCCTCGAATTTTGCCCTTTTAGCACTAATCCAATATGTTAGGACTTCTTATCAACACATCTCTAAGCAATTGGCTACACTCCCTTGAGCCCAGAAACTCAATTGCTACCGAATATTATTCCTTAATCCCAAAGTGGCGAAGTGGAAACATCCCGTTCGTAGACATTGCCTATGATTACAACCGCAGCGAGCATTTACGACAGGCCAGCTTAATCGAGTTACTGGCAGCCAATATCACACCGACCAAAAGATCAACGATCATTGATCTAGGTACTGGTGACGGTTGGCCATCACTTCCCTTAGCTCACATTCGTCCAAAAGCCTATGTACTAGGAATAGACGGGTCCGAACAAAGACTCGCTCGCTCGCGAAAAAATCTCTCCTCATTAGGACTCACTAACGTAGATTTTCTCGCTGCTGACATAAGAAAAATCCCCGTCCGATCATGCACAGTCGACGGTGTTGTCGCCTCCTTCGCCATAGAGGAGGCGGTGGATGTGGGACAGGCTGCTAGAGAAATATTTCGGGTGTTAAAAACTGGTGGTTTCCTAAAATTTATTCATCAAGTCTGGAATCTTCCCGCTCCACGCATTGAAACTATCTCCCTAATCCAAGGCATAGTGAATAGTGACCATCTTGTTCCGCTCTTAGTTCACACGATCAGGGAAGGAAATCCGAATCGTGAAATTCGAACGGTCTTAGTGTTGGATTCGTCTAGCGCTGCCTCAGAGATTCATCAGAAACTTTTGATAGATTCTGCCGGACTACCCACGCAATACGGTGAGGCGCTGCTCAATGTGCCCAGCAGTCAAGTTATATTCAAAGAAAATATACTTAACCACCTCAAAAAGTTAACAAGGGAACTATTTACCTATGAAACAAAACGATATAACACCAAAGATTTAGTCACCTTATTAAATAACATCGGTTTCACCAATCTCGAAAACACTAGAATTCCATCAGTCACGCTAAAAACCTACCCGGAAATACACACGGGTTCTAAATATTTATTCGAAACAATGTCGAAGGAGCTAGCGGAGCTCAATGAGATCGGCGAAGGAGTAGTAACTGCCAATAAACCTATAGGTGTCAACTAGAGTGGTGCCGACAACGCGGTAGATCCCATGAGATATTCGTCCACATATCTCGCTGCTGTTCGGCCCTCAGCAATTGCCCAAACGATCAGCGACTGACCGCGAGTCATGTCACCAGCAACAAACACTCCGTCCACACTAGTCATCTTGTTGGAGCCCGCCGCCACGTTGCCCTGATCTGTTATCTCAACGCCCAACTGTGCAAGTAGCCCGTCCTGCTCAGGTCCAATAAATCCCATCGCTAATAACAATATATCCACATCGACCTCAAACTCAGATGACGGAATTTCCTGCATACCTACGCGCCCGTCATCTTCCGGAACCATTTCAACTCGCACGGCATGGAGTTTTTTTAATATCCCGTTCTCCCCAGATAAGCGCTTCGTCATGATGCTATAGTCGCGAACACCGCCTTCTTCATGAGCCGAAGACACTCGGTAAATATTAGGATAAGTCGGCCAAGGTTGTCCAATAGCACGTAACTCTGGAGGGCGTGGTAATAACTCATACTGAAGTACTTCACTCGCCCCTTGCCGAATTGCAGTACCTAGACAATCAGCTCCAGTATCGCCGCCGCCCAAAATAACCACTCTTTTATTTTCCGCAGAAATATAGCTAATATCTGACAAATCATCACCAGCATTCTTCTTATTCTGCCCAGGAAGATACGTCATTGCTGGGTACACTCCCTCAAGCTCGCGACCTTCAACCGGCAAATCTCTAGCAATAGTAGATCCCCCGGCCAAACACACCGCGTCGAACTGTTCCTTCAGCGTATCGCCACTTATATCAACACCAACATTCGTAGAAGGCTTAAAAACAACGCCTTCCGCTTCCATTTGTCGAAGACGTCTATCAATAAATTTCTTCTGTATCTTGAAGTCTGGAATGCCGTATCTAAGTAGACCGCCGATACGATCAGCTCGCTCAAAAACCGTCACCTCATGACCCGCTCTCGCAAGTTGTTGAGCCACAGCGAGTCCTGCTGGACCTGATCCAACAACTGCAACTTTCTTACCAGTCTGAGTTTTAGGCAGTATCGGAACAACCCAACCTTCGGAAAATGCCCGCTCAATAATCTCAACTTCAACCTGCTTGATAGTCACGGGATCCTGATTGATACCTAAAACACATGAAGCCTCACAAGGTGCTGGACAAAGTCGACCAGTAAATTCAGGGAAATTGTTCGTCGCGTGGAGCCGATCAATGGCATCCTCCCACTTCCCCCGATATATTTGGTCGTTCCAATCTGGAATCATGTTTCCCAACGGGCAACCTTGATGACAAAATGGAATTCCACAATCCATGCAACGGGCAGCTTGATCCCGTAAGTTGCCCTCAGGGAATTTCTCGTAAACTTCGAGCCAATCCCCTACGCGTTGTTCTACCGGACGCTTAATGGGCAACTCACGATGAAATTCTAAAAAACCGGTTGGTTTAGCCATTGGGCCTTGCCAACTCTTCTGACGTATTTTTTGCAGCTGCCTGCTCGTTCAAAACTCGACGATATTCGGTGGGCATTACCTTCACAAAAGATGCGGCCTCCTCTGGCCAGTTTTTCAAAATATTTCCAGCTACTGTACTCTCCGTATATTCTTGGTGGCGCTCTAGCAAGCCTTTTACCAGATCAAGATCTTCCGCTTCATCTAACTGCTCAAGCAGGATCATTTCCATATTACAACGTGTATGAAAATCTCTATCAGCATCATAGACATACGCAATACCACCACTCATTCCAGCACCAAAATTTCTGCCAGTCTTACCAATAATAATCACCCGACCACCGGTCATATACTCACATGCATGATCCCCAGTTCCTTCAACAACAGCTAATGCGCCACTGTTCCGAACTGCAAATCGCTCACCCGCAACTCCTCGAAAGAATCCTGCACCACTCGTCGCACCATACAAGGCCACATTTCCAATAATGATATTATCCTCAGGGGTAAACGTAGATTCTTTGAACGGGTATACAACTATTTTTCCTCCAGAAAGCCCTTTACCTACATAATCATTCGTGTCACCTTCAAGACTTAACGAAATCCCAGATGGGATAAATGCTCCAAAACTCTGACCGGCTGACCCAGAAAACTTAATATTTATGGTGTCATCAGGCAGGCCAGTATTACCATATTTCCTGCTAATTTCACTGCCTAAAATAGTCCCTACTGTTCTGTTGCCGTTTGATATCGGCATTTCAATATCAACAACGACTCCCGAATCAATAGAACTCGCCGCAAGCACCAGTAGTTTCTGATCCAAGGCCTCTTCAAGTCCATGATCTTGCTCTATTATGCAGTGTGTTGCTACATCGGAACCTACATCCGGTCGATAAAGTATGGGACTCAAATCCAGTCCTCCAGCCTTCCAATGATCGATTGCTTCGTACATATTTAGAAGATCGCTTCGACCAATCATCTCGTCAAATCGCCGGAATCCAAGACGAGCCATATATTCTCTGATTTCTTCAGCTATGAAGTGGAAGAAATTTTCAACATGTTCGGCTTGACCATCAAATCGTTCTCTTAGCACCGGATTCTGTGTAGCAATTCCAACTGGACAGGTATCGAGATGACAGACACGCATCATTACACAGCCGAGAACAACTAACGGTGCAGTCGCAAAACCAAATTCTTCTGCTCCAAGAAGCGCTCCTATAATCACATCGCGACCAGTTTTTAATTGGCCATCAACTTCGACCACGATCCTGTCCCGAAGCTTATTCAGGACCAGCGTCTGCTGTGTCTCGGCCAAACCTAGTTCCCATGGGGCACCTGCATGCTTCAAAGATGTCAACGGACTTGCACCAGTTCCACCATCGTGACCGCTAATCAAGACAACGTCAGACTTAGCCTTTGCCACACCAGCTGCTACTGTTCCTACTCCAACTTCAGCTACAAGCTTCACTGAAATTCGTGCTTGAGAATTCGCGTTCTTCAAATCATGAATTAGCTGTGCCAGATCTTCGATTGAATAGATATCGTGATGTGGGGGCGGGCTGATTAACGGCACACCAGGAGTAGAATTCCTCACCTCCGCAATCCACGGATATACCTTATGGCCAGGCAATTGACCACCCTCGCCAGGCTTCGCTCCCTGTGCCATTTTAATCTGAATTTCGTCAGCATTTACCAGATATTCACTAGTGACACCAAATCTTCCTGAAGCAACCTGCTTAATGGCACTTCGTCTAAGGTCCCCATTCTCGTCAGGAGTATATCGCCTCCGGTCTTCTCCGCCCTCACCAGTATTGCTCTTACCGCCTAGCCGATTCATCGCAATCGCTAGAGTTTCATGTGCCTCTGCGCTGATCGATCCATAGGACATTGCGCCTGTTTTAAAGCGCTTAAAAATTTCAGTCACGGGTTCGACTTCTTCAATAGGAATAGGGCTCAGCGACTCCTTGATCTCAAATAATCCTCGAAGCGTAGCCATCTTTTTACTCTGATCATCGATCATTTGAGTATATTCGCGAAAGATTTCCATCTTGCCAGTTCTTGACGCATGTTGAAGCTTGAAGACAGTATCCGGATTAAATAAATGGTGCTCACCATCACGACGCCACTGGTAAATGCCGCCCCAATCCAAGTCTGTAGAGCCACCTTCTCGATTCGGAAAGCCACGTTGATGCCGTCCAAGCGCTTCACGTCCAACTTCAACAAGTCCTATACCTTGAATTCTTGAAGCTACTTTAGTGAAATACTTATCTACAAGTTCAGAATTAAGGCCGATCGCCTCAAATATCTGAGCTCCTCGATAGGCTTGCACCGTCGAGATTCCCATTTTTGACATCACTTTTACGACACCTTTTTTTACCGATTTTAAGTAGAGATCTTCAGCATCTTGAGTAGACAAATCTGCTGAAATATAACCATCCTGCTTTAATCTCGACAAAGAATCCAAGGCTAAATATGGGTTAATCGCATTCGCACCAAAACCTATCAACAAGGCGAAGTGATGAACTTCACGAGCTTCGCCTGTTTCAACCACTAAGCCAACCTCGGCACGCTTTTTTTCACGAACCAGGTGGTGATGAAGTCCCGAGATTGCTAATAATGCCGGTATCGGTGCCCAAGTCTCATCAATTCCGCGGTCGGATAAGACCAGAATTCGAGAACCTGATTCAATAGCGTGATCCGCGTCGCTAAATAATTGCCGCATACCTCTGTCAATGCCCTCGTCGCCGGCCTCTATATCAAAAAGCATCGGCAGGACTGTGGTACCAAATCTCTGATCTGACTGCAGCCCAATGATCTTAGCCATATCAGTATTATCGATAATTGGACTTTTCAACTTCACTAAATCAATATCAGGTAAATTTCGATCAAGCAAATTGCCTTCTGGTCCAAGTACAGTATCTACTGCTGTAACAATCTCCTCACGAATCGCATCCAATGGCGGGTTAGTTACTTGTGCAAATAACTGCTGAAAGTAGTTATATAAAAGATTATGTTCGTCGGATAAAACAGCCAAGGGTGTATCAGTACCCATCGACCCGATCGATTCTTCCCCACGTGACATCATCGGACCCAATATGTACTTCAAGTCCTCGATACTGTATCCAAAAGCTAACTGCTGTCTAAGGAGATCGTCACCGGAGATTGTAGGTTTTGGAGTACCTACTGGAATGTTGTTGAGTTCGTGTAAGTGTTCATTATTCCATTCCGAATACGGCTTTGACGTCGCTAACCCAAGCTTCAGCTCTGAATCATCTATGATTCGTTGTTCCTCAAGGCTAACTAGAAACATTTTCCCTGGTTCTAAGCGTCCTTTAAGCAGTATCCTGTCCGGCTCGATTGGGAGAACTCCTACCTCAGAAGCCATAAGCACTAAGTTATCCTTTGTAACTATGTAACGAGAGGGACGCAGTCCATTGCGATCCAGAACCGCTCCGATTGTCTTACCATCAGTGAATGCCACAGAGGCTGGACCATCCCACGGTTCCATAACCGTAGAGTGATACTGATAAAAATCAATTTTCTCTTGCGGCATTGACTCATGCCCACTCCATGCTTCAGGTATGAGTATCATCATTGCGTGCGCGAGTGGCCATCCTGCCTGCACAAGTAATTCAAGGGCATTATCCAACACCGCCGTATCGCTGCCGGTCTCATCTATAACCGGAATTATCTTGGCAATATCGTCAAAAAGTGGAGACTCAAACAGTGCTTCTCGTGCCCTCATCCAATTTGTATTGCCCCTCACCGTATTTATCTCACCATTATGAGAAATCATTCTATACGGATGGGAAAGTTTCCAACTAGGGAACGTGTTGGTGCTAAACCGAGAATGCACCATAGCTAAGGCACTTTCTACCCTGGAATCATTTAAGTCGGGGAAATAATTACCCAATTGCTCTGGCGTTAGCATCCCTTTATAGACAATCGTTCTGGAAGAAAAGCTTGGATAATAACAAAGATCTCTCTCATAATCTGCCGAATCGATTTCCTTCTCGAAAAGCTTCCGGACTATATATAGTTTTCTCTCGAAAGCGTCTTGATCTTCGCTGCCGGAATCGCCAACAAATATCTGTAATATAGATGGCTCCGCCGCGCGAGCAGTATCCCCTATATCGGCCAGATCTGGATCCACCGGAACATTCCGCCAACCAATTACTTCTAGACCTTCGGATTCGACTAATTTGTTGGTTATTTCCTTAATCGGCGCCAGTTGAGATGGATCAGCAGGAGCAAATAAAACCCCCACACCATACTTTCCTTCGTCCGGTAAAGTCATGTCATCATCTGCGCAAATTGCTCTAAAAAACTTATCCGGAATTTGTAACAATATTCCTGCGCCATCGCCTGTGTTTTCTTCACAGCCACATGCACCTCTGTGACTCAAGTTTCGGAGTGCTAGAAGTCCGTCCTGCACTAATTTGTGCGACCGATCGCCTTTTAAATGAGCCAGAAAACCCACACCACAGGAATCATGCTCAAAATCTGGGCAGTATAGTCCTTGTTGTGCCGGAAATTTCACATTTGTCATTACATGGCCCTCGCACCAACTACCACAAAAACGTTCTACTTATTGAAAAGTAAATGATTACCCCAAGCCAAGCCACGTCGGGCAGATCCTGCTGTAATTCAGTGTCTTTTCGACATCCCAAAGCCTTCCATGGGAAGGCTTCTAAGAAATATATTTACACTTCACCGAGCCAACTCTCAAAACTCTACTTAGCTGGAACGGACAGTGATTATACCCTTAGTGGCCCATAATCAACAATAGCTTGGTCCATTCCGCTACCCGCTGTAGCGCAAAGCTTCAGCTACAGGGACTTTTGATGCGGCACGGGCAGGTATCAGTGTCATAAGCGAACTGGCCAAATAAGCTGCCCCAATGAACACCAATATCCGTAGCCACGGAACATCGAAATTACTCTCTAAACCTGCTGCTGCAAATTCGGGCGAAGTTAAAATATTATACGAAATCGCGTACCCAAGACCTAGGCCCAACAAAATACCCGTTATAGCGATGAATGAAGACTCAAGAAAAAATGACAAGCCAATTAAACGAGACCTGAAGCCAATCGCGCGAAGCATACCTATCTGCTGCCTCCGTTCGGCCACGGTACGGAAAGAAATAACCCCGAGTGCTGCTATTCCCACTATTAATCCGAGCGCAGTAAAACCTTCGAATAAGGCTGAAAAGGCGGCGTTCTGACTTGCTGACTCATCCACTTCTTTTCGTATGGACACTGCCTGCACTCCTTGTTCCAGAAGTCCACTCTCTATAGCATTCGCTAGCTCTATGACATCAGTATTCTCTGTGGCTACCACGTAAAACATGTCCTTATATCCTCCGCTGAACACATCGTCTACTGATTGTTCTGAGACAAATAATGCACTCCACTCACGCCTAATCTGTGTAGAAGTGCTGGATATAAAGCCAATAATCTCAAATTCTTGCTCGAGTCCGGTGAATGGATCCATAACTGCTACCGCGACTGGCTCCCATCCAGAAGAATCAATATCCGCCAGTGTGCGTTCGATCCTGAAAGAATTTTCACTTAGGGGTTCGCCAAATACGTTTGATCCATCCTTAAGCCGAGATTCGTCGATAATCGCATAGCGACTCGAGGCAGCTAGCGCCGCAAATACAGCTTCATCGGAGTCATAACCTTTTGCCCGAGTCAGCAACTTAAGCTCGTTCGTGGAGATAAAACTCTGGTCCATACCCTGAACACTGTACAAGCCATCACGCGTGTCTGTTCCATCGATGCCAGTCAAAAAACCTGTGGCTGATCGTAAGGACGATATGCTTGTAATACCCTCTCCCAATAGTTTTTTGTCCATGAACTCAGAGTTCGTTAAAGCTAAATCAATACCTTTGATTCGATTCGACGAATTTCCTTCAATCGCAATATCAAATCCTGCCTGAGCTTCCTCGCCTGCAAACACTTGACTGAAATTATGATTCAAAATTGACAGGACCACTAAGCCAAACACCACCAACGTAAACATTGCGAGCGTCATAGCCGTTCGGAAACGGCTAGCCAATGGATAAGCTATGGCGATTCGAACGGCTGGCATGACTCCTTTGAACACATTTCTTACGAGATTGAGAGGTGCTAGTAAAAGGGTAGCGTTATACACCACGACAAAAATTGACGCCGCCGTTACCGCAACCCCCGAAACAAAAAACATTTCGAAATTACCCTCGATTGGTTCATGACCAAGACCAAATAATGAAAAAATTCCCTGTATCGGATCATCCCAGCCGTTAGCGGTCTCCGGAAAACCCGGAAAAATAGTAAAAGGAAGCGGGAGTAACCACAGCCACACAGCAATCAAACCAACCGAGGTAAAAGAAAGTCGCGGCGGTGCTCCAAAATATACAGCGAGAATACCCAGTGAAAATATTATCAAAGTGGTTCCTGTCGTATAGGACCACAGCTGTGGTCCTATCCACGAGGGAACCACTGCATTAGCACCCCAACCACCTAAATAGACGCCAAGCGATCCCAAAATAATCATCCAAACTGCCCACCCAGCACCAGATCGATGCGTATTAGACCAAGCATTCAATTTATCGATTGGTCTGGATATGAGTCGCACAAGTGAAATTTTTCCGTGTGCATAATCGAACAATTTCCGGACGAAATAAACAATAAGAATTACGCCTGAAAGACCAAGAGTGACGCCAATTGCAGCGCCAATTTGACCGCCAAAAATCGAAAAAAGCTGCACAGCGGATATAACAAAACCCACAAGGGAGATTGTTAACGCGAAACCAATGACTAACCAAATTACTCTGCACGCTACAGACCACGTACTTCTCAAGAGCTCCCGGAAACCTCCGAGATCACGTTGCAATAGATCGGGCTCCGGAATATCACGAATAGATCGAACTATATTCAAATTCGCCGCGCGCCAAGAGGAAAATGCAACAGTCACAAAAGTCAAGACAATGCCGACTAGATAAGCAAGGGCGAGTGCTCTGGGATTCACATTTAGTGTGATTTCTGTCCCAAAACTTGCAAAAATAAATCCAAGCAATGTAATCATCAGCCATGCTACCAAAACACCGAGAGCTGCCCCCACCAGTGCAGAACCAACGTTGTACAGCATTCCTTCAGCGATAAAAGCTTGCGTCAGATGTAGGCGTTTCATACCGACGGCTCGAGCCATACCCATCTCTGATCGCCTCTCGGCGGCAAGCATCACGAATGTCAGGAAAATGAGCATCAACCCCGCCGCAATCGAGAAAAGTCCAAAAATAATAAAGAAGGATACAAACACAGATCCTACAAGTGAGCCAATAGCAACCAAATCTTTCTTGTTCTCAATCACCTCAACGGAGAGATTAGATGATTCAATCAGTGCCTCAACCTCTCCACTAATAGTGTCGACAATCTCCAAATCATTACGAACACCTCCCGATGTTGAGATAACCAATATGTTCGGTCCTTCCCAACCCGACAAAGTGAGGGCATCCTCGAGCAACATCATTACTCCGCCACCGGGCTTGGACTCTGGTCCCGCTTGGTCCTTTGCTGTGAGCCCGTTGTCTCTAACAATTGCTGCCACTAAAAACTGATGTGGAGTGTTCTCAACAAATAATGTCACCGCATCGCCCGCACTCAAATTGATAGATTCAGCCAACCTTTCAGACACCACAACTCCACCTGAATTAAGTATCCCAGGGTCAAGCACCTCACCATCAGAAAGCTCTAGTTGTTTAAATTTTCTAATTTCGTCTGGTATCACACCTATCAAATAGGCTCTTGGATCGGACAATCGTGCCTGTTGATTTGCTGCCGGCACATCTACCTGTAGCACGGCCGCTACGCCGTCAACCCTCAGGTCCTCTCGAAGCTCCTCACGTATAATAGAGAGATCAGACGCTTTAATTGAGCGTATACCTTCAATCTTTTCTTCGTCAGGACCCACAATAATATCAATGCTTCCCAGCGAGGTATATATTCGGTTAGTGATGGACTGGCCTACTGTGTCACCGGTTACCAGCGCCGCACTAATTATCAGTGTCGACAACATTAAACCGATCAAAATCAATACCGTTTGTGATTTTCTCCTCGTAAAGTTTCGTGCGCCGAGTCTCACGAGCAAAGGATTTCGTATGGCAATGTATAAAAGAATCAACACAATTAGCACGGCCATGGTGCCTACCGCTATCAAGTATGTGTCGAGAGAAATTCCGAAAATTGATTCCATAAAGGGCTCCAGTGCAATTGATCGGCCTAGCTAAGCTGTAGTCAACTGCTATGAATTTCTTCCCGTTCTATCTCACCATCATTCATATGTATTGTCCGGTTACAGCGGACTGCCACTGACCGATCGTGAGTGACAATCACGAATGTCTGCTGCTGTTCTCTGTTCAATTCCTGCATAAGGTCCATAATGTCGGACGCCGTCTTTGAATCCAGATCACCGGTTGGCTCATCCGCCCAAACAATCGCTGGATTGTTGACCAGGGCACGGGCAATTGTCACTCGTTGGCGCTGCCCACCTGATAGTTCTGATGGCCTATGGCTAGACCAATCCAATAAACCAACCCTATCCAACGCGTCCATAGCTCTTTCACGAGAATCCTTTGGAGACTCACCAGATACCAAAAGAGGTAGCTCTACGTTCTCTTGAGCAGACAACACTGGGAGCAAATTATAAAACTGGAAAATAAATCCCATTCGCTGAGCCCGATATATGGTTTTATCATCATCGCTAAGCGAATTAATATCAGTGCCCTCAATCCAGATACTGCCATCAGTGAGGTCATCTATACCTGACAGGCAATTTAGCAGCGTGGTTTTTCCACATCCAGAGGGGCCCATTACTGATACCATCTCACCACGCTCTACCGACACGGATACATTGCGCAGAGCCTTGACACTCACCACGCCTGTGTCGTACGTCTTGACTAAATTTTGCACTTCAATTATCGGTACGTTATTAGAAGTCATCGCGTCTAAGCTCCGTTCGGAATCTTGGTTCCACTTATTCAACCTAAACACAATTTTCAGACCAGAACTAAAATGCTTTGATCAAAGTTTAGTGCTTCAAAATACAGTATCAAATCTGTTTTCGTGCTTACGTTGCAAATTTTTGTACTGTCCCCATCATGAAGTAAAAATCGCTTAAGAGGTTAAGAATTTCATAAGACAATGAATTCTCTAAATAGCAGTCACCAGGAGCTCATCCAGAGATCTCATCCAAATTACTGGGCTCTATCGTGAAGTCGCCTCGCAAGCAATTTTTACAGCGATCGTAAATCCTATCAGGTGTCAAAATAGATGCTCGATCCAAATCCGCCAAGGTAAGTTGCGAAACTACATCTTGAACGGGCAATCCCATCACCGCACATATACATCCCTCGCATTCACTTACGGGATGGAACTCCAAGTCTTGAATTGCGTAGGCACCGGCTTTGTCGTCAGCTTCGCCACGATCTAAAAAACTAGATATCTCTGTAACAGAATAAGGTCGCATCGTAACTCTTGAAAGATTATTTACGAGACTTATTACTAATTTAGTAGTTCCCGATTCGACTGAAATGACCGCCACCGAAGTACTGACTTCATGGGTCTTATCTCTCAATTGCATCAGCATTTCTTGGGCGTGAAGTCTGTCGTGCGGTTTGCCCAAAATTTCTCCTTCAGAAATCACAACCGTGTCTGAAGCAATCAAATAATCAAATGGAATCTGAGCCGCCACCGCGGTACGTGCTTTCCTGACAGCCAGTAATCCTGACACCTCGTATGGAGAAATTATGTCATCCGTACTCTCATCTATATCGGGTGAGAAACTCGCAAATTCTGCAATAATCGTACTCAATAATTCTCTTCGTCGGGGTGACGATGATGCCAAAATTACCTGACTCATCTCTAGCCTCTAGTAAGTGTGGTTACGCACTCTATATGTTGGGTTTGCGGAAACATATCAATAGGTTGGATCTCATTTATACGGAATCCTGCATCCGTAAAAATTTTCAAATCTCTTGCCAGTGTTTGTGGATCACAGGACACATACATAACTCTAGAGACTCTCGACTGAATAATTGCATCAGTCACACTTGGTAAAATCCCCGCACGAGGTGGATCAATGATAATTGCATCGGGTGCTGTTTCGAGTTCTTCTAGCGCGTCCTCAACTTTTGCGGTCACGCGCTTAACGTTCTGATTAGCTTGTAGATTAAACCGTGCATCTGAGTTTGCTCCTTTGGACTCTTCGATCGCGATCATTTCGTCGACTAGTGGGGCAAGCAATACCGAAAAAGTGCCTACCCCAGAATAAGCGTCTATCACTATTCTTGGAGCAATTTCGAGTGTGCGTTCTATCACCAAGCCAGCTAAGCGTTCAGCTTGCAAGGTATTTACTTGAAAAAAAGCAGGTCCAGAAACTCTGTATTTCCCTTCAATTTTGCCGCTGGTATCTATTGATTCCGAAACCGGTACTGTTAGCACTTCGTTGTAGTAATCCTGACCACTATTAGGGCGCCCACTCCTTCTGCCAGGTCTCCACTGAAGTTCCGGCTGAATTAAACGATCACCAGTAGCTTGACCAATCCGAACAGCAAGCTGATGAGTGTTTTTTGTACGCTCTTGTGACAGTGCCAGAATCTCATTTACATCAGGGAGGGCGATCTTACATTCATCTATTCGAAAAAATCGATGCGTACCTCTCTGCATCTGCCCTACGTCACCGCTCCTTCTCACCGTAAATCGCATGTGATTTCTATATTCCCACGGATCATCCATACCCCACATGTCTCTTACGCAGTCATCAATCACAGATTGCTCCAAGTGGGCCACCCGACGGAGCGCTTCCCGAACAACTTCAGTTTTTAGCTCCAATTGTCGGTCGTATTGAATATGTTGTAGCTGACAACCACCACACCGGCCAAAGTACTCACAACGTGCAGTTATACGGTCAGAAGAAGGATCTATAACCATCACTGCTGTGGCCTCTATATAATTCGGGTACTCGTCAGTAATTTCGGCAACTACTCGTTCACCAGGTATGCCGAATTCAACAAAAACAACTCGCCCATCTTCTGCTCGACCAACAGCTCGACCACCCGATTCGAATCCTGTAAGCTCGAGCGTGATCGGAGTTAGAGGGTATGAATTGACTCTTCGACGCTTACGTCGCACCTTACGTGAAACTGGGGCTGGTCTGCTGGAGGTGGGCCAATTGTGCAAGTTAGCCCTCTCAGTCTCATCGCCAGATATTGAAACTTTAACCATGAAATCTCTTCCCTATTACACAACTGGATACATTGAAAACGCAGAGACTTCTTACCAAAAGCCATGTAATAGATAGGCTAGCCTAGAATTAATCTCTATGCAGTCATACTGGGATCGATAACAATGAAACAACTACTTAAAGATATTCTGACCATACCGGCAATTGCGCTGAAGGAACACGCAATTCACAGTGCCTTGGCTCAGTTCGCCGTACAACATAATTTGAAATTTCAGCAGGATTCTGCCGGGAACAGCTATATCACCTATTCCGGAGATGAATCACCATCTGTTGGGCGAAGACCGCTATTTATTACCGCCCACACAGACCATCCCGGGTTCATCGTAACGGAAGTAAACGGCAATCACGCAATCTGTGAGTTCCGAGGCGGATTGTCAGCTGAATACGGCAAATCTGAATACTTATGCGTCTATCGAATTGCCTCGCAGGACGCCTCGATTGCAGCAATAGGTAAGGCGCAGGTGCAAGAGATTATGACCCAGGGCACGTCCCCTCGGCAAAGAATACAGGGCGCAACTGTTCTGTCTGAACCTGGAGTTCAACTCGAGGTTGGTGATTTGCTTCTCTGGGATGTTACCGCCTTTGAAATTTCGAATGACCCTGACCCCAAGATACTTGCCCGCCAATGTGACGACTTAATTGGTGTGGTAAGTATCCTGCAAACACTAAAGAAACTCTCTGAAACATCATCCCCCTACAGTTTTACTGGACTTTTTACGCGAGCTGAGGAAATTGGTCTAATGGGGGCTAGCGCCGCAACTAACAGCTCGATTTTACCGACTGAAGCCATAGTTATCGCTATTGAAACATCTTCTGGAGCAGGTGGCAGAGCAATTCAAGGTGATGGACCAATCATAAGAGTGGGTGATGCAGGCTCTATATTTACCCCGAAAGTCACAACTTGGATGGAACATACCGCGTCGAATCTCGCAGAAAAATCAGATTTTAAATACCAACGGCTTCTGATGGATGCCGGCAGTACTGAAGCAACTGCATTCTTCCGATTAGGGCTTGATACGGGGGCTCTTTGTGTTTCACTTGGAGCTTGGCACAACGCAGGTCCCAATCAAAAAATTGTGCCCGAGACCGTAAGCCTGCGTGACACGGAATATTTGGTAGAGCTACTGAGCGCGCTTGTAACGAGCATTGATCAATACGATGAAGCTACTGAACTCAAGCGCGAAGGCCAAATTCGGCACACGGAAAAATCCGTAGCCTTACTTGCGGATCACCCGATACAACTAGACTGACTCTTCACTGTTAATCGATTTAACCATATCCATCAAGATGCCTAGATGTGAAAGTTTCTCTGCAAAGCCACCATCCGTCCGAACATCTACCCGAAGAATATCGAGCCCTGCGTCCCTATAAACTCTCAAACGATCCATTATTAAGTCAGTCGTACCAATTAAGTTGCTGCGAGTAGCTATTTCGAGCGGTACGCGACTTTTTGCTGTTTCTCGCTCTCCACTTAACCACAATCGTTGAACTTCGTTGACCTCGTCAGCAAATCCCTGTCGCGCCCAGGCATTATTGTAAAAATTATTAGATTTGGTGCCCATTGCGCCAAAGGTAAACGCGTAGCCTTCTGCGTGGCCTTTAGTTGCGCCTTCCACATCCTCGGTCAGCTCCAGCGCGACCGGGACCATCTTCTCTATGTCATCTAGGCTTCGACCGGCTTTGGCCGCAGCTTCACTCATGGGATCAAAAAAAACGTTCGCTGTTTCCGGCATAAATGACGTTCCAATCCAGCCATCCGCCAACGCTCCGGTAATTCGCAAATTCTGGGGACCTAGAGAGGCAAGCCAAATGGGTACGTTTCTAGATTTTCCTGACGGTTTGATTGCTCGTCCCTCGCCACCGGGCAAAGGCAATTTGTACAAAGATCCTGAATACTCCAATCGGTCACCCGCGGCGATCATCTTGATAATTTCAATGGTCTCTTTTGTCCGAGTGACGGGTCTTTCAAACGGAACTCCATGCCACCCCTCGACAATAGCGACACCACTCACCCCCAAACCAAGCAAAAAACGATCATTTGAGATTGACTGCATCCCTAAAGCCGTCATTGCTAATGCCGCAGGAGTTCTTGCACCTATTTGCAAAATTCCTGTACCTAACCGAAGTGACGTGGTGCTCGACGCAATTCTTGCGAGGGGTGTTATGCCATCAATTCCCCAAGTCTCAGCTGACCATATCGAATCAATACCTAATTTTTCTACTTCCTGGGCCCAAGCAGCTGCGCTCTCCCAATCATCTTGAGATTCTCTATAGAGACCAACCGCAATTCTAAGCATTATTTCTCCTCCAACCCTCAGTAATAAAGCGACAGATTAACTTAATTAATTTCGAAGTAACAAGGCGAGCCATCGCCAATCTGATCCGGCCCTAGCTTAATACATAACCTCTTCCAAATCATCGCGTTACCTGACATAATGCTGCTTAGTTCAGTTACTAGTAAAGCGTTACACACTACGGGAGATTACATGCTTAAACAATTCGCAGTACCAGAAAACATAGCGATTCGTATACCTTTTACCAAAATGCGATCGGCAGTTGAGGCGATCTTTCTTGAGCTCGGCATGAACGAGGGAGACGCGATACGGTCCACGGATACACTACTTTACGCCGACGTGCGCGGAATCGACTCTCACGGAGTATCGAACATGCTGCGCGTCTATGTAACAGGCCTTCAGAGCGGAGATATAAATCCGAAACCGAAGTGGAAAATAGAGCGTGAATTTCCCGCCACAGCAACCGTTGATACGGATCAAGGATTAGGTGTCGCAGTTGGTCCGGAGCTAATGGAATTAGCTATTGAAAAAGCTCGTGTGTATGGCGTTGGGACAGTTATCGCTAATAACGGTCGACACTTTGGTGCCGCTGCTTACCATGCACAGCTGGCTCTAGATCACAATATGATCGGTCTCTCGATGACGGTTGGCGGACTGTCCGTAGTCCCTACATTCGGCGCTGAAGCGCGCGTAGGGCTTAACCCGCTAGCAATCGCAGTACCAACCGACAAACAGCCGCCATTTATCTTTGATGCCTCAATGTCAAGTGTCGCAGGCAATAAGATACGTCTCGCCCAACGCCTAGGAGAACCGATATTGCCAGGTTGGGTCGCGGAAGCTGACGGTACGCCCATTATGGAGTCAAAAGAGTTGCCTGATGATTTCCTGATTCTGCCTCTTGGAGGCACCCGAGAAATCGGGTCACATAAGGGCTATAGTTTGGCAGCATCAATAGATATCCTAGCGGGTATCCTTTCTACGGCTGGATCCGCATTTCAGCGAAGCGAAGGCAATGGAAAGGGTACAGGCCACCACTTTACTGCGTTTAACGTTGAGGCATTTGGAGATCTAACCGAATTTAAAGAAAATATGGACGAATATCTTGTGGCCCTGCAAGAGACTCCGACGGCCCCTGGTCATGATCGTGTGATATACGCGGGAATTGAAGAACATGAGCAGGAGATAGATCGAAGAGAAAGGGGCATCCCATACCACCCTGAAGTCGTGGAGTGGTTTGAGAGTACTTTCAGTGAGTTAGGGATGTCGAACTTACTGGCCTAAAAATTATTCATCACACGGCAAAATGATGCGCAGCCAGCGATAGATGTTAATCTCGGGCGTAAGAAAATTAAATTGAGGGGGATAGAATTATGGCAATGCTAGTTGGTGGAGGAGCAGGATCGACGCTCGGCGAGGATATCATTTCGCAAGCTCAAAAGCTTGAGTCATTAGGGCATGATTCGCTCTCGGTAGGCGAGACCTCACATAATCCATTTTTACCATTGGTCCTAGTGGCCGAACATACTAAAAAACTACAATTTGGTACATCGGTCGCGATAGCATTTCCGAGAGCTCCACACATCTCCGCAAACCTTGCTTGGGATCTACAGGCCTATTCAGGAGGACGATTTGTGCTGGGCCTTGGCACACAGGTAAAAGGACACAATGAACGAAGATTCTCAGTGCCTTGGCATCCTCCTGGACCTCACTTACGTGACTACATCAAGTGTATGAGGGCTATTTGGGACTCTTGGCAAAATGGAACCAAACCAGACTACGAAGGCGAATTTTATCAATACAAACTCACGAGCCCCTTCTTTAATCCGGGCCCTATTGAACACCCTGATATTCCAGTCATCGTTTCAGCTGTAAATCCATTTAATGCGAGACTTGCCGGTGAAGTAGCAGACGGGATAGCTATTCATGGATTCAGCACTTTTCGATACATTCGTGAAGTATTGATTCCGGAAGTGCAAGAAGGCGCTCGACGCGCTGGAAAAGATATTTCAAAAGTACAAGTTAGAGGCGGTGGATTCGTTGTAACCGCAAAAACCGAGGAAGACTTGGAGAAACAAATCGAAATAACTCGAAAGCGAATATCCTTTTACGCGTCTACACGATCTTACTCAAATGTCATGAAGTTACATGGCTGGGCTGACGAGGCGGCCGAGCTTCACCGGCTATCAGTCGGTGGGAAATGGGATGAAATGGTCAGTGTGGTCACAGACGAAATGATCGAGGAATTTTGTGTTGTCGGAACGTGGGACGTAATCGCGGGAAAAATGAAAGAAAAATATGCTGGGATTAACTCACAGGTATCGTTTCCGGGAGACCCAAAAACGCCAGAGGAGTTTGAACAGGTCAAGGAGATTATCGCAGAGCTGAAAACGATTCCAACGGTGGCTAACGCCTAGGAAACAGATTTTAAGGAGTCCGAATATGCCCGACACGTCTTCAACAAACCAATTCGATATGCGCCACAAGAGTCATGTGCTCGTCGATGGTCCTGACAGAGCTGCTGCGCGATCAATGTTGCATTCAGTGGGCTATTCAGTTGAAGATCTGAAGCGACCCTTAGTTATGGTTGCACACGAATGGATCGGTACAATGCCGTGTAACTACTCACAACGGGCGCTTGCCCAACAGGTGATGGCGGGAATACGCGCGGCGGGTGGGACACCAATGGAAGTCAATACCGTATCGATTTCAGATGGCGTGACAATGGGAACAGAGGGCATGAAAGCCTCGTTAATTTCACGGGAATTGATTGCCGATTCGATTGAACTTTGTGGAATAGGTTATTCGTTTGACGCAGCTGTGATAATAGTCGGTTGTGACAAAACAATTCCCGGCGGCGCCATGGCCTTGGCCCGACTGAATATACCGGGAATGGTTCTATACTCCGGTTCTATCGCGCCTGGCACATGGCAGGGTGAAGATGTCACAATTCAAGATGTTTTTGAGGGAGTTGGAAGACATGCTGCAGGTACTATGACCGACGAGGAATTAGCTGGGCTGGAGGCTGCAGCATGCCCAGGAGCAGGCGCATGCGGTGCGCAATATACCGCAAATACAATGGCCACCGTATTAGAGTTTCTTGGGATAGCCGCCATGGGATCAGGTTCTCCGGGCGCTACGGATCCCCGTAAAGATAATATCGGGGTTCAAGCAGGCGAACTGGTCATGGAAATTCTTCGCCGAGGCCTTAAGCCAAGGGAACTACTCACCAAGGAAGCTTTTGAAAATGGTATTGCCTGCGCGACAGCTACCGGCGGATCGACCAATGTCGTATTGCACCTCCTCGCTCTCGCTGCGGAATGCGGCATTGATCTAGACATTGACGACTTCAACAGAATTTCTGATGCTACTCCACTAATTGGTGATCTACGTCCTGGAGGACGCTACGTAGCGTTGGACTGGGATCGTGCCGGCGGTACCCGACTTCTGGCGAAAAAGTTAATTGAAGCAAACAAGATTCACGGAAATCAATTGACGATTTCTGGCAAAACGATCCAGGAAGAGGCCGATCTTACGGAAGAAACCCCAGGACAGGATGTAATCCTAAGCGCAGAAAATGCGCTAAAACCTACCGGTGGTTTGGTGATTCTTAAAGGGTCATTAGCTCCAAAAGGTTCGGTTATCAAAGTGGCAGGTCACGAGCGACTAACTCATCGAGGGCCAGCTCGAGTATTCGAACGGGAAGAAGATGCAATGCAGGCTGTCCTCGAGAATAAAATTAAGCAGGGCGACGTATTGGTAATCCGAAATGAAGGCCCTGTTGGTGGCCCAGGAATGAGAGAAATGTTAGGTGTTACAGCTGCGCTTGTAGGAGCTGGTTTAGACGATTCGGTAGCACTTCTCACCGACGGCAGATTCTCCGGAGCTACACGGGGTTTAATGGCTGGTCATGTAGCCCCGGAAGCCGCAGCTGGCGGTCCAATTGGAGCAGTAAATGAAGGAGATTCAATTTATTTCAACATCCCCGGTCGAGAATTAAATCTAGAACTGAATGCCGAAGAAATCAAAACACGCTTAGAGTCTCGTGAACCACGTCCGGCGAATTATCAACGTGGTGTCTTTGCAAAGTATGCCAAACTCGTGTCAGGTGCTGATACAGGCGCGATTACACGGTAATAGTAAAACAATTTTTTAGAAGCGTTCTAGGAAGTAAAATAGAAAAAGACTGGTACACTTTGGAATGTATAACAACAAAATAAGAAAATTATGGGGTATGCAATATGGATTTTTCGTTCTCACCTGAAGAAGAGAGTTTTCGAACTGAAATACGATCATTTCTGGATAATCATCTTCCAACTGACTGGAACAATCGAGACACGATTGGTGATGAGGGAGCCGAAGACGGATCATTAGCTAGAACTATCACAAAGGGACTTGCCGATAAAAAATGGCTCGCGATGGCTTGGTCCAAAGAGAACGGTGGACTTGACGCCACGCATGTGCAACAAATGATCTACAACGAAGAGACTACCTACGCTCGAATGCCGGGTGGAGGTGGTATGGGCGTGGCATGGGTTGGACCGGCATTAATACTGTACGGAACCGATGAACAAAAAGAGCAATATCTCCCAAAAATCACTAATGGCGATGATATTTGGTGCACACTTTATTCTGAGCCTGGCGCTGGGTCAGATCTTGCTTCTTTACAAACCCGGGCCGTAAGAGACGGTGACGAGTGGATCATTAATGGTTCTAAAATATGGACCAGTGGCGGACATTACGCAAATATGGGTTGGCTAGCAGCGCGAACTGACCCTAGTGCGCCAAAGCATCGGGGAATATCTACGTTCGTAATGCCTATGGATGCCCCTGGGGTATCGGTACGACCTCTTCCAAACTTAGCTGGAGAGCATGGATTTAATGAAATATTCTTCGAGGATGTGCGAATTCCGGGAGATAGTCTCGTCGGTGTTGAAAACCGTGGTTGGTATCAAGTTGCGACCGCACTAGATTTTGAGCGATCCGGTGTAGGTGCGTACGCTAATGGAAAACGAAGTGTCGAAAAGCTTGTCTCTGCAGCTCGTGACGAAGAGTCACTTGTTGAACAGAATCCAACGGCGCGGTATGAGTTGGCGGATCGTTGGATAGAAGTACAGGTCGGATTTAACGTTGCTTACCGTATTCCATTCCTTCAGTCGCAGGGTATTATTCCAAATCATGAAGCGTCCGTATCAAAGCTGTATGGCTCTGAACTTTCGCAGCGAATTGCTGGAACAGGGATGAATCTTCTTGGAAGCATATCTCAGCTTCGTCCGGGATCGCCGTACGCGAAACTTGGTGGTGCTTTTGCACAGCAATACATGACTTCTGTATCAAGCACTGTGGCAGCTGGAACAAGCGAGGTGCAAAGAAATATTATCGCTCAAAGAGGTCTGGGCCTTCCACGCGGATAACAAGGTTATCAGTTTTGAAAGTTTATTTAGACGCAAACTGAGGTCAGATATTGAGAACAAAGTTGAAACTCAGTAAGTTCTACCACGACTGGGGTGGGCTCCCTGTTTTTGCAGCTGGTGCTCTAATACTAGTGATAGTGATATGGCTTATCTGGTCTGGTCGCCCGGGGTCTACAACAAATGACGAGGCTTTTCAACCGACTGGCACCTATCAGAATATTCCGACCAACGGAACTGAACTGGGTAATGACGATTCGCCCCTCACAATCTGGCTGCATGAGGACTTTCAGTGTTCACACTGCAAAACTTTCTCAGAAAACATTGTTAAGCCTTTAATTGATAGTTATGTTCAAGAAGGTCAAGTCAAAATTGTCTTTGTAAACACTCCGATTCTTGGTAGAGAATCATTTAATGCAGCGACCGCATCGCTTTGCGCAGCAGACCAAAATCTATTCTGGGAGTATCACAACTTGCTGTTCTTGAGACAGGGTAAGCCTAATTCTGGTGTTTTTAGCCTCCCCAATCTGGTAGATTTTGCTGACGAATTAGTGAATGCCGGCCTTCCTTTAGATACGGATTTGTTCGGCACGTGCGTGAA
The DNA here is from genome assembly GCA_029941115.1 of Dehalococcoidia bacterium. Lineage (GTDB taxonomy): Bacteria > Chloroflexota > Dehalococcoidia > UBA2979 > UBA2979 > UBA2979. The sequence goes on along the minus strand of JAPYRK010000005.1, from coordinate 62,470 downwards.
TTCAGAACAGGAACACGATGCGGTGCAAACAGCTGCCGAATTAGCATTAAAAAATGGATTTACTGGAGGAACCCCCTATACACTAATAGGAAACTACCCCGTTTCGGGTGTCGTTAAATTAGCAGATATTCAACAAATTATAGAAAATCAGCTCGAGTAACTTAATTGATATCTGCTTAACTTGAGCGTCAGAGGATAGAGCCTTGTTACAAAGATCTTCTTTTATAGCCTGTGTTTCGGTCATCTTAAAATTGTCCGGTTTAGCTGTCGCTGTATATTTGACCTATACGGCATTGTTCGATGAGGGCGCCTTAATTTGCGGAGAAAGTGGCGGTTGTCACGAGGTTCAAGACTCAGAATACTCAAGAGTCGCCGGTATACCCATCTCACTCTTCGGGTTATTTATGTATCTGACGCTGCTCGGTTTGCACGTCGCCCGAGCCCAATACCTTCACAAAATATTTTTCGATTCGCGTGAGTGGCTAGTAAGAAATATTCGAATATGGTCTCTCTTTGTTGCGACTGCGGGCACTATATATTCAATCTACCTCACTGGAATCGAAGCATTCGTGCTGGAAGCCTGGTGCATTTGGTGCCTTGCATCAGCCGTGATTATCTCACTAATTTTCATCGTTGAGGTAATTGAAGTAAAAAATATCAACAAGACTACGTCTTGAATTGATGATGATATATACTTCGGTTGGAGAGACTGCATGACTACGGACTACTCAACCACTGACACTACCCAATTAAAGGTTGATTTTGCGGACCTGTATTTGATCTCAACCGGAGGCATCGATGTATTTGCCCTTAATTGGAATCGGGCGGATGCTCCACCACCATACAGTCTCTCTGTTTCTGAAAATGAGTTTTCATATCAAGGTCACACGTATCTGGTTAACGGACATGGCGCAATCCTCCCTCAATGGGTTGAGCAAATCGAGACTGAGGATCGCCTGGCAATGTTCATTGAGAGAGATGGTCGACTCTTGGCATATGCGTCCGAGCCCACAACTGAAGCAACAGACGAAGAATCAGCTGCCGAGTCTGAAAGCTAGGCCTGACCCGAATTTAGATCTTAATTAACTTTTAGATCGTAACTGCCATTATAGACGGGCGATACTATTTCCTCGCGCACCAATTCAACACATGCTGGTACAAAAAATATCCCTCTCATCACCCCGGGATTTATTTTGGCCACCATTTCCACACACTTTTTCTTTCTCGGCTATCACTCAAGTAGCAACGTCCTTGTTCCTGAAGCGCTTGAAAGTGTACCTATTGGGCTGGCGGGCTTTGTACTGGGTGTTTTTGGGTTTGCTGGGGTTATTGCCAGACCTATTACCGGCGGATTACTCGATTTAGGAAGGCACCAACTTTGGCTTCGGATCGGTGGAATCGCGACTGTCCTAGCTTTTCTTGGTTACAGCCTCAATCTTGGCCCCTGGGGTTTTATACCGTTTCGTATTCTGCATGGTACAGCGATGGGTTTCTTTGCCACGGGATTGCTTGCATTAGTTGCCGAAGGTTTGCCAATTCATCGAAGGGGATTGGGACTAGGTATATTCCAAACTGCCAACACACTTTCACTCTTCTACGGACCTCTTCTAATGAAAAATGTTGTAGAATCCTTCTCGCTGGAACTTGCATTCTTGCTAGGAGCAATCAGCACTGGTATCGCGTTGATTAGCGCGGCCGCAATTGGAGACCCGAAATCAATCATAAAAAAACCATTCCCGAGTCGATGGACTCTTGTAAATCCAATTAATGGAATATCATCACAAGCAATATTGCCCATGATGATATTCCTCTCCACAGCGACGGGTTACATGGCGATAACAGGACTCCTTCCCAAGTTTGCGGCTGCAAGAGACATCGCCGGATATCCCATATTTTGGCAGGCCGCTGCAATCGGACAACTATTTTCACGATCTTTAAGTGGGGGGCTGTCCGATAGATTCGGACGGGGTGCCGTCATAGTCCCAATGCTACTTCTTATGAGCGTGGGATTGATTACGTTATCGATTGCCAACACGGTGCCAATGCTGCTACTTGCTGGATTAGTTATCGGTCTTGCAAATGCGGGAGTTCAAACAACCATCTCCGCATTGGTTGTCGACCGATCTAGTGAAAAGGATTTGTCTTCCTCACTTGCTACCTATACTTTGGCGTGGGACTTTGGTGCCATCCTGGGTCAAACAGGTTTTGGATTACTGGTAATTAGCCTAGGTATGAGCAATGTTTTCCTATTGTTGACGCTACTACCCCTTGGTGCCGTCCTCCTCTACTTCCGGAAGTTACGCTGATTAATTTTCCTATTCCTAAGACCGTTTACACAGTAGATACAAGTCGGGTTAACATCCAAGCAGAGCAATACTTTGCAGGGGGATTTGATGGCCACGACTTTCAATGAAATAGCAATATTTTCTGGCAATGGACATCCCCAACTTGTTGATGATATTTGCACACACATGGGTATTAAGCTGGGTAACTGTGAAGTTTTCCAATTCTCCAATGAAGAAGTTTTTGTCCGATATCTAGATAACGTTCGTGAGCGAGACGTCTTTATAGTTCAACCCATAGTGTCTCCCGTAAACACAAGTCTCATGGAATTATTCATAATGATTGATGCTGCACGTAGAGCGTCAGCCGGAAGAATAACTGCGGTGGTTCCCTATTACGCCTACGGACGAAGCGATAAAAAAGATCAACCCCGCATACCTATCACCGCTAGGCTCGTTGCCAACTTCATAGAGACCGCCGGTGCAGATCGACTCTTATCTATGGATATGCATGCTGGCCAAATTCAGGGTTTTTTCAATGTCCCAGTTGACGAACTCACAGCATTCCCATTACTTGCTGACTATTTTGGCTCTATCAGCCAGTTAGCGCCGGTTGTGGTAGCTCCAGACTCCGGACGGGCAAAACTAGCACGAGATCTATCCGCTCGTATCGGCGGTGATTTTGCAATTGTTGATAAACAAAGAACAGGCAACAGTGAGGTTGCCGAGGCTATGAACTTAGTTGGATCTGTTGATGGGAGAGACTGTTTAGTCCTAGATGATGAAATTTTAACTGGTGGAACTATTGCGGCAGCAGTTGCTACAGCTCGAGAAAATGGAGCTAGGTCAGTTCGTGTCGCTTGCGTGCATCCAGTCTTTGCTGCGAAAGCGTATGAGAGACTTGATAACACCTCTGTTGGAATCGACGAAATTATATTTACAGACACCTTACCGCTCGTACGAGGCGAATTCACCGCCATCCCTCAAAAAACTATATCAATAGCTCCATTACTAGGTGACGCGATTAATAGAATCCACAGCGGTGGATCAGTAGGGGCTCTTTTCAAAAAATAGCGTAAATGAGTTGCGACCAGCGTGAACGCGATCATTCTGAGTTCATTCTGTATGCTGTACGTATGGCTCTAAAATTTTTAAAAAATTTATTCACTGGCGACTCAAATGAAAAAGTTCTACTTGAAATGAATCAAGTGGTCGGTGAAGTCGAAACCTATGGCAAAAGCCTCGGCAACTTAACCGATCAAGAATTACAAGAAAAGTCTAAAGCCCTAAAAAACAAACTTGTTCAATCTGACGATCCACCCAAGGAGCTGGATTTATCCATTGTTGAGGCACTAGGTCTAATTAGAGAATCAATCACGAGAACTACAGGAGAAACAGCATACGGCGTCCAAATCAAAGGCGCGCTGGCGCTGCATCGTGGACAAGTAGCAGAGATGAGAACTGGTGAAGGAAAAACTTTGGTCGCTACCCTAGCGCTATACATAAACAGCCTGATTGCCAAAGGCGTTCATTCAGTCACTGTTAATGATTATCTCGCTAGGCGCGATTCACAGTGGTACGCACCCGCCCTTGATCTTTTAGGCATATCAATTGGCGTAGTACAAAATGATCGCTCAGCATGGATTTATAGTCGGGAAATACTTTCCAGTCGGCCGACATATGAACACTTACGAGAAGTAACTCGCCCCGAGGCTTACCAAGCCGATATAGTCTACGGAACTAATAATGAATTCGGATTTGATTATTTACGTGACAACATGGCTACTACCCTAGCCGACAGTTCCCAAGGACAATTAGACTTTGCAATCGTCGACGAAGCAGATTCCATCCTAATCGATGAAGCTAGAACACCACTAATTATTAGCGGAGCAGCCCAAGTTGATGTGACTCTATACCCTCGATTTGCAAAAATCGTACCGTCGCTCCAAGCCGAACGTGATTACATCGTGGATTTACAACACAGATCAATCAATCTTACTGAGAGTGGGATCGAAATTCTCGAAAAAGCTTTAGGAATTTCAAATATCTATGCGCCTGAAAACTTTCGTATGACCCGGTACCTAGAGGCCGCGTTGAAGGCTGAAGTGCTCTTTAAAAAAGATCGTGACTATGTAGTAAATGATGGACAAGTGGTCATAGTTGATGACTTTACCGGACGACTTATGGAAGGTCGAAGATGGTCGGATGGACTTCATCAGGCTGTAGAGGCAAAAGAAAAAGTTAAAATTCAACAAGAATCAATAACCTACGCAACGATAACAATTCAAAATTATTTTCGTCTGTATGGAAAGCTATCTGGAATGACCGGTACAGCGATAACTGAAGCAGAGGAATTCAATGAAATTTATAATCTTGAAGTTTTGGTAATTCCACCAAATCGTGACGTTGCCAGGGAAGATTATCCCGATCTTGTTTTTCGAAATCAAACTGCTAAATGGCAATCAGTCATAACTGACGTCCAGGAAAAATATCAAGTAAAACGACCCGTATTAGTCGGCACCGTGTCAATTGAGACATCAGAAGGTCTCTCAGCACAACTAACCAAACTGAACATTCCACATGAGGTTTTAAACGCGAAACAACATCAAAGAGAGGCTCAGATCATTGAAAAAGCGGGGGCATTGGGAGCGGTAACAATCGCTACAAATATGGCCGGTCGAGGAACTGATATTAAGTTAAGTGACGAAGTCAAACAGCTAGGTGGTCTCCACGTCATCGGAACGGAGCGGCACGAAGCTCGAAGAATCGACAATCAGTTAAGGGGACGATGTGGCAGACAGGGCGACCCTGGATCTACTAGATTTTTTGTTTCATTTGAGGATGAAATGGTAAAACGTTTTTCACCTGACTGGCTCTCGGGAATGATCGATAAGTTAGTCGATGATGGAGAGCCACTAGAGTCAAAACAACTAACGAGTGCCATCGGACAAGCGCAACAAAAGGTAGAATCCTATAACTTTGACATCCGGAAACATTTGGTTAAATATGATGATGTTACAAACTCACAACGGGCCGTGGTCTATGAACAGCGTAATTTAGTGCTTCAAGGTCAACATGTAAAAGAAACCGTTATTGAAATGGTTCATGATGAAATTGATTCGCTAGCACTTCAGCATCTGACCAATGTAGATTACGATATCGAATTATTTAGGCAAAGCATCGAGCAAATAACTGGAGATCTTGACCCAAAGGATCTAAATAACCCAGAAAATCAGAAGTCTGCTGAGCTCGTCGAAGAAGCCAAACATTTGGCTAATTCAAGACTTAAAATATTAGATGATGAATTCGGAGAAGAGCTCAGGCGACGAACTGAAGAATTAATCTTGATATCAGCTATCGACGCGACTTGGGTAGAGCATTTAACCGCGCTCAGCGAGTTAAGGCAAGGTATCGGACTGCGGGCCTATGCCCAGACGGACCCACTAGTCGCTTTTCAGCGAGAAGCACATGACATGTGGACTCAATATAGGGAACGAGTTCAAAATACGGTCGCAAGACAAATCTTGCGGGCACGTATCATTATTAATGAGCCATCAAGAATGCAACCCCGATCGAATAGTCAAACCACGATGGACCAAGTTAAAAACCCAACAGCTGACGATGCGGCGGCTCCAACAGGGAACACTCGAGCCGAAAGGCGAAGGATTGAACGCCAACAGAAAAAAATAAATAAAGTCAGAAATGGGAGAGCGTCCGCTAGGTAATCTATGAATACTTCGAATCGACAGACTGACACGTTGCCTGAAATTTGGCTCGTCTCATCCTGGACGCAAGGAAACAACTCCGAATTTTCCAATCTTCTAGGCGAAAACTATGAGAGAGCTGCTTTAATACGGGCGACAGATATTTCTAATATGGTTATAGGTGGTGAAACAGAATATAACCCTAATGAGAATGAAGAAAATGAACGTCAATATGAATTAATAATTAGAAACATGTGCCTTCTTGCACGCTCGTTTTCCGAAGCTGGATTCCTACCAATTCTTTATATTCAGGTACATTCACAATTCTATCTCGATGCGTTTTGTAACTACTTACGTGGTGGCGTACTTCGGTTCATCACTCTAGTTGACAACACTCTCACCCCACCAACAGACATACGTGAAAAAGGACTATTTATTCAAACTTCAAATCTCAGTAGTCAAGCTATCGTGAATTCTATGATCCAAAACGCGAATGAGGCTCGAATAATGTAAGCAGAATTATTTGTGCAGCTCGGACGTTTCCTTTATCTTATTTTTGAGCTCGATTAACCCTACTCAAACACTCTGATAGGCTAAACGCATGGTAGAAGCGGTCTCACACCCAACGGTTTCCTCTATTGCCAAAGCGGCTGAGGGATCCCTGAACCCAGAAGAAGGAGTCAACGAGTTCACTAGACAGCTTGAAGCAGGCATATCGTGGTACCCAGCGCTGCTCAACGTTATTTCCCGCTGGACCGCACCAAGTGAGTATATTGATGGTCGCACCCGCCACTACTTAATCAATGGCGAAGCCTTCGACTGGCTTTCGCTAGCCGAACGTCTAATTATCAGTGCTGAATCATTACTACCGGCGGAAGAAACTGAAAAGTTAGTACTGTTCGGGATATCGCCAATACTCAGTCGTGACGGGCATGAAGAAATCGCCTTTGAAGCGGCAATAGGCGCCGCCAAATACCGAGCTTTTCTAAACTACCAGTATGGAGTAATCGTAGAGCAATTAGTCCTAGCTGCAGCAGAAGAAAAATTAATCAAAAATGCCTCGATATTCGCTGCAATTCAGAGACCATATCCCGACGAACAAGCGTTTAAAGAAGTATATGGCGAGCCTTTTAAAAAGCTAAGATCGCATTATCGTGGTGCCTCAGGGATGCTTCTTCCCGAGAACGCGACTCGTGAAGATTTTGAACACTTTCTTTACTGGCTTTCAAAATACCGGGTGCGCCATATGGAACCTGCTCGCATCGCCTCCGATACCCGCCGAGCAATGATTCTTCTTTCCAGGCTAGAACAACGTAGAAACCGATTTATCAACCAAAGTAGTAACTCTCTCACAGCAGGTTCAGTCTATCTGTACTCCATCGAATCTAACCCACATTTCCTCTCACGACCTAGCTAACTTCGAATTCAATCTGCACCAAACTCAGGGGTCCGAGTAAGCAAGGGGGATGCCTCTCGCTAGCGATAACTCGATCTCGTAAAACTATATCTCATTCATATTTATAATATAACCTTAGTGCATAAGACTCATATTATCTAACTTCTCACTTGAATTTAAACTGCAATCAACTACAATATATTAAATACCTGAAAGGCAAAATAAGTGCAAGCTGATCCATACCAAACTCTAGGGATCAAAAGAACCTCATCTGAAAAGGAAATTCGGTCTGCTTACAGAAAGCTTGCACGCGAACATCATCCTGATGTCAATGCTGGTGACTCCGCGGCCGCCGAAAAATTCAAGACAATTAACGATGCTTATCAAATCTTGTCTGATTCTGAAAAGAAATCGAAGTATGATCGCTTTGGACATACACAGTCGTCTGGGGGAGCTGGATTCCAAAATAATGACAATATCGTATTTGACTTTGGAGACATGTTTGGAGGTCGAGGTAACCAAGCTTCAGGGTTTGAATCCTTATTTGGCGGGCTAGGCGGCGCGTTTAACAGAAAACCTCAAGCACAAAAAGGCTCTGATATCGAGCAACAGATCGAGATATCACTCGAGGAATCATATCAAGGAATAGCAAAAACAGTCACTGCACAAGTTGGGAAATATCCCGGCTCACAGATAGAGGTAAAAATTCCGGCTGGCGTAAAAAATAATCAGCGAATCAGAATACCAAGAAGAGGGCAGGACGGTCGAAATGGCGGTCATGCCGGCGACCTATATATTAAAACCACGGTAGCACCACACCCAATATTCACTCGCACCGATGATGACTTGGAGATAGATCTGCTGATTACACCGTCTGATGCTGCATTAGGAAGTTCGCTTTCCGTAACAAGTATCAAATCGACAACGTTGGAGGTTAGCATTCCTGCGTCCTCTCAAGGAGGGGCAAAAATTCGACTAGCTGGGCAAGGTATGCCAAAGACTGACGGCGGATTTGGCGACATGATTGGAATAATACGCATACGAGTCCCCAGTGAACTATCAACAGCACAGAAAGCCCTGTATGAACAGTTGCGTGTACTTGAAGAATCCGAGCAGGAGGCATGAAGTGACAACTATTCCACAAGATGAGCCACTGTTTCAAATTTCTGTCGTCGCAAAAATAATAGGTGTCCATCAACAAACTATTCGCTCGTACGAGCGTTTAGGATTAGTACAACCAGCACGCTCAATTGGTAATACCAGATTATTTTCAACTCGAGATATAGACCAAATAGGCCAAATCGTAAGTTGGACTACAGATTTAGGGCTTAACTTGGCAGGGGTTGAAATTATGATGCGTCTACATAGGCAAATCAAACAACTTGAAGACACTAACAATACCCTTACGAAAGATGTTGTAGCTTTGCGCGAGCAACTAGCTGCAATGAGCAGCGACTCAGAGCAAATTCACGAAGCTGAAAAAGAATATGGTGCCGATTTTTTTCTAAGATTTTCTTAGTCGGCGTTAGAAGGAGACTATACTATGATGCGAAATGATCGATTCACTGAACAAGCTCAAGAGGTAATATCAGCCTCCCAACAGCTAGTTCGGGACGAAAGGCACTCACAATGGGATGTTGAGCACGTGCTATTTGCCCTTCTTGCTCTTCCGAACGGTCTTGCTCGAGATATCTTCGCAGCCGCGCAAATAGAAAGTGATGCAATGTTGCGTTCGTTACAAGAAAAATTAAAACACGGCCCGAAATTGGGTAATGAAGTAGTCCAAATTTATACCACCCCACGAATCGTCGAAATGCTAGAGCGCGCCAATGCCGAAGCCAATCGACTGAAAGACGAATATGTTGGAGTCGAGCATTTGCTTTTAGCAGTTGTTGATGCAACCGACGGCGAATCAGCAAAAGTTATGGAAGAATTTCAGGTCAGCAAAGAACGACTTTATCGAGCATTGCAAAGCGTTCGAGGTTCTGCTCGAGTTGATTCCCCAACAGCAGAATCAACCTATCAAGCACTCACTAAGTTCGCCCGAGATCTGACCGAATTTGCAAAACAAGGCATGCTCGATCCCGTGATAGGGAGAGATGGTGAAATCAGCCGAGTAATGCAAATTCTCAATCGACGAACAAAAAATAACCCGGTTATTATTGGAGAAGCCGGTGTAGGAAAAACTGCAATTGCAGAAGGTCTGGCGCAAAGAATTGTCGACGATGATGTCCCCGAACGTCTCAAAGATAGACGAATCATGGCCCTAGACATGGGGGCACTCTTAGCCGGATCAAAGTTTCGTGGTGAATTTGAAGAGCGCCTGCAGGCCGTAATGCAAGAGGTCAAGAGTTCCCAAGGCGAGGTCTTGCTTTTCATTGATGAGTTACATACTGTTGTAGGAGCTGGCGGTGCGGATGGTGCTCTTGATGCCTCAAATATGATGAAACCGGCTCTCGCTCGTGGAGAGCTCCATGTTATCGGTGCGACCACTCTTGATGAGTACAGGACATCGATCGAATCTGACCCTGCCCTAGAGAGACGCTTTTCGCCCGTTTATGTTGACGAACCGTCGCTCGAAGATGCCACAGCAATTTTGCAAGGACTTCGACCAAGCTATGAAGATCATCACGGGATATCCATTACTGATGAAGCTATCGATGCTGCCGTAAATCTATCGTCGAGATATATTACAGACCGACACTTACCTGACAAGGCGATAGATCTTATTGATGAGGCTTCATCAAGGCAGGTCATTGAAAATGAATCAATGGCTCCTGCAATTAGAGCACTCAAAAGAGAAGTAGATGATGCATCCACAAGGCTCGACACAGCCGCCGAGAAAAAAGACTTTGAAGAAGCGGCTAGAATCAAGCAACAACTCTTACATATTCAATCTAAATATGAGGATTGTGTGCAAGACTGGCAGTCTGAGCATGGACCAAATAGTGAAGTAACACGACACGATATTGCCCGCCTCATCGCCCAAATGACTGGCATTCCGGTAGCCCAAATGCTCGAAGCAGAGGCATCTAAATTACTTCGAATGGAAGAATTTCTTCATGAACGAATTGTTGGGCAGGAACGAGCTATCAGTTCACTTTCGGATGCCATTCGTAGAGCTCGGTCTGGATTAAAAGATCCTCGCAGGCCAATAGGTTCGTTCATCTTTGTTGGGCCGACTGGCGTTGGAAAAACTTATCTTGCGCAAGCACTCGCAGAATATTTGTTCGACGATCAGGATGCAATCATCCGTCTTGATATGTCCGAGTACAGTGAAAAGCACACCGCATCAAGATTAATAGGCGCACCTCCCGGATATATTGGATATGATCAGGCCGGAGAGCTCACTGAGCAAATTCGTCGGCGCCCCTACCAAGTCATCCTCTTCGACGAGATAGAAAAGGCACATCCAGATATATTTAATACGCTTCTTCAAATAATGGACGACGGGCGCCTCACCGATTCACACGGAAGAACTGTAGATTTCAGCAATACAATAATCATTCTGACCAGCAACTTAGGTGTTGATGTGAAACGCGAACCTGTCGGATTCGTTAGATCTCAATCAACAGATGAAGCCAACGCCCAAGAAAAACGAATTGAGGCATCCCTGAAGCAGACATTCCGGCCAGAATTTCTCAATCGTCTGGATGAGATAGTAGTTTTCGAACCCTTAAACGAGAAGGAGATCGCCAGCGTAGCGGACCTTGAAGTAAAACAAATCGCCGCAAGAATAGGTACGCAACAGATTATGCTTAATATCAGTGAAAAGGCTATGTCACTACTCGCTAAAGAAGGTTACGATCCCCAGTTTGGGGCCCGACCACTAAAACGACTCATCGAAAGAAGAATTGAAAATATCCTCGCGCGAGCTATGCTCGCCGGAGAACTAGACAGCGGTGATACAGTTGATATTGATCTAGATGAGACTGAAGACTCCTCTGATTTTAGCTTTGAAATAACAAAAAATAAGTCACCAGCTAATGTGTAACTTGATGCGCCTATATATCTGGTTTTTGGATAGAACATAAATTAACGATACGAAATAATGCCTGCTATAAGTATTCCCTTAATGCCTCTGAAAAAAGTATTATTCCCTCGACAGGAAATAGTCCTACAAATATTCGAAGAACGTTACAAAGAAATGCTCAGCTACTGCGCTGAAAATAATAAGCAATTCGGTGTAGTCCTGATTGACTCTGGAGAAGAAGTCGGAGATGAGGCAATACCACATGGCATAGGAACGACCGTAAGGATCCGCGAGATCGTTCCAACCAGTAACAACAGAATTTTACTCACGGGCTACGGTCACAAAAGATTCCAAATCGACACAGCTATTACTCACTATCCTTATCCGGAAGCTAAGGTGTCATTTAATCTTCCAACCGATCTAAATGAACATACATCCCTCAATACCGTTTCTCCTAATGTCCTATCTCCCAAGATATGGGAGTCGTATTTAGAAGTTCTTGCGATGCGCGACGCCCTAGCCAGTTCCTGGAGAAAAGCACCAGACACGCATCCACAAATTCATAAGTTTTGTGATCAAGTCGGTTCAATGACGGAAGGCTATGCACCCGATCTCCTTCGACAGGATTTATTGTCTACATATGATGGGGAACAACGATTGCCAGTAGCAGACAATCTTTTGCAAAAGGCGAAGACAAAAATCTATAAACAACTCAATTTTCTCCAGGCAACACGATTTGGTGGGGCTAATCGAAACTAGGATTCCATCGGATAACCTGCTTCAGCCCACGCCTGATGGCCACCCTCAACATTGTAAAGATCGTCCAAGCCAAGGGACGCAGCAAATTCTGCAGCTACAGCCGACCGCTGGCCGCTTCTGCAAATAAAGAGAATTGGCTTGTCCGTCGCCAGCTTATCGGCATTACTTAGTACTGCCATATGTTGAATCCGAACTGACCCCGGAACATGTCCATCCGCATGCTCATCGATTTCACGAGCATCGATCACTTGAACGTCCTCATCATCAATCATCCGTTTTGCCTCGCCAACGTCAATTCGATAAAAAGGTTCACCCTCTAGTTTTTCTGGTTTTGCTGACATTTAGACCCCTATTCTTCTGTATTTGTAGACTAATATAACTGGAAATGTAAACAATTTCTGCGCCATTTCTGTTTTGATTGAATTTTGTTAAGCTTGAATTATATAAATGACATAGCCGAAGACTACAGCAACGAGAAACTTACAAACATATGACAATTAATTTACAAGTTAATGGTGCCCCAGTCGAAGTGCCGGATGGTGCAACTATCCTAGATGCTGTACTGGCGTCCAATGTTGATTTACCACATCTTTGTAAGCCTGAATCGCGCTCACCTCTCGGTGCCTGTCGAACATGTTTAATCGAGATAGATGGATCACCTAGACTCGTCGCAGCGTGTCATACCCCTGCCAGTGACTCGCAAAGTATTATGACTGATAGCGCCAAATCTCAGCGAATACGAACTGGTGTTCTAGATTTAACGCTTGGAATGTCTTCCGATGGTAAAGGAAAAGGTTTAACTGTCATACATGCGAGGAAGCATCTATTAACTCAGTCCACGTTCAGTCCTATGCCCAGGATCTCAGAGGATGATACTAATCCCTTCTTTTCGCTAACAATGGCTGATTGCATACTGTGTGGCAGGTGTATCGATGCCTGTCAAAAAACCCAACATATCGGAGCGATCGGGATTAATGGTCGAGGACAAAACGGGGTAATCGGCTCAGCATTTGAATCTGACTGGGAGGACTCCACTTGCACGTCTTGCGGGCAATGTGTTTCGCAATGCCCTACTGGTGCTTTACTACCCGTTACAAATCATCCGCCACGTGCAAACGCCGTCACGATGGCTCTACCAATAATAAGTTCAACTAGTGAAACAACAGATGAAAAGAAACAATATCAAACAGCAGTGGGCACAACAGTCACTGAAACCACTTGCCCCTATTGTGGTGTCGGTTGTGGCTTACGAGTGCACACAGACAAAGAAAACGTCGTGTGGGTAGATGGAGTTCCTGAAAATGATTCTTCACTCGGTATGACCTGTGTGAAAGGTCGATTTGGTTTGGATTACATCAATTCAAAAGAGCGACTGACTCAGCCATTAGTTAGAAAAAACGGTAAGCTTGAGCCAACTTCTTGGGACGAAGCCCTAAATCTCGTTGCGGATAAATTTGCTGGCGTGGTCTCAGTCAACGCAAAATCACCCACACAAAAATTTGGAGGTATCGCCTCAGCTAAAGCTACCAACGAAGATGGTTATGTTATGCAAAAGTTTGTGCGATCGGTTATGGGGACAAATTCTATCGATCACTGCTCTCGTCTATGCCACGCACCTTCAGTAGTAGCTTTGATGGAGCAGATAGGATCTGGTGCTACATCTAACTCTTATGAAGATTACGAGAAGGCTGGCACTTTGCTAGTAGTAGGAAGTGATACAGGACGAAATCATCCGGTTGTTGCATCTCGAATTCGCCGAAACATAGAAAATAACAACGCGGCTCTAATAGTAGTAAACCCCATCCGCATCGAACTCTGTGATGTTGCAGAAATCCATTTACAGCCCCGACCAGGTACAGACGTAACTCTTTTCAATGCAATGGCTAAAGTCATTATTGATGAGGGCTTAGAAAATCAAGACTTCATCAATAATCGGACTGAAGGGTTCACTGAGTGGAGAGAAGTCATCGATAAGATTCATTTGCCTGAAGCTGAAACAATAACAGGCGTACCTGCGGTCGACATTAGCAAAGCGGCTCGCCTGTATGCACAGCCAAGGCCAAGCAGTGATGGGACAGATCGCGGCTCATGTTTGATATGGGGAATGGGAGTTACTCAACACACGAATGGCTCTGACAACGCTCGTTCGTTAATAAACCTTGCACTCAGCAGTGGCCAAGTAGGAAAATCAGGCAACGGCATTTCACCGCTTCGAGGACAAAATAATGTTCAAGGGTGTTCAGATTCTGGCTGCTTACCAAACATCTTCCCAGGATATGAGTCTGTTGGCGGGGAAACACATGGCAAATGGGAAACAGCGTGGGAGGCAGAAATTCCCCAGAATCCTGGACTCCAATCAACATTAATGATCGACAAAATGCTGAGCGGCGAACTCACTACAATGTACATTGTGGGAGAAAACCCCCTCGTTTCTGACCCATATCTCATACACGCACGTGAAGCATTTAATCGTCTTGATTTCCTAGTGGTCCAAGATTTGTTTATGCATGAAACGGCTGAAATCGCGGATGTCGTACTTCCAGCCACCTCATTTGCCGAAAAATCGGGGACTTTCACCAACTCTGAGCGAAGGGTCCAATTGATTCGTCCATTCATGGAAAATGTTGGTGAATCAAGAAATGACTGGGAAATAACCGCGGATATAGCTCGCCGAGTTCTGGAACGGCTTGAAAGACCTGTACATCAGTTTACTTATGCCGAGTCTTCGGAAATATTTGATGAGATGGCAGGTCTCACACCTATAATTTCTGGACTCTCACACTCGAGACTAAATAAAGAAGGGGGTATTCAATGGCCTTGCTCAGACGATAATCATCCTGGAACGAAAATACTATTCGATAAAGATTTCCCGCGAGGACGTGGATTGTTCATGCCCGTAGTTCAGGCTGCCTTGGCAGCCGAACTACCTAGCCGGCGATACCCTTTCACACTAATTACTGGAAGATCTCTTTACCATTGGCATACTGGTGCGATAACGCGAGAAGTGGCGAATCTCATGAAAAAAGTGCCAGTAGTCACGGTGGATATAAACTCCGCAGACGCCAACGAGATGAATATCCGCGATGGTCAGGATATTCAAATTAGTTCGAGGCGAGGTGAAATTATTGCCCGTGTGCATGTTGTCGATCGAATGCAACGTGGAGACCTCTTTGTCCCATTTGTTGCACTTGAAGGAGTGGCCGCAAATATACTAACAAATGACGCACTTGACCTACCAAGTGGCATCCCTGAGTACAAAGCCTGTGCTGTGAGACTTGATGTTCCAGGGAGTACGCGAAAAACACGGAAAAAACGATCCACAAATTAACTGATCAAAAATGCCACATGCCTTAAGCTGTGGCTGGACAAAAGAAATGGAGAACGAGATGGCAACACCGGCGACAGATTATGCGTTGTATGAAAAAAATGGTCATGTAGCAACAATAACTATTAATCGACCAGAAGTAATGAATGCGCTCCATCCTGCGGCGTCGCATGAAATAGCTGAGTTATGGGATGATTTTGCGTCAGATGACAATTTATGGGTGGCCATATTAACTGGAGCAGGTTCCCGCTCTTTTTCTGCAGGCAATGATCTCAAAGCCCAAGCAGCTGGCGTCGGTAGACTTGACCCGGGTGTGGTGCCTCGGCAGGGAGGCTTCGGTGGGATAACAAGTCGATTCGACATGCATAAGCCGGTGATCGCAGCTGTCAACGGATGGGCTATGGGCGGCGGCTTCGAGATGGCATTGGCGTCCGACATAATCATCGCGTCTGACCAAGCTCGGTTTGGGCTACCTGAACCACGAGTCGGGCTTTACGCAGGAGCAGGTGGTATTCACAGACTTCCTAGACAAATACCACTTAAATTAGCAATGGGCATGATACTTACCGGACGAAATCTCGATGCACAGACGGCGAAGGAATATGGATTCGTCAACGAAGTAGTCCCACATGATGACCTGATGGGCGCGGCAGAACGCTGGGCAAATGAAATTCTAGAGTGTGCACCGCTTTCAGTTAGGGGATCAAAGCAGGGGTCGATGGAAGGGCTAGAAATACCGTTGGAATCGGCGATGAGTCGATCCTTCTACTGGCTCAATCGACACAATACCTCACCAGACCAGAAGGAAGGGCCAATTGCTTTCAGTGAAAAGCGAACTCCAAATTGGACTGGAATTTAGTCGATAAGCTATTAAGGCTAACCACCTTAAGTCACTAACCCATGAGCCCACAAAGCAGACAATTTCGTCTTTTTAGGCTTGGGAACAGCGCCAATAACCAATACAGTGGTCAAAGCCTTGTCACGAGATTTTGCTCACTATTGGTTGGGCTGTGGGTGTCTGATGCTCTGTTAGATACTGTCAAAATAGATGGCATCGGGGCTTTGTTCGCTGGATCAGCAATACTGGCACTCACATATCTACTAATTAGACCATTTTTCATCGCATTCTCAGTCTGCCTTATTCTTATTACCCTTGGATTCACTATCATTATTATCGATGCTACGATGCTACTTCTCACGTCCAAGCTATCTGTTTCAATTGGATTAAGTTTTCAAGTTAACGGCTTTTGGACCGCTATGTGTACGGCCATCATCATCGCTCTGATTCACTTAATCATTTCGAATCTAGTAAACCGAAAAGATCAAATAGACTATGTAGGGCGACGAGAGCGCCGCATCTAATGACTTTGAAATTAAGTAATCGTTGAAAAGAGTGGATTATGAGCGAGGCCAGTAAATTAGGTCAAATAAAAGCCCTTTGTTTTGATGTCTTTGGAACAGTTGTTGACTGGCGAACTACAGTTATTAATGAGCTTCAATTATTTGGCTCGGAGCAAGCAATAAATGCTGATTGGTCTGAATTTGCCGATCGATGGCGTACTGAAGGATATATGGGAGGTATGAGGCTCGTACAACAGGGCTCACTCCCGTTTCAAACAGCCGACGCTCTTCACCATCGAATGCTAACTATATTACTCGAGGAAATTGAATTCGATACTAAGAAAAATATCGCCGCAGTTAAGCACCTCAATACGGTGTGGCATCGACTCCAGCCATGGCCTGATTCAGTCCTAGGATTAGAACGCTTACGAAGCCATTTCATCGTGAGTACACTTTCAAATGGCAATATATCCCTACTGACAAATATGGCTAAATATTCGAATTTACGATGGGATGTAATCTTGTCGGCTGAAATTACCGGCGCTTTCAAACCGAACCCCGAATGCTACCGAAACGCAGCCAATCTTTTAGGGTTCGACGCGAATGAAATTATGCTCGTGGCCGCCCACGAATCCGATTTACTAGCAGCACAAGCTGTTGGATTCGGCACTGCCTACGTATTCCGACCCACTGAGTACGGTATAGATAATAAGAAAGCTATCAGGCCAGATCTGCCGTTTGATTTTATTGCCAATGACTTCAGCCATTTGGCTGAACTCCTTGCAGTGCCCAAAGTCGACTAAATAAAAAATACTTGACACCACCTAATACACTACTCGTGAAAAGTAGGCCGATTACGCAAGAAAGTTTCTTATGACGATATATTATTCCTGCGACTCGCATGTAGTTGAACCACCCGAAGTATTTAACGGATTGATTGAGCGATTTGGTGACCGAGCTCCTCGACCTGTTAACGGATGGAAAGATAGAGAGGGCGTGTGGATAGCCTGGCCTGCGCTCGATCGACTAGTTCCAGTCGGGCGATGGGGAATTGCAGGACACAGTCTAGATGATCCCGAGACACACGAGCGTATCAAGCTTGGTTGGGATGGCATGAATCCCGGCGTTCAAGATCCCATCGCGAGACTTGATGAGCAAACTGTCGACGGGGTAGTAGGCGAAGTTATGTATCCCAGCATTAATCTGCTTACTTACTCTATCGAAGATACTGAAGTAACGAATGCAGTCTTCCAAAACTATAACGATTGGATTGTTAACTACTGCAGCCCTAACCCAGATCGATTAATCGGAGTAGGCTGTGTTCCACTTCGTGATGTTGACCTAGCAATCACTGAATTAGAACGGGTTACCAAGCTAGGCGTAA
The DNA here is from genome assembly GCA_029941115.1 of Dehalococcoidia bacterium. Lineage (GTDB taxonomy): Bacteria > Chloroflexota > Dehalococcoidia > UBA2979 > UBA2979 > UBA2979. Next base: position 44,306 of record JAPYRK010000005.1, on the reverse strand, counting down.
AAGGCGTAGCGATACCGTGCACGGCACCGCTCGAGCGACCATATAGCGATCCGTATTATGAACCCTTTTGGGCTGCCGCTGAAGAGGCAGGTCTACCGCTAACGATGCATATATTCAGTGGATCTGATTGGCCCATGGGCTTGCCGCAGCACTGGGACCCTATCGTTGCCTACACACTGTCCCATGCAGCTATATGGAATTCTGTCAGTAATATCGTTACCTCTGGAGTTGTTGAAAGGCATCCAACACTGAAGTTTGTAGTGGCTGAATGGGAAACTGGGTGGGTGGCCCATACCTTACAGCGATGGGATCACGCATTCTACCGATCAAGAACGGCAGCGTCACCAGATCTCTCGTTATTACCAAGTGAATATTTCAAGCGAAATTTTATGATTACCTTTGAAGACGATGATATCGGTCTCCGAACTCTCGACTATCTAGGTGCAGAAAACTTGTTATGGGGAAATGATTACCCACACCACGATTCCATATGGCCAAACTCTATGGAAGTTTTAGATCGAATCATGACGGGTGTATCGGAGCAAGACAAAAATCAAATGGTCTGGGAAAATGTCAAAAATCTCTACAATATCAACCCCGATAATTTAAATATCTAATTTATGATTTAGGAGTGCTACCTTTTGGGATAACCGTTTGATCGATAGTAAACTGATTCACCACGCCTTGGGCAATTAATTGGTCCACAGCCTCAGACCCCAAGTCAAGATCCTCATTCAATATTTCCTTCGTATGCTCTCCTAACAGCGGCGCTGGCCTGTAATCCACTTCATGTTCTGACATAAGCGGCGCAAAACCGAGTAATTTCAAATCTCCCTCAGTAGGGTGAGACACTGTTTTTATAAAATCGCGCGACTTAAGGTGCGGATCATTGAATAAATCCACCGTATCCATAACTGCCGAACAGGGAACACCCGCTGCTCCTAATTCACTCATCACTTCATGTTTGGTCCGCTCACGCGTCCACTTACAGATCTCCTCGTACAAGGAATCTCCGTTCTGCCTCCTACTTTCCACATCATTCCAGCGGTCATCAGTTAAAAAGTCAGTCCGCCCCAAAACTGCACAAAACGTATCCCACATTCTTGAAGTCTGGGCCATGACATACACCCAATCATTTGGTCCGAAAGGCTTACATGGAAAAAGATCCGTTGGCACTACTGCACGATTACCATTCCGAGGAGAGACTGACTGGCCCCAGTTCGACCCGTTCGCAATGGGTGTTCGCATGTAGTACGTCAGCGCTTCCTGCATGGAAATCTCAATCTCCTGACCTTCACCAGTCTTTTGCTTGTGAACAAATGCAGCCGTAATTGCGAAAGCAAGCTGCATTCCAGTACCACTATCCCCTACACAGTATCCTGGTCTCATTGGAGGCCCATCCGCGTTTCCCGTAACTGAAAAAGCTCCGCCTGCAGCTTGAGCGATCATATCGTACGATTTGTAGTCTGAATATGGGCCAGAGAGTCCAAACCCCTTGAGCCGTGCATATATGATGCCGGGGTTGATTTTCTTCATTACGTCGTAGCCGATATCGAGCTTTTCTATGACTCCAGGACCATAATTCTCAACAAAAACATCGTAATGAGAAACCATTTGTAAAAATAAATCACGACCCTCAGGTTTCTGCAAATCTAGGGCAATACTGCGCTTATTAGAATTCCAATTAAGAAAGTAGGGTGCATTATCAGTACCCCGCGCAACTCCTCGTCCAGGGTCACCCGTGCCAGGTCGCTCAATTTTCGTAACAGTTGCACCCATAAAGCCTAACGCCTGAGTACAAGATGTACCCGCCTCATATTGGGTCATATCCAAAACTCGCATCGATTCAAGTGCACCCATAATTCCTCCTGTAAGTGAAGTGTCTTTGCCCTCACGTGACCTTCACGGTCGGCCCTAGTGTACTCGGATTGATGATTTTTTTAAATAAGCTATATAGACAAGCCACCTAGACCTACTAAACCTCGAGCATGCTCAATCTCTCCGACATGCCTGTACCCATGAGTTAAGCACATTCCAAACAATCCCTGCCAGAGTGACATAGGAGGAACTGGTTTTATAGTTACTTCCGTTGAATGAAGATCGGCGACATTAATGCTCTGAAGATATGTATCCGTTGCAACCCATACGTCTCTCTGGTAGTCGAGCCATCTAGAGGTATCCACCATTTGAACTGCCATAGCCTGTTCATGAGTCATTCCAGTACCCTGGGCCGTTCTATGTAAGCCAAATTCAGTGTCAAAACCACCGTCAAGCCATGAGGTACTCTTTCCTTGTATTACAAATTGCACAATATTGTCCTCTGTGCGTACATAGTGCCAAAGAGAAAAAAAAGCACTTACACCACCTTCAGTTGGCCAATAGTTCCATTGATCTGCAGTCATTTCCTGAACCGCTTTGTCCAGCATTTCGTGCATACTAGTCAGTCCACTTCTGAGCACTTCTACTTCATTCATATCTCAACTCCTAGCTTTGCAAGCTCTATTCACTCTGATCGGTCCATTGAATACCGACTATTGGTTTTGAAAGAATAACGCGGGGCTGCTGGTGGCATTCAACTATATTAACTAGACAAATATAACTATTGTGCCGCGTTGAGTTATCATCTCGGGGCAGCGGAGGTTTACGGCATGGTCGACACGATTCGTATTGGACTCATCGGAGCTGGCGGCAATACACGAGCAAAGCATATTCCAGAATTCCTTGCAATTCCTGATGTAGAGATAGTTGCTATCGCCAACAGAACCAAAGAGAGCGCCGAGGCTGTATCAAGCGAATTTAATTTATCCGCTCGCATAACCGTCGATCCGTTGGACGTAATTACTGATCCTAATATCGATGCCATCTGTATCGGAACCTGGCCGTACATGCATCGTGAGTTCACAATAGCATCGCTTAACGCGGGTAAGCACGTATTAGTTGAGGCCAGGATGTCGATGAATGCCACAGAAGCGCAGGAAATGCTGGACACGGCACAACAAAATCCAAACTTGATAAGTCAAATTGTTCCTGCACCAATGGATTTTGGTTCGTGGAGAACAATCAAAAGACTGGTTAATGAGGGTGAAAACGGAGACTTAGGTACTATCCGCGAAGCTCATTTTTCTGTACTGTCGGGCCAAGGTCTTAATCCGACTGCCCCGCTCCACTGGAGAGAACGCACTGAGTACAGTGGAATGAACGTAATGGTCTATGGGATCGCTGTCGAAATTATGGAGCGTTGGTTAGGACCTACCGAATCTGTCATTGCAGACGGACAGACGACTATAAACAAAAAAATGAATCCCGAAACCAATTCTGAAATTGCGATTGAAATTCCCGATAGCCTAAACGTTATAGCAAGGCAGGTGAGTGGTTCAAGGGTGATTTACAGGCTATCCACCATCACGAATGATCCGGAAGGAACAAATGGAGCGGTCATATATGGAAGCAAGGGAACTCTAAAGTGGTCTTTTGCAACTGATACTCTGGAATTTACACCACTCGATCGCCAGGCGGCACCAATGCCGCACGATGAAGGCACCACCGCTGGCTGGCAGGTTGAGGTCGATTTTATTAACTCAATCCGATTGGGAAATCCCGTCATACTCACTAACTTCTCGGATGGCCTCAACTACATGAAAGTCATCGAAGCTACATATCACGCCAGAAAAAATGGTAAACGGGTCGTTATTGAATAACAGGTTGGTAATTGACGCTTAACCTGCCTCCTCTAGCCGCAAAGTAGCAGTCCTGATTGCTTCATACGCTAAAGGAATATATTCAATATCAGATAGATCTAGCGGCACGAGAGACTCTTCACGGGTGCTCATCGGATCAGCACCAGCTGCAATTTGCTCAGCATCGAGACCAATCTGAAACTCATACAAACCCCCGTCATTTCCCAGAATCACGCAACCAAAATCAGTTGCAATAAATTTTGGAGCATCGATTTCAATTCCATACGCGAAGAATGCTCCGGGGTATGATGGAAAAGGATCGAATTTTTTCACTAATTCCTTCAATAACTCAGATAAGCTTTCAGCGGTTCTCTTGAGAAGCACCTCGCTAGTTGCCTGTATTATTGACATATCAGAACTGGGATTGTTATCTGTCATAAATTTAAATATAGCTATCTATTGCCGCTACTGCAGCAATACATAGAAAAAATCGCTAGAAGCAGAAGTGAGCGTGTTGCTTGACCCTCTGGATACAACAATTTCCCATCCTTTCAAACCAAGTGGAAAGAGATTCTGCGCTGATAATTCGAAAAGTTCCCGCTGCCAACAACGCAACGATAGTGGTTCTAGTGGAACCCTTAACCGTCGACGCAATTAATCGAACAGATGAAATAGCCCAAACATTAATAACTGAACTTCAGCAATCACTAATAGACCAAAATAGAAGCCGAACATTTGGTATTGAAATGGCAATCCAGAACATACAACAGCGACTTACAACAAACACGCAAAATCAACACTTCGAAGACAAACCGGTTGTTGCAATCGCCTGCATCGAAGTACTTGAAGATCAAGCAATTATTGGCCTCGTGGGAACTACGCATTGTTTTCTGCGAGATGGTGATGAATTATTTTCCCTCACAACCAAAGGTCACGCGGCAGCGGCTCCCATCGGAGCGACTAATACGCCCACGGCTGTGAGATTTTTCAACACCAACTTACGAGATCAACAACTGTTACTTACAACTTCCACTACACGTTTTGATGAAAGTCTTGAAGAGATTATGACCAAGAAGAATACCTTGGAAAATACGTGGGCAGATATCGTTAATTACGTCAGAGATATTCCTCACGCTTCCGCTGTTTTACTCACGTGGCAAACCACTCAATCGGAATACACACAAGGTTCAATCGAGACGCCAGTCAACACATACAAAGACTCCGGACAATCTACCCACTCAACAAAGTTCATCTCGCTCAAAGAGGCTCTCATCACACCAATTAAGAGAGTGTTTAAAAACTGGAAGCTAATTTTTCTCTCTCTTGCTTTTTTCATTGGACTATTGCCTCTGTACACAAATATACAAAGTGCTGGTCGTATTGACTTCTGGAATCAGTACGACCAATTAGTGTTAGATATTCAGATCTTATCCAGGGAAGCAATAAGTAATTCTGATAAATCAGATTCACTCAGCGAAACTAGATCGTATCTGAACTCAGCGCTCCTTCAAATCAACACAGGCTTATCCATTACGCCAGATGACAAGAAACTTAGCCAACTTGAAACTGAAATTCTCGACCGGCTCAATACACTTGGAATTTCAAAAGAAGTCACCTCGTTACAAACACTAGTCACATTCAAGGAGGACTATCAAACGAACCGCCAAATCACGACGATCGCATTCGGTGGAGGACGACTGTGGTCAATTGATCAGTCCAACGGTCAGGTGTTAGAGAGCAACCTCAAAAAAACAGAGTATTCAGCCGTAATTTACCACCGAGGTGATACATATCAAGGAACGCCTGCTGATATTCCTCTCTCAATTGCCTGGGATGAATTAAGAGATCGGTTGATCATCCTCGACGCAAATGGCGCATTTTTTGCCTATCGAAATGCAGGCAATGGATTACCACGGCCACTTGGCCTACCAAGAAATATGTCTGCCAACCAAATCTTGAAGATAACAGTCTCTAAAAATTCACTACTGGCAGTCGATTCCGAGGGATTACTCAGCATGTATGAATTGGAGGTTAATGCGCTTCGACCTAACGTCGAATTACTACTACCACAGTCTATCCCTGATGTACTCTCGATTAATCTAGGTAAGTCAGGTAACCCGCTACTTCTCACAAGTACAAAATTCATGTCTCTTCAACTTGAAAATCAAGTTGTTCTGGAAATAGAGCCCGCTCCACCAATTAAATTAGCGACTACCCTCGCTACAGATCCTGTCCATGTATTCGCGTACGTCGTTGAACCGGAACAACGGCGTATCCTAGTAGTAGACGCCGAGCACACTCTCATAGGCATATATCGACACCCCACATTTGCCGAAATTATAGATATCGCCTCTGACAATGAGGTCTTATATTTGCTTACGGAATCCAAAATACTAAGATTCGTAAAAATATTCGAAGGTGAGTAAGTCTCTGTTACGTCAACGACCAAGTAATAGCTGTTTCTTGATCCGTATGGCTTATTACTTTACCTCGCCCCTCTAAGTAGTAAAGGTGAGCAAGCGTTTCACCCAGAGCCATTCGTTTCTTAAAAATAGAAAATCCCTCAAACGGTTTGTTCCAAGTCACTCTCGACGAGATATCACTGGCAGAGGCTTGCTTCGCACCAGCAATCCCGAGCATCACCTCATCACACCTATTTGAATGATGTTGAATCAATTCCGAACACCGATCTGACAATTTCGGAATAAGTTTCTCATGCGCTGGCAGACCAACACTTGTTTTGTATTCTTTAATCTTCGCCAAAGAATCTAAGAATTCAGTCAATGGATCTCGACCAATGTTTTCGTCATCAGGTGACATAGAAACATTTGGCGTAATGCGGCCGAGTACATGATCGCCTGTAAGGAGAAGGTCATGATCTGGAATATAAACACAAAGATGACCAGGTGTATGACCAGGTGTCCACACAGCCTGAAGCGACCAGTTGCCAATCTCTATCAAATCATTGTCCTGTAGAAGTAAATCAGGATTAATCTTCCTATGAAACCATGACTGGTCTCTATCACCAGAATCTATCCTGCTAGATCTTTTGTTGACGGCTTCACTCTCAGCATCAATCTCACTCTCCAACACTCCATGCCTAACCATCCATAAATCATTTTGCTCGACCCAATTTCGACTACCTCTGCCATTGTCAGCGTACCAATCAGCTTCAACATCAATCATCATTATCTTGCAGTTAGGCGCCGACTCCTTGATCCATGAGGCCATTCCCAGATGATCTGGATGAGCATGAGAAATCATAAGGCTGTGTATATCTTTCATCTCAAACCCAAGTCCTTCGATTTGGACCTTCAGAGATGCCTGAGCTTTTGCTGTTCCGTGACCACTGTCAAATAAAGCTAATCCATCAGAAGTTCTAAATAAATAGGCAAAAACCCATGGAAGTGCCTCAGAAGTCATTGGAGTTCGGAGTCTCCATAACCCATCGATCAATACTTCAGGTGTCCATTTTGAATCAGGCCATCCATCAGTAGACATTCATGCACCCTTCATCAAATATAAAACACTGCCTGCCACAGTCAGTAAACCGGTTAACTGACGAGAAAAAGGGGCCTAAAACATCCCCGCTGCTGCTGCATCAGCCGCGGCGTAGAGTGGCGTGCCCCACAAGCCAAATACCACCAATGAGACAAACAAAGCCAGTGTCGTCACATATCCGGTTAGAGATAGTCTCCATTGCTCGGTACCATCCTCCGGCTCATACAAATACATTTGACGGACAACCATGAGGTAGTAATAAAGAGAAACGGTAGACGCCACAACTGCGACAGTTACTAATCCTAAATGTCCGGCTGAAACAACCGCTTGAAACAGTATAAACTTTGTGAAAAAACCAACCAACAGAGGCATACCCGCGAGCGAAAACAAACCCGCAGTAATCATTAGTGCGAGATAAGGGTTAGATTGTGCAAGTCCTTTGAAACTAGTAATCTCCTCTTGACCTGTCTGATTAAAGAAGTGAGTAACGGAAATGAACACCAAAAGATTAGTGATTATGTAACCAGCCAAATGAACCAGAACTGCAGACGTAGCATCGCTCCCAAAACCGCTACCAACTGCCACTATTGCCATCAGCATATAGCCCATTTGACCAATCGATGAATAGGCAAGTAATCGCTTAATATTCACTTGTTGCAACGCAACAAGATTTCCTACAACCATCGTCGCCACTGCTACCCCACTCAATATGAATTGCCAGTCAGACGCTATCGGCAATAGTGGCCCGCCAAACCAACGAAGGAATAATGCAATTGTTGCGGCCTTTGAAGTCGCTGATAAGAAAGCAGTAACTGGGATTGGAGCTCCCTCATATGCATCGGGTGTCCACATATGAAATGGCACCGCAGAAGCCTTGAATCCTAGTCCAACTATGATTAAAACCAAGCCAAGTAATAGCGGCGTAGTGAGGCCGGTATCTCCAGCACTCAAAACCGCACTTATTTCGTGATACTGTGTCGCACCCGTCACTCCATAAATCATGCTAAGTCCGTATAACAATGAAGCAGATGCGACTCCCCCAAGCAACACGTATTTAAGAGACGCCTCACCTGAGCGTCGATCAGACCGAGCAAGCGATACTGCAATGTAGAGAGAAAAAGATAATAATTCAATCGCTAAGTAAGCCGTTAGCAGTTCTCTGGCCGAAGCCATCAACATAGCACCAACGGTTGCCAACAATAGCAATCCGTAAAACTCACCTACATGAGACACTGATTTCTCTATGTATTCATGTGAGCCAACGATAAGTACAAGTGTGATTGCTATAAATAAAATTCTGAAGAAGCTCGTAAAAGAGTCCACTTGAATAAGTCTCGCAAAATCCTCATCCATATTCACCTGTAGAATTGATAAAGTTAGGGCAACTACCAGACCCGCCAAAGCGAGTCCAACCGGCACGTTACCGGAAATATTCAGTTGGCGCTTAAAAGCGTCAATTCCAATCACAAGCATGGAAAAGATTAATAAAACAATCTCAGGTAACAGAAGAACATAATTTAGATTAAGTGTCTGCCCAAAAATATCTGTCACAGTTTTGCTTCCCCTCTTACATCATTAAGCCAGGGATTTGGCTAAGTGACGGTGCAATTCGATCAATCCACGGAGATGGCCAAAGGCCAAGCAATAAAATTGCGCCTACTAAAACAGCCGCACCCGAACGTTCAATCCATGTCATCTCATTCAACGAATCCCACTTCGGATTGGCCTCGCCAAAAAATGCCTGCGCCAGTGCTCTCATCAGATAGGTAGTAGTAATAGCCGCAGTAAGTACCGCTAAACCACCAACGATCGGATATGATCTAAACGCGCCGATGAATATATGAACTTCAGCAATAAAGCCTGATAAACCTGGTAAGCCCAAAGACGCAAGCGACGCAAACACAAAGAATACTGACCAAATTGGCATCTGCTTGGCTAATCCACTAAAGTTCGGAAGATCGCGATTATGCGACTGATCGTACATAGCTCCGATAAGTAAAAAGAACAGAGCTGTCATTAATCCATGAGCGGTCATTTGCAAAACAGCGCCGGTCATTCCTATCACATTCATGGTTCCTAATCCAACAAACACGTATCCCATGTGAGAAATCGATGAGAATCCCATCAACATCTTCATGTCGGTTTGGCGAAGCGCCGATATCGCTCCGTACAAAGCAGCTGTTATACCCAAAGCGACAAGTGCTGGGCCCCAGAAAAGCGCGCCCTCCGGCATCATCTGTACCCCTAAACGAACAACGCCAAAGGCACCAACTTTCATAAGTACGCCAGCATGCACCATCGAAACTGCTGTTGGTGCAGCAGCATGACCGTCTGGTGACCATGAATGAAAAGGAAACATCGCTCCAAGCGTGCCACAGCCGATAACAACTAGTGGAAAGAAAATTTTCTGAAAGTGTTCATCCTTCGATGCGCTGAGAAGGACCTCCATATCGAACGTTCCAAGACCAACTTCTGCAAAAAGCGCAAAAATAGCAACAAAAATAGGAATAGATCCTGCCATCAACATCATCATCAGTTTCATAGCACCATACTCTTTTCGAGTAGAACCCCATACTGCGATCAATAAATACATTGGCAATAGTGCGGTCTCATAGGCAAGAAACCAGAAAAATAAATCAAGAAGGACAAATACACCGTAGACACCCGCGGTCAAAATATAAAATAAAATAAAGAAATCTTTAAGTCGGTGCTGTATTTTCCAAGATACCCAAGTTCCCGGCAAAACTACTATTCCGGTCAATAACACTAGTGACGCCGTTACGCCATCAATACCAACCTTTAAAGAAATTCCGTTTTCTCCAAGCAAACCGACATTTTCGACCCAAGGGTAAGACATTACACCCTGAAAAGTTGAGCCGTCAAAGGAATATGCCATAAATACGTAAATGGAAACGAAAAACATCACCAATGAGGAAATAGCAGTCAGTCCCACAATAAGGGCCCGCTCCTTCGAAGGAATAATCATCAAACTAACTGCACTCAACAACGGAAGTACAATAAGAGCTATAAGAAAATATCCGTCATTTTCTGTCATGCTAGCTGAACTCCATTCGTTCTTTTTCCAAATAAATCAATACTCTATGCACGAGCCAGCACCATCACGCTTAGCACTAATATTCCAGTAGCAATGCCCAGCGCATAATTAGGAATTTTTCCTGTCTGCAGAAACTTCAAGCGATATCCGAAATACCCAATAAATTGAGCTCCTCCATCGACACCGGTCTCATTAATAATTTTTTTGTCGAACCAGGCAACAATCCCAGCTAGGCCCAAAACAACCTTATTAACAATTCCTTGGTAGAGTTCATCGAGATAATATCTATTGACAAGCAGAGCATGAAGATCTGGAGACCATGTCCGAGCTTTAATAGCTCGCTCAGCTCCGCCATGCCAGTAAACCCAGCCGATGATAACTCCGGTCAGGGAAGAAACGGTAGCAATACTTGCGAATGCCCAGTCGATATGAAAAGCATGTGGGTGGTGCAGGTACACAAGATAGCCAATACCGCCGCTAAAGCCGAAGAGTTCTCCCACAGCATCGAAAACGAAAAAGCCGGATACAGTTGCCAATAATCCTAGTAACAATAAAGGCCCTGTCATCGAGCTTGGGCTCTCATGGGCGTGATCAAAAGCAGATCTATCGCGAGGACTTCCGAAAAAAGTGAGAAGAACAAGTCGTGTAGTATAAATAGCCGTTAGCAAGGCTGTTCCAGCTAGCACAATATAAACAAAAGGACTTGCGTAACCGGAAACCGCATGAAGTATTTCATCTTTCGACCAAAAGCCGGCAAATATTGGAATTCCCGCCAGAGCAAGCGAACCGATGATAAAGGTTGCAGCCGTTACTGGTTGCTTGTGGCGCAGTCCTCCCAAATATTCAACCTCTTGTCGCCCAGTCGCGTGAATAACCGAACCGGAACCAAGAAATAAAAGCGCCTTGAAAAAAGCATGGGTCAAAACGTGAAACATTGCCGCCCCGACTGCACCAACACCAAGCGCAACAAACATGAAGCCCAATTGCGAGATTGTCGAAAAAGCCAGCACGCGCTTGATATCAGACGTAACCAATCCCATAGTCGCCGCTAGAAACGCGGTCAATAATCCCGTGTACAGAATTACATCTCGCGCGACTAATACAACTTCGTAGACTGGTGAGAATCTTGCGATCAGATAAACTCCAGCAACTACCATCGTCGCTGCATGAATAAGTGCTGACGCCGGAGTTGGTCCCTCCATCGCATCAGGTAGCCACACGTGTAATGGGAATTGAGCACTCTTACCCACTGCTCCAGCAAATAATGCCAGCATAGCTATCGTGAGATAAGTCTCACCTATCTGTCCAGATGTTGCTGCAGCAATAATAGTTTGTATATCGAAACTACCAGTGGCCTTCCATAATAAAATAATCCCAATTAGCAAACCGACGTCACCGATTCGAGTTGTTATGAACGCTTTCTTAGCAGCTTCTGCAGCTGATTGACGCTCCCAATAATGCCCAATAAGTAAATAAGATGCCAAGCCGACACCCTCCCAAGCAAGGTACATCCATACAAGCGAACCTGATGTCACTAATAGAAGCATTGCTGCAACGAATAGACTCAGTACCGCAAAATACCAGCCGTACCTATCCTCACCTTGCATGTAACCCATTGAATAAATCGCGACCATCAAGCCGACAATCGAGATCGCAATCAACATAACTACAGAGATTGCATCGATATAGGTTGAAAATTCAATTAAAAATAAAAAGTTGTCGGCTGAGATTCGTACCCAATCAAAAGCATAGACGTTTGCTTCACCCGGGTGGAATTCCCCATCATGGAAAAATCCTTGGAAATCAATAATAATAAACAGCGTGACTAGTAAAATACCAAGCATACCGATAATAGCTAGAAAGTCTCCTTCCCGAGGTAATAGCTTTCTAAAGAAGGAAATAATCAAGAATGCTACTACTGGCATCGCAGGCAGAAGCCACGCTTGCTGCATTCCTATTGTGACAGAGATATCCGGCACAATTTCCTCCTCATATTATCGCTCGATTTCATCCGAAATCGAATACTATTTTTTACTCTCTACCAGCGCATGTCACTTGCTTCATCCACATTAGACGTTCGTCTCTCTCTGAATAAACGCAGAACAATTCCCAATGCCAAACCAACTTCAGCTGCGGCCACCGTAATCACGAAAAGCGCAAAAATCAAACCACTAAACGCATCCGTATCTAAATAGGACGCAAACGCTATAAAATTTATCGACACTCCTGCCAACATCAATTCAATCGCCATTAGTATCAAAATCGCACTACGGCGAGACAATACCCCAAATAAGCCTAAACCAAAAAGAATTGCACCTAGTGTTAAAAAATACTCAATGGGAATCATTATTCAGACTCCTCAGGTAAATCACTACTGGCCGTGTGCACATTGACCAACGCACCCGTAATTGCTACATCAAGCAATACAGCAACGATGATAATTGGCACGGCGAATTCTCTAAATAGACGTTCACCAAATAACTCAAATGGCACAACATGTGCCGTTGGATTCCCCCAGTCACCTGCCAACAACAAGGTTATGAACGTGCCTATAAGTAGCGATACTAGTAAAAATGCAAATGGTTTTTGTGAGCCGTCAGTTACTACTGGATCGTCCTGAGCATTGGTCATCATTAAGCCAAATAGCAGCAATAAAACAACACCACCCCCATAAACTAGAACTTGAACGAGCGCCAAGAACTCAGACATTAAAAGAAGATAAAGCGCAGCTACTCCAATAAGTGTGGCAGTAAGAGACAAAGCTGCATGCACTATATTAGGTAAAAGTACGCAGCCTAATGCACCGAGAATAACAATAAATGCCGCAACAAAGAAAACCATTTCTGGCGCACTAATTACTCCAAATGCAACCAAAGCAACAAGCACAATACCCAGCGGTAGGCCGATGGCACCCACTGTAATTCCACCGCTAATAATAATTCGGTCGAATTGAGAAGGAAGTGGGATTCGTTTCAGCATTCTAGTAATTCCAATTATTCAGTTACTGACTTCGGCGTCGGTCTCCGACATAGTCTCGTTTGTTTGACCAAGAACTGGCACCCACTCATTGATATTGCCAGTTCTACTCTGTGACAGTAATTGCGGAAGATCCATCACCAAATCTTGTCTATCATAGACAGATATTTCATGGCCTTCCCAGGTATTATTCATAGCTATAGCATCAAAATTACACACTTCGACGCAAATATTACACCGCATACAACGCGCGTAATCAATCCAAAATTTATCAATTATTTTTCGTCGAGAAGATGTGCCGTCAAGATTCTTGTGATTCGGATTATCTTTCATAAGAACTGTCATGCATTCAACAGGACAAGCACGCTCACAGGCATGACATCCTGTACAAAATGGTTCGTGAATATCCTCGTCCCACAAAAGTAATGGAAACGCTCGATCTCGTTCAGGAATCGGTTTGTGATAGGTCGGATAATCTCGAGTCACGGGCTTTCGCAAAAAGACCGCGAATGTACGAGCCATGCTCTTTGCTATACCTCTCATTTATGAAACCTCTGCTTCCTGTATTGCTATTGGTCTAGCTCGTCGTCGTCTGGATTTTAAGGGTCTTTGAACAATTCCCTCAGTCACCCAAAACAAAAGACCCAGCGATAATACCCCAGTGATAAGCAGTATTATGTGCGGCAAGCCATAAACAAGTACAAATCCATTTATTAGTATCTGCAAAAAGCTAAATGGTAATAGTATTTTCCAGGAATATCCCATCAATTGATCAATTCTAAGTCGCGGAACCGAGGCCCTAACCCAGAAAATCAGGAAGATAAATAATCCACCTTTACCAGCGGCCAGAAGCACCTGGAGTGGAAGGCCAAAATCTTCACCGAAAGGCCACGAATAGCCTCCCAAAAATACTGATGATCCTACAAACGCCATTATGAGCATCCCGGCATACTCAGCTAAGAAAAACATCGACCACCTGATACCTGAATACTCCACGAAAGGGCCGCCAACAATTTCACTCTCACCAACAGGAATATCAAACGGAGTTCTATTTAATTCAGCAAGTGCTGCCACGAAAAAGATGAAAAAACCCAACGGCTGCCATACGATTAAGGGGACTGCGCTCTGAAATTCAACGATCTTATCCAGTTGTAGGGACCCAGCTAACATCGCTGCCGATAATAGAGCTAAGACAAGTGGTAGTTCGTACGAAATTCCCTGAGCTGCTGCACGCAAAGCTCCAATGATCGCGTATCTGTTGTCAGAGCCCCAACCAGCCATTACCCAGCCGACTATGCTGACCGATGAAATTGCAACGAAATACAAAATCCCCAACTCAAGAAGTCTTACGTTCCATCCCTGAACCCAAGGAACTATCACAAATCCAAGAAATATTGGAATAAAAACAAAATATGGCGCTAATTCAAACGTCCAAGGATCCGCCGCCGCCGGGCGTAAATCTTCCTTCCCAACTAACTTAACTGCGTCCGCTACGGACTGTAATAGCCCCCTCGGCCCAGTCTTTTGTGGTCCTACTCGCTGATGAAATCGTGCCAGAATTTTACGCTCAGCGTATATAAGACCCATCACTACGACAGTCATGAATCCTACAACCAATTGCAGCCTAATTGCTGCATCAACCCAGGGGTTAAGTGAAGCACCAAAAAGCTCGACCGACATTATCTATCTACCTCACTGAGCACGATATCTATTGACCCCAAAATGACGATTGCGTCCGCAACATACTCACCAATAGTGAGCTCTTGAAGGGCCTGAAGATTAGAGAGACATGAGGATCGAACTTTACACCGATAGGGTCGATTGCCACCCTTACTAACCATATAGACACCGTATTCACCTCGGGGAGCCTCTGTTCGCAGGTATACTTCGCCGGGAGGAGTCCGTAGCATACGCGGCAGCTTCTCTGGCAGTATCGGGCCTGGTGCTAGGTGCTCCAAGCATTGCTTAACAATCTTGATGGACTCACGCATTTCCAGCACTCTGCAGTAGTAACGATCAAATACGTCGCCATGCTCACCAGTTATTACATCCCAGTCAATCTGATCATATTTAAGATATGGCTCATCTCTTCTGATATCCATATCGACACCTGAGGCACGTAACGAAGGTCCACTCATACCAAGAGCAATCGCGCGCGTCGCAGATATTGAACCAACTCCCTGTGTTCTCGCGAGAAAAATCTCATTCTCTGATAACAACGAGTCAAAGTCATTAATTCCTTGCGTTGCCGATATTAAAACTTCTCTTACCCGATCCACGAAATTGACTGGAACATCCCAGGCGACTCCGCCTGGTCGGAAATACGCATACATCATCCTGTCACCAGAAACTTCCTCAAAAAGATCAATCAGTGCTTCTCGTTCTCTCCACGCATAGATAAAGGGAGTGCCAAATACACCGGTATCCACCCCAAATGCGCCCAAGAACATGAAATGACTCGACAAGCGATTGAGCTCACATAAAATCATCCTGATCCATTGTGCTCGTTCTGGAACTTCAAGATCCGCTAACGCCTCTACAGCCATAACATAGGATAGTTCTGCATTAAAAGCAGCTAGGTATTCGGTTCGATCCATAAAGCCGATACCTTGCCGAAAATCCATGGTCTCACAAAGTTTTTCAGCTCCGCGGTGCAAATAGCCAATATAAGGAATCACGTCACGCACAACTTCGCCATCAACAGTCATCACCATACGAAATACTCCGTGAGTAGACGGATGCTGCGGACCAACATTCAGTAGAAGATCTTGCGTCTCAAATTCTGCCGATTGATCGGACGTTTGCGATAAAACCTCGACCACTTAGAGTTCCTCTCCTGAATAGCCCATGCCCTCACCCTGTAAAACCTCAATTTCAGCCAATGGGTGATCTTTCCTCAGCGGAAAAGTATCATCGATTTCTTCAGGCATTAGTAAATTTCTAGGATCGGGATGTCCCAAAAATTTTATACCAAACATTTCAGCGACTTCGCGCTCCAACCAGTTAGCGGCAGGCCACACGTCCGTCACGGTAGGAAGTCTCAGAGATTCATTTGAGAGAAATACTTTCACCGTAACATTGTGTTTCTTTGTTGTTGAATAGAGGTGATAGACAACTTCCATTCCATCGGCCGTGTTATCGACCGCAGTAAGAGATCTTAGATAATCGAACTTCGAATCCTCATCATCACGTAATGCCCGGGACGCCTGAACTATCTCATCATTTTCGACACTGACTATCACATCCATGAAACCAGTTTCACGAGTAACGCCAATTCCCAACAGGGCATTATCCACGATCGACCAAATATCGTCATGGTCACCTATCTGATTTGTGAACTGCTCCTCAGCGGGCTCGGTTGTCATTTACCTTGTACTTTCCGTTCTTCCATGATGAGCTCTTGCAGAGCAATAAATGAGTCGATCAAAGCTTCCGGTCGCGGTGGGCAGCCGGGCACATAAACGTCAACCGGAACAATCTTATCTACTCCCTGCAAAACGCGATCATAACGGGTATAGGGGCCACCATTTGTCGCACATGCACCCATTGAAATAACCCACTTAGGCCCCGGCATCTGTTCGTAAAGGAGTTTCACCGAAGGAGCCATTTTCTTGGTCACAGTTCCGGCAACGATCATCACGTCCGACTGTCGAGGCGAAGGCCAAGGCACAATGCCAAATCTATCCAAATCATAATGAGCCATATAAGTGGCAATCATCTCAATTGCGCAACAAGCTAGGCCGAAAGTCATCGGCCACAGAGAAGACTTACGAGAAGCGCCTAACAGTAAATCTAGAGGCGCTTGAATTATTCCCGGAAGAATTTGCTTATACAAAGCCTTCCCAGGTACATACTGCGTGGGGGTCAAAAGTGGGGTTTCGCTCGGATGTTCAGTAGGTAGTGCGGGTAGTACCGGAATGATCTCCGGTGCTGTTACCGGAGATTCAGCTGGAATCGTCGCAGCATCGGCGGGAGTTATCGCCATTGTAAAGCCCCTTTCTTCCAGGCATACCCTAGAGATAATGCTAATACTCCTATGAAGAGCACCATCAGCCAATAAGCAAATACCCCGACGTTAAGAAATGACATAGCCCAAGGAAATATAAATATCACCTCGACATCGAAAACTATAAACAAAATAGCGTACAAATAGAAGCGCATACCTATATTTGTGGAAGCGCGCCTAATAGGCAACATTCCGCACTCATAAGTCGTCGACTTCTGATTTTCCTCAGAAAACGGAGCAAGTAAACGAGCGCCTATCAGCGCGGTGAATACCAGAATAAATCCTACCACCCCACCCAGCAAAACCGGCAGGTAATTAACGTATAGTGCGGTCTCAGATTCCATCAATAATGTTACCTTTACGTCGTTTAAGGCATTCGAAAATTAACATCGCGTTATCCGTAAGGTCAATTCCAATTTGAACTACTGCAGTCTATCAAACTTCGGTCTCAGAAAACATCGAATCAGTAAAATTAGTTGGAAGAAATTTTTTAACGCAATCAGAAAGCAACTTGCGGGTAGGCCAAAGTCGTTCGGCAGAAATATTATTGTTTTTTTTCAAGGTCTAGTATCACCGATTCAATAGCACTACGCACGTGCTGATCTTCGATATATGCTGCACCCTCAGTTTCACGAATTGAGGCAGCACGCTGCAAAATTAGAGCGCGCGGCACACTACTTGGTGGCTCAACTCCCCACGCTGTCAATGTAATTAATACCCCGTTCGGATCCTCTAAAAAAACGATCCGCTCGTATCCCCTGGTGATCTGCTCTGAACCCTGAACACCTGCCCGGGACATTTCATCCCACATATTATTCATTTCGCTGAGTGAAATATTAAAGGATAAGTACTGCATCGAACCCACTCCCGGAGATGCTGCAGCAATATTCACCGCATTACTCTCTCGGGGACCGACCAATTGAATAAAAGTATCTCCCCCACCCGTGTATAACAAGGCTACTATCGACTCCGGATCGTCTCTATTTGGTTCTATGTATAGCGGCCGAAGTCCTAATTTTTCATAGAACTGAAGTGATTCCTCAATGTCCTTCACAATGATAGCTGGATAATTTATACCTAAAGTCTGGACCATTTGTATGTACCTTTTAGCCTTAATTTCTCTATTCCAACAGTTCAATATCAATTAACTACATATGTGGTAGCAAGACTACGCAAAAACTTCTCTGAATGTAACATCTGGGCGTTCGATATAGAAGATTTGAACTTGTGCCAGTAAGTGCGACTTTACTCTTTCTTCTTCCGGATGGAGACTAGAAATATGTAACAAACGTCAACTTCTGAAACTTCTGGTAAAATTGAATTTATATGAAGTCGACGTCAAAATTCGTTCCAATCGACCATGAGATGGCCACGAGCTACAACCCCACAACCGTTGAATCACCAATTTACGAGTGGTGGGAGAAAAATAATTTCTTCAGCCCTAGTAATCCAGAAGCTGACCCATTCACTATCATCATGCCTCCGCCAAATCTCACCGGGGCATTACATCTAGGACACGCGCTTACAGTCGCCATCGAAGATGCGCTCACCCGATGGCATCGAATGCTCGGTCATGACACACTATGGCTGCCAGGCGTCGATCACGCTGCAATCGCTGTGAATGCATTAATAGAAAGACAATTACGGGAAGAAGGCAAATCACGGCACGACGTGGGAAGAGAAGAGTTCTTAGATCGCACGTGGGCATTTGTCGAAAGTAATCGAAGCCGAATCAGTACTCAGCATAAAAGACTGGGAGCATCGGCTGACTGGGAACGTGAAGCATTCACAGCTGACGCTAAACGTGAGTTATCTGTACGAACTACGTTCAAGAATCTATATGATGATGGTTTAATATTTCGTGCTGAAAGACTGATTAATTGGTGTATCGGATGCCGCTCAGCCATTTCTGACATCGAGGTCGAATACGATGACGAAGATGGCTCATTTTGGTACATAAAATACAAGCTTGATGATGAATCAGATGAATCACTTATTGTCGCAACGACGCGGCCGGAAACAATACCAGCTGACGTCGCAGTGGCAGTGAATCCCAATGACGAAAGAAACGCGCACTTAATAGGTAAAAGATGTTTTGTTCCCACAACCAATCGTACGATCCCGATAATCGGTGACGAAGCAATAGATATCGAATTAGGCTCTGGTGCATTAAAGGTTACGCCGGCACACGACCAAATTGACTTCGACATAGGTGAAAGACATAACCTTGAAATCATCAATATTCTAAATCCTGACGGTACTTTGAATGAACTGGCAGGTAGATACAAAGGACTTAGCCTCGAGGTCACGAGACAGCTAATCGTCAAAGATATGGAAAATTTGGAACTTATTGAGCGAACTGATCCTTACACACATGCCGTCGGACACTGCCAACGATGCTCGACCATCGTTGAACCGCTAGTCTCTGAACAATGGTGGGTCGACGCGAAACAGCTTGCAAAACCGGCAATTCAAGCAGTGACAAGCAAACAAATAGCCTTTGTGCCATCTCGATTCCAAAAAACTTATCTCAGATGGATGGAAAATATCCGCGACTGGTGTATTTCAAGACAAATTTGGTGGGGACACCGGATTCCTGTCTGGTACTGCGCTGACTGCGGGCATCTTACGGTATCGGTAATCGATAGAGATTCGTGTGAGTCATGTGACAGTGTGAATGTTAGTCAGGATGAAGACACACTTGACACCTGGTTTTCCTCTGGCCTCTGGCCGCACTCAACCCTGGGCTGGCCCGAAAGCCTAGATCGGGATCTCGAGCGCTTCTATCCGACTCAGGTTCTTGAGACAGGTTATGACATCATTTTTTTCTGGGTAGCCCGCATGATTATGCTCTCAATTTATAACATGGACGGTGTTCCGCCTTTCGAGACGGTCTACTTACACGGCCTAGTTCGAGGTACTGATGGTAAAAAAATGTCGAAATCCACAGGGAATATTGTCGATCCACTCGAGGCGATAGAAACTTATGGATGTGATGGTTTACGATATGCGCTCATATCTGGTACTAGCCCCGGCAACGATCAAAAACTGACAGGTGATCGACTCGAGTCGGGTCGAAATTTTGCCAATAAACTTTGGAATGCAGGACGATTTGTCATCAACCTAAGGGAACAGCACAAAAACAAGGTAACTACAGCTCGTTCTGAACCAGCGCTAGAAGATCGGTGGATTAGTTCTCGATTAGCGGAACTAACAGATGAGGTTGACAGACTACTCACCAGTTACGAATTATCTGAAGCGCTGCGTCAGATAAGAGATTTCTTCTGGGATGATTTTGCCGATTGGTATCTGGAAATCGCAAAGATCAGGATTCGTGACGAAGATTACACACCTCTTGTGGTGCTAACCGAAACATATGAGACGATCCTCAGGCTAATCCACCCCTTTATGCCTTTCATATCTGAAGAAATCTGGCAAAGATTACAAAATTCAATTGCTCCCTCGGATGAAGAGCGAGCCCTGATCGTGGCAAACTATCCAAACTCTAAAGAAATCAGGTTAAAAAAAGACCCAGATGCCATAACCCGATTTAGCGCTGTCCAAGAATTCATTCGTTCAATCAGATATATCCGGTCAGAAAATAAAGTAGATGCGGCAAGAAAAATTGAATGCTTTCTCGTGACTGCCGAATATACGGATGAAGTCAGAAATCTAAGCGCTGCGATTAAATCTTTGGGTCGGATAGATCCACTTCACATTGTCAGTGAAATTAGTGAAGCCCCAACCGATCAGGTGGTATCTCAAGTGACAGACGGTGGCACCGTGATAGTTCCACTGGGGGGGTTGTTTGACCTTGAGATCGAACAAAAGCGCCTGAAGAGCGATCTCCAAATTGTTCAACAAGAAATTGATCGACAAAATCAAAAACTAGACAACCAAGAGTTCCGTGAAAAAGCTCCAGAACCAGTCATACAAAAAGAGCGTGATAAATTAGAAGCTGCGAAGGCAAAGGCTATGAGTATCTCAGATAGGCTGCAAGAGCTTGTTAGGGACTAAGCCTCGTCGGACAGCCAGAGAACATCACCTTTTAACGAATCATTCCAAGGCTTCTCAGCAAAAATCGTATACTCCCAACGTGATTCGAAAATTGTGGTGGTACCACCATGTCCTGGTAACACTACCGTCTGTGGTGCGAGAGGATGAAGTCTTGAAGTAATACTCTTGACGCTCGTCAGTAAATCCGCATTAGATCCAGTTAGTCCTGGACCCCCTGGAAATAACACATCGCCAGTAAGAACAGCGCCTCCCACCAAGAAACAGGTCGACCCCGGCGTATGGCCAGGCGTATGCATCGCGACAATTTCATTTGCGCCCAATTTAAAAATCTGGCCCTCTGTAATCGGCTGTATTTGCTTGTCAGGATCAAGATTAATTTCAGTGGCGCCAGCATATGCAGGTGCAGAGGTCATCGCTCGAAGTGTCTCAAAGCCCTGCCAATGATCCCCATGATGGTGAGTGAACAACAACGCTTGTACATCTCTATCACCTATCGCCTGAACAGTGGATTCTGATCCTAGAGGTGCATCAACAACAATCACGGAACCGATTTCACTTGAATCAGAAATAATATATGAATTATTACCAAAAGGGCTAATCTCACGCAGGCGTTCTATCCTGAATCCTTCGTCTGCATATACAACATCGGCCGTGACTATATTCGACTGATCTGCCATTCTTGAGTCCCCAATCCACGCTATTGATAAATCTACTATCGGTTTCCGTTACTATGTGTAAATATTTCTAATGGATGGTAGCGCACTCACCTCCGGAGCCGCATATAATCGAGTCTCCGGAGTCTGCGGACTCAACTGAACTGATGATGTTAATACGGGGGGAAATATGACTAAAACAGTTAAGACTCTTGGACAACTAAAGAAATCAGGATATGAGATCCTTCCGATTCGTGAGGAATTACGCAAGAACTTAATCGCTAAAATAAAATCTGGAGAAAATATATTTCCGGGAATCGAAGGATACGAGAATACGGTCGTCCCTCAGCTTCAGAACGCAATCCTCTCCGGTCAAGACATCATTTTACTTGGCGAGCGAGGACAAGCTAAGTCGAGAATTATTCGGTCATTGACCACATTACTTGACGAATGGACCCCTGTGCTCGATGGAATTGAACTTCCAGAAAATCCATTCAGCCCTATATCTGCTCCGGGCAAGGCGGCAGTCCGTGAGTTAGGGGACCGGACTCCTATTCGCTGGATGCATCGTGATGAACGATACGGTGAAAAATTAGCTACACCCGACATAACGATCGCTGATCTAATAGGTGAAATAGATCCCATCAAGGTTGCGGAAGGACTTTACCTTTCAGATGAAATGACGATTCATTATGGCCTTATTCCGAGAACCAACAGGGGCATTTTTGGACTAAACGAGCTACCTGACCTAGCCGAGCGAATTCAGGTTGGTCTCCTAAATGTGATGGAAGAGCACGATGTTCAAATCAGAGGACACAAGGTACGTCTTCCCTTAGATGTCCTTGTGGTTGCCACTGCAAACCCAGAGGACTATACAAATAGAGGCAGGATTATCACTCCTCTCAAAGATCGATACGGAGCCCAAATTAGAACGCACTACCCGCCTACTATTGAGCATGAAATTAAAATAATGCACAGCGAGGCCAACACGATCGATTTGGACGAATGCCGACTGATTATCCCGACCTATATGGAGCAAATTATTGCTGAAATTACTCGACTCGCTCGTCGATCTCCAGATGTCTCTCAAAGATCAGGAGTTTCGGTTCGCGCCTCAGTATCAGGCTATGAAGCTATTCAGGCAAATGCTGTGCGACGAGCTATCAGGCTTGGCGAATCGTGCGCTGTTCCAAGGATTTCTGACTTGCATTATTTAATCCCGTCGCTTCAAGGAAAAATTGAATTCGAAACTGTCGAGGAAGGCAAAGAGGATCAAATTATTGCCAAGCTAATTAACGGCGCCGTAGCGTCAGTTTTTAATAGCCTGATGGAGAGTGTTGCAAAAGATTCCGTGTTAGACGGAATATCTGCGGCCTTTTCTGAGGACCTGTCCGTCGATGTTGGTGAAGCAAAAAAAGCTCAAGAATATGGCTCCATACTAGACTCATTGGATGGCATGAAAGAAATAGTCAGCTCTATTACCGACGATAATACAGTCGAAATGCAAGCATCATGTATCGAACTAGTTTTAGAAGGTATGCATCTCAACAAACTTCTCAACAAAGATAAGCTTCAAGGAGAAGCTCTGTATCGCATGTAATAGTTATTTAGACTGCTGGGCGGTAGCAAGGTTATCCCTGTTACCCTAGCTGATATAAATTAAATAAGAGGAATAGCTGAATGACCTCATCTTATCGATATACAAATTGGGATGGTTCGCAGGCTGAAGATTCACTTGACGCGGATGACTTACTCTCGTCACTGGCGGATGACTTGCTAAATTTTGGTGACCTGCAACATGCGTTGCGAAATCTTATGCAGCGTGGAGTAGAAACCCCTCAAGGCGACAATATGCAGGGTTTGCGGGATATGCTTCAAGATCTCCGCCAGCAGCGCCGCGATCAACTTGATAAATACAATCTCAGCAGTGTGTTAGAAGAACTCAAAGAGGCTTTATCAAAAATCATTGAAGAAGAACAATCCACGGTGACCGAACGACTCGAACAAACGCAAGCCTTCAATAAGAGCGAGCCGAGTGAGGCAAACTCACCGTCTGACAAACAGAATCAAGGCGAAGACGACAAAGGTGATAAGGAAGAAAGTAAACGCCTAAATGACTTACTTCAATCAATAGCACAACGGAAGCAAGATTTTCTTGATGACTTATCCGACAAAGAATCAGAGCAACTGAAGGCGCTTCAATCCTATGAATTCTTATCTCCTGAAGCGAATGATCAATTCCAAGAATTACTTGAGCGACTCAAAGAAGCCATGTCTTCGCAAATGTTAGATCAAATGAAAGAGTCGTTGACCAACATGTCCCATGAAGACAAGCAACGGACAAAGGATATGATTAGCGATCTCAATGACATGATTAATCAAAAAATCAAGGGCGAAGAGCCTGATTTCGATTTATTCATGCAAAAATATGGAGACATGATGGGTGACAATCCGCCCCAATCACTCGATGAGTTACTCGAGCAAATTCAAGAACAAATGAACGCAATGCAGTCACTCATGTCTTCCTTACCAAGTGATGAACGAGACCAACTGCAAGAATTACTTTCTAATAGCCTTGGAGATCCTGATCTACAGGCGGAGCTAAATGAACTCTCTGAAAATCTCTCATTCCTTAACTCTGGCAAAAATGGTACACAGTACCCTTTCCGTGGTGGTGAAGATATAAGTCTCGAAGCTGCCTCTGATTTGATGAAACAAATGAATGATATGGACTCACTTGAAAAGTCACTAGAGCGGGCCCAATATCGAGGCGAAATGGACGGGGTTGACCTGGATCAGCTCGAAAGAATACTCGGCAGAGATACCGTGGATGAATTTGAATCTCTTAAAAACCTAGTGGACGCGCTTGAGGATGCCGGTTATATCCAGAAAGACGGTGACGAATGGAGATTAACTCCACGAGGTACAAGGATGATTGGGGAGAACGCGCTACGGGAGATATTTAGGCAACTTAAACTAGGAACCGTAGGCAATCACCAGGTGCCAGAGAACGGGCGACAAGGTGAACGACTAGACGAGAGTAAGCCATACGAATTTGGTGACCCGTTTCACTTGGACATGAAACAAACAATCATGAATGCGCTTGAACGAGAAGGGCGAGGCTCACCTGTTCAATTGGACCCCAATGATTTCGAAATTTACCGGTCTGAATTGCAGACTACGACGGCGACCGTTCTTCTTGTTGATCTATCGTGGTCAATGGCATTGCGCGGGTCGTTCGTCGCAGCCAAAAAGGTGGCTCTGGCACTTCAAAATCTAATTAAGGCCCAGTATCCCCGAGACACCTTCTATGTAGTGGGTTTTAATGCATATGCCCGTGAACTGAAGCCAAACGAACTTCCCTTCGTCAGCTGGGACGAATCGGTCGTAGGCACAAATATGCACCATGCACTTATGCTCGCGGAGGGCCTACTTGCCAGGCATTCTGGCAGTTCCAAACAAATACTTATGGTCTCTGACGGCGAGCCAACCGCGCATATGGAAAATGGTCGATCCCAGTTCTCCTATCCGCCCAGTCCAGTAACCATTAGAGAAACCTTAAAGGCCGTAAAAAGACTCACGCAGAAACAAGTCACGATTAACACATTCATGCTAGATCGAAGTTATTCGCTTAAAGAGTTCGTTAACCAAATTGCCAAGCTAAATGGCGGTCGTGTATTTTTCTCAACCCCTGACCAGTTAGGAGAATATATACTGGTCGATTATGTTGAGCATAAAACAAAGCAAATCAGTGGTCGAAGATAACCTAGGGTCACATCAGAACGCATATGATCGACACCTTGCAATGGGATCACGTAAGTATTGCCGCCAGAGCAGTCGGTCCCGTGTCCGAGCTCTGGAAAAACCTATTTGGTTTTCGTGAAATTATTACCTTTACTGGTAGTTCTGGGCTAAACGGACTGACACTAGAAGCACCTGGTAGTTCAAAAATCGCCCTCGAAATAATAGAACCTGCTGATGCCGACTCGTACCTTCATTCTTTTCTAGATGGGCCACATGGTCCCGGACTTCATCACATAGCATTTCAGGTCCCATCTATAAAAGAAAGCACTGATTTCCTTCGATCGGAAGGGATCACTCCCTGGGGAGAAACCATTGATGAGGAAGGTACAAAATATGCCTACATTCACCCGCGCGAAGGTGGACAAGGTGTGTTATTCCAGCTGTATGAATCTACATCTCCTTGGAATCAGGCTCCAGGATTCCTCGACACAGAGATCTCCCATCTAGGAATTACAGCACTGAACCATGTGTGCCATGTTACAGAATCTCTCGAACACACTGCGAGCTGGTACAAAAAATTTTTCGGACTTTCTACAATCTATCAATCCCCACTCGGAACTAACTCAAATGACACAGACCAAAAAGTTCAGTTCAGCTCACATGTACTTAATTGGCCAACTAAGCAGTCTCGAATTGAAATACTAGAACCCCACGGAGATGATTCCTTTCTATATGACTTTTTGGACAAACGTGGGCCTGGCTTGCACCATCTAACATTTCAAGTCTCTGACTTTGGACAAGCTTTAGCTGCATGCGAAAACTATGGCGTGAGTGTATTCGGTGGCAGAGAGGGTATAACCGATGGGGCCCTCTGGCGTGAAACATTTATTCACCCGAGGGACGCATTTGGCGTTTTAGTTCAATTTTTTTGGGAGGAAAAATCGGGAATTTGGGTGTAACAAATCGCCGGTACCTAGAATGGAAATCACCAAATTAATACTTAAGGATTATCGCTCCTTCCACAGGTTTCACTGGGAACCCAGTTCAGGCATTCATATAATTTATGGTGAAAACGGATCAGGGAAATCTAATCTTTTAGAAGCTATTTCGATGCTCAGCACCACTCGCTCCCCTCGAACGCATAGAGATACTGAGCTCGTGTCTTGGCGAGCGCTCGATGAAGACCCACTTCCAGGAGCCTTCATATCAGCTGAAAAAATAAATGCCTCGAAACTGATCGACACAAGGGAATCAATTGATATCAGCATCAGCGCAGCCGAGCCAATAGGCTACGACCCCAATATTCCTCGTGACCCGAAGCCAAAAATGATCAAACAATTCCAACGAAATAAAAGCCCCCAAAAGGCCTCTGATGTGATTGGCTGCATAAAAAGTATCTTGTTCTCCGCGCGTGACCTTAAAATTATTGAGGGAACACCAGCCGACAGAAGACGATATATTGATGCCACAATATCTCAACTAAATCGTGATTACACCGTCGCACTTCGTGAATATAACAAGATACTAGAAAACAGAAATTCTCTTCTTAAACAAATAAATTCAGGTAAACAAGGAAGCGCTGCCCTAGATATTTGGGATATTCAAGCTTCTAAAGCCGCGGCAATAATCATAACTATACGTGGAAATATTCTAGACATCGTAAGCAAAACAACATCGGCATTCTTTTCTGAACTAAACCCTAAAAATCCTGCCGACAATAAAATTGTCCTCCAATATGCACCAAGCGCAAAAGTGGATTCAAATGATTCTATTTCCAACCTCGAATCTTCACTTGTTGATTGCTTTGGTCAAGCTCGGTCACTAGACATTTCCCGAGGAATAACAACAGTCGGGCCACATAGGGACGATCTGATATTTCAACTAAATCGATCGGATGCCGGTGTATCTGCATCTCGAGGTCAGCTTCGCTCACTTGCTCTCAGCCTGCGTCTTGCTGAAGTGGAGCTCTCCCGAACAAGCACTGGGGAGCAACCCATTCTCTTATTAGACGATGTACTCTCTGAGCTTGACGAAGCACATCGGGAGCGTGTGACACACCTGGTCCAAGAGTCAGACCAGACCTTCATTGCAACCCCCGACCCCGAACGACCTAGAGCTAATGACCTGCACGGGTCAAATCGCTGGCTCCTTGAGAATAATGAACTATCGGAAATGATACTTCCAATCTAAATCGATCGGACACACAAGCTCATAAATACCAGAAAGTTCATTAGTTTAAAAGTCCTCTCGCCTTCAAAGATTCTGGCGAGACTACTGTACCAAGCAGCTGAACAGCTGCTTACATCACGCCAACATTAAATGATTAACTAATCTATCTCGCTCGACCGGACCTATCACCGATAAATGATATTGACTTGGCTTCAATATTAACTCCGCCACCTCTCCAATTGACGCGCGATCAATCGAATCGATTTTTGATAGCAACTCGTCGGGTTGTAAGCCAGGAAGGTTTAGCGAAGCTTGTGCGCCAACGTACGAAGAGACTGCTCGGGAATCCTCTAGACGTAGGGTTAATCTTGATCGAATAATTTGTTTTGCTAGCTTTACCTCAGATTCGGTAGGCATCTCAACCGCGCGCTTTAGTTCGTCGAATAGCTCTTGAATGGTGGCGTCAACATTTCTCGGGTCAACTCCCGAATATATGCCAAACATTCCGGTGTCAGCTAAGAAGTTTGGATACGAGTGAATGTCGTAACATAATCCTAACTGCTCACGGAGCCGGACAAACAATCTTGATGACATCCCCTCACCTAAAATTACCGAGAATAACTCAAGCGCATAACGTCTTTCATCGTGCAGAGCCAGTCCCGGCATCCCGAGCATCAAATGTACTTGTTCGGTATCACGCTGAATAAGAGCTAACCTACCCGCTAAGTCCTGACCTGACTTATTTTCACCATCGCTATATATTGACTCGTCTGGAATAAACTGGGCGGGAGAACCTGATTGCCATTCACCATAAAGCTCTTTAATTGCCAGTTCCGCATTACTAGGATTGAAAGCACCAGCGATTGATAAAATCGCCGCATTTGGCACATATTGTTGCTTGTAATAACTAACAATCTTGTCACGCGGCATATTCGTAACAGAGTTGACTGTTCCAGCGATTTCTCGACCATGAGGCTGATTACGCCAAAGTAAACCATCAAGAGCCACGGCGACTAGTTCTGGAGGGGAATCCTCAACTGCAGCTAACTCTTCCAAAATAACCCCACGTTCTCGCTCAATTTCTTGATCTAAAAGGATAGAATTTTGTATCAAATCAGATAAAAGTGCCAACCCATGTAACGCCGCATCTGGCGTCATCTTCCCATAATAAATGGTCAGTTCCCGATCTGTTACTGCGTTAACTCCGCCTCCAAGTTGATCAAGTTCTCTTGAAATCTCTACTGGATCTGGTCGCTGGGTGGTGCCCTTGAAACAAAGGTGTTCTAAGAAATGAGAGAGCCCGCTGTCAGATTCAGTTGACTCATATCTTGAACCCGCTTTCACATACAAGGAAATTCCGACTGAAGTCGCACGATCCATGGGTGTGAGGAGAACGCGGAGTCCATTATCTAGAGTTATATCTCTGGTATCAAGACGTGCACCATTTAACTCATGATCCGGTGGCGCAATTGAATCAGGAATATTCTTCGAACTGTCTGTCATTTATACGGCCGTAATAACTCCTGTGATAGCAAATATCTTCGTGCGTATAACTTGTTCAGCTACGCGTCAGCGGCGACTAATTTAACCGAGGGTAGTCCGCCAGTCAAACCCTCCAAGGCAAACAAAGACATAATCGCGCCACCTCGATAGTAAGACGGTACGTAGACGGTACCAGCAGCTACTCCATCATCTAACTTAATTTTCATAGTGATGGAATGCGATCCGTTCTGAAGAGTGACCGCAACACCCTGAGTCACTCCAGCTTCTTGTGCGTCTCCTGGATTGACCCATGCAGTCCCCTCTCGATCCAATTTATCTGCTTCCTCGGACGCGCTGGATGCTCCATCCCAAGATGTATACAACGATCTAGAGGTGAAAACTGCTAGGTCGTCTACTCGCCGCATTGGGACATCTATCTCCTGTACTTCGGCCTTAAAAACAGCCTGATCCGGTATAGCCCTTAATCGACCTTGCTGCTGCACTAGAGCCTCCTCAGAGGGATATTCAGCAAGCGCGGAATATGAGAATACTCTATCAAAATCAAAGCCTAGTCCGGCACCTATTCGCTTGATAATTTCTATTCCAGACTTCTCCTTCTCAACACCACTGTCAATAGAATTGTGAAGTAATACTCGTCGATCAGCCGTCGTGATTGAACCAGATCTATGATAAAAAGCAGCCTCTGAAAGCATCACCGTAGCATAATCAGAAAGCGTAGACTTCACTGAATCGATTACCACTAAGGACTCTAGATTTGAGAGTGCAGAGATAATCATGTCAGTATCTGGAGAATTCAAAATAGGATTGTCATCGTGAATAATAAGCCCTTTTATCGACCCAGAAATCGCTCCTAAAATAATCTCTCGGAATGCTTTACCATCTGTTTTAGGGAAAATACCAGCGTCATGTACGCCATGCGTATTACCATCTACTGGCAGATAGAACAGGTGCTCGGCAGTTGTATTACCAACCATCCCAATAGCCAAATTACAGGCGGCTGAGGCTAGCCCACTGGCCATTTCAGCGTCAATTGCGTTCGGCGCAAAAACGACGGAAGTTATTTCATCTGAAAATTCCTCATTAGAGCCGACAATAGTTAGTGCCGCATTCCACTGCTCAGTTGAAATTCCTAGCGGTGGATTGGTTTCCAGTTTACCTAATGAATCGGCAACATTTGCCTCAGTACCTGGATAGCAACGTAAAACACTACATGCAAATCTATCCAGTTCACTCCAACGTGGTGAAATCAAAACTACCTTAGCTTGGTTCTTTCTCGCGGCACCCTTTATTCTGAGCGAGACGCCAGGGTGTGATTCTTCTAAATCAGTAGCAATTACGACTAGTCTCGCCGACTTCTCAATATCTGTAAGATCTGCTGAAAGTTTGTTAGTACCCAGCGCCTGATCAAGACTTGAAAGCACTGATCTATGAATCACACCGTGAGAAAAATCAATGTTCGGGGTTCCTATTGAGTCCGCTAAAGCCGAAAGAGCCATCGCCTCTTCCGTGGTTGCTAATGGTGAACCTAATAAACCTATCGTTTGCGCGCCATGAGAATCAATTACTGTTCTTAATTGCTCTACGGCCAGATTCGTTGCATCGAAAAGAGATCTAGGCACCAAGCGGTCATTTTGTCTTTCAAGTGAGGTCGTAAGTCGATCTTCCGGACCAATAGCATCATAGCCAAATCTACCTCGAACACAGATCTGATCTTGAGATACTGGATTTATTCGCTCTGGCCGCACAATAACTGGAATATTCTCTGACCCTACCTGATCGCTGGTCCCATAAGTGATCGTACAGCCGACCGAACATGAATTACATACCGCGCTCGTCCAATCGTCAGCTCTACCATTCCATTTGTTAGGCTTTTCCATAAGTGTGGCGGTTGGACAGACATCAATGCAAGCTCCACAAAAATCACAGTCGCTCTCATGAATTTGGCCGCCTGCCCCAAAAGCAATCATCGTAGTATGTCCCTTGCCCGCCAGAGAAAGAGCGCCCGTGTGACGAAGTTCATCACACGCCCTTACGCACCGAGCACAAATAATGCACATCTGTGGATCAAATTCTAAAAATGGATTCGCGCGGTCGGGTTCCGGAGGAGGAGTCTCATAATATGATCGTTTCTCGCCAACCCATGGCTCAGAAAAATCACCTTGATCCACATTTTCACATGATGTCTGAAGCTCACATCTATAATTCTTACTACAGGTTAGGCAGCGGTGGGTTACCACATCGTCACGCAGACAAATATCGCCGGGCATGCAATGAACTCGCCTATGACAAGTCAGACAACGATCTGGATGATTTGCCAAAATAACCGACATCACAGACTGTCTAGCCTGCTTTACTTCGGTCGTGTCCGTTCGAACAACCTGCCCTTCAGTAATCTGCGCTGTACATGAAAGTTGCAGGGATGACGGACGGCCACCCTCTATATCAACAATACAAGTTCTGCAGCCAGCGTATGGCTCCAAGCCATCGATATAACAGAGATTTGTTATCGTAATTCCCTGTTCCTTGATCACCTCGACTAGACGACGACCTGGTTCAGCATCAACTGTTTTACCATTTATTGAGATTTCAACCACAGTACCAACCTCAGTGTTAACTAATTTACTTCTTCTTTCGGAGCAATGCGTATAGGCGAATTATGACGACCTTGCAAACGCTGAGGGCCGGGGGTCTCATCAAGGCCCGACACATCAACTCGAGATCGAGCTGTCGGCATTGAAGTGATCAAAGGGATACTATCCTGCAATTGACCATTGGGATAACGCCCATCTGTCTCGACAAGGTATTTTTGAGCTTCTCCAGTCAAAGTATCTCGGTCACGATACATATTCTCGAAAAGATATACCGCATCATTGTAGCGACCACCAGCTTGAATCGCCTGATATGGACAAGCCTCTGTGCAAAGCCCACAATACATACAAATTCTGAAATCAATCTCATACCGGTCAATTTCTAAGGTGCCATCAGATCGCGGTGATGTTTCAACTAAGATACAACCGTCAGGGCATGCCTGAGCACAGGTAGAACAGCCAGTACAGCGTTCCTCAAACCACAGCAAGTTCGTTCTAGCACGGGCAGGAACTTCTCGTTCTTGCTCTGGATAGTTCACAGTGATTGCTGGGCGAAAGACGTGCTTCAATGTTAAAAGCATCCCTCTCACGACGCCCATACCGTAAATCATTTTTGTACTGAACCCTTCAAACTAAATTACGTCTACTGAGGATACTCGAGCCCTTACTTCTATGCACGGGCCTCTTCGTCGGAATCATTGTTGAATCTAAATAATGACCGGGCATCGCTCACTAGATCCGGAGTATTAAGATTAAGTTTGACTATTGGCTCGTGTGACATATCTAATCTTTGAGATCCATGCTGCTTAACGATTTGTCGCAACCCTTGACCCTCTTCAGTAACCTGCTGAAGTTCATTTAGTAATTGGCCTTTTAGAACTACAGGGTGGCCCCCATGGGGTAATCCTGACTCGTCCAGATACTCTGGTTGAACCAGCGCCGCGCCACTTATGGCTAATTCAGTTATAAGCAAATGAATAATAGAACCGGTAGTTGGTTGATCAACATTTTGAATGACCACTGACTGGTAACTCTCAGTGTTGCTATCCACTTCCTCAAGTAGAGCACGGGCGCCAGTGCTCAGAGAGGTAGCGCGGCCCTGCTGCCATTGCGAATTTACAACGATTGTGCAGTCCAAGCCAGAGATAGCTTCAGTTATTTCAGACGAATTGTCACCCAGCACAACGACTGGCCGAGTAACGCCCGCACAATTTAGTTCCCGTATTTCCCACTCGATAAGGGTTGTATCGCCCCATCTAAGCAACTGCTTCGGCGATCCCATTCGAGTCGAAGCACCAGCTGCAAGTAAAATGGCACCAATCATCAGCTTGAATCTTTTCTGCTCAACTCGTCTTTAAACCGAAGATTTGCAGCAACTTGCTTGACGACGGCTTCCGCGAGTACAGAACAGTGCTGCTTGGATTTCGGAAGTCCACCAACCGCCTCAGCATAATCCGACCGGGTGAGCTGACTTGCCTCGGTCATGCTCAGCCCTCGAAGCATTTCTGTGGCGATAGACGAGGTCGCAATCGTAGCAGGACAGCCTGATGCCTGAAAGGAGACTGACTCTATCACGCGCTCTTGTCCGACCTCAGTTTTTTCGAATCTAAAAAAGAACTTAACTTCATCACCACACACGGGGTTAACCACTTGCCCCTCTATATCCGCGTCTACAATCTCCCCCACATTTCGCGGGTTTTCAAAGTGTTCGATAGCAATAGCAGAGTAATATTGGGAAGATAAATTATTGCCGGACATTGAATCCTCTAAAACTTTATATCATGATGTTAACAAACCCAGTCTTTTCCTGAATATTGCTACGACGAAATTAGCTTGCCCAACGTCAAGAAAGTGACGTCCAATATAATAATTACGATCTCGATCGATATCCTAAAACTGAAAACAGATCGACCACTTGCTGAGAATCGGCCGGCTGGAAAAACTGATTCACGTGTACTATTACTCCCTTCTGGTCGACGCATATGATCGCACGATTTGAACTGACTCCGTCCTCATTCAAAACACCGTAAGCACGGATAGTTTGACAACTGGGATCTGACGCAAGACTGAAAGGAAATTTATTAACCGACATAAACTTGAAATGTGATTCGATTGAATCAGCTGATATAGCAATCACCGTGGTATTAAGTTTCTCCAGAATTGGAAATTCGTCAGCTAATACATTTAGAGAATTTGTACACAGCGGAGTAAAATCTGTCGTGTAGAAAACCAATGCCGCAGGACCTCGAGCATGTAAATCAGCCAGGCAAACGTCTCCACCCGTACTTTGGAGACAAAAGTCTGGCGCTTGGTCACCCAAATTCACAATCAAATCACCTCCTGCAAGAACAAACTAAACTAGCACCTCTGACTGGCATAATAACCTCTCAGCAGAAACACTTCGTCGCATTACTCTGACTCTTACTCGGCCTAAACCATTGGGGTCTGTCAATGTTTCAACAGCCTTTCGTGCCGCGAGAAATCGATCAGGTCTCCGCCGCGCCCATCCAGATTGGGAATCTAATAATCTGAAGGCACCGAGCGAAACTAAGACTTCAGCCTGAGAAATAAGTTCATCACTCACCCAAGATACACCTGCAGCCCTTGCTAGAGCGGTGAAATTAACATGAGCTGTAAGATCTGTAATACCTGGTAAATCCAAAACATTCTGTTGCACATTATGCCCACGAAAGGCCATGAGTGTCCCTGATTTTCTCCAGCTGGCATACAAGTCAAATGCCTCATAGCCATAGTCGCTTATGAACATGTAACCATTCACTATCTTTTTTGACACTCTCGACATAAATTCACATGCTAGAAGATTCACCTCTATTTGTGTGCCCGAAATCGGAACCCGCGTAGGAGTATCACCCGATAAAAATAGTTGCTCAAGGTGTTCAATCACCGCCTGATCCATCAAGATGCTTCGTCGAAATGCCAGCTGATTTCGCTCATCCAATACTACGTGAAGCTCCGATACTATTGACTGTGGTTCATCACTAGCCTCAAGTAAATGAACTGGCAACGCGTCAAAAAATTCGTTAGCAAACAGCACACTGTTTTCAACTGGAGGTTGCTTGTCCAACCAGTCATCAAGCAACCATAAGTCGACGCGTCCGTCTAAGTCAGGATGAGCCAACTCTAGTTTTTCTCTCTGCTGGTTCAGGCGGTGCTTGGATCCATCCACCAAAATTAGTCTCAGTGAATTCACACAATCGGGTGAACTTCTCTTCAAGGAGGCCAGCATTCCGAGTAAGAACGAACCCGAACCGCCACCTAATTCGATAAAAGTAAATATCGAAGGTGAATCTAACAAATTCCAGCATTCGAGAACCTGTCTTGCCCAAAGTCCTCCGTACATAGGATGCGTCTCTGGGCTTGTCTCAAAATCACCATCTGCTCCTAATTTGAGATCTGGCTTGGAATAGTACCCAAGATCCGGATAATTTAAAGCAAGCGCCATAAACTCCTTGAATGAAATCGAACCACCATTTGTCCGAATAATTTCTCGAATAATCTCGAGAAGCGGGGCTTTGAGGTCTTGATTTAAGTCATCCGCCGCAACTAGATCATCCAAAAACTCTAGCTCATCTAAAATTTCATCTTCAATCATTTAGATCCTCATAAAATATTCAGTACGGTTATATGCTGTGATGCAATTTCTGAAATCGACCAAGTGCGCAGCTCGAGAGCACGTTCCGGAGTCCTAACCTTGGTTGCGATCACGTGGGTAGAACACCCTAGAAGACTGCTCAAAATATATTTTGAATCCAGTAAACGCTCATCCATCTCCACAAAAACTCCTAGCTTTTGAGACCGTTCATGTATACTGACCAAATCTCCAAGATCCTTCTTGGACCTCACAACCCAGACAACTTCAAGCTCAGGCAACGCCGCCGCCAAAAAAACTGCTTGTCTTAGATTATCGATAGATATTCGCGTGAGGCCGAAGGAATCAGCGACTGATCTAATATCTGAGAGCAGGCGTGCCTTGGAAATAAAGAAAGGCAAAATAAAATGCACATTCGTGGGGACATTAGGAGAAAATGAGCAGTTTTCTTTTCCTGTCGGCAAAAGTGCTCGAAAATCATCTAGTTGAATAGCAACAGTCCGAGGAGAAATTCTCATCAATCTCAAAACTCTTACGAGTATATTATTCCCCCGCAATGAAACACATACAGCATTACGATCAACAGCAGGATGCTGAGCACGTATCAACGCCTCGGTACCAGATTTATTAGAAATTAGTAACGTGCGGACGACTCGGCTCATTTTCCATTTACCTGAAGGGCTCTCAACGACCTACCCTTGGTCTACATCAGATTTCTTTATACCGATCGCCTGTAGGTAAAGGCTCCTGGGACGAGCATGGTCTAACTCCACAAAAAAAATACTCTGCCATCTCCCCAGTCGCATAGATCCGTTATGCACTGGGAGAGACTCACTCCCACCCAAAAGTAGTTGCTGACAATGCGAATGCGCGTTGGCACTCTCAGCCGACGTCATATTGACCGTTCGTATAGAAAAATCGTTATGTTCATAGTAGTCACCGGTCGGAGCAAACCTTGCAAGAACTCGGGCCATATCATTCAATAAAAGTGGTTCATTTTCATTTACTATCACTGCGGCAGTCGTATGATCAGACGTAATCGACACTTGACCAAAATTGACCTTCGACTTGCGAACGAATTTTTTTACATCCTCTGTTATATCGATGAACTCAAGCGCATGATTAGTGTCGTAAGTCAAAGTTTCGGCAAATACAACAAAATCTGATGCAGTTGACTCGACCTGATGGAGATGCGTAATTTTTTCTTCCATCATTCCCCCGTTCATCACTCAATATCAATCTAACATAGCAGAATCATTCTCTAATTGAATATGCTCCTTTAACGATAGAACGATTTCGCGAATTGTTCCAACATCGCGTGCATGTGGCCGATATCGTAGGTATGGCTCAAGATCACTAATAGCATCGCTGGCGTCATCTGTCTTCGCTCGCAACATCCCTCTGTCACGCATTTCGTCAAGATCCCAAGGGTACATTGCTACCAAAAAGTCGATTATTAGTGCCGCGTGTTCCTCGTCACCCCTTTGCAGATAAATGGTCTTGAGTAACCTAAGGAGTCGTTGCATAAACTGCCGCGGTTCCAACGGATCGAAGTAATGGTCCTCCAACCGAATCCTACCGCCGAAACGATTACGAATGAGAATGTGCGCATCCTGCCTGCGAATGTTCTTACCTGCAGCATAGGGATCTATCAAAATTTCTGGAACCTCTTGCTCAAGATCGCTCTCTGCAACGATCGGATAGAATCGGCAAATCATATTCCCGGGCAGTCCCACTGGCCTAATATCTAATCCCGCCCTCCGGCCCAACTCACAATAGAGAAGTGTCAATGAAATCGCGACACCAGTCTTCCGATCGAGCATCGTATCTAGATAGATATTCAGCGGATCGTCTGGAAACTCAAGATCTGGAACGAATCCACATTCCCTAAATAAGAAAACTGACATACTCCTGATTATCCGACGGGCGTTATAACGGAGCGTGTCTAGTCCAATAGCTTCGACGAGTCCATTGCTTAACCGGGAAAGCTCCCGCTCGTACAGATCAGTCTGTAATTCTGGATTATTTTCTTTTGCTATCAGAAACGCTGCACTTGAAAGACTAAACTGTGAATTATCGCTGTTCACCAACCGAGCAAATTCACCAACCAAGCGATCGTGAGACTCACTGTTTTTCATTACGTCACAAATTTTCCCAAGACAGAATCGTCAGAAACCCATCAGATTAATCAATCTAATTACTAAGCCCAAAACTACTCGTCCTCACGCTGTCTGACCAGATCGTCGGGCTGACGAGTTCTATCTGCTGAGAAGCCTTCAAAACGTATTACCTTGAGCACCGCTAGGGTTAACACCAGAACAGCAATCAAAATCTTTGATTCTTCATACCCAAGCAAATAGCTCAAGCTGGGAATCAGTAATATCCCGATAATTCCAGATAGTCGCTTCCGTCGGGTAACTAAATAAAGGCCAATAACAGTTATTAATATGTAAATAGTTGATAGCGGTAACAACGCTATTACGGCTCCGACCGCAGTAGCCATCCCATTTCCACCGTGGAATTTCAAAAAAACAGAAAAGTCATGTCCAAGAACTACTGTAAATGCGACCGCGCATACAACGAACGCATCTGCGTTCAACCAATACGCCAACCCAACTGCTAGAGCTCCCTTACCTACATCGCCAATTCCGACAAGTAGAGCAGACATGAATCCAAGATTATCCCAAACATTCATCATGCCAGGATTGGTGGTGCCTACTCTTCTTATATCTAAACCATGGAAAAATTGAACCACTAGATATGAAGTTGGAATAGATCCCAAAAGGTAGGCTGTCAGTATTAGAAGAACTATTGTCATCAGAGGCACCTAATCTTGCAGGCCAGGTAATCTTGATTCGATCTTATCATCTTCATCTAACTCCAAAGGTCATTGTCAACGTTTAAGGTGTCCATTGCGGATAAAATCCCTTCAATGTCGATACCGCTATTTTCTTTTACCAATCTGGTAATAGTCTCGCGGACCTTGTCCATATCACCTCCCGCAGCCGAAAATGAAAAATTTACGACAAATGCAGTCAACCACATCGGTATTCTAAGCCAAACCCAGGGAACGTCACGAGTGCGTCCGGCTGCAACAAGACCAGGTATTAGATCGGGGATGCTTAAATTTGAATTAGGCGTTCGAGATCCATCCTCGTTCGGTTGGATATAAGACTCTCGCAATAATCTACCAAGCACGGTTCCTAGAACCGCTGCACATAAAATTCCAAATGCACTTTTAACCCGACGATTCATTGACATTACCCTCCCACACATCTAACTCACTGCTGAAGCACGGATCCATTCAACAACTGGTTCTTGAGAATCCAACTCGAAAAACACTCTTGCATGCGCTAGTCGAGATCAATACATACACTCACACACTATACACACATCATATTAGGTATTACTTAAGCAGTGAAATGAAAAATAATAGAAGCCAGTTCCCTACATTTCATTATGGATGGCTAATTGTTGGCAGCGCTGTCGGAACATCCTTTGCATCGGTAACATTTTTTAATCCAGTACTCGGTGCATTTACTCAATCATTAGAATTCGAATTTGGTTGGAGCAGAGCAGCGATCGCAAGTGCAATTTCTGTTGGATCGCTCTTAGGCGGGATTGCTTCACCCTGGTCAGGCGCGATTATCGATCGCTGGGGTGGTCGCTGGGTTATAGGCATCTGCGGCACAGCAATGGCCATCCTATGTATCAGTCTCTCAACGATTGACAGTTTATGGCAGCTCATTCTGTTCTACGGTATTGGTAGAGCACTCTCCATGGGAGGTATGCAAGCAAGCTCCTATATAACTGTTTCAAATTGGTACATCAAAAAAAGAGCACTGGTAGCGAGTATTGTTGGGGTGGGCCAGCGATTAGGAATGGCCACTCTACCTCTCGCAGTCGCCCTTACTATCCAATTCACTGATTCCTGGCGCAATGCTTGGGTAGTTCTCTCGGTACTCCTACTCGTGGCATTTTTGCCAGCTCTTCTTTTCATGAGACGACGACCCGAGGACATTGGATTATTGCCCGATAACGAAGTTCAATCAGTCCAAGACAAGATCACCGCCCGACTCTCAGCAACAGTTCCTGAATTAGATAGTGCTTCATCGTTCACGCTGCGTGAGGCATTGCATTTGAAGGCGTACTGGCTCATCGGTATCGCGCTCAGCATTACGATGATGACAAGCGGATCAATAAATTTCCACCAGATTCCATATCTGATGGAACACGGCTTACGACCAAGCGAAGCAGCTCTTGTAATCACTGTATGGTCCATAATGGGTGCCGCTGGCAGTATTCTTGGAGGAATTATCGCGCAACGCATAACCATGCGACGAACAATGATAGCGACACTTATTCTCATGGCATTAACAATTCCGTTTCTTGCCCGAGCAACCACGCTACGAGATGGAATGCTCTATGCACTAACGAACGGGTTAGCCTTTGGATCTCACGTAACATTCATGCAAGTTATC
The DNA here is from genome assembly GCA_029941115.1 of Dehalococcoidia bacterium. Classification (GTDB taxonomy): domain Bacteria; phylum Chloroflexota; class Dehalococcoidia; order UBA2979; family UBA2979; genus UBA2979. Next base: position 4,326 of record JAPYRK010000005.1, on the reverse strand, counting down.
CATGCGGACTATTTCGGTCGATTCCACGTCGGAAAAATAAGAGGCTCCTTCCAACCGATTCAACTAGGCATGAACGCGCTGGGGCCGCCTTTAATCGGCATCTGGTATGACCGGCTAGGTTCCTACGACGGCGTCTTTATAGTCTTCGTTAGCATGTTCCTAATAGCGGCATTCTGTTACATTCTGGCGCCATACCCGAAAAACTCGTTGATCCTACCAGAAACACGCTTCGGCTAACTGTTCACTTGTCTAGGCACTTGACAGTTTAACGAGAGGCAAAGATACTTCTTATCAGGTAAGAATAATAACCAAATAAGGAAACTCATTTGTCTTCTTCACTGCTGTTCCCCAGATTAATTGCCGAGGCGATCGGTGCTTTCACCCTTGTATTTATCGGCGTGTCATCAATAATTATTACTGGAAATATAATTGCGATCGCATTTGCTCACGGTCTGGCTATCGCACTGATGGTGTCTGCTCTCGGCGGAGTTTCGGGAGGCCACTTCAATCCAGCTGTAACTATAGGATTTTGGGTTACGCAGCGAATTGAAAGTGTACCTGCTATCGCGTATATCGCGGCACAGCTCATCGGCGCAGTAATCGGCGCTTTATTAGTGAATGTGCTATTACCAACAAGTTTATTAGACATCACCGGCACGCTTGGCACACCAGTGCTGGACGGTCAAATAAGCTTCATAAATGGAATCGCTATTGAAGCAATACTTACCTTCTTTTTAGTCATTGTGATATTTGGTACAGCTGTCGATAGCAGAGGGCCTGCGTTAGGTGGTATGGCAATCGGATTAGCAATCACCATGGATACTTTGGCAGGCGGCCCACTTACCGGAGCCGCCATGAATCCAGCTCGAGCTCTTGGACCAGCACTTATCAGTGGAACGTGGGCTAATCACCTCGTGTATTGGATTGGACCAATCATCGGAAGTCTTGCAGCAGCCTTGCTGTATCACGTAGTACTTATTTCAAAGGGAACAGAAGGGAAGTCAGAAGCTTGATAGCAGCTGACAGCTAAGCGCTGTCGCTTTTAAAAATTGGTTATAACATCTGCCGCAAATACGTACCCCCGCCGCACGGCAGATGTATAGCAAAGAAAAGGCCTGTAGTGAATTACTACAGGCCTTTTCTGATTTTTAGCTATAAAATATTATCGCCCTGTGCTGCCGTGCCCACCCGAGCTTCGGTCAGTCAACCCCAAGTCGTCAGTGGAGTCTGCAATCTCAAACTCTACCGGCGGAACAGAGTTAAATACCAGCTGTGCAACTCGATCTCCAGAGTTAACTACATATGATGAATTATCATTCAATAAATACATTGTCACAAATAACTCACCTCGATAGTCAGCATCTATCGTGCCGTATCCAGCAATAATCCCCTTCAAGGTGAGTCCCGATCTTGGTCGAATCTGAGCATCGATTCCAAACGGAATCGAAAGAGAAATACCGACCGAAATTAACTGCGGACTAGATTTTAGTTCGATGGGTGATTCGATGCAGGCATATAGATCAAATCCAGTGGACAGAGCCGTAGCACGCTCTGGAATCCTGGCTAGCGGGTGTAATTTCAACACTTCGATATTTTCCATAATGTCTTCCACTTCAAAATAGTCGCATACATGAATTAAGATCGTTAACCTAACAATAATAATATTAGAGTTCCGGAGACTACCGTCTATGACAAACGAAGGAATCGACAAAAGTACTCTAGAAGAGGGCGCTGATTGGATAGCAGAAATGGCGTCCGAAGACCTCAACGGATTTATTCCATCTGAGCTTTGTGATTTAATAATTGAGACTGAGCTTGTGATTCGAGAGGAAAAAAGCGATCCTATGATGTCCCATCAATCGATGGCCACTTTGCTCCACCAAAAATTTGAGTCCGATCCTGAAATTCCAACACAAGAGGGCGCAATCACTGAATTCTTAATTCGAGAAATCTTGTACTGGGAAGATGAATTCCGGTCAATGGCCGGTTATCCTCGAAAAATTAATCCCTCATAAGGGCAAGATAGTTAGCTGTCCCGCAATTTCTTTAGGTGACTCACGTTCTGCAAATCAGGTCCGCTTCCTTTTTCGCTGTCCGCTATTGGATATCCAGGAACTTCCAGTAAAAAAGGCACCCCTTTGAACGCCGGGTGGCTTAAGATAGCTCTGAAGCCATCGTCACCAATAAACCCCTGACCTATATTCTCGTGCCTATCTCTGTTCCCACCCAACTCCATAAGTGAATCATTTGCATGCACCACCATTAACTTCTCAACTCCAATTGCTGCGTCAAATTGTTCCATCGAGCTATTGACTCCGGCTGACTTACTAATGTCATACCCCGCAGCAAATGCGTGACAGGTGTCAAAACAAATACCGAGTCGATCGGAATTGACTCCCGCTAGTAACATTCCAAGCTCCTCAAATGATGCGCCGATCACTCCACCCTGCCCAGCCATATTTTCAAGTGCCAGTCTGGTATCGCTTGGAGTTTGATCTAAAATCTCTGTTAATGCCGTAATTACTTGGGCAGAAACAGCATCAATCCCAAGTCCTTTGTGAGATCCCGTGTGAAGCACTACGCCGGTGGCAGATATCTTGTCCGCAATAGTCAAGGCATTAACTACTGATGCAATTGACTTCTCCAGCATTTCAGGTTTATCGGTAGCTAAATTGGCAAGATAGATATTATGAATCCATACCGATTTAATCGAAGATGCCTCGAATTCATCTACAAATTGCTCAAGCGCCTCATCGGTATGCTTTGTTGCCCGCCACATTTGAGGTGCTGAACAAAAGATTTGTATCGCCTCAGCTTCAATTTCAACTCCGCGTTCTATAGCTTTATAAATTCCACCAGACGAAGAAACGTGCCCGCCCACTAACAAGTCATTCATGAAGGCTCCTATAAATGAATCTTACTACTTGGACTTAAAGATATAGAAAAATAGACACAACACCCAGTACCTACCGTTGAAGCGCCTTGCCTTTTTTAGGCGTGAGTACCTCGAGTGGATAAACTTTTCTCTTTAGCATTTCACGAGGAGGATCGATATAAATCGCGCTCCACCCACAGGCCTCCTCACAAAGCCGGCAACCAACACACTTTCGATCGTCCACAGTTGCCATTCCAAAATAATCTTGGTTAGTCGGGCTATCAGTCAGTGATAGTGCATCGAATGGACAGATATTGATGCATAGTTCACATCCGGAACCAATACAATTCTCCTCGACCACCTTTGCCAATGGAAGTTCACGTCTCGGAAACGTTCTGGCTATGTCACCTAATTCGTCAAGAATGGACTCGGGCGGACATACTGCACCACAGGCTCCACAATCTATGCACAACTCGGCATCAATAACATGCAATTCGTTACGAACACCCGAAATTGCCTCTACCGGACATTTCTTGGTACATGCCGTACATCCGATGCAAGTTTCAACTATCTTGTATGCCAATTGAATTCCTTACACTCAACTCTCACTGCGAGATTACCTTCCTACAATCATGGCGGCAAGTCACCTACACTCTATAGATCTCTGACTAGTAGAGAATCTGCTCCGCAATGAGCTGTCCGATTTCATCGCCCTCCATACCTAATACCTCTGAACAGATTTCCCAAGTGTGTTCACCTAAAAGAGGCGCTGCTCCCCTGATTTCGTGAGGCGTCTCTGACAATCTAAACCCTGGACCATCATATGCACGTTTCCCGGCCTCTATATGTTCTGGATAGGCATAGAATTTTCTCGCTATGAGATGGGGATCCTGCAATACTTCGGAGGCTTTCTGTACCATCCCAGCAGGAATACTCTCCGACTGAAGTTTATTCATAACGTCAGGAGCTTTGAGTTCATTTACCCACCCTCCAACAATTTCGTCCAATTCATTCTCATTTTCCTTGCGACCGCGCAAAGTGGCAAATCGTGGATCGCTGCCAAGTTCAGGTTGTTTTATCACCGCTGATAAAGTCGACCACTGAGCGTCAGTCATACAAGCTATAACGACCCAATGATCTGGTCTGTCACCCGTTTCGTCAGCAAGATAGGCACCGTGAGGAGCGGCATATGGAACTCTATTGCCGATACGTTCGTAACCAATTTTCGCGTTATCCCAAGCAAATAGGGGGCCAGCCATCCCCGATACAGACGATTCTAATTGCGACATGTCGATAAGTTGACCCTCACCAGTACGGCGCTTGTGTCGCACAGCTGCCATGACAGCCACCGCCGCGTGGGTCGGGTTGATGACATAGTCTGTATAATTCGTTCCGACTCCGATTGGAGGCTCATTCTCGTTTCCGGCTAAATAATTTACCCCACATATAGC
>JAPYRK010000004.1:94203-96406 GCA_029941115.1 Dehalococcoidia bacterium | reverse complement strand
CTGAAGAGGTCACCTTTTTTAGCTGTGGTGTTAACCATTAGCTTACTTTCACTGACCGGTATTCCACCGACAGTCGGTTTCGTGGCCAAGGTGTATGTATTCAATGCTGCAATCAGTGCGGGTAATCCGTGGTTGGTTGGGTTGGTTGCAGTCGCAGTAATTAACACGGCAATATCGGCTTATTACTATCTCCGCTGGGTCCGTATTATGTGGCTTGAGGAATCGGAAGAGAACGCTACGCAACTTCGACCTAACGGTTGGCAACAGTTTGTTTTGGCACTGATGGCTCTAGGGATCGTTCTATTGGGAGTTCTTCCTAACGGGTTAATTAATTTGGCAAAAGCAGCTGCTGAGACGTTGATGTGATGTCGGTTGATGAAATTCAATATGAGATTGAGCTTGTTAGCGTCGGTTCGGAGACTATACCAACTGAAGCTCATGAGGTGGTAACTCTGGCAAAGAAAATATTGACTGAGATTGGGCAACCTAGTGTGATGTTGAGCGTGGTCTTTGTCTCGGCAACGGTGATGCAGAATATGAATAACGAGCATCGCGGCATTGATGCCGCTACTGACGTGCTGTCCTTCCCGATAGACCAGGACTGGCTTGAATTAGCTGAAGTCTCACCTGAGAATTTCGGGGATGTCGTGATTTGTCAGGAAGTAATCAGAAAAAATGCAGAATCGGTGGGTCTTGAATTTAAAGTTGAATTAAATCATGTCATCGTCCATGGTTTGTTGCATCTCCTAGGTCATGTTCATGATGATGAGGGAAGCGAGCGACTCATGTCAGCGATCGAGGAAGACTGGCTAGGTGAGCATATTCATTAACAGACTTTGCTGAGTAGTATGATCTGATAGAGCCTGGTTGCTGCTAGACTGGAGATCGCTTCTGTTGGAGGTCAAATGGCTCAAGAAGTTTTGTATCGAAAATGGCGTCCTAATCGATTTTCAGAAGTGTTTGGGCATGACGCTGTAGTGCAAACCCTCAGAAATGCGATTAAGTCAGATCGTATATCCCACGCATACATGTTTTCTGGTCCCCGTGGCACTGGCAAAACTACTCTTGCAAGAATTTTATCCAAGGCTGTTAATTGCGAGAGTACGGTGGATGGTGATGTGTGTGACCAGTGTTCATCGTGTGTGGCGCATGATACAGGTCGTGCTATTGACTTAATTGAAATAGACTCAGCTGATGGCAGTGGTGCAACTGGAATTCGTGAGTTGGCTGACAAAGCGATGTATGTACCAGTAAATAGCCGCTACAAGGTATATATACTTGATGAAGTTCATGCGTTCTCACAGACAGCTTTCACCGCGTTGCTTAAGGTATTGGAAGAGCCTCCACCTCATGTTATTTTTGCCTTCGCGACCACTGCAGTTGACAAGGTGATTCCAACAGTTTTATCAAGATCGCAGAGATTTGATTTATCGCGCATTCCAATGGATATCGTAATAAAAAGACTTACTCAGATTGCAGACAGTGAAGGCTTCACGATCGGGGACGCGAGCTATAAACTGATAGCACGGTACGCTACAGGTTCACTTCGTGATGCAGTGAATGCATTGGATCGTGTGACTGCATCGTTTGGCCCAAGCCCTAATGTAGAAGACGTTCGAGCCAGCCTCGGCCTGACGATGGATGATCGAGCTATTGGGATTGCAGCTTCAATATTTGGCTATGATCTGAAATCTAGCCTTATGTCGGTTAACTCGGCCGTTGCAGATGGCGTTAATATTCGAAAACTTACCAGTGATATTGTTCTTATTATGCGCGCCGTACTTCTGACGAAAGCGGGTGCTGCTGAGGAGCTCGAATTTAATGAAGATTTGCTCGCTGCAATCGAGCAGCTGGCAAAGAATGAAACTATCACGGTCGATCAAATTATTGTGGCATTGGAGAGCTTGACGCGAGTTGCGTCTAGTAAATATTTGGGCAGTGAATTCGAACCGCTTCCTCTTGAAATCGCGATATCTAGCCTAGCTCTTGCTAACCACGAGATTGAAATTCAGCCGAATAATATTGGCAGATCAGTTAGAACTCAAGAGCCTGCGCGTCCTGCGAGTACCGTTGACGTAGCAGCGAACCTGGAGAAGTCAAATCTTAAAGAAGTTAGTAGTGCGAGTGATGAGGCTATCAGCGAGCAGCCTGAACGTGGAGCTAGTCAAGCAGATCCTGCGATCGCACCAGAAATAGTATCAAC
>JAPYRK010000004.1:0-94103 GCA_029941115.1 Dehalococcoidia bacterium | reverse complement strand
TTCGTCTGCACCAGAAATAGTATCAACTTCGTCTGCACCAGAAATAGTATCAACTTCGTCTGCACCAGAAATAGTATCAACTCCATTGGCACTCGATTTGAACCGCATTCGCGACGATTGGGATCTTGTAAAGGAGAATATCCGGCAGACCAGTAAACCAGCTGAGGCGCTGCTGGCAGCTGCATTTCCAAAGTCGCTGGAGGGTAAAAAATTAGAAATTGGGTTTTTGCATCAGGCTCATCTACAAAATTTTCTGGATCCTAAGAAAACGATTGCGAACGTGGTTCTGGTGGACACAGTGGCTAACGCAGTGGCTCAAGTATTCGAAGATTCTCTGACTCTTTCTTTTACTCATTGGCCTGACATGCAGCAAGAAAGAGCAGATGTAACTACGACTGAGCCACCTGGCACAGGGCACCTTTTGTCTGAGGCGCTGTCTCTTGGTGGAACCTTGCTAGAACAGGAATAGCTGATGACGTTCGGAAATCAAGGGCCGATACTTGGCAACACTAACCCGTATGGTGGTTCCTCACCCATTAATAGACTTGTGAGTGCCTTCCATATGCTTCCAGGTATAGGACCTCGGTCGGCACAGAGACTTGCTTATCATGTCCTTCGCTCTCCTGCCTCTGAAGCTCAAGAACTGGCCAATGCGCTTCTAGACGTCAAAGAAAATATTATTTTATGCGGATCCTGCCAGAATTTGACTATCAAGTCGCCGTGTAATCTCTGTGACGATAATGGTCGGGCACAAGACTTATTGTGTGTAGTGGAAGAACCTCTTGACGTTGTGGCTATTGAGCGTACCGGCGACTTCAAAGGAAATTATCATGTCCTTCATGGTGTAATTGCGCCTCGGTCAGGTGTTGGCCCTGAAGACCTGAAAATTGATGAGTTGATGAAGCGACTTCGTAGTTCAGACAATACGTTCAAGGAGGTCATTCTAGCCACAAATCCTAGTACAGAAGGTGAGGCCACTGCTTTGTATCTTGCTCAGTTGATTCACTCACTTGATCTGAAGGTCACTCGATTAGCCCGAGGCTTACCAACTGGTAGTGACGTTGAATATGCCGATATTGATACGCTAGGGCGAGCTCTTGAATTCAGACATGAGATTTAGCAATGAATTTTGTAGGGTAGGGTAACTACATGAGTCCCCGTGCGCCCCGAGTTTACTCGACTCGTGCAATAGTCCTAGGGCAGCGTGAATTTGTGGAAGCCGCGAAAGTGATCACGATACTTACTCCAGATGTTGGCAAGCAAGATTCAGTCGCTAAAGGGGTACTAAAGCCTAAGAGCAGACTAGCCGGCCATTTAGAACCTGGCACTTATTGTGATCTCGAGCTCGCGGTTGCAAAAAATTTAGATATTATTCGAGAAGCACAGACGATCTCGCGTTTCCGGGCGAGCCAACAGAATCTCATGCAACTTACAACGTTGATATATGTTTTGGAATTAGTTGATAAGTATACGGTTGATGGAACTGGTAGCGACTTATTTGAGCCTTTGCTTGTAACACTGGAACGCTTGGATAGAGGAATAAACCTTTCGGCAGTGGTTCATGGATTTGAACTGACTATATTGGAAATTACAGGATTCAGACCCTCGCTTGATCAATGTATCCATTGTTTAAGTAGTGTGGATTCAGTTAAGGCGAATTGGTCTCAAGATGGTGGCGGCATAGTTTGCGAGCGTTGTGTATCAGTTATTCCGGACACGAGTTTGATTGAACCGAGAGTTCTTAAGGTACTTCGAGCCTATCAATCTTGGCCGTATGAGGAATCTGCGCGGATCGCGATTGACTCTAACTTGGAGGCGCAATTGAGTAGGGTGATGCATGGCCTTATGAAGGCTTTTGCCGAACGAGATATCAAATCGGCAGACTTACTAGAGGAGATTAGTTGGCGGAATGAATTATCTAACGGTCGAGGTATGAGCTAATTATTTCGGTCGAAAGTATAGTCGACCAAGTTTTCTAGAATTCCTTTTTCTTCGCACTGTGGAATGTCTTCTAAGCTTGCAAGTGCAGCATCACACATGCCGCGCGCCATAGCTCTGGATTCTGGAATAATCGTAGCGTCATTAAGTATTTCTTTGATAGCTTTATCTAAATTCGCATTTGTACGGATACCTTCGAAGGCTCTTTTGATAGGATTTCCGGTGGGATATTTTTGTAAAAATAGAATTGCTGGCAAAGTTAATGTCCCTGACTTTAAATCAGAACCGACAGGTTTCCCCATATCCTCGGCATTACCAGTGAAATCGAGAATGTCGTCTATCACTTGAAACGCCATCCCAAGATTCATCCCATATTCACGCATTGCCACAATGGTTGTTTCAGGAGCATCGCAGACGAGAGCTCCACCCTCTGCCGCTGTCGCAAAGAGTACAGCGGTTTTTCCTTTAATCCGATCTAAATACCGATTGATGTCGGGTGAATATTCAAATGTCGTACTGTCTTGCTTTAGTTCGCCCTGCGCAATTAGCATAATTGCGTCGGCAAATTTCCTTACAACTATAGGTCTATTTGTGCGAGCAATAAAATCAGCTGCATTGGCAAACATGTAGTCACCTAACATTACGGATGCAGCATTCCCGAAAAGTGAATTAGGGGTTGGTTGGCCTCGACGCTGGTCGGCTTCATCGATTACATCGTCATGGACAAGGGTGGCCGTATGCAATAGTTCGACTGATGCGGCTAGAGGGGCAACAAGCTCAATGTCATAAGAGCCAAGCCGAGCTGACAGCAAAGAGATTGCAGGTCGAAGTAATTTACCAGTGCCAGCTAGCGCTGCAGATAACATTTTTTGCAGGAATTCCAGTTCAGGCTCTGTCGCAACAGATTCTATGAGTTGAGTTACCCGGGGTAGATCTGCAGCAGCAGGTCCGTACAATAGCGACAGATCAGAGTCAGGCTTCATCAAAGATCTCCATTGAAGTCATTCAGTCTAAAAAGTCTATATGCATTTTGGGTACTTGAGTCAGCAATCTTTTGTGAGGGCACTTTTTTTAATGCGCTTACAAATTTTATCGTATCCACAACCAAGGCGGGTTCATTTCTTTTACCCCGGTGAGGAACTGGGGCTAGGTAGGGTGCATCGGTTTCAACCAAGAGTTTATTAGTTTCTATGTGTCGTACTACTTCGGGTGCCTCCTTAACATTCTCAAATGTCGCGATACCTGAGATTGATATTAAAAAACCAAGTTCAATGTATTTTTGAGCGAGCGCAGGATCGCTTGAGAAACAGTGAATCATACCAATTTCTCGGTCGAAGCCATGATTTCTCGGAACACGGTGAGCCCATTCCTCGAGAATTTGGTAGGTATCGCGATCAGCATTTCGTGAGTGAATAACTACTGGCAGGTCATGTTCAATTGCAAGCTCTAATTGATTTTGAAACACAGTAATTTGTTGATCTTGGGGCGACAAATTACGATAGTAGTCCAGACCGATTTCGCCGATTGCACTATATGAGCCAAGTGAGAGTTGACTCAATAACGTTTTTTCAAGTTCATAGAAGTCTTTAGCATCATGCGGGTGAACGCCTGCAACACACACTAGATCGATTTCTAGATCCCGAGCTTCTTTTTTCCTGAGTTCTGGGTCGACGTCATAACTAATATCAACGATGCACACCAGCCCAGCGTCGGACGCACGCTGAAGAACCTGAGCTCTGTCACTTGAAAATTCGGGAGACCACAGATGGGAGTGTGCATCGGTCACATTGGCGAGAACTTCATTTTCACTATTGTTCTTCATCTGGATTAGAATTTCTAAGTCACGTCGTTACGAAAATATCCTCTACCAAGTCTAGATCTAACTTGGCGAAGATAGGTTTTGCTGTCGGCAGTGAAACCCCTCCATTGATAGCTTGAGGAAGCCAATCAGTGAGCGAGCTATCCGGAGAATTGCCAATCAACTCCCAAACTTGTTTACTGGAAAAAGGAAGGATTGGAGTAAGTAAGATCGCTAAATTACTAATTACCTGCAACGCTGTATGCAAGGTTTCTGCGGCATGCGCAAATCCAATGTCGTCATTTTTTAATGCCGCCCAAGGGGCACGATCTTCTAGGTATTTGTTAGCAGCGGCTGCAACCTCCATAATCTCGTTCAGAGCTTTTCGAAGCTCGATTTTATCGAAGGCTTGACCGGATCGCGCAAAGGCTTCTTCACTGAGGGTTAATAAAACAGTTGATTCAAGAGCAGGTGATGCTGGGGCTGGAGGTATTTTCCCATCAAAATTCTTGTGAGTCATTGCGAGTACTCGGTTTACAAGATTTCCCCACCTTGCTACTAATTCATCATTGTTTCGACGAACAAATTCTGCCCATGTGAAATCTGAATCACTCGATTCAGGCATTGATGCTGTCAATACGTACCTAATTGCGTCAGGATGAAAATGGTCGAGCACGTCGGGCATCCAGACAGCGGTGCCGCGACTCTTTGAGGCTTTAGTTCCGCCCATCATCAGATATTGATTTGCGGGCACGTTTGTCGGTAGATTGAAACCGCCATATCCAAGCAGCATCGCTGGCCAAATTATCGAGTGGAACGGGATATTGTCTTTACCGACAAAGTAGTAACTTTCACTATTACCTCCTAGCCACCAGTCTTTCCAGATGTCTGGATTTCCGGTCGTATTTTTTTCAGACTGAGACCATTCAATTGAGGCCGAAAGATATCCTATAACTGCTTCGAACCATACGTATATTCGTTTGGTTTCATAATTATCCAGTGGAACGGGAATCCCCCACGTTAAGTCTCGGGTGATGGACCGGTCCGGAAGTTCATTTCCAACCATTCCCAGAGACAGATTTTTTACCTGAGGTTTCCAGGTTGTTTGGGCATGTAGCCATTCACTAATGTCTTCAGTGAAGGCGGAGAGTTTTAGGAACCAATGTTTTGATGGTTTCTCTACAGGGGTAGCACTGGATAATTTTGACCTCGGATTAATTAAATCCAATGCATCAAGAGTTGAACCACAATCATCACATTGATCTCCGCGTGCGTTCTCTGATTCGCACATAGGGCACGTTCCTTCTACATATCGATCGGGTAAAAATCTTTGTACTTCTGGATCGAAAAGAAGCGTTTGCTCAGCTTCATAGAGAAATCCCTTATTCATCAATGTCAGAAAAAAATCCTGTGTGACGTCCATGTGGTTTTTTGTGTTGGTAGAAGTGAACAAATCAAACGATATCCCAAGCCTCTCAAATGTGTTCAAGAAGGACGAGTGATAGCGATGAAAAACATCTTCTGGTGTAATACCCTCACTTTCTGCTCTGACGGTGACTGGGGTACCGTGCGAATCAGATCCAGACACCATGAGTACCCTGTGGCCGCGCATTCGTTGGTAGCGCGAGAAAATATCGGCAGGTAGGTAGGCGCCAGCTATGTGTCCCATATGTAGGTGATTGTTTGAATATGGCCACGCGACTGCGGCTAATATCGTTCTTTGCGAAAAGTCAGTCACAGAATCCGCCGTTTTTTTTGCGTATGTCGAATGGCGTATCTTTTTACTCGTTGAATCATAGTCTGAGGATAGCGTCAGTGCTACGTATGGGGTTAGTAAATGTCCAACACCGGTTGCTTGGGTTGAACATGTAAATACAATCCCCCCCCCATAGCATCTAATTTGATATCCTTACGGGAAGAGGCGGAGTTAGAAAATGGTTACGGGCGAGTCCATACTCAACGAGAGTCAGTTAACTCCTTCAAACTACCCTGTGATGAAAACTCTAGACCGTGCCTATGGGTTCGACGACGTGGCAATTGTGCCAGGTGCAGTCACGACCAACCCGGATATGGTGACTCCTGAATTCACACTGGGGCAATATACGTTTTCGACGCCAATTATTGCCGCAGCAATGGACGGAGTTACGAGCCCGAACTTTGCCGTTCAAATAGCGAAAAAAGGCGGATTTGCAGTTCTGAATCTTGACGGTCTTTGGACACGCTATACGGACGCTGATGGAGTGCTGGAGGAGATAGCTTCGGCAGATGTACAGACTTCAACTTCTCTGATTCAGAAGGCATACGGTGAGCCGGTCAAGGAGAATTTAATCGGTCAACGAATTGAAGAAATTAATTTAGCAGGTGGTATTTCGGCTGTCTCAGTAGCACCACAGAATGCGAAACGATTCGCGCCTCTCACGAGAGAGGCAGGAGTTAATATACTGACCGTTGCCTCGACTGTCACTACTGCGAAGCATATATCCAGATCTCTTGAAGGACTTCAACTTGATAAGTTGGTAGAGGTCATGGGTGAGACACCTGTTCTAGTTGGAAATACAGTGGATAAGCAGGCGACTCTTGAACTGATGAGGACTGGTATTCACGGAGTATTAGTAGGTGTGGGGCCCGGTGCGGCATGTACTTCTCGAGAAGTGTTGGGTGTTGGTATGCCTCAGGTATCAGCGACTCTAGAGACTGCACATGCGCGCGATATTCATTTTGCTGATACAGGTCGTTACGTGCCCATCATCACGGATGGAGGCTTGAGAACTGGCGGCGATGTTTCGAAAGCTATATGTGCCGGAGCTGACGCCGTCATGATCGGATCTCCATTTGCGTCATGTGCCGGAGCTCCAGGGCGAGGTTATCATTGGGGTATGGCCACACCAAATGCTGATTTACCGCGTGGTGTTCGAGTCCAGGTAAATCAGAATACGACTCTCGATAAATTACTTTTCGGCCCAACATCCAAGACTGATGGAACGGAGAACTTAGTGGGCGCCTTAAAAACATCTATGGGTACTTGTGGCGCACAGACAATCAAGGATTTTCATTCTACGCGGATGATTATTGCGCCTAGTATTAAAACCGAGGGCAAGATTTATCAAATTTCCCAGACGCGACCGGCTGGAATATAGTTAGGATATCGCGGAAAACCTCACTCTATTCCGTATCGAATTTCCAGTACTCGTCGAATCTTTCTTATATCACGATGTTGCACTGAAATAACCGAATGGCTTGTAATTGTCTTTACTGCAGACTTCATTATCTCTTCCACCCAACTAATCTGGCCGTTGCCTACCTCAAGCAGGATTACAGCGCCTTCGGGCGAAAGTATTCCCTTAAGTTGGAGGCTTAAATTCCGATATAACTCGAGTCCGTCGACTCCTCCGTCGATGGCAACTAATGGTTCTTGCTGGCGTATTTCTTCAGGCAATTCAAGAACTTCTTCAGAGGGGATGTACGGGAGATTAGCCACCAGTATATCCAGATCGTTAATTCCTAATTTTTGAAGTGGTTCGAGTAAGCTTCCTTGAGAGAAGGTCAATTTTTCTGAGGTTGTGAGTCTATCAGCATTCTCTTTTGCCCAGAGCAGTGCACCATCTGAGATATCGATTCCGTGGACCCACGCATCAGGGAACGCTCTTGAAAGACATATTGCCAGGATGCCCGATCCAGTTCCAATATCGGCAAATCGAGTGCTAGTTCTTCGCTTCTGCAGTACGTGACCGCGCTCTATCGCGATTTCAGCTAGGATTTCAGTTTCTGGTCGCGGAATTAAAACACCGGTTCCTACACGGAATGGCAGTCCGAAGAATTCTTTTTCACCAAGAATATACGCTAGTGGTTCGTGGTCGAGTCGCCGGGTTAGGAGAGTATGAAAAATCTTACGAACCATGGCAGTTGGCTTCTCGAAGCCAAGCGCTAGTACAGCAGAGCGTTTTAATGAAGTGGCAAACCCGAAAAGTAGTTCGACTTGTAGCAGTCCGTCGTCTAGATCCACAGCTTGTTTCGTTACGATGAGCTGATTAGCTGCCGTGCGCAAAAGCTCCCGAGTAGTCAGAGATTTCATGAGGACCAGGCGCTTCGATTGTTAGAAAATTCATATAGGACTAGTGTTGCGGCACTTGCAACATTAAGTGAATCAATTTGTCCGCGCATTGGAATTGAAAGGAGCTGGTCACATTCATTCAGCTGATTGCCTGCTAAGCCAGACCGCTCAGCGCCCATCACGATAAGATTTTGTGATGCATATCTCGCCTGCCGATAGTCCTGCTCCGCTGCACCAGATGTGCCGAATGTTTTGACGCCAGAGGAACTTGCCCACGCTAGGAGATCTGACCACTCAGTTCGGACAAGGGTTTGTGAAAATATTGCCCCTGTGCTGGCTCGAATAGCTACTGGGTCGTAGGGATCGGCCGTGCTGCCAACAAAAATTATACCTGCCACACCAGTCGCCTCACAGCTTCTGAGGATCGTTCCGATATTGCCCGCGTCGGCGATTGAATCGAGTGCAATCCAAAGATTTTCTCCAGTAAGGGCAAGTTCCGTCAAGGCAGTCCAGGATTGCTGAACTACTGCCGCGAACCCTTGAGGCCCATCTCGTTTTGACAGTGACCTAAATACCGGCTCGGACACGACTAATACCGAGTGACTTGAAGACTCAATACGTTCCAGTATTGAGGACGAGGTCAGGAGTTCTGGGCAAACTATTAACTCTTCGATAAGTGCATCCGAATTAATCGCTTCCACTGTAGCTTTGAGCCCCTCAACGTACGCTAGCTGATTCCGGTCCCTGCGCTTGCGCATTTTTAGCGATCGAATTTGTACTACGCGAGGATTTCTGGTTGACGTGATGATTGAGCTCATATCTAGCATTAGTCAGACTCCGTGCGATGCCTCTAGTCTCGGCTGAGTTTAGCCCAGTACAATCAGTAATATTGTATTTTCCATAACAGTCAGTGTATAGAAATGTATGAAACTCGGATGCTTGGTATCCTGTACCAATGCTCCAACGAATTAATGAATTAGTGACTCACTATGAGTATCTTGGGAGTCAATTAGCTGATCCAGAAGTACTAGCCGACCACAAGAAAATACGTGATATTTCCCAGGAGCGATCTGGCTTGGAGACTATCGTAAATAATTATCATCGACTCATGTCGGTGCAGGCGGCATTGGATGACGCGCGTTTGATGCTCCGAGATGATGATGAGGATGTTCGAGAATTTGCAAGAAGCGAAATCGATACACTTGATCCTGAATATGTTGAGATTGAATACGAGTTAAAATTGTCTCTACTTCCGAAGGACCCATCAGACTCGAAGGACGTGATTATGGAGATACGTGCTGGGGCTGGAGGCGACGAGGCTGGTCTGTTTGCTCATGATTTGTATCGGATGTATCAGCGTTACGCTGAACGTCACCGATGGCAGATCTCAGTTCTCAACACTTCTGCCAACGATGCTGGGGGGTTCAGAGAGATCACTTTTGAATTAGCAGGCGATGGCGTGTACAGCCGCCTTAAATATGAGTCAGGCGTGCATCGCGTGCAAAGAGTTCCGGATACTGAAACTCAGGGCCGTATTCACACGTCCACGGCGACTGTCGCAGTTTTGGCACAGGTAGATGAAGTCGATATGGAAATTAACTGGGATGAAGTTAGAATCGACACGTATCGTGCCGGTGGTGCCGGTGGGCAACATGTTAATAAAACTTCTTCAGCTGTACGATTCACTCATGAGCCGACCGGAATTGTGGTTACCTGTCAGGATGAGAGATCTCAATTAAAGAACAGAGCAAAAGCTGAAACTGTACTGCGTGCGAGGTTATATGAGGTCGAACAAGAAAAAATAATCAGTAAACAAGCCAGTGCTCGCCGACTTCAAGTCGGCTCAGGTGATCGCTCTGAGAAGATTCGTACTTACAATTTTCCACAAGATCGGATAACCGATCATCGTATTAGCTTAACTACGCACGGGATCCCCAAGGTGTTAGATGGTGAAATTGATGTATTAATCGATGCAGTAGCCTCAGAGGAAGAGGCACGTGCGTTGATGGCTACCGATGTGTGAGCCAAAAAACAAATCAACCAATATTTCTTCTTATCACGTTTTTGGATATCAGTTCTGAGATTTGTTCTGTGTCTAAGCCCAAGTATTCTTCTAGGATTTCCTGCGTGTGTTCTCCAAGGACGGGCGAGCGGGTAGGCTCAAGCGCGCCTGGCATTCGTAATGGGTGTCTCATGAGTTGAACCGAGCCATTAACGGGATGTTCAACATTAACAATGAAGTTGCGCTCTGTAAGATGTGGATCTGTAAAAAGATCCAGTGAGTCGAAAACGTACGAAGCTGGGACTCCAGCTTCGGCCAATAAAGTCATCGCCTCTTGTTTTGAGTGTCGCAGGGTCCATTCCTGAATAATTTCACGCAAATCTGATTCATTTTCAACTCGGTCCGCAAGAGTACCAAATCTTGGATCTCCAAGGAGTTCAGGCTTTTCGATGACGGTGAATACAGTATCTTGCTGCTTTAACGTCACTGGAAAAATCATTACGTAGTCGTTTTGACTCTCTCCTTTACAGCGATACAGGCCACCACCTGTGCGGCCACGCTTGGTTCCATAGCGCTGTGCGGGCTCCTTTCCCCAGGTCAAGAGGTCTAAAGTTTTCATGAATATTGCTACTGCTTCCTGCATCGAAATTTCGATCATTTGGCCGAGACCGGTTCGTTCACTCTCGATATAGGCTGCAAGTATGCCTAGAGCCATCTGTATACCGGTTCCACTATCACCATATGTCGGACCAACTATTTGAGGCGGTCCAAGTGGGTCTCCCGTGACTGAAAAGCTTCCAGCAGACGCCTGAGCAACCCAGTCGTACGCATTATATTTCGCGTAGGGGCCTGACAAGCCGAAGCCCTTAATACGCCCATAGATTAATTTTTGATTTATTCCAGCCAAAACATCAGGACCGATATTCAGTGATTCCATCACATCAGGTCCATAATTTTCAACAAATATGTCACATTTTTTTGCAAGATCGAGAAGTAATTGCCGGCCAGAACTATTCTTCAAGTCAATGACTACGGACTTTTTCCCACTGTTGTAGTTCATAAAGTATTGCGAGTCGCCTGCCAAATTAATTCCTGCACCACGCCCAGGATCTCCATTTGGAGGCTCAATTTTGATAATTTCGGCACCTAGCCAAGCCAGATACTGCGTGCACGAAGTACCCGCTTCATATTGAGTCATGTCGAGCACACGAATACCGGTCAATGCAGCCATAGTTATCTCCTGTTTGAATCTGTGAGAGGAATGTACACCTGTTTACTATGTAACGTGAGTTTATGTTTCATTAGCTTTCTTCTCCTGAGCTGAAAAAGTCGGTTGGTCTTTCATTTCGATACCCATTTCGCGGGCAACAGAATTGTAGATTCCGATGGTCATCGTGGAGGTTTCTTGATCGGCGCGTGCTTGATAAAGCTGGCCTCTAAATAACTTGATGTCAGTGTTGCCGGGAGCTGCGTGATGGGCCCAGTCCGCCAACTTACAGGCAAGTCGCCATTGTCCAGATTCACTTAACGTTCGAGCTCTTTCCACCAACGTTTTGGTTCCGCCAGTTACAAGATCGACAATTTCATGTGCGATAGATTCTTCGCGAGGCGGTTTCAAGTTACTAGCTTGCCCGTCGTACCAGCCACCATAAAGTCTCCAGATATTCCTCACGATAAATTCAGGCTCGTCGTAGACAGGTCGGAGAAAATTTTTTTTACTTAGTTCTTCTGGTGGCCTGACTTTGGCGAGGACTTCATCTAATGATGCGCCCAGATTCATTAGTTGGAGCGTCTGGGTTTCTAATGATTCAAGATATCGTCGCGTGGAATCCAGTGCCTCTTCGACGCGATCTTTTCCAATAATTGGAGGCCCGTGGCCGGGTAGCAAAACACTGGCACTTTTAGTTTGCATCTCTTCAAGCGCCGCGGCCCACTCACCACAATACCGCTGAACCTTCTGCGGATTTCCTGCATTTGGGGTCGTCCATATAAACAGATCACCTGTACAGAGAGCTTCGTACTCTGGGATATGTAGCCATACTGAATCATCAGTCTCACCCCGGCTATGCGTAATTGAAGCTTCAATGTTTCCAACTCGTATTTTCTTGTAATTATCAACGTATAGATCTGGACGAACATACTCTGCTTCCCAAGATATTTTTGCTGCACCCCCTAAGAATTGCCTGGCGTTGATTACCTCATTGTAGCCAGTTGTCTTCGCATATCTATCAAATCTATAATTGAGTGCTCGATGTCCTATAATTATCGGTTCTATGAGTTTATTTTCCTTGGCATGAGCTTTATAACGATCTGCACCGAAGCAGTGATCATGATGCCCATGGGTGTAGACAATCGTTGAAACGGGGGTGTCGGGGAAAGCGTCTAGGATCTGTTTAAACTTACGCTCTTCATTGTTTTTTGCACCAGGATCAACAACAAGAAGTTCTGTTCCGCCATCGATCAGGGTTAGGTTCGCAAACGAGGACGCAAACCAGACACCGTCACGAATTTTTTCGAAAGTACCTAATGCACGCCACGGGTGCGTACCCTCAGCACCGGCACCTTTAGTCCACAAATTTTCCGCATGTTGGATGATTTGGTTCATTGAAAAGATCCTTTATTGCTAGCTTTTTAACCGTTTGTGTCGTCACGCAATGTGCCAATTTTTTGACAGTGAAGTTTGATTATAGTCGTAGGCGTTGTGGTCGTAGCCCCCGACTCGTGAGTCTCTCCAGATTGAACTACTTTCGGTTGCCAGAGGTACCACTGCTGGGGCAAGATCCAATAGTGCCTTCTGTGCCTTTAAGTGTAGTCGGGCCCGCTCAGTTGGCAGCACAGTGCTAGCCGCATCTTCGAGAATCGTATCAAAGACCGGCGAAGAGAACCCCCATGGGTTGTGCAAATCACGCTCCTGATTCGAAGTTCCATAGATTCGGAGCGCCTGATTTGGGCTATGCTGGGGCCCAATTTTCAGTAGCGCTATATCAAAACTAGTTGTAGTCAATGTCTCTCCTAAGCGTTGTGGTGAGATTGGGACTGGTTCAATAACAAAGCCAGCAGCTTGAAGTTGAGATTTGAGTATCGACATAACGGTCAGGTATGGTTCCAGATTTAAGTGGAGCAATCTTAGTGGTTCACCATCGTAGCCAACGGCGTCGAGATAATCACTTGTTAAATGACGGTTGAACGCGAGAGACCCGGTGGAGGCTATCTGTTCTGTACTTAGTATGTCTCCTGGATATGGACCTGTAATTAGAGTCGCGGGTAATCCACCAATGTATTTTGCGATAGACTCACCATCAAACGCATGGGTTAAGGCTTTACGCATCCGTGAGTCTTTTAGAAAAGCATTTCCCGGGGTTACCTTGTCTGTGCTGGCAGTTGGAATTCGCATTCCAAGTATCCAGAGAGAATCAGCAGATCTGGTGTCTTTGATTAGATCCGAGTCTTCTTCGCTTGGTTCTCGATTTAACCAAATAGTAGGAATTCGGGAAGGTAATTGGTCCAGCCACTGACTAGAATCAAGTTTTTGGAAGATAATTTGTTCCAGTAGGCTTTTCCCTAGCGGAGCGGAGTACGGATTCCGAACAAGACTATGAACATCCGACTTTAGCAAGACAGGTGTGAACGGTCCACTACCACTACGTTCGCTCAAACCCTGATAGCGATAGGGGCTTCTAATTTCCCCTGATGCTGAACTGAGATCATTGAGCAGATATGAGTATGTTCCGTTGAGCATGAGCTGAACGGTTCCGTTTGATGATCTGGCATCTGGAATATCATTTATTGAGTTAACAATTTCGTTCCAGAAAAAAGACTTCGAGTGACTCTTAATATTGAAATCTTCAGCGATCATTGTGCTGGAGACTGGTAATAATTCGCTGGTATCTGGACTAGTGGGGTGAAAAAAATTATTTGGTTTAACTAGAAAATTGACCGTATTCGGTTGAATCCATTCGATTTGGACTGCGGCGCCTTCTACCAGGCTCGAGGTTCGAGGATCGACCGTAAATAACCTTTCATAAACAAGAGAATTTTCAAAGGAATCTAGCACTAGGGGTAGGCTGGGCTCATCAGATGGTTGATTAATGGTTAGAAATTGTGGCAGAGTCAATTTTTTTGAACGGGATGGTATTTGGCTTAAACCATAATGACCTTTATTAGTTGAAGTATCAGGAGTTTTTGGTGTAGGTAACTTTTGTGGGTGAGGTAGCAAGTTATTACATGCGCTTATACCAAGCATCAATGCGCCACCAACTAGATAGCGGAGGAAAGCTTTTCGAGAAACGTTACTTTCTTTAGTACTTTGCGATTTGTTCATACTTTAGGTCTTACTTGATAACGGTTAAAATAGATCCATGAACCATATTAACTCTTCGAGTAATTCAAATCATGATGGCGATAACCGAATCGATGCAATAGCTGGACCAGCTGATCTCACGCGACCAAGGAATCCGTGGCCACGCTTGTTTCTAGCAGCTTTAGCCATCACGTTACTACTTATACTATTTGGCATGTGTTCCGTGAAGTTTCTCTCTGCTCCTGACCCAGTAGTGCGTGTTCCTGCTGACGAAGTACAACTTGATTTGCCTCGTTTACTTCCGATAGTATCTTTTGGGGCGGATTCAAGCGGGTCCACATATGGGATATGGATTTTAATTACTTCAGACGAACTCTTTGGATTGATTTCATATGGGGAATCTGGCTGCCATATCGACTGGAATCGAATTGCGAATACATTTCAAGACCCTTGCACCAATAACGCTTACAGCCCACATGGACTCGCAATCACTGAGGATGCACAAAGGCATATGCACCGTGTAAAGGTCACGTATGATGCCTCAATCCTAGGTCGTTACATTGTTGATTTGTCGACCATTGAGCTTTCAGTATGCCTTAGCGGAGCGACAGTATCCTGTGCAAGGGGACCGGATGAAATTTTTATTGAAATGCCAAATCGACCTATAGCGACGGCGCTGAATTAGACCTTCATACTTTAGACACGTTACCAGATACCGAGAGCCATTTTTACGTCATCAGAAGCCATGGTCTTGGGGTCCCAAGGAGGGCTCCACACTAGATTCACCTCTACATCCTCTACTCCATCCATCTGCATGACCTTGTGAAAGATCATTCCTTGGAGCATGGGTCCAACTGGACATGCTGGCGAAGTTAAAGTCATGTCGACGGTCACGGTTCCATCCATATCAGCATTAACGTCGTACACCAAACCAAGTTCGACAATACTCATACGAAGCTCGGGGTCTTCTACCCCTTTGAGTTCCTCAAAAATATCTTCCTTTGATGGTGCATTCGTATCACTTGCAGATTGGTCTGACATTTGTAACTTCTTTCCTCTTGGAGAATTATTCCGTAGTTGCAGTGCTATTTCCGTCAAGCGCTTGTTCAAGCGTTTTCCAGCTAAGAGAAGCACATTTTACCCGTGCTGGGAACTTCGCTACGCCCATTAGCGCGTCAATATCATCGAATCCATCTACCTCGGATGGGACTCCGGAGGTCATCATTTCCTGAAAGGATAGGACACCCACTAGAGCTTCAGATATAGGCCGGCCCTGAACAAACTCCGTCATCATACTTGATGCTGCCTGTGAGATTGAGCAACCTGCTCCTGTAAAAGCAATTTGCTCGATTACATTATCGACAAGGGTTACTTGTAGTTGAATTTCATCTCCACACAATGGATTTGCTCCGTTCGCTGAACATGTTGAGTTGACGAGCTCACCTTTATTTCGTGGCTGTCTGTAGTGATCAAGGATGATCTCCTTATACAGTTCGTCAAGTAAAGTGCCACTCATGAAAACAAGTCCTTCTCTAACATTGCCTAGCCAAAATACTCAATCACAGTATTCAACGCCTCGGTGAGCTTATCAACCTCTTTCTCAGTGTTATATAGGTAGAAGGATGCTCGAGCAGTGGCAGGAACGTTGAGCGCAGACATAATCGGTTGAGCACAGTGGTGTCCGGTTCGAATTGCGATGCCATCTGAATCTAATACTTGTCCAACATCGTGTGGATGGATACCCTCGATATTGAACGAGATTACACCACCACGTTTTTTGGAATCAAGTGGACCAAAAATGCGAACGCGCTCGATTCTTTGCAGCTTGTCTATGGCATATTGGGTAATTTGCATCTCGTGATTTCGAATATTTTCCATTCCGACATTAGTAAGATAGTCACAAGCGGCACCAAATCCAATCGCGCCAGCAATATTCGGAGTTCCCGCTTCAAACTTTGCTGGAATATCGGCCCAAGTTGAATTTTCCATACTAACCGTGAGAATCATATCGCCACCGCCCATTAAGGGTTTCATGGTAGTTAAATGTTCCATTTTTGCCCAGAGGAGCCCTATTCCTGTTGGCCCAAGCATTTTGTGTGCTGAACATGCAAAAAAATCAATATCAAGTTGTTGAATATCAGTTTTGAGATGGGGAGCAGATTGTGCACCATCGAGAAGAACCAACGCACCAGCTTTCTTCGCCAGATCTACAACTGCAGATATCTCAGTGATATTGCCGAGGGCATTTGACATTGCTGTGACGGCCACTAGTTTTGTATTCGTGGTAATGAGGTCTGACGCATAATCCATATCCAAGGTGCCGTCGGACAACATAGGGATATATTTTAGTTCGATTCCCACCTCGTCTCTCAGAATCTGCCACGGAACGATGTTTGAGTGGTGTTCGATTTCTGTAATGACGACCCTGTCTCCCTTTTTAAGGTGCTGCCGGCCCCAAGCGTGTGCAACGAGGTTGATTGACTCAGTAGTGCCGCTTGTAAAAATACATTCATCAGACGTCGGCGCATTAAAAAAACGCGCAATTTTTCTTCGAGCACTTTCATGCAGTTCGGTCGCTTCAATTGATAGGGTATGAACACCTCGGTGAATGTTCGCATTGTGATCCCGATAGAAACGAGTGATGTCGGCGATTACCTGGACAGGCGTTTGACTGGTTGCGGCATTGTCCAGATAAACCAAAGGTTTGCCATCTGAAATTTCTCGCCTAAGTATTGGGAAATCGCGCCTAATTTTTTCGATATCTAACGAATAAGTCATAGATTGAGATTTATTGGTTGCCATTAGACGCTCCTGAGCTTCTACTAATGTGAACTTGCCCTGTATCGTCTTCAGAGGCCTCAAAGAATGCAACAGACTTCACAGCAGGCAGGCTCTTAACCTTACCAGTAATACAGTCAAAGGAAGCGCCATGTCGTGGACACACAATGTCTCCTCGTCTGAGTTTGCCGTCCCCGAGAGCACCGTTATCGTGACTGCATAAATTTTCTACCGCACCCCATACTTTGTTGGACAGATGAGAGATTACGATTGAGAGAGAATCTACAGTAAATGCGCGAACTTCCCCAATTGGAACCTCGTCACGGCTTATGGTTAATAATATTGACCTGTTTGGATCAGTCATTAGCTGTAAAAAAGACTAATCTAACGAGGCGTTCTGAAGCTTGTCATTTACGGTGGCCCTCACTGTATCCGCCAATTTGGCATCTTTAAGATAGTCGACAATTGGTGATAGAAACCCGCCAACTAGTATACGCAAAGCAGCGCGTTTGTTGAGTCCCCTTGACATGAGATAGAACATTCCCTCAGCATCAACCGGTCCAACCGTGGCGCCATGCCCGCACCGACTTACATCATTGGTCAGTATTTCTAAAACAGGATCCGAATCTGCTTTTGCTTTTGGTGCAAGTAGCATATTTCTGTTCTCTTGATTTGCTTGGGATCCTTTTGCCTCTTCTGACACTCGTGTTATTCCGTAGTAGACAGCTCGAGATTCTCCAGCAAGTGCAGTCTTAATTTCAACATCTGATGAAGAGTTTGGTGCATTGTGCTCTTGCACAGTCATGAAATCAAAGTGCTGCGTTTTGTCTCCCACGGCGACACCTTTTACACGCGAATCAGCACCCTTGCCGTTTAGGTGGATATCGTACCGATGCTTAACAATTGCTCCCCCAATACATATTGTGGAGATGTTGAGCGAGGCGTTATCAGCGAGTTCAGCTCGAAGGGTAGTGAATTCTTTAGTATTGAATCCCCAGTTGTTCGCGAATGTAATCGCTAATCTAGCGCTGTTGTTAACCTGTAGTTCTAAAGCAGCGATTACGAGAGCTTCCTCTTCGATCGATGTTGAGCTAATAATGATGTCAAGTTCTGAGTTAGCCTCAGCCACGATTAAGATTCTCGGGAATATTGTTGCACTTCGCTTCGATAAATCGATCTCGATCGACAAGGGTTCGGTGTATTGCACGCCTTGTTTCGGGTTTATGAAAAAACCATTGGTCCATTCAGCTGAATTAGCGGCCAATAGATAGTCTTCATCTGCCGGTATGAGATGTCCAAGATTTGCCTGAATTTTCTGTTCTAACTCCGGATCGTGGGCGGAATCAATTAAGCCACGAACTACTAAATCTTCTGGGCAAGAAACTATTCGTATCGCTTGGTCTTCAGTTTCTAATTGTTTCAAGCTGTAGATATCGAGCGCAGAGACGTCCGTGTATTTCCACGGACGATCGGTCGAGGTAGGGAGTGCCTTCTCATCCAACGTCTGCTGAGCCAGCGCGCGGTATTCAGTAAGCCAAGCTGGTGAAGTTGATTGTGTGGCAGTCATTAACTAACCCACAGAACCTTCCATTTGAAGTTCGATCAATCTATTTAGTTCGATCGCGTATTCCATGGGAAGTTCTTTGACGATTGGTTCTACGAATCCATTCACTACCATTTTTGCTGCTGATTCTTCATCAATTCCTCTTGACATCAGATAAAACAGTTGATCTTCGCCCAGACGAGAAACCGATGCTTCATGTCCAATATTAACTCGCTCCTCATCAACTTCCATAGTGGGGTAGGTGTCAGAGCGAGAGAGCTCATCTAGTAGCAGTGCATCGCACCGAACAGTAGAGGAAGAATTTGTGGCGCCTTCGTGAACCTTGAGCAGGCCTCGGTACGAACTTCTTCCAGAGCCTCTTGAAACGGATTTCGAAACAATAGCCGAAGTCGTATTAGGAGCGACGTGCACAATCTTTCCGCCTGCATCTTGATGCTGTTGATCTCCAGCAAACGCTAAGGAGAGTATCTCACCATGCGCGCCTGGTTCCATCAAATAAACGGATGGATATTTCATCGTTAGTTTGGATCCAATGTTACCGTCGACCCACTCCATTACGGCATTCTCGTACGCGTAGGCTCGCTTTGTTACGAGGTTATAGACATTGTTTGACCAATTTTGAATGGTCGTATATCTAACCCGTGCATTTTTCTTAACAATAATTTCTACTACAGCTGAGTGTAGCGAGTCGGATGAGTAGGTAGGTGCGGTACAACCCTCCACATAATGTATGTAGGATCCCTCATCAGCGATAATCAAGGTGCGTTCGAACTGCCCCATATTTTCAGTATTAATGCGGAAATACGCTTGAAGTGGAACTTCAACGTGGACGCCTGGCGGTACATATATAAATGAGCCCCCTGACCAAACAGCTGTATTAAGCGCCGCATACTTGTTATCACCCGAAGGAATAATTGTCGAAAAGTACTCCCGAACCAAATCTTCGTGTTCGCGTAACCCTTGATCCATCCCTAAAAATTGGACCCCCTGAGCCTCCAGATCTTCACGTATGTTGTGATAGACAACTTCACTATCATATTGAGCACCCGCGCCCGCCAAAAATTGTCTTTCGGCCTCGGGGATCCCTAACTTGTCAAATGTGTCCTTAATGTATTCAGGCACGTCTTCCCAATTGGTAGAATCGGTGTCAGTCGCCTTGACGTAGTAATGTATGTTTTCGAAGTCAATTGCATCTAATACGTCCGGAGATCCCGCCCATTTTGGATTCTCGAGCCTGTAGAAAGTTTCAAGAGCTTCGAGTCGGTATTCAAGCATCCACTCAGGCTCTTCTTTCATAGCCGAGATTTCTCTGACGAGGCCCTCACTCAGACCTTTCTCCGCCATAAAAAGCGGTTTTTCGGTGTCGTGGAAACCCCATTTATATTCTCCAACAGTGTTTCTTACGTTAGGATCAACGGTCGTCATATCAACGCCTCCTCTTCTGATATATTTAGTTCTCTAAGTAGAGGGTCATATCCCTCGCCTTCGATTCGCTTGGCTAGGTCAAAATCGCCAGATGCAACTATATTGCCACCAACCAATATATGAACGAAATCAGGTTCTATATAATTGAGTATCCGTTCATAGTGCGTGATCAGGAGTATACCCATGTTTGGATCCCTGAGAGTGGTCACTCCTTCGGCCACAGTTCGCAACGCGTCGATGTCTAGGCCTGAATCAGTTTCATCGAGAATCGCGAGCTCCGGCCTAAGCATTCCGAGCTGTAGGATTTCCGCGCGCTTTTTCTCACCGCCAGAGAAGCCATCATTCACATATCTGCGAGCGAAATCTTCCGACATCTTCAAACGACCCAGCGTCTCTCGCAGTTGTGCAATGAATTCTCGGGCAGAGACATCCTCACCTGTTCGAGCCTTAATTGCTTCACGAATCAGATTTACAAGAGTTACACCCGGTATAGCCGTAGGGTATTGGAATGAGAGAAAAATACCGTTTCTAGCACGCTGATCTGCTGCCATGTGGGTAATATCTTCATCTTTGTATGAGACGTTGCCTCGGTCAACAGTATAGGTAGGACTTCCCGCAATCGTCAACGCGAGAGTGCTTTTCCCAGAGCCATTTGGCCCCATTAAGGCATGCACCTCGCCTGGTTTAATAGATAAATTAATACCTTTGAGGATTTTTACATCAGGTCGTTCAGTGACCGATGTAGCGAGATCCGTGATTTCAAGCAACGAACTGTTTTCATTGGTTGTCATTAATTTTGCATTACCCTTCGGGAGTGCTATTCATACAGATAGAAGTTTGTGTTTTCTCAGTTTCAACGATTACAACCATAGCGTCAAATTAATGTCATTTGTATAACTTAATTATTAATGTGTTTTATATCACTTAATTATTGTAAATGGTATTGGTTGAATAGCAGACCCCGTTTAGATTACTTAG
Source organism: Dehalococcoidia bacterium (assembly GCA_029941115.1). GTDB lineage: Bacteria > Chloroflexota > Dehalococcoidia > UBA2979 > UBA2979 > UBA2979. The sequence goes on along the minus strand of JAPYRK010000004.1, from coordinate 73,269 downwards.
TTTTACGGACTAGATATTCACACGAAGTGCTTCCAGCAGCGATAGTCCCTATTTGTTGGACTTGAGTTCCGATCAATAGTTCAATGGTTCTGCGGTCAGCCTCACAGACCGCGGCGGTTGTTCTTGATAGTGTCTTAATCGGACATGAAGGAGTCGACAGGATGAAGCCTTTTTCGTTAGTTCGTATAGACCTGAGTATTCCTTCTTCAGAAAGTAATGAGACTACTTCGACAAGTTTCGCCTCAAATGTTTTTGCTCTCATGTTTCCAGCGTAGTCAGCCGCAACCAGCTCTGCTAATCGTTCTGCAACAAGTTCAAGAATCTCCGTGCCATCTTTTCCGCTGACTTCTAAGTCTGAAAAAGATTCAAGCGCGTGTGCGATTCTCCCGAGTAGTCGCCTATAGTCCATGGCCGACTTTAGCATTTCGGATGTGTCGGAGAGCCGAAATACACTTGTAGGTCTGCCGCGAACTGCCTTTCGTAAATTATCTTTTCGTGGGATGTGCGACGTGATTAATTGATCTGCTACCAAGAGATCTAAATGCCGCCGCACAGCGCCAGGGGATAGGTTCAAAGTGGTCGCTATTTCAGTGGCCGAGAGTTCTTTGGCCTCAATTAGATTCAGTATTTGCTCACGAGTTTCATTCATACGTATACGTCAATAGTTTTAATGTTTCCGATTGGGCTAAATAAGCCTTGTGTAGTTAAACTATCGCCATATGGTTTTGATTGTCAACATGTCAACAACAGTGGGCGCATTTTTTGACCCGGAGTTACATATATTGGCCACCATTCATCGTTAGCTGAGAGCCGGTATACCAGCCTCCACTCGGGCCACAAAGAAATGCAACTGTTTCTCCAACTTCTTCCGCAGTACCAAATCGTCCGAGCGGGATATTTGAGAGGAGTGTTTGCTTGATTTCATCAGGTAGAGCCGCGACCATATCGGTTTCGACGAACCCTGGGCAGACAGCGTTGACGGTTATTCCGAATCTGGCAACTTCTTTAGCAGTGCTTTTTGTAAATGCTATCATGCCCGCTTTTGAAGCTGCATAGTTCGACTGTCCAATATTACCCATTTGACCAATTATTGAGGATATCTGAATTATCCTTCCAAAACTGCGTTCACGCATCCCATCGAGAACCGCACTTGTCGTATAGAAGCAAGAGGACAGATTCGTATCGATTACTTCACGCCACGCGTCACCTGTTAGGCGCTGTACCGTCTTGTCACGATTTACTCCTGCATTATTAACAAGTATGTCAACTTGCCCGAACTCAGTTTCAGCGGCTCTAACTAAGGCACGGGCTTCATCTTCGACGGAGACATTACCTTGAAAAACCAGAACTTTCGTTCCAAGAGATTCAAGTTCAGTCTTGGTTGCCTCAGCAGCGTCTTGGTTCGCAACATAGTTAAGAACTATTGAAGCGCCTCTCTGCGCGAGTGCTGTCGCGCATGCTTTTCCAATACCTCTACTGGCGCCTGTGACTAAGGCTACTTTTCCTGCTAGTTCTTGAGACATAAACTTCCCCTTTGTTATTTACCAATCAAAAGTATATTGAGTAAATGTGCTACGCGTTGGTGATAAAACTCAACTAGAGTTTCAAGAATTTATGAGTTAAACAACGGTGACGGGAGTATATTCACCCCATTCTTCACGCAAAATCTGACAAATTTCTCCCAGCGTGGCATAAGCCCGCACAGATTCGATTATTGCAGGCATAAGGTTAACATCGGTTCGTGTTTGCTCCCGGAGATGCTCAAGATTTTTGTTGACTGCTGTAATGTCTCGATTTGCACGTAGTTTCTCTAGACGTTCTAACTGTTGCTGAGCGACTTCATGATTTGGCCTAAACAATGGAGTTGCATCTTCGGACGGGTCAATATACGCGTTAACGCCTACGATCGTCCGTTCTTTGGATTCTACTTCCTGCTGCCACTGGATAGAGGCTTCTTGAATTTCCGCTTGCATATATCCGTTTTCAATGGACGCTGCTGCGCCACCCAAATCATCGATATGATTCATTATTTTTAGTGCTTCATTCTCAAGTGAATTAGTTAAGGATTCGACATAATATGATCCTGCGAACGGATCGATTGTGTCAGCAACTCCAGATTCATGGGCGATTATTTGTTGCGTGCGTAAGGCTGTCTGTTGAGCGTCTTCAGTAGGCAGTGCAAGTGCCTCGTCGTAGCAAGATAGAGCTAGCGATTGAACCCCGCCCGACACTGCTGCCAAAGCTTGTATTGCGGATCGGGCTATGTTATTCAATGGTTGTTGAGCGGTCAATGTGGACCCGCCCGTCTGAGTATGGGTTCTCAGCATCTGAGCTCTCGGATCCGTGATTTTGAATCTCTCCTGAACTGTCCGTGCCCAGAGACGGCGTAGCGCCCTAAACTTTGCGACTTCTTCAAAGAAATGATTGTGAGTATTGAAAATCCACGAAACTCGTTGTGCTACCTGATCGAGGTCGCCGCCCTGTCTCTGGCATTCTTCGAGGTAGGCGATTGCATTCGCAAACGCAAACCCTATCTCTTGTGACGCTGTAGAGCCAGCTTCTCGGATGTGATATCCAGAGACAGATATTGAATTAAACCTAGGTGCCTGCTCCGCACAAAAATTAATCAAATTAGCCGCGAGACGCACCGACTGTTTTGGCGGAAATATATATGTACCCCGAGCCACATATTCTTTAAGTACATCATTTTGCGCAGTTCCTGTTGTAACCGAGTATTTGTGTCCTTGCTTTTCTGCCGCTACTAGATACATGGCTACGAGTACAGCTGCCGGAGCATTTATAGTCATTGAAGTTGAAATTTTATCTAGTGGAATGTCCTCAAACATCTCTTCCATATCGTGAAGAGAGTCTATTGCCACGCCCACTTGGCCTACTTCACCAAGTGCCATAGGGTGATCAGAGTCGTAGCCGGTTTGAGTAGGTAAATCAAATGCAGCAGAAAGTCCAGTTTGACCGTTTTCGATCAGCATCCTGAATCGTTCGTTCGTCTGTTTGGCGGTACCAAAGCCGGCATACTGGCGCATAGTCCAAAGTCGACCCCGATACATAGTAGGCTGAACACCCCGTGTGAACGGGAATTGACCAGGAAAATTCAAGTCATCAACATAGTCAGTGTCAGAGATATCCAAAGGAGTATAGATTCGATCCTGTGGCACAGCGGATGATGTGAATTCTGATTTCCGCTCCGGAAATTTATTTACAGCTGGATTTAATGTGTTCTCTTGCCACTCCTTCCTTGCGGATCGAAGTTTTATGTTTTTCGGATTCTCTTCGTTTATTGGCTTCATTTGGCACATCCTAAGAAAAAATCGCTAACCTAAATTATATTGCCAAATTCTAGCTTCTGATTTCATCAATCATAACTTGTGCGTCGCCGGTGATTACTTCCACTCCATCTTGGTTGGTGACGGTAGTCTGAAGACTTAATCTTGATTTTTCAACCTCGACTGTTGTAACTGTGCAGGTGGCAGTGATTGTGTCTCCTGCTAACACAGGGGCCCTGAATCTAAGATTCTGACCCAGGTATACAACCACGGATTCTGGTGCAAGACGAGTGCCGAGAGCGGCAGAGATCACTCCGGCTCCAAACATGCCGTGCGCAATTGGTTGTTTGAAACGCGTTTGAGCCGCATATTCCTCGTTCGAATGTAACGGATTGTGGTCGCCGGTCACATCTGCAAAGGTATTAATGTCCTGCTGAGTGACTTCCTTTGTAAAAGTAACCACGGTGTCCGCGGTTATTCCTGCTACGTTTTCAATCATCTGGGTCTCCAATTCATCTAAAATTTATCTATACTAGTCATTCTAATAATAAGCATGCTAGCCTCACAATTAGTTAAGGAGGAATTTATGATTACTGGTCTGGATCATTTAGGAATTGTCGCGCCTGATTTGAGTACTGCTAGCGACGTGCTGCTTGGTCAATTTGGTTTCGACTATGACGTGGAACGTACCGCTATGCCGGACGGAAACGTGTTTGCACCGCAGAACACAAGTATTTGGTTTGTGAAAGTCGGCTCAGGCGCCACCAGAATAGAGATTCTTGTGCCTCGCGATGATATAAGTGGGATAGCAAAATATTTACAAAAGAATGGACCTGGACTTCATCATATCGGCTATTCAAGTACCTCCGTGCCAGATGATATGAGAACATTAGTTGAGGCAGGCTTGGACTTTATTGACTTTGGTACTCCCGAGGACGAATTAACTGCCGCTTTTTTCCACCCCAAGACTGCTGCCGGAATACTTCATGAGATAGTTCCAGATAGGGGTCTGCACCCACGATAGGAGTATCATAAATATCGTTTAACTTTCAAATCGAAGTAAAAAATAGTAATCACGGTGGTGGTTTAAATGGTTAGGTTTTTTAAGCCCTCGAGAAATAAGCCCGAGCCACTAGTTCAAGAACTAATTGAGATAGTTGGGGCGAATCAGGTTCTCTACACCAAAGAAGATCTTATTGGCTACGAGTACGACGCGACAATCGAGCGTGCTACACCTGAGGTGGTAGTGCTACCACTTACCACTGATGAAATTTCATCGATCGTGAAGATATGTAGAAAATTTAATCGCCCGATTGTACCTCGAGGATCAGGATCGGGATTATCGGGTGGAGCGGTGCCTATCAAGGGCGGAGTAGTTGTCTCACTGACCAGAATGAACAAGATTTGTGAGATTGATATTGAGAATCGATATGCTGTTTTGCAGCCTGGTGTAATCAATCTTCAGCTGCAAGATCGCCTACAAACTGATGGTTTCACGTACGCGCCCGATCCATCTTCACAGCGGATATGCACGCTTGGTGGAAATGTTGCAAACAACAGTGGTGGTCCACATACTCTGGCGCATGGCAGTACCGTGAATCACGTACTTGAGCTCGAAGTAGTTCTGCCGAACGGTGACATTGCCAGGTTAGGAAGTCGAGTCCTAGATACTCCTGGCCCTGATATCCGCGGGCTGTTTGCCGGAAGCGAAGGCACACTCGGCATTATTACTGAGATCACCGTGCAAATAATACCTCTTCCACAATCGTTAAAGACTATGCTTGCGGTATTTGATACGGTCACTAGCGCCTCGGAAGCCGTTTCATCCATTATTAGACGAGGAGTTATTCCTGTTGCACTTGAGATGTTAGATCAAGAAATTATAAAAATTGTGGAACCTCGGATTCATGCTGGCTATCCCTTGGATGCCGGCGCAGTACTTCTTATTGAGATCGAAGGAATTCCTGATGCAGTGGAATCAGACAGCGAACTTGTTAGAGAGGCATGTGAAACTTCAGGAGCCTCCGAGATAAGAGTTGCTACAAGTTCTGAGGAGCGCGAAAAACTTTGGGAGGGCCGAAAAGCCGCAATCGGTGCGATTGGTGCTGCGTATCCAGCGTTCTATTTATTAGACGGGGTTGTGCCCCGGACAAAATTACCCCAGGTGATGGAGAATGTTCTAGCAATAGCCTCTAGTTATGGCTTTAAATGCGCGAATATGTTCCATGCAGGTGATGGAAACTTGCACCCAACTTTAATGTTCGACCCGCAGAACGAGGGCATTCTAGATAGAGTACTTGAGTGTGCTGGCGAAATTATGCGTGTCTGTGTCGATTCAGGTGGGGCGATCACGGGTGAGCACGGCGTTGGACTTGAGAAGACCTCTTATATGGAATGGATATATTCTCAAGATGATCTTGAAGCAATGGAGAATATTCGAGAAGCATTTGGTCCTGCTGATGTATTTAATCCATGCAAGATTCTACCGAATGGACATGGATGTGCCGTAGGGCATGCGGCAGAGATTAGCATGGCGATGGCTGGAAATAAGATGTCATCGGATATCTATATTTAATGCAGCAAGGTAGAAATTAATTAAATTTATGCAAAATTCTGAAACTAAAATACTGAGCCAGGTATTCGAAGAATTCAGTCCAATCGTTGATGGAAGACTCATTGATGACCAGAAGCCGTTATTTACCGTAGCCCCAAGAAATGTACGAGAAGTTTCTGAGATCGTAAAAGTGGCACATTCTCAAGGGTTAGGCCTAGCGATTGCCGGATCACGCACGGCAATGCGCCTAGGAAAGGTTATGAAGCTGCCATTTGCCGTCCTTGACACCGCAAATCTCAACTCTATTGTTGAGTACGTCCCTGAAGACTTAACAATCACAGTTGAGGCAGGTATGACTCTGGCCACGTTGCAATTTACCCTAGCTGAACACGGGCAATATCTTCCTATTAATCCTCCACCATCAGATGAAATTTCAGTTGGTGGGATGTTGGTTACCGGAATTGCTGGAACATGGCGGGGGCAATTGCCGTCTACTCGCGATCTTATTCTTGGTGCCACGACAGTGAAGGGGAACGGCACCGTTGTTAGATCAGGTGGACGAGTGGTAAAAAATGTTACTGGCTATGATCTTCATCGACTACATGCCGGTTCGTTAGGTTCGTTTGGAGTGGTGGCGGAGACAACATTTAAGGTATTGCCACTTCCCACGTCTAGCGTCATATTGAAGATTAAACCAAAGAGTATTAAGACAGGAATTGATTTAGGCAAATTACTTTTGGACAAAGGGTTTCCTGTTCGAAGTGTGGTATTGACTTCTCCCTCTGTTGGCGCTTTACTCCTGTCAGACGAGGACTTTTTACTTCTTGTCGATGTCGGGGGGAGTGAAGTTGCAGTGGCGCAGACAGTTGCGGCCATAAGAGATCTTTCAGAATTTGCTGTGGATTCCATCGAAACAACAATCGGCCAACAACTCCGCTCGATATTTAAAGGAGACAATCGAATAGTCATACGAGTCGGAGTGCCTCGACAGCGCATTACTGAGATTATGAGCTATATGATGGAAATAAATATTGCAGGATTTGCCAATATTGCTGCGGGTCAAATATTGGGTGAGTGTTTCTCGGGGGACTTGAACAGTTTGGATGAACTTGCAGGTGAACTTGGCACCCTTCGCGAGATTGTAGAGCGATATCATGGCTATCTGCTGATCGAGAATGCTCCAACGGATTTACGCAGTAAAATCGATCCGTCCGGGAGAGCTGAGCTATCAGTTGTGGGCGAATTACGTAGGAAATTTGATCCTGGGCAGATCATCAATCCTGGACGAATGGGGGGCCGTGAATGAAGCAGTTAAGTTTCGTAGGTCTGGACGTGCCGTCCACCGAAGATCTGCAGAATTGCGTCCACTGTGGCTTCTGTTTGCCCTCCTGTCCGACGTATCTGGCCACAGGCCATGAACTGGAATCTCCACGCGGACGCCTGCATGTGATTGCTGGGATTAAAGAAGGCCGAATTGACGCGAATAGTAGAACTCTTCAACATCTGGATCGTTGTTTGCAATGTCGAGCTTGTGAAACTGCTTGCCCTTCTGCAGTACCATATGGCCGTATAATGGAAGATGCGAAAGCCTCTATCATGGCAAATCGTAATTCACGACAACCGCGGAGTTGGTTCATACGCTCTTTTTTGTTACGAAACATCCTGAGCCATCAGAAACGCTTGCGATTCACTATTTCACTCGGCAGATTTTACTCGAAATCTGGTTTGCAAAATTTGATTAGAGGGCCTCTAAAAAAGATTCTGCCGATGAAGCTAGTCCGTCTGGAAAATTCACTACCCTCACTCCATAAGAAACCATTTCGCGAGAGCGGAATGTTGTCCTCACCTGAAGTCTCATTAGATAAAGTGGCGCTCTTAACTGGCTGTATTCATGGGGAACTATATCCCGAAATGCATACCTCAACTGTTGAAGTTCTTGATTATATGAATTTCCAAGTAATTGCTCCGAAGACTCAGGTGTGTTGTGGTGCGTTACATATTCATGCTGGGGACGCTGAAGCTTCACGAAAGTTAGCTCGACAGAATATTGAAATATTTGAATCATCGGGGGCGAGCAAAGTTCTTGTGAATGCTGCTGGTTGTGGTTCTGCAATGAAAGAGTATGGAAGACTGTTGCGTCATGATGAAAAGTGGAGAGAGAGAGCTGAAATCTTCTCCGCAAAAGTTGAAGACATTCTGGAATTCGTAGCAAAACACAAATTTGATCGTCAATTAGGTGAGGTGAGGGAAGTGGTGACTCTTCAGGACGCATGTCACTTGGCACATGCTCAAAAAGAGAAATTAGCTCCAAGGACAATTCTTTCGTCTATTCCTGGCCTTGAACTAAGAGAAATGAATACTCCTGACCGATGTTGCGGATCCGCCGGAATTTATTCAATCGTCCAACCAGATCTATCTAGCCAGGTGCTTTCGGCAAAATTAGAGGACGTGCTCGGTACAGATGCAGGGACCGTATGTACGGCAAATCCTGGCTGTACTCTACAACTTGAGGCTGGCCTAAGAGGTGAGTCTAGCGACATGGACGTGCGGCACGTCATCGAACTACTTGCCAAGTCAGTGCGATTGGGACGGGATAAAAAAGACAATGAAGAGATTAGTGAGACAGGGGTAATATTATGAAACTAGCAGATAAAGTAGCTGTCGTGACGGGATCTTCGTCCGGAGTAGGAGAAGCTACAGCTGAATTATTAGCGTCACTTGGAGTAAAAGTTGTTGTTAATTATGTGAGAGGCGAAGCCGCCGCGGCGGATATTGTTGCCCGAATTGAAGCTAATGGTGGTGCCGCACATGCGGTGAAGGCTGATGTGAGAAATGATAGTGAGTGCAGGGCATTAATCGCGGCTGCGGTAGCGACTTATGGCGGAATAGACATTCTCGTAAATAACGCAGGAATGACTCACTTTATCGATCATGCTGACTTAGAGGCAGTCACTGACGAAGTATGGGACGATATTATTGGTGCAAATTTACGAGGCGTCTTTAATTGTACGCGAGCTGCAGCACCGCACATGAGAGAGGCTGGCGAAGGTGCAGTAGTGAATGTTGCATCGACAGCAGGTCAACGAGGGACCGGCTCATCAATCCCCTACGTAGCCTCGAAGGCTGGTGTCATCATGATTACAAAATCACTAGCTCGTGTTTTAGGTCCCGAGATTCGGATTAATACGATTGCTCCTGGCTTTATTGAGGGCAGATGGCTGCGCGACGGTCAAGGGGACGAGAATTATGAGCTAGCAAAAGATCGTTTGAGTTCAACGGCGCCACTGCGCGGAGTTGCAACTCCTGAAACGTGTGCAGATGCAATAGTCGCACTTATCGAGCGAAACGTGTTTGTCACAGGCCAGACTATAACTGTTGATGGTGGCGCTAGTTTGTGAGTTCAGATTTATCGGAAACCAATTTAATATCGATTTCATCTGCTCTCGAAGAGTTAGTCAGCGAATCAAATCAACTAATAGTCAATCTTTTGAAACGTGGCGCCTACGTAAGTCATAAAGATTCTGGTTTGCCGGGTGAGTTGGTTACAGAAATTGACGAAGCAGTAGATTTGCATCTGAACGAGTCTCTTTTGAAATTGATTCCAGGGAGTGGGTGGCAGTCTGAGGAGTCCGATAGTTCGCTTTCCACAATAGCTGGGTCTCCGACATGGGTTGTTGATCCAATTGATGGGACTTCGAATTTAGTCCACAATCCGGGCGCAGGGGAATATGGAACATCTATCGCGTTATTCGTAAATCAAGAATTATCCCTCGGAGTAATCGGACTCCCACTTGGGTTTTCAAGAAATCCTGAGGACTCAGCAGTTATTACTGGGGTTGTTTCTCTCGATGAATTGCCAGTGCGGGTAAATGGTGAACCATTGACACTCGAAGATATCAACCCGGTAGGAGTGGTTATATCTTGGCATGATCGGTGGGTTAGGCAGGTTATACCAGAGGAAACTCCAGTGTACGCGGTGGGATCAGTAGTAATGCGCATGGCTCTTGTTGCCACTGGGCAATCCGAGATGTATGTGTCAACCGGACTAGCCCAGGGGTTTCGATCTCATTATGCACTACACGATGTGGCTGGCGGTGCAGCTATAGTTCGCGCGGCGAATAAGGATCTATACGATTCAGATTGTGAGCCGGTTGAACTGAAGCTCGAACATAGAAATGTCAGGCCTTTTGTAGCGGGAGCAGAGCATCAAGTAACTCAATTTATTAAGAATGTCTTAGTAGACTGACTGCTCAGCCAACGTCTATTTTTTTGTTGCAAGAACTATCCACAGTGGATCTGCCTCGGCGGGCTCGCGTTTCACTAGGGATGGTTCATCGAATATCTCTGAGATTTGAAAGTATGCTCCAACAAGCTGAGTCCTGTCTTCAGTACCGAGCGACTTCCATACTTCGACAGCCTTAGTCGGAAACATTTTATGTGAGAAGGACACAATGAATGAACCTCCCGATTTAAGTGTTCGCCCGACATCTCGGAAGACCTCAACTGGTTGCGTTAGGTATTGCACTGACACCGCGCACAGTGCAACATCGAAGAAGTTACTTGGTAGAGGTGTTTGGGGGGTGCGATTTAGATCATGCACAAGTTTTTTCGTTAAATGTGGATTATTTTCTAACTCCTCATGATTCATACCGAGTCCGTAGACTTCATCAATTTTTTTCCCCTTTGGTAAATGGGAAATCCATGACGACATAAGATCGAGTACCTTAGCGTTTTCAGGGATAACTTCTTCATAAAAGGTTGTTAGAGCCTCAATTGTTCCATCGTCTATGTGCGTGACAAATCTCGGATTTTCATAGAAATAACGATCAGACGACGTATCCTCTCGCCGAAAGAAGTTTGCCGGGAATTCAAAAGGTTCGGAATCCGGTGAAGTCATTTTTTCTCTTCAAGTAGGTTGAACTGCACTCCGCAGATTTGTACTGCTGAGGAGGAGAGAAGACATTTTGCGTTTTCTGCTGCAGCGATGACATGACTAAAGTTGGTAACCTGAATATCAATCTCGTTTAGACCTTCCGAGCGATCACCAGTGAGTGGTTTAAAGCGGATTATCGCGTCATCAAGGTCAATCGACGACACGGACTCATTAGATGTTGTAACTGGACGAGCTAGTGCAGCACTCCATTGGCTTGCTAGCGCTTCATGATTCATAGAATTAATTTCAACTGCACGCACTGCACTAGCGACAGATGTGTTCCTATGTGGGAGCCAATTTTTTCCAGCCGGCGACCAAGGTCCGTCGGGATCACGGTCTCCTGTATTCCACCTTAGTTCAGCGATTGCACCGGGTAGATCTTTGGGATGTAACTGGATTCCATCGGTCGTGCGAGTATCATTTCCACCATTTAGCACGAGCCGAATATCCAACTTTTTCATGCGCATCCGTGCGTCCACAATATCGTCGGTTTGCATGATTACCATATAACCAGTGCTATGGCCTCGCTTCTCTAGATATCTCCCGCCGGCAGTCATGTTCTTAAACGGAGCAACAACTTCGATGAATGAATTCCCTAATGGCATGAGGAAATTATTTAGCCCGAACTTTTCAACTCCCGGATCTCGGTGACATATTTCGAGTCCAAAAATTGAACGAAACCTCGCCTCGACAGGGCCTAAGTCATGTGTGATTAACGCGATTTGTCTCAAGCGTAGCAAGGCGGGCTCCTTTTATACGGATTTATCTTAATCGTATAAACTTTCTATGGGGCCACATATTGTCTTAAACCTTTGCTTTTCACGAGAAATATTAATCCGGCAATGATTACGATTGCTCCGTAAAGACCTTGAGCGGCGATCGCGCCAAGTAGCCCAGCGAGCACTCCACCCATTGCTCCACCCACGGCCGACATCGCTCGATCGAGCGATGTGAGACTCACTATTCTGCCTCGAAATTCAGGTGGAGAAGCGGTTAGGAGCGTAGCGTTCGAGATTGAAAAGTAGCCAGTTTGTCCAAATCCTACCAATCCAATTAGAACTATGGGTACTATCAACCCGAGGTTTCCAGGCAACAGAGCGCTCACTGAGTAAGCGATTAAAGCGATTCCCATTCCGATTAGGGAAAGAATTAGTATGATGCCCAGTTTTTTTGGGTACATGGCTGCGATGCTGAATGTTGCAAATAATGCACCAATTCCAGTAGCTGCTGCGAGATACGATACTCCTCTGGCACCTAAGTCGAGCTGCTGCCACGCGATCAATGGAATAAACACTTGCATGTATGACATTGCGAAGGCGTAGAAAATTAATGACATGACAACAATTCCTCGAATTGTAGAATTCTGAAAGCCGTACCGTAAGCCTTCTAGTAATTCTGCCTTTATAACGCGAGGTGAGGTCCCTGATTTCATTACTGACTTATTGTTATTTTCAACTTTGAGAAGAGCCGTCGCAATTACCGCCCCAGAATAGATGAAGGCAACTAAACCAAAGGCGTAAGTAAAACCTAACATTTCAATCACTAAGCCTGATACTAATACTCCTACAATGCGCATGACGCTTTGAGTCGAAGACATCAATGCTACAGAATTTGTGATGATAGTCACTGGAACCACTTGACTCACCAGAGATTGCCTGGCAGGCTGGTCGAACGCCATAGCAGATCCCCTTAAAAAGGTGAATAGGAATATTATCCATAGTTCCATGTATCCCAGAATTAGTAGACCGACAAAAAACAGACTGATTATGAATGCAGAGCTTTTGGCAGCTAGCAGTAAATATTTCCGATTAAACCGGTCGCTCAGCACTCCGGCGAAGAGCCCAAAGAGTAGTGACGGCGCTGCCCGTGTAGCGACCATGAGGCCAACCATAGATGCATCACCATTAGTCATTTCAAGAACTAGCCATGGACGAGCAACCATTTCAATCCAGAGCGCCGCTGCGTGAGCGCCTTGACCTAACCAGAGAAGGCGAAAATCGCGATATTTTAGAGATTCAAACATTCGTTCGAATGTGACGTCTCGCATGGCTTGGTTAAGGCTACGAATCATTCGATTGTATTCAGTCTCCTAGCTGTTTTTGATTAAGCTTACTAAGTGACTCTGACGCGTCTCTAAGGCTGGAAATTCGAATTACTTGATTATTAAAGTGGAGATTTCGATTTTTGGGCCAATCTCGAAGAAAGACAGTGAGTCCAGATTGCGCAAGTAGTTCCGCGGTGCGAGGATCATCCTCAAAATGAGCAACAGGGTGGAGTGTGTTCAGTGTGTTTAATTTGTAATGCGCGCTTTGGAGCTCACTGGTATTCCAAATAACCTCGGAAAAGTAACAGAATAATCCGTTTCCTTTCAACCAGTTATTTGGAGATGTGCGTCGGCCGGTTACTAGGATGAGCGCATAGTGACTTTGTAACTGATCGAGGTATTCAGCGGCATCACTCATAGGTCGTCGACTATCAAATCTAATTTTGTCCCAAATAATCCTCCACCAGTCAGGTGGGATTTTTGCGGTGAGCGAAACAACCTCAGGCGCCAGAAAATTTCTATTTATTCCTATATTCAGGCCCAAAATGGGCGCACATAAGACGCCATCCAGATCGAAGGTTAGAACTGGTTTACTGGCGGCCTTTTGGTCTTTTGTTTCTTCCGATTGCAACAAATTAACCGCCGACTATTTACCAGTTGCCGAATTCGAAGCCACGAGCATTGCTAGCTTTCTGGCTCCTGGAATTTTAGTTTCATCGAATATGCTTTCGATAAGTCGATCTGTTCTTTCTCCCAAGACGTCTTGAGTGAGTAGGCGAAACTTGTCCGAGAGTTGATTTGAACTTATCTCAGTCTCTGGATCTCCCGCAGGAAAATCTACTTGTGTTTGCAGGAGGACGCCATTTCTGAGTGAAATTTTTACGACCGATGGCCAAGCCTCTGGATACATTTTATCTAAACGAGCGCTTGTTCTAAAGTTAATTTTTTGGGCCAGTGCAAGAGTGTAAGGATCGTTAATTGTCGTGTCAGTAAACCGTGAGGGTGAGCAATCTTTATACCTTAGCGCAGTTGCGACACAGAATGGAAGTGAGAACTTTGCCGCCCATGGTGAAATAGGTTCTACTCCTTCAAGTAGACCAAGCGCTTGGCTATATATTTCGACTTCTACTGATTTCACGTCGTTGATATCAATGTTGTTGTCACTCGCTAAACTAATGGCTCCATCTACCGCAGCATGGGTGTGTCTGCAAGAGGAATGTACTTTGAAAGACACAAAGTTGATCTTCCAGATTGAACTTTCTTTTGAGAGTTGCGTGAGATCCTTAGTCAGTAAATCAACACGCGGTGATGAAGACATGGCATTTAGGAGTCCCTTTTCACCTTCAAATATTTTAGATGCTGCCGTAAATCCTTCACGTGAGAGCAGGGCAGCCAGTACACCGTCATGCGCGGCCTTAGCTGGGTGAAGTTGCTTTGACATTGCGCCATCTGACAAGAATTCCCATAATCCGGCGGCCATAGTACCTGCCGATCCGAGAGTATGGAGTGCGGTTTCGGCCGGAAGTTTTAGGATTCTTGCTGCTGCTGCTGCAGCACCACTCGTGCCTGCCGTTCCCGTCGTATGCCAGTATTCGTAGTGCGCTGGTCCGAGCGCTTCACCAACACGGATACAGACTTCGTAGCCAATCGCAATTGCATCTAGTATTTCGTCACCACTTGCTTCATACTGCTCTCCCAAGGCTAGAGCTACAGCAACGATCGGCGCTGCTGGATGTGTGATTGACGTTCTATCTAAGTCATCCATTTCTACCACATGAGCGGCAGCTGCATTACAAAAAGCCGCAAGTGCTGCCGATGTTTTTGATCCATCAGCAAGAATTGTTGACGCTGGGTGCCCACCTAGAATCGCGGCTGTACGACGTGCCATCGTGGCAGGCTCACTTGAACCGCCCGCGACTGCTGAGCCGATCCAGTCAAGTAAGTATCGCCTTGTGACATCACGCACCTGAGCGGGCACGGTGACTTCAGTTAGGAATTGAGCTAACTTTAAAGAACTTAGTTCTCTGTCACTTTTTGTCATATGATAATTTTTTCTCTAACCAGAAGAGTATAGACCCTGCAATGGTCTAATATCGAAGCTGACTAAGCGTTTATTTATGGAGGTTATATGCGAGCTGCAGTAATAACGGAGCCAGGCGGCCCCGAGGTATTTGAAATTCAAGAACTTCCTGAACTCATACCCGGATCGGACGAGGTAGTTGTTGAAATTAGAGCTACAGCCCTCAATAGAGCAGATCTTGCCCAACGTCATGGCAATTATCCTGCACCGCCTGGAATTAGAGACGATATACCGGGACTTGAAATGTCTGGTGTGATAACTGAGATCGGCGAGCGGGTGACAGAGTGGTCCGGCGGAGATCGTGTGATTGCGCTGCTGGGTGGAATGGGGTACGCGACTCACGTAGTGGTTCACGAACGCATGCTGATGCCAATGCCGAAAACATTATCATTTGAACAAGCTGCTGGGATACCTGAAGTGTATTTAACTGCGTACGATGCGATGCATTTACAGTGTGACCTAGTGATGGGTGAATCGGTACTGATTCATGCTGCTGGGTCTGGGGTTGGTACAGCCGCAATTCAACTTGCAGCTGCGCAATCTTGTCTCACGTTTGGAACAGCCGGTAGCGACGAGAAATTGACGGCGGCGTCAGAACTCGGCCTTTCATTTGGTGTTAATTATCGGACCGAAAATTTCGCAGATGTGATTCTTGAGAAAACTAATGGTATTGGTGTTGATGTGATACTAGACGTCATTGGGGCACCTTACTGGGATGATAATTTACGGTCATTGGCGACACTTGGCCGGATGGTAGTTGTTGGCTCGATGGGTGGAAGCACTCTTGATAACGCGAAACTTGGCGTTCTGGGGAATAAGCGCGCGACGGTGAGAGGCACTCGGTTGAGAAGCCGGACATTTGAAGAAAAGGCCACTGTGGTGCAAGACTTTGCAAAACGAGTGCTCCCTTTATTTGATCGGGGCGTTTTAAGCTCGATTGTTGATCACGTCTTTCCTCTTGAGGAGGTAGCGGCGGCTCACAGCTATATGGAATCAAATACTAACTTCGGTAAAATTATTTTGGTGAACGAATAAATTAGTAGTGGAGCGACACTTGCGGAAATCCAGCGTATATTCCTTAGGTGCAGCCTAGCAATAGCGCACATACGACAGCGAGGCTAGTGTGAGAACTCCGACAGGTATAACCGGTCTAGATGAAGCACTTGAGGGAGGAATTCCTCAAGGTGCAATTGTTTTGGTAGCCGGTGAAGCAGGTTCAGGTAAGACAATTTTCGGCATTCAGTTCATTCTTGCTGGTATTGCTGCGGGTGAGCCAGGTGTGATCGGTACTTTTGAAGACCCAGGCACGCTTTATGAACTCGCAGCCTCTCTGGGATGGGATTTACGAGCTGCTGTGAACGATGGATACGCGGCAATCGTGCAATTTGATTCAAGCAGTGCTCGGCTTCCAGCGTCAGATGTGGACGAGCCCTCACAAAATATTGGCGATGCCTCAAGCTTGAACCCGCAGAAGGCGATTGACTCCATGATGGTTGCCATCGAGGAGATTCGTGCTGAGCGAATTACTCTTGATAGAATGGTTTCTCCACTCATTGATTCAGATCAGGCTCGGAAGTTTGTCGGAGAAGTAACGTTAGACGTTGCGAATCAGAGTTATTGTTCGACTCTTCTCACAGGGTTTCGTCAACATGATGCTGTGGGTTACACAATGCTCGGCGTGGAAGAACAGATTTCAGATGGAATAATTAATCTTGAATTAGATGGGCTTAGTGGAGAGGGCGACAGACTGTTGTCGGTTCGGAAAATGCACGGCACGTCTCTTGACTTAGCCGAACATCCATATGTTATTGAACCTGGACGTGGGTTCGTTTTTTATTAATGTCGACGCTTTTTTGATTTCGGTCGTGAAGATTCGCGCCTGCGGCGTGCATGTTCAGAGCGGCTGGAGTGGGATACTATCTTAGTTTCGTCGAGTTGTTCCTTGTCGCCCTGCTGTTTTTTTGCGTTTTGAGGCCATTTCTTATTTATCCAATAAGAGATAACCGCACCGAGCCTCATCGAAAGAAACATCATGACGAAGAGCGTGGGTGCTTGTAGGACCAACGGGTCGAGGTCAGTGCTGATGAAACCTAGTGAGACAAGACACCATATAAATGTGGCAACAAAGGACCATGCCAGAGAGGCTCGTATCGACATTGGTTTGCTGCTCATAGCACTCTCCTCTTTCTTAAATGGCGTTGGTTTAATCATACGACGTTGATATTTTGGATTAAACCCTACAATATCGGTGAGGATGAAATGCTATGCCATCAAAATTTGAACTACCGCCACTTCCTCCACCACGGGCCCATAAGGTCGCACCGACTGTCGCTGGAATATGTGATGACCGTTTTTTGAAACTTCGGGAAGAATTTGTCAAGAATTTTGTTGAACGTGGTGATATTGGCGCGTCTGTCGCTGTCTGCCTAGACGGAGAACTGGTCGTTGACCTGTGGGCCGGTTGGCAGAACGAAAAAGAAAGCATCCCGTGGGTCGAGGACACGCTGGTTCCCGTTTGGTCGATTGGGAAAGCGGTAACCGCGATTGCAGTTTTACGAATGGTGGATCAAGGCCAAATTTCTCTCGATGACCGAGTATCGACGTACTGGCCAGAGTTTGGTCAGGCGGGCAAGCAAGATGTAACGGTTCGAATGCTTTTGGGTCACCGGGCGGGGTTACCGGCTGTTGAGAAGATTCTTCCGGAAAGCCTTCAACTCACTGACTGGGATGCCATGTGTTCTGCGTTAGCGGAACAGACTCCTTGGTGGACACCTGATACGGGGCACGGCTATCACACCAATACGATTGGATTTCTTTTAGGTGAACTGGTTAGGCGGGTAACCAACCGTCGGGTTGGTGAGGTCATTAGCCAGGATATTGCAAACCCGTTAGGGGCTGAGTTTTTTGTTGGATTAGATGAAAAGCATGACGATCGCACGGCTGAGTGGATATCATATAAACCGCTGAAGGATGAGGTCGTTCCGGACCGCCAACCTTGGAAGAAGATTAAGTACGAGGAGGCAACACATTTTCAACGTATGAGCATCAGAACGTACGGGAATCCAAAAACAAATAAGGCTCACACTCCGGCCTCTCGAGTATGGCGATCAGCCGAGTTTCCTAGTACAAACCCGCATTCAAATGCTCGGTCAGTGGCACTGATTTTTGGGGCTTTGGCAAATGGTGGTCATGGGTCAAACGAATACTCGTTACTTAGCACAGACATAATAGATCAGGCACGTGAGATCGCGTCTGATGGCGTTGATCTGGTCCTCGGGAGACCAACTAGGTTTGGCCTCGGTTTTCAGCTGGCTATCCCTGATATTCGACCACTTGGGCCGAACCCCGGAACATTTGGACATTACGGTAACGGTGGACATATTGGTATTGCTGATCCCGAGGCAAGGTTAAGCCTGGCTTATAGTTGTAATCAGAGCGGTAGATCTTGGCGTGATCCTAGGAATATTGCATTGGTCGACGCCGTCTTCGAGTCTTTTTATTCAAACTAATGCCAGCTAGACTAAAATTTCGCAACTGAGTAAGTCAGGCTTTGGGAGAGGATTATTAGTGACTTTCAATAACCAACTATTAGATCAAGGTGATTTGGATGCATTGTGCAAGTGGCCGACACCCGCCATTGCTAATGCCATCGAAACTCTCGACATTCGATCACGAACCACTGGGTTCACGGATTCCGATGTAGTGTGTCGTTTTCCTGAACTAGGCATTCGGGCAGGCTATGCAGTTACCGCTAAGATGCGAGCGTCGATAAGACCGGAAGATGACCCAGATACGGTGGATAGAGATTTACTGATTGATGCCATGCTCGCCCAGACTGGACCCAAATTTGTTGTAATTCAAGATCTTGATCAGCCCTCGATCGGATCTTGGTGGGGGGAGGTCAACTCGACTCGTCATACGGCACTCGGTGGAGTTGGGGTTATTACTGATGGTGGTGTTCGAGACTTGGATGAAATGAGGGAGATGGGTTTTCTAGCACTTTCGAAGCATGTACTTGTTTCGCACGGATATATGCATCTTGTCGAAGTTGGAGGGCCAGTCCAAGTCGGCGGACTGACAATTTCTCCTGGAGATTTACTTGTTGCTGATCAGCATGGAGCGATAGAAATCCCGTTAAAAGTAGCTCGAGACATTCCCGCCGCCGCTGCCGCTATTGAGGAAAAAGAGCGTAAGACTATCGCATTTTATCGCGATTCCACCTACCAACCTGGAGATCGCATTGATGGAAAATACCCTTGATACGATTTGAGAGCAAATGTTTATGTCAAAAGTAGCAGTCGTTGGTGCTGGTGCTGTTGGAACTTATTATGGTGCGCGACTTGCGGAACAAGGGCACGATGTAGCATTTGTTTTAAGGAGTGATTACTCAGCCGTAGCTGAGCGTGGGATTACGGTTAATAGTAAAGATGGCGACATCAGGCTTCATAGTCCGCGAATTACGAAAGACCCCGCTGAATTAGCCCAGACGTTTCAGCCAGATTGGATTTTATGTGCGCTTAAGGCGACTGCTCTGCCTGACGCGGAACGTTTAATTTCACCGCTGATAGAAGCCGATACGAGATTGTTGGCCATTATCAATGGTTTGGGTATTGAGGAAGAATTTGCTAAGTGGATGGACCCCAAAAGAGTCTTCGGAGGATTAGCGTTTACTTGCATCAACAGATCAGAACCGTCTGTGATTGACCACCTTGATTATGGACCACTGACAATCACTCACCTAGGTGACGATCCATCGGAGCTCGCCATTGCGATATCTCTTTGGGAAAAGGTCAAAGTAGTCACCAGCGTGGCAGACTCACGGTTGGCTGCTAGATATCTCAAACTCTGTTGGAACATACCTTTTAATGGACTATGCGTCTTGGCTGGCGGAGTTACTACAGAGGTAATTATGCTAGATCCTAGCTTAAGATCCCTTGCTGAAAAAATAATGCGGGAGGTGATAGAAATCGGAAATGCAGATCTTATAAACTCGACGGGTGAGCTAGCACCTCAACTTGATAATCGAGTCATTGATGAGATGATGACGATGACTGATACGATGATCGATTATAAACCAAGTACCATGATTGATTTTGTTGAAGGACGAGAAATGGAAATCGATGCTATCTTTCAGGTAGCTCTTGCACGTGGATTAGCGCTAGGAGTTGAATGCGTGGAACTACAGAAAATGACCAAAGCATTACATTCAATTTCCAATCAAGATAAATGATGGACACTCGACTGTAATGCCGATTTGGACCAGTAAATAAGGACTGTTCTGGGATAATGTCAATTAATTCGATAAGGGGATCGCTAGCTGATTCGATGGGGAATACAGCTCAAGAATTTTTGACCAGCCTCAATACAGAGCAGTTGTTGAAGTGTCAATTTGGCTTTCCCGAAAATAATGAACGCGAACGCTGGGCTTACACGCCGGGTGTTCGCGGCGGACTTCCTTTCACTGAAATGACCACAGATCAAGAGAGGCTCGCTCGTCGACTGTTGGCCTCAGGTTTATCGGAGGAGGCTTTTGTGGCGACCACAAATATCATGGCTCTAGAGGTAACACTTGATCAATTGGAAGGGTGGCAGGGAAGATTTGTTAGAGATCCAAGACTCTACTACGTAAGTATATTCGGTGCACCTAGCGGTGATTGGGCCTGGCGGTTTGACGGACACCATGTCAGCTTGTCATATCTAATATTGAACGAGGAACTGGCTTCGATGACACCTGGGTTCTTGGGTTCGAACCCAGCAGATGCGTCTACTGCCACGACTCATAAATTGCGACCACTTGGTGCTGAAGAGGATCTAGGACGTGCATTGGTACTTTCCATGTCTGAGAACCAAAGAAAACTTGCTGTTGTCAGCGATATTCCTCCTACGGACATTGTTCAGTCAAACCGGCCGCAGGTAGAAGATGGCGCTCTTCCATGGTCCGATGCTTCAACACCGATTGATGCTAGTTACAGCAAGCGTGAAGTACGAGAAAACGAGCCTGAGATTTTGCGATACAGGAGTGCAATCCCACTTGGTATTTGTATTAGTGATATGGATAATCGACTCAAGGATCAATTCTTAGGATTGGTAAAGCACTATATCTTGAGACTTCCTCCCGCCCTAGCACAACTTGAATATGAGAAATATGAGACTGGTCTGCTCTCTGAGGCATATTTTTCTTGGGCTGGCAGCAGTGAAAGATACCAAGGCCATTATTACCGAATCCAAGGACCGAACTTGTTAATCGAATACGATAATACTCAGAATGATGCTAATCATATCCACTCGGTTTGGCGGAACCCAGAGGGTGATTTTGGCCGAGACGTCCTGCTAGAGCACTATGGAAGCGACCATTAGCTTTGAATTTAGAATTTAAAAGACTGTAAGGTTTGGGGGTAGTATGTCAGACACGCCATCGATTATTTTAGTGAATGGATCAATTCGTACCGTTGATATAGATAATTCAGTCGCCGAAGCAATTGCAATTCAAGGCGACCGAATCTCACTGGTTGGGTCAAATACTGACGTCCGAGCACAAGCACGATCTGAAACAAAAGTAATTGACTTGGCTGGCCGGACCGTGACGCCAGGTTTCATTGATGCACATCAACATTTCGCGGGGATTGGCGCGGCTATGGATGCAATCGATTGTAAGGCGCCCGGAATGAATTCAATTGCGGCACTTGTGGAAGAAGTGCGAAAAAGAGCAGCCGTGCAACCGGAAGGGACATGGATCCGTGGTCGTGGTTATAACGATTCAAAGTTAGCGGAGAGTCGTCATCCAAATGCGATGGATTGGGATGGAGTGTCACCAAATCACCCCGTGTGGTTTACACGAACGTGTGGTCATATCGGATCATTCAACTCAGCTGCTATGCGACTAGCTGAGGTGGAAACAACACTGGGGGATCCGGATGGAGGAAGATTTGATAGGAACTCAGCCGGAGAAATCATCGGTGTGGCCTATGAACGTGCGACTGTTCCCTTTAGAGACGTGCTTCAACCTTCAAAGATGGAGATTAGGGAACACTTGCGTACGGCTAATCAACTCGATCTCGCGTCTGGCCTTACTAGCATCCACGATGCAGGCGGAATGACTGGTTTGCCACTTGAACAGGCCCTTGATCTTGTCGCTCTGGACGAGCTTCGAGTTCGAATTTATAGTTTCGTCACGGTTAATGCTCTTGACCACCCGCATGTGCCTATTTTGGAAACTGGCATTAAGACTGGATTTGGTAATCAACAGATTAGAGTTGGTGCGTTCAAGATTATGACTGATGGCTCCTCATCAGGCCCGACGGCAGCTACTCGGGCACCCTACTCAATTGATTCAGATAATTCTGGTATTGCGTACTGGGGCCAGAATGATCTGGATGACTTGCTCGGACGTGCGCATCGAGCAGGTTGGCAATGCACTGTGCATGCTGTTGGTGACAAAGCAATCCAACAGACACTCGATGCCATGGCACGGGCACAGTCAGAATATCCTCGGGATGCATTGCGGCACAGAATCGATCACTGCGGTATCACACCGCCGGATTTACAGGATCGTGTCGTCTCTCAAAAGGTAGTCCCGGCGATGCAACCGGCATTTTTTTGGGAGTTCGGTGATGGTTACATTCAAAATTATGGCAGAGACCGTGCTGACGTAATGTTTCCAGCAAAATCACTTATTGATAGAGGCGTGCGAGTCGCCGGCTCGTCAGATTCACCAGTAACGGACTATCGACCTCTATTTGGGATTGAGCAAGCGATTACACGCGCCACGGAGAGTGGTGATATATGTGGACCTGAGGAACGAGTGAGTTTAACCACGGCACTGAGGATGCACACGATTAATGGCGCATATGCCTCATTTGAAGACGATATCAAGGGGAGTTTGGAGCAAGGGAAACTTGCCGATTTAACTGTTCTATCTGAAAAAATTGAAGATGTGCCTGTTACTGAACTTCGGGACTTGCCCATCGATATGACGATTGTTGGTGGCAAAATAGCATACGACGGTTAGACTCTGGTCCTGTTTTGGCCGACCGCTACTGAGCCGAGTCAAGATCTGATATTGTTAGGAAAAGTTTCAAGATTTATATAGCGGGTTAAGCCCCGATAAGTAGTGGAGGAAATAATGAGCGATGTTCACTTCGGAACGATGGTTCCACAGATTAAGAGAACTTGGGATCAGGCGCGAGACGCCGCGACATTTTTTGAAAGCGCGGGATTTGAATCTCTCTGGGTAAATGATCACCTTTATGGCCCGACATCTCCGCAAATTCCTATACTTGAAGCTTGGACACAGATTTCGGCATTGGCCGCGGTCACTAGCCAGGTTGAGCTTGGCACGCTAGTCACTCCTGTCGGTATGAGAAATCCAGCACACCTTGGCAAAGTGGTTGCCACGGCTGATCATATTTCTGGGGGCCGAGTGATCGTCGGACTTGGGAGTGGTTGGATGCCTCGGGAATTTACAGACTTTGGGATGCCATTTCTTGAACCAAAGGAGAGACTGGGCCAGTTACGTGAAGTAGTACAACTGCTGCAACGAATGTGGGATGAAGATGAGGAAGAAGTTAGTTTTGATGGGAAATACGTACAAACTGAAAATGTAGTAACTCTGCCGAAACCGACTCGACGGCCGAAGATTCTCATTGGTGGAGGTGGTGAAAAGGTAACTATGCGTATCGCCGCTCAATACGCGGATATCTGGAATAATTCAGCTGGTGGTCAGGATAATGTTGGCCATAAAGTCGAAGTATTGCGTACTCACGCCGAGGATCTTGGGCGTAATCCGGATGATATCACGGTTTCCCAGCAGTGCCTGGTCACTATTGCAGAGGATGAATCTGTGGTTAATCCGATGATTGAGACAGCTCAAAAAATATTCGGTGGGCACATGGGTAACCCAGCAGGCGCATTGGCGCTTTCAGGAACACCTAATCAAATTGTTGACAGAATCGGTCAACACCTTGAGTTGGGCTGTAATATGTTTCAAATCGAATTTTTCGGTAAGGATGTGCGTGAACCCGCTGAATTGTTTGCAAAATCAGTGATGCCTCAATTCAAGTAAGCTTCTACGATTATCGTCAGTATTCTTATGTTTTACCTGCGGGAAGAGTTATTAGGCTTTCAATTTGTGCGTCGTGACTGAGCATGTCACGACCGTTTAAGCCAGCTAACTCAACTAGGAAGGCGAGTCCGCAAACCTCTGCTCCTAGATCGGTGACTAGATCGGATGTGGCTCGAGCCGTCCCGCCCGTGGCGAGCAAGTCGTCGATTATCAAGACCTTTTTGCCTTGGGAGATAGCGTTGACCTGAATTTCAACGGCCGCATTGCCATATTCCAAACCATACTGTTTTTGCTTAACTTTTCCTGGTAATTTGCCAGACTTTCTTGCCATTACCATTGGCTTATTGGTTGATTTGGCAAGTAAAGAGGCGATCGGAAGTCCTCGTGCTTCTATTCCCACTATTATGTCGATCTGGTCGAAGTTGAATCGGCTCTCAAGAATAACGACGCCCTGATTGAGTAGATTTATGTCGCGAAAGAGCGGACTGACATCTCTGAAAAGAATCCCTTTAGTTGGAAAGTCGGGATAGGTATCTATGGCCGCGTGAAAATTTGCGAGTAACTCTTCGGTGATATCGTTCATTTATTAGGCCCTTTGGGGTATGAAGATATTAGATTCCATATCTGGCTGAATCAGTTCTGATCCACTCACCGATACGCTCCCCAATCATAATACTTGTCAAATTTGTATTAGCGCGTGGTATCTGAGGCATAATTGAGGCATCTGCGATGACTAAGCCATCAATAGAGTGTGACCTACCATACTGATCTACCACCGATTCTGGATCAGTGATCAGGCCCATCTTTGCGGTCCCACATGGATGGTAGCCGCTTTTTGCATATCTTCGAACTAGCCTTGTAAGTTCTTCGGTATCTAGCTTACTCACTTCTTGAGAGTTGCAGCTAACTTTGCTAATGAGATCACTTAGCGGCTTGGTACGACTGAACTGTAAGCAATCTTGTAGACCTTGTGTCAGTCGAGAGGCATCTTTGTCATCCTCACAGAAGAGCGAATTGATTACTGGTTGTGCGAACGGATCACTTGATTCGGTTAGAACTGAACCCGAACTGTAGGTGTGTTCCAGCACTCCGAGAAGGGCGAATGAACTGGGAATATCATCACGTTGTGTCCAGCTGGTTAACTCAATTTGGAGATCATTTCTATGTTTCGATCCATTAGCCGTGTATCGCATGACCGTTTGAATTAACGGCATGTCGGGGAGTGCTAATGTCGGGTCGACTAACTCACATGTGAGCGCAATTATTGGGTGATCCTGGAGATTATGGCCAACGCCGTTAGCTTGAGCCACAAGATCAAGTCCCATCGCCTGGATATCATCTGGTTTGCCAATTCCACTCCGCCTCAGCACACCTGGTGTTTGGATTGCTCCGGCCGACAGCACAAATAACTTTGCATGGATCTTTTTAATCGCACCGTCAGCAGTTTGAATTTCCACTGAAGTCACTCTGTGGTTTTTTATTATTAGCCGTCTCACATGACTGTCGGCCTGAATTGTGAGATTAGGCCTTGTTCTAGCTGGTCCAAGGTAAGCTAGGGCGGTCGAGATTCGGAGTTTCCCAATCCGGTTCATAGGCTGAGCACCAGCGCCAAATGAGTCTGGGCGATTGTGGTCGTCGCAATCAGGAATTCCTAAGTTTCGAGCGGTTTCCCACCATGCTTGATGACTGGTTGTTAGTTCGTTCCAGGGATGTCGTCGTATAGCGATTGGCCCGGCATCACCATGGTATTGTTCAGCACCAAAATCGAGATCTCTTTCGAGACGAATGAAACTGGGCAAAACGTTTGACCAACTCCATTCCGAATTTCCAAGATCGGCCCAGTAATCGTAATCTTCAGGGATACCCCGCAAGGCTATGGTTGTATTGACGGCTGATGAACCGCCCGTAACACGACCCCGAGGAAAGTTAATGTTCTCATGCTCAGCCGTCGGTTGATAACTGTGATTCCAATCATGATCGACGAGTGAATTCTTGTACGGATTGGCAAGATCATCTGGAAGGCTAGTCGAGTCGGTATAATCTGGTCCAGATTCAATCAGACATATTTGTTTGTTTGGATCTTCAGATGCCCGTGCAGCAACAACACTACCTGCTGATCCAGCACCAAGTACAACAACGTCATAAACAAGATCCGTGTTTTGCACTGATAAATATTGTCGTTAGATTACTGCTGAGGCTTGGCCGACAATGGTGACAGTTCCATCATCCTTTTCAGTCCAAACCGTGGTTTGCGCTCTTTCTTTACCGCCTTCTTGAGTTAACTCACGCAGCGCACCTTTAGCAGAGATGTTTTCTCCCACCCAAAGGACATTAACAAACTTGATATCTAGTCGCCCACCAACGAATAAACCGGCACCAAATCGTTTTGTAAGTAATTCACAAATGTACGATAGTGAAAGAGTTCCTTGTACGACGATGTCAGGGAATCCAAGATCGCTGGCGGCCTCTAGGTCATTATGATAATTGGGCTTCAAGCCAGAATATTGGTCAGCCACTGCTTTATCTACGAATTTAGAGACGGGACCGAATATTTCTAAGGACTCGCCATCACTTGGGTGACTGCTTCGTGTTCTCGTAGCTTCCTGTTCCCGAGACTTATCGACTGCAACGGTCTTTGTTTCTTGTAAAGACTCTCCTTCAAGCAAAAACGATTGATGATGTCGTTGTTTGAGAATTATTGCCCCATCCGATTCCCGAACGATAGTTAATTCTGGCACTAAATAGACACGACCTCGTTTCTCATATCGATCAACAATCACGCGATGACCAATTAATGTGTCGCCGGCGAGCGCGGGTTGATACCACTCAAACTCATGTCGGGCATGGAGGTTGCCATAGATATTTTCCGGATACCATGTAGTATTTGGATGTCCTGGCCAATTGTAAGTTAGCATGGCCGGAACCAGAGGCTTTCCGAACGGAGATTCGCCTGTATACCAAGGATGATTATCCCCAGTTCGTTGTACATAGTCATTGATTACATCTTGGGAAATTGTTTGTCGAGTAGTTTCAAGTTGCATACCTACGAATGTGTTTTTTGTTTCGGTTTGACTAGCCATCATAATTCTCCATCCACTTTGAGAAGATAATTTTGAGACAGTGTAAAGCGGATCTACTCATCTGTGCTAGGCCCGAGTTAGACAGAGTTACTGTCTAATCCAATTTCTTCAATAAATGCTTGATTATTAGGTTCTCGTCCGAGAAAGTCTATAATTTGTGTTTCGGCATCCTTAGAGCCTCCGGGCTCAAGAATAAATTTTCTGTAATCTCTTCCGACGTCGATCGGATCCTCATTTTCGAATCTGGTGAACATGTCATCACCGAAAACTTGTGACCAAAGATATCCATAGTACCCTGCATCGTATCCAAATAAGTGGCCAAATCCAGCCTGAAAATGTGTGTTCTCTGGGAATTCAAATGACGTGATTTCATGTAATTCACGAGCGAGTTTATCGGAGTCGGTGATTGAATCAACGCCATGGTAGGCAAGATCTAGTGAAGCGAAGTAAATTTGTCTCAGATAATGAATTCCACTTCCAATATTTTTTGCCTTCACCATTTGGTCGAGCAAACTCTGCGGTAATGGTTTACCGGTGTCTTTATGGCGTGTGAACCCGGTGAGGACATCACTGTCCCAGGCCCAGTGTTCAAGCATTTGACTAGGAGCTTCGACAAAGTCACGTTCCACGGCAGTGCCTGAGAATCGACTGAACGGAGCCTTTGTTAGGGTCTGATGCAGAATGTGACCAAACTCATGGAATAGGGTCTCGACTTCACTGTGTCGCAATAGACTTGGGGTTTCCGCTGTGGGCTTTGTGAAATTGGCAACTATCGCGGAAATTGCTGGCTGTCGAGTTCCATCTGATTGTTTTCTACTAGATCGCAGTGTGAATGCCGCAGCATGTCCAAATTTACCTGGTCTTGGGTGCAGGTCCATGTAGAAATGTGCGAGGTGCTCGTTGGTGGTCGAGTCTGTCACCCCATACAGTCGCACATCCGTGTGCCACGACTGTGCGACATCTATTTGCTGAAAAACGACACCTGTTACTTTTTGATAAATCTCGAACATTCCAGTTAAAACTGCATCGAGCGGGAAATATTCTGCAACTTTGAATTGATCCACACTGAATTTTTCTTGCCGCACACGCTGCTGGTAATAGCGCCAATCCCAGATTTCTAATTTCGCGTTCGAATCCTTTAAATGACTCTGTTTTTCTTGAAGCAAGATTTGCAGATCTCCATTTGCTTTTATTTGCACGTTGCTGTGTAAATCTGTAAGAAAAGAGTTGGCACGTTCAGGAGTCTGTGCCATTTTGAGCTCAATAGAATACTCAGCCCAAGAATTGAATCCTAGAAGTTGAGCAATTTTCAGACGGATTCCGAGGGCCTCCTCGAGCAACGTAGTATTAAGTTCAGCTGCTTTGTTGTGGTTTTTTAGAAATAATTCTTTCCGCCAGAATTCTGATTCAGCAGTCTCCATAAATGGATACATTTCAGGATAATCCAGTGAGATTTGGAAGAGCTCACCCTGTGTCGTGGATTGTTTGGTAAGACTGTTAATATAATTGTCAGGTAAGCCATCGAGTTCCTCTCGCGGGACAAGAATATAATCTTCGTACTCATCGATATTCCTTCTAAATTTAATTCCTAGTGTCACGAGCCGTTGGCGAAGCTTCTTAATTTCATTTTGCTGCCTTTTGGGCTGATCAAGCCCATTTCTTCGATAGTCCCGTTGTATAAAACTGACCAGCCTTTTCTCGATGGGGGTACGATTCATGAATTCCGTAGTTTTTGTATAGGCTATGACAGATTCATAAATATCCTGCCGGAATCCCAGAAGTGTTTGAAATGCAGATAGTTTTTCGTCGGCCTGTTGAGCAACTTGTCTCATTTCTTCGTCGTCTGATACGTAGGCTAAGAAACAAAACGCTCCATCTGTTTCCACCAGAAGATTTGTCACGTCATCTAGTGGGCGAACTGTGTTTTCAAATGTGCGATCATTATCGGATATCTCTGCGACTTCCTGATAGATACTATTCGTAATACGAACTGCCTCATCAATCGCAACTTGCACGTCCTCATATTTGACACCTTGGTAGTTGAATGGTGGCGTGCGCGTGTTTGATTTAAATATAGGATTCATACATTTATTGTAAATCTCAAGGCAGGTTCATGAAATGACTAATACAACTTTTAATCGTTCACCTGAACATTTAATGTTTTTAATCCCCTGAGCACTATATGATCCTTATATTCTGGTGACTCAGCTAGCTGGATGTCGCTCCAACGATCGAGAACTTTTTGAAAGCCTATTTGACCCTCGAGCCGGGCTAATGGTGCCCCTAGGCAGTAATGTATCCCACGTCCAAACGATAAGTGATTCTTGTCACCATTCTCAAGGGCCAGAGCGTCAGAGTGATCTCTTAAATTCTCATCGAAGTTGCCAGATCCCTGCAGTAGAATTAAGGTATCACCAGCTTTAACTGGAACACCACCCACGTCGACATCTTCCAACGCTGTTCTTGCATTCACTGCGACGGGTGAGTCAAAACGTAGAAGTTCTTCAACAGCCACATCGACCTGTTCAGGATTCTCACGGAGCCAGGTGAGCTGCTCAGGGTTACTTAGTAGCGCATACATACCATTTCCGAGCAAATTCGAGGTAGTTTCGTGGCCGGCTATTAGGATTAGCGTAAGGGCAGCTATTACTTCCTTGTGATTTAATTTATCCCCCTCTTCTTCCGCCTGAATCAGTACAGTAATGAGATCGTCTTTTGGTTGGATTCTTCGAGACTGGATAATTTGATCAAAGTACTCAGCGAGTTCGATACTAGCTTGGTCAGCTTCTTCCGCTTGGCTGGCCGTAATGGTTGGCTCAAGTGTCCGAGCAACTTTTACTGACCATGATTTAAACAAATCTCTGTCCGTGTGAGGGACTCCTATCAACTCTGCTATCACGATTAAGGGGAGTAAATTCGCGTATTCAGTTAGGAAATCAAAACTCTTTTTTTCACTAATATTTTCAATTAAGTCGTCTGCAACCGTTTCGACAGTCGTTTTCCAAAGTGCAATTGCTTTGGGGGTGAAGGCGTGTGAAACCAATGTTCGTAATCTCGTGTGGTCTGGAGGATCCGATTGAAGCATGGTCGGAGCATTTACATCGAACTCATCGGGAGACGAAATGATTGTGGGTGATTGTTTATTTTGCTCGAGTAGCATTTGCGGGACATTAGAGAATCGTTTGAAGTCTCTCAGGATGGAATCAACGTCAGAATGCCGACTTACGACCCAGCCTTGGACGACGTCAGACCAATGGATAGGATCTTTGTATCGGAGATTTCTCCATATTGTCTGAGGATCCTGATGTGAAACTTCAGATAGCGGATTGTAAACTACTCCGGTTCGTCTCATTTCTTTCGAAGAACGCATACTGATGACGATATTGACGATAGATCTTTTTAAAAATTTTTGAATCATATTGCCAGACAGTGGATCCAGTCCCCGGCGTTGAATTCGACTCAGTCGGCGTGATTTTTTATAGGCGGGTTCTGCGTCAGTCGTTGGTGACGAATTTTCAGTTGCGTTTGTCATGGCAGCACTACCTTTCTGGCTCGTAATTCTTCCAATTTCAGGATAAATTAAGCATACACTTACTTAGGTAGACTGTGGTTAAAATGTTAGGCTTAGATCTAGATTGCGAGGAACTAAATTGAGTTACGAAGAGGTTATTCTTGAGCGTCAGGGGCATATTGGTATTTTGACATTAAGCCGCCCTGATGTGCTAAATGCGTTGAATAAGAATCTCCAGAATGAGACGCGGGAAGTATGTAGCGAAATTGAGGCAGATGACAATATTCGTGCTCTGATCGTTACTGGATCTGGCAGAGGTTTTTGTGCAGGTGCTGATCTAACAGGAGGAATTGACTCAGAAGAGCCCAAAGTCCCTGATCAAAATCGCCGACTTGATGAATTTGGCTGGGTAGGTGAGCAGGCTGTTTCTTTTTACAGAATGACAAAACCTACTATTGCGGCAGTGAATGGTATTGCGGTTGGAGCGGGTATGAGTATGGCGCTCGCTTGTGACTTGCGAGTGGGTTCTGAGTTGACTCGATTTAAGACCACATTTTTGGAGAGAAGCTTGTCACCGGATAGTGGAATGTCGTTCTTTCTGCCAAGAATATTGGGATATTCAAGAGCTATGGATTTGATTCTTACGTCTCGTATGATTGATTCAGCTGAAGCTTACCAATTAGGTCTCCTCAATAGATTGAGTGATTCTTCTGAAAACCTATTAGACGAGGCTCTAGTGTTTGCTGAAGAAATCACTCGATGGCCACCAATGGCTGTCCGATCAGCAAAAAGAGTGACCCAGCGAAATCTACATGTGGAGTTAGAACAAGCACTAATTAATGAGACTTCTGCATTAAATTTTGCTCAAAGGGCACCTCATGATGTTGCAGAATCGAGACGATCATGGGAAGAGAAACGTGCTCCTGAATTTACAGGGATATAAAATTTGGCCTAGGGGTTGAGTAGTCGTCAAAACAGGTAATTTATTGACTAGTCAGGCCATACTGCATTTCATATAACTGCGTGTAGATTCCGGCTTTAGCGATTAGATCTTCGTGACTACCGTTTTCAACTAATTCTCCCTGATGAAAGACTAAGATTCGGTCAACGTGCCGAATTGTGTTCAAACGATGGGCGATAATTATGGATGTACGTCCCTCCATAACAGTAGCGAGCCCCGCCTGAATAATTGCTTCGGTTTCTGGATCAATGCTTGCAGTTGCTTCATCCATCACGAGAACAATTTGAGGATTAAAAGCTGCGACCCTGGCAAGCGAGATTAGCTGCTTTTGTCCGGTGGAGAAATTCGCACCTCTTTCTGAAACATGAGTTTCGTATCCCGCCGGCAATGCGTTGATAAAGGTATGAGCTCCTACGGCTTCAGTTGCTCTTTTAACAGTATCTACCGAAATTATAGAATCACGCATTCTAATATTTTCAGTAATTGTATCTGTGAAGACCCATGGATCTTGAAGCATGATTCCTGTATTTCGCCTGAGCCACGTCTGCGGCATTGACTTGATGGGCACATCGTCGATTAGAATCTCGCCATGCTCGATATCATAGAATCGGGAGAATAGAGCCATCGTCGTCGACTTTCCAGCTCCAGTCGCACCGACAATAGCAATTTTTTCTCCTGGGTCAATTGTGAAAGATATGTCTCGTAATACCCAATTGTCGCGGTTATATGCGAACCAAACGTTCTTAAATTCGATTTTTCCATTGATTGTTCCAAGCGGCTTGGCATTCTTCGTGTCGACTATTCCGTGTGGTGTGTCCAAGATTGCAAAGATCTTTTCCGCCGACGCGATAGCTCCCTGTATCATGGTGTATCGCTCAGTGAGGTCTCGAACTGGCCAAAAAAAACGATTCATATATCCAAGAAATTGAACTAATACGCCGAGAGTTATGGCACCTCGAACGATTTCGCCCCCGCCGTACCATATTATCGCTGCCGTTGTAATCGCCGTGAAAATAATGACTACTGGTTCAAAAGCAGCAAACCAGAAAAGCACACGCATATTTGAATCTAGCGCACCTTGGTTACGTTGATCGAATAGCTGCAGGTTTTTCTTTTGTCGATTGAATAATTGGATTACGGACACCCCCGTAATTATTTCATTTAGGTAAGCCCCAATGCGTGCCATCCAAATCCTCTGATCACGAAAGGCTTCACGCTGGGCTTGGGCAAATCTGCGGATGATCAAGATAAGTGGGACTAGGAACAGCGTGAGCACCGCAGCCAATTGCCAGTAGATGACGTACATTGCTGCCACCATAGCGCTGGCAACTAAAAGATTTGAGAGTATTTGTACAACTCCTTGTGAAACGACCATTTCAATCTGTTGAATATCGCCGGTCAATCTTGTCACGAGTCTGCCAACGGGGTTCTTATCAAAGAAGGAGGCCGACATAAACTCGATGTGGCGAAATAACTCTAACCGCATGCGAAGAATTATTTTCTGACCGATCCACATCATGATCCATGTCTGGCCGTATCGCAGAATAAAGATTCCAGCAAGTATGAGGAGGAATTGAACAATTAACTCGTTGAACCCTGTTAACTCCTTTGGCGTTACGTGACTATCAATTGCGCGCTGTAC
Source organism: Dehalococcoidia bacterium (assembly GCA_029941115.1). Lineage (GTDB taxonomy): Bacteria > Chloroflexota > Dehalococcoidia > UBA2979 > UBA2979 > UBA2979. The sequence goes on along the minus strand of JAPYRK010000004.1, from coordinate 40,119 downwards.
CAGCAGCCAGGGAAGTATTTCGAGGATTGCAAGTACGACTGTGGATAAGACTGACAGAAATAGCCACAACCTGTAGGGTTTCATATACCCCCAGAATCTGGTTACGACAGTTCGGTCGAAACTGACGGTTAACGGCTCGTCTTCGTAGAAACTCATATGGTCTTCGATCCGTCAATTGGTGTGTCTAACTCTAATTGATCGAGATCGACGCCAAGGGCTTCGACAGCTAATTGTTCCTTGTAGAGCTGGGCGTATGGCCCGTTTGCTGCAACTAATTTATTGTGGGGACCCAGTTCAACAATTTTCCCATTTCGAAGCATGACTATAGTGTCGGCGGTTCTGAGTGTCGAAGTCCGATGGGCTATGAGCAAGGTAGTTCTACCACTCATATAGGTTTTGAGCTCGGCAAGAATTTCTTCTTCAGTATTTGTGTCGACATGTGAGAGAGAATCATCCAGCACTAGGATCGGCGCATTTTTCAAGACCGTACGCGCCAAGGCAGCTCTTTGCTTCTGCCCGCCCGATAGCGATGCGCCACGCTCTCCGATAAGTGTGTCTAACTTATTATCTAACTGCTCTAAATCTTTTGAAAGTCGGGATACGTTTAACGCTGTTGACACGTTTTCACGCGTGGGATCACTTTGTCCATATTCTAGATTATTTATGATGCTATCTGAAAAAAGGTACGCCTCTTGGGGTACGAATCCAATCATTTCTCTAAGCACGTTTAGCTTGTATTTTCGGACATCGATGCCATCGATTTCAACAGCTCCTCTTGTCACATCAATCATCCTGGGTAGGAGATTGACGAGTGTTGTCTTACCAGATCCAGTTTTCCCAGCAATCGCCACGGTCTGACCCAAGGGAATTTCTAAATCAATCTTATCTAACACGACCGCTTCATCGAATACTACCGAGACATCTTTAAATTTTATGTTACCCGTCGGGTTATGATTTTCCAGATTGATATCTCCGTCTGCAATTGAGGGTAGTTGTCGGAATAGCTCAGTAATTCGCTTATTTGCTACCAGCCCAAGCTGCATAATACTTATAACCCAGCCGATCATCATTAAGTCCCAAGAAATTATTCCTAGTACTAGGATGAATCGAACTAGTTGACCTGAGGTAAGTTCTCCATTAATGACTGCAGGTGTTCCAAAAAAGAGTGCGATTAAAGTCGTCCCCATGCCAAGCACAATGAATACAGGCCAGAGAGCAGCTTGGTACGTAGCTAGGCTCATAGCACGCTTTCTCATTTCTTCATTTTGAGATGCGAATGCACTAATTTCGGATTCTTCGCGGGCGTATGCTTTGACTGCTCTGACCCCTGACATTGATTCCTGCGCCGCATCAGTGAGAATAGATAATTGTTCCTGTACTGCATTAAATCGATGTTCGACACGAACCTCGAAGAACGCAATTACGATTCCTATCAACGGAAGATAGGCAAGAGAAAAGATCGCTAACCGGACGTTCATCGTAAGCAGCACAAGAAAACCAACAATAAGTACGATGATCATTCGGCCCATTGCTGATGCTATCGGGCCGATCATATCCCTGATAGCTTGAAGATCATTCATCGCACGAGACATTAAGTCACCAGTGCGATTTTTGAGGAAGAAAGATTGATCGAGATTTAAAAAATGCTTTGTTAAGTCAGCCCTGAGGTAGTATTCAATTTCTCTTGATGCAGTCGATCCAAACCACCGACCGCTCCAACCAAATACTGATTGAATGAGGCCAGCCAAAAGAAGGAGAGAGGCTAGTTGTCCGAGTGCAGATATGGATCGCCCTTCACCTATATAGATAATGGCCTTTTCAACTAAATATGTTGTCACGAGTAAAGATATAACAGCTGCTATCAGTGACGCGATGAGTGAAACTAGATAATAATGTTTGTATTTCCACAAATATTTAGCCAGTGGATTTCTCTCTAAAAAACTTCCTGCGGCCGCCACAGAATGTTCATAGTCTGGTGAGGCTACTGTCGGCATTTTCAAGATATATAATCCTCAGAACTAGGTTTTCTTTGTCATACGAAGTGCTTGTATAACATTAGCAGTCTAGATTGGGTTTGGATGAAGTTCCACTGGTACGGAGTATTTTTTGAAAAGTAAAGATTTAAATAATCTCACATTGAATCGTTTGCACACCACAGACCGAATATTCATAGATTCACTGACTATCAGTCAGGATTCGCAAATAGACTCAATCTACCTAAATGATTCACGCTGGTGGCAGAATGCATCGTTTGCACTTCCTTGCTTGATCGCAGTTATTTCTACAGTAGTGGGCTTAATTTTTGGAATTGGTGAAGCATGGGGCTTTGGACTTTTTGCGTTTGGTGTGACGCTATTCATGCTTCCAATTGTTTTGGTTACATGGCGAAATACGGCCACCTCAATAATATTGACCGATAAATTGATACTTTCACTGCACCGTGGCAAAATATTGCACTCATTAGAGTGGGTTGACTTGACGAGTATCGAGCAGATTGAATATTTAGGTACAAGTCGTTTCAAACTGAAACATGGCTCCGAGGGTGAGTTCATGACAATTGATAATGATGTTGAAAATGCAACTGAGTTGGTTGATCGCTCTTTTGAATTATCCGGCCTGCCACGGCAACAAATCTCAACCTAATCCTTGATTTCAGTTTTAACCTGAGTATGTCCAACCTGTATATGTCGATGTTAACGGCTCTCCAGATTGTTGAACTTCACCATATAAAACTGAACCAATTACGAGTACATGGTCCCCAGCATCTATAAATTCCTTAGCTTCACACTCAAGGAATGCCAAGGCGTTCTCTAATATCGGACAAGCAATGGCATGCTCTCCAATTCGATACTCGATACCGTCTAGTTTGTTCTTTGGCATAAAGTCAGTCTGATCGAGTCGTCCTTTTATCTTCGCCGTATTGGCTGGTTGTACAAATTGAGCAGCAAGCGCCATGCCGTTATTCTCTTGATTAAGTAGATTTGCCGTAAAAAAACGATGCTTTCGAATACGTGAAAGTGAAGAAGAATCTTTCTCAAATGAGATCAGTAGTAGTCGTGGTTTGAAAGAAATTTGCATAACCCAGTCGGCGATCATCGCATTAGGAATTTGCCCATCGGAACTGCCGATAACATAAACCCCATACGGTAACTCGTCGAGAGCCTCACGGATATCGTCATCAGGTTCTCGCATTTTTCTTAAACCTTGACTTGGATTCATGCTGTCAAACCTTTTCTTTTGACTAATTTATACTGTCTTAAGAGTAATCTGACATACTGTTGAGTGCTGATAAGAAAGGTGCTCGATGCAGCTAAGCGTTATTGATCAATCCCCAATTCGTGAGGGTGGGACTGCCAGCGAAGCGATCCACGAAAGCGTGAAGCTTGCTCAGGCGACTGAGAAATTGGGTTATAAGCGTTACTGGGTTGCAGAACATCATGCTTCGCAAGGATTAGCTTGTTCTGCTCCTGAGATACTGATATCGGCAATTGCAGGATCAACCCAGAGTATTCGAGTTGGTTCGGGTGGAGTGATGTTGTTACATTACTCCCCAATGAAAGTGGCAGAACAATTCCAAACATTGGAAATTCTACACCAAAATCGAATTGATTTAGGTCTAGGTCGAGCTATTGGTGGCCATCAGAAAGTCGCCTCACGCCTGTCGTTTGATCGTGAACTTATTCCACTTGATGCATACGAAGCAATGATCTGCGAATTACTTGACTACTTTAACGAAAAAAAACTATATTCCGATCCTGCGAATGGAATGTTGGTGCAACCAATTCTGGAAACTTTTCCTGCAATATGGATATTAGGTTCATCAAATGAGAGTGCTTTCATCGCGGCAAAATACGGTCTTCCTTTCTGCTTTGCTGAATTTCTTAATCCACTGTCAGGCGAGGAGATTCTTGAAATATATAGGAATAATTTTCGAGATTCTGTACCTAATGCTGAACCACAAGCTACTGTGGCACTGTCAGCGCTTTGTGCAGACTCGCGATTGTCAGCAGAAAATATTGCTTGGAGTCGATACTGTTGGCAATTTCGTAGAGGAAAAATTCCGTCAATTGAAGAGGCTAGAATATTTCAATATTCTGATGCGGAGATTGATTACGTTAATTATCTAAAGGCCGTGGATGTTCTGGGATCTGTTGCAGATGTTGGTGAGAAACTCCGGGCCCGTGCAGAGCGATATGCAGTTGATGAGTTTTTTCTGCTAACTACTACATATGATTTTTCTGATCGGATCCGCTCTTATGAATTGATTGCGGAGGAATTTCAATTGTTGGGTGCAAGTAAGTAAATGAATATCGGATATAGGTGAAGAAACTGGAATAAAATGATAAACTAACCTAAGTTACTTAGGTAATAATTGCGGGGGGGTAATTATGAGTGGTAAGAATATTGATGTAGACCATGAACATAGATTTGTACTTCCACCGCCTGGTGGTGAACAGACTACTGGACAGTGCAGCTGTGGAATGAAGAGAGAATTTTCTAACATAACAGAAACTAGTTGGGCTCTTCGCCCGAGTGCAACAAGTACCGCTAAAAAATAAGCAACTGGTTTATCTTTTTACTGTTGGTAAATTCCTTCAGGATTGCCTTTAATGAAGTTTATTATGTGATCCACCGAATCACGATTGAGATAATCAAGGCCTTCAGGTGTTGCATCGGCAGCGTGCGGTGTGAGTACGACGTTATCAAAGTTCATTAACGGGTGACCTAACTGAAGAGGTTCAGTTTCAAAAACATCAAGGCCAGCTCCGTAGAGTTGTTTGCTATTTAATGCGTCGACTAGTGCATTGGTGTCGATAACTCCTCCCCGTGATCCATTAATTAAAATTGCACTGGGCTTCATTAATTCGAACTCTCTTTTCCCGATCAAGTATTTTGTCTCATTGGATAGGGCTGTATGGAGTGAAATAACATCAGATTTTGCAAGTAGTTCGTCAAATTCCAGGAATGTCACGTCTGCGGGTAGGTTTCTATTCTTTTGGGGATTGAACGTCCAACTGATAATATTCATACCAAAGGCTTTGGCGAATTTTGCCATTTCAATTCCTGTATTTCCCATTCCAATAATTCCGATAGTTTTCCCTTTTAGGAACATATGCTGACCTTCGCCTGGATCCCATATCCCGTTCCGAATAGATTTATCTTGTGTGGGAATTTGTCTTGCTACGGATAGCAAGAGTGCAAATTCATGTTCTGCAACAATTGTCGCAGTATTGCCAGTTTGATGACTAATGGTGATGCCTAATTTATGAGCTTCTGGGATATCTATATTGTCCAGACCGACAGAAGTTGTTGATATATGTTTCAGTCGAGGTAAAGCTTGAAGTACTAATTTCGGCCATGTGAGACTTGAACGGCTGTTGAGTACAATATCGGCATTTATACATCGTTGAATTTGTTCATCAGTGTTTTGCGGAGGTGTTGAATATAGTGTGACTTCTCCATATTCACTTAATTTATCAAGGTGAGTTGTTCCGCCAATGTGTGTCGGTGAATCTCCGGGGATTACTATTTGTAATGTATTGGAATTCAGTCTATTCATTTTTCAGGATTCGTTAGAAGTTTTTTTAAGGAGTGTACTTTTGAAATTGTTAGTGCTTATCTTAAGATCGAATTTGAGCTAATCCACAAACAGTAGATATTCCGATTTTACCGATTTTGTCATATAAAGCTATTGTGGCGATCGATATTCCATCATCAGCGCCGTGATAAAACGTTTCGGCTCCTATCCAAGTACCCACGGGGTTTCTTTGTAGATATAGCGATATATCAGCATTAATGTAATTTAATCCACTTGTACCAGAATTCACGAAAGGATTTGCAAAGTCTGCTACTTGGGCTACACGGAGAATCGGACTAATAATTTCATTTTCAACAAATGCATGTGTCTCTCTAATCCATGCACGTCTTGGACCAATTTTCTGTTGTTGATCGCTGGCAGTCGCATTGACATTTTTTGAATTTTTAGTAGAAACTTTAGAATCTGAAATTGGTAGTGGTCCAGTTGTGACTCCGATATTAACTGTATGCCACATAGGAAGCCGCTCCTCAACTAAGTTGGGCATCGCCATGTTTTCATCTGGAGCAGGAATATCCCAGACTGGGGTGGACCATACAGAACCCAGCGGTTCCGCACTTCTCCTAAGCAGAACAACACTTCCACGCGCTATTTCAAGAATCCCTTTTTCAGCATGATTCGTGCTGACTTGTACATCAATTACTTGAATTCGTCTGCCAGAACGTGCGATGTTGCTTTGAATTATTAACGGAGCCATTGGTGGTAATCGAAATAAATCAACAGTCATACGGGTAATTTGCATATCTTGAAAATTTTCTCGAGTAGAATAATTTGTTTCAACTTCGTACGCGATTAACCCTGCGATTACGCGCCCATGCAATGAATTTGGATCCCATGGTCCACGGGCATTAAGTGTGGGGTGATAAATAGAAGAATTATTTTTATCTTTTTTAAAAAATGCTTGTGAAGCTTCGTTTTTACTCATAAAGATAGTTTTCTTTCTGTAGTTTAGTTGCAGACTATGGTGACTTTAGCTGAGGATCGAGTTTATTCGCTAGAAGTTGCATAATTGCAATATTGATTTATACTAACAGATAATAGAACATATGTTCTATTATTGATTTAGTGGGGGGTGAAATTGGCACTAGCATGTTTGTTTATACCTTCTTTTGAATTAGCCGTTAATCTATCACAACACACAGATTTTATTGACGAAATAATTCCTCCTATTGCCTTGTGTGACCCTGATACAGAAGAAATTATCGACGTCACTTTTTCGGCACGACAATTTGGTATTTTACCACATCAGACATACACTCAAGCCTTTGCGACATACCCACAATTGAGAATTATTGAAATTAATAAAGTACTAACACAGACAATGTCTGAAAAATTCACGTTAATAGCACAAGAAATTTCACCGGTTGTAGAGAAAGTTTCATCAGGCTTTGTATTAATGGATCTTAAAGGAATGGACACATATTTTGGTGGAGTTCAATTATTAGCAGATAAGATTTTTTCCCTATCTGAAGCATGGGCATCAACGATTATGGGAAATAGAATTAATCAAAGTGCAAAGCCATTATTACAGGCACATTTGGGAATTGCTGATAAGAGATTAACGGCTCAATTAGCTGCTTTCTATGGTAAACCTGGTGTATTGAATTATATTGAACAAAGAGCAGCGGTAAAATTTCTTGCGGTGTTACCAATAGAATTACTTCCTTTACCGCCTGATGTTATTGAACGTTTACTATTACTACAAATAACTACAGTTGGTCAATTCACAGCACTTTCACGTTCGACAGTTGAATCTCAGTTTGGTTCAATTGGTGGGCATGCTTGGTTGGCAGGAAAGAATCGTGATACTGAATATTTACGATCAAATATATTTGAAGATGAAAAAATATTTGATGAAATTCAATTACTATCTCCTATTTCAGATCTAACAGTATTAAAAATATTTACTCGAAATTTGTTGGCACAACTACTTCAGAAATTGAAGGTTAAAAACTCACTACTTGTACGAATAAAGATTGCATTTGAAACCGATACGGGCAAATTATATTTTTTTGAGAAATTATTAAAAGTACCAACTAGTTCACTCACTCAGATTTGGTTGACGATATCACATCATATTGATCGTATTAAATACGCAGAACCAATTTCTTTATTACGAATTGAATTACTTGAGTTCATCAACCAAACCGGTTATCAACTTTCATTATTCGAGATGTCGCGACAGCGACAGCAACAATTGATTGACACGGCTGAGCATTTGAGGATGCGTTATGGCTATCCAGCTTTGTTGCAAATTAAGGAGGTTTCACGATGGCATCGCTTACCAGAAAAGCAGTTCGCACTCGCGGACTATCTTACTTAGGGCAAGGTAATTTAATCACAGTAAAAATTATTGAATCAGAAGAATACTGTCTATCTTTTTTTGCTCATGCAGCTTGGCCAACTATGGTTTCGAATAAGCCAATTCTTGAAATTATTGATCACTGGCACTTGATTGATAACTGGTGGAACGATCAGGAATGCTATCGAAGTTATTTCAGAGTAGTTTTAGATTCTGGTGGTGTAATCACGCTGTTTCATGACCTGAAGACAGACAGTTGGTTTTCTCAGCTATTTAGTAGATTTTCCTGAAAGTGAGTTATTAGTTTTATATCATGAAATCTGGGTATGTCGAACTTCATATGCACTCTAATTATTCCTTACTTGAGGGCGGATCTAGCATTGATGAATTGCTGACACAAGCAAAACAAATGGGTTATCAAAGTATGGCTTTAACCGATCATAATTCTCTTTCAGGGTCGATGGAATTTGCACAAAAGGCAAAAAAAATAGGCATCAAACCAATTATAGGATTAGAGTTAGATGTAATTGGTGACCCTGTAAATTCAGCGAATTCGGAAGCAACTCATCATGTAACACTTTTAGCAGAGAACCAAGTCGGTTATTCAAATCTTTGTAAGTTATCAAGTGCGGCATTTGGTTTATACGAACCAACCGCTTTTTCGAGAGAGAATAAACGAATACACCCATCTGTTTCTATCTCAACATTAACCAGTCATACCGATGGTGTAATTTTATTGACAGGATGTCAGGAAGGTTTGCTTAATCAGAAATTAGAGAGTGGTGAGACTAAGGCGAGTGAGGATATTTTACGATATTGGGTAGATTCTTTTGGATTTAGTAATGTTTTTATTGAGATTCAGGACAACTTCGTATTAGGTGATTCGAATCGTAACAGGCGTTTACTGAAATTATCCTTCGATACTGGAATTCCTTCGGTTGCAACTGGAAATGTTCATTATCACATTCCAAGTAGATATCGCTTACAGGATATTTTGGTCGCTATTAGTCATAAGGTCCGTATTAATGAGGCAGAATCTGTACGTCGACCGAATGCAGAATTTTATTTAAGAGCTCCTAGTGAACAAATTGTGCGTTTTTCACAATATGGGAAATATTTAACAGATAATTCAGTATTGATTTCAAAACGCTGTCAATTTGATTTAACTGAAGATCTTGAATATGAATTACCAACTCCGACATTACCGAGTGAATTGTCAGCACATGAACATTTATCTGAAATATGTTTTCAAAAACTTGGAGATCGATATCAAAACACTGAGTTTCTGGCGGCAGCATACGGACGTTTAACCGAAGAATTACGTTTAATTGATAAGCATAAATTATCGGGCTTTTTTCTCATATATGCAGATATTTTTGAGCTCGCAAAATCTGTAGCAACTGAAATTCGAGGCTCCAATAATCGATATCATAACCAACTTCCAATTGGTCGAGGTCGAGGATCTTCTGTTGCTTCTGTGGTGTGTTATTTAATTGGTTTGTCTCATATTGACCCAGTACAAAACAATCTGTTTTTGGGACGTTTTTTGAATGAAGAATTATATTCTTTACCTGACATTGATCTTGATTTTCCTCGTGACATTAGAGCGGCGCTGATTGAACGAATATTTGAGTATTGGGGAATCGAGTATGCAGCTTTGGTAGCGACATTTTCTCGATATAAATTGCGAAGTGCAATTCGTGATGTAGGGCAGGCACTTGGATTGCCTAGGAATTTACTTAGACGTCTAATAAAGCAATCAAGTCTAGTTTCGAATATTGATGAGTTAGGTGAATTCATTGAGTCATCAGTTGAACTTTCACAAAAGGATAAAACCCCCAGTTGGCAACTATTATTGGAACTAGTAGGGCAGCTAGTTGGTTTTCCTCGCCATATGTCTCAACATCCTGGTGGAATGGTAATTTCGTCTAAACCACTAACGAATTATGTCGCATGTCAGCCCACTGCTTGGCCTAATCGCTACATATGCCAGTGGGACAAAGATTCTATCGAAGATGCTCGAATGATCAAGATCGATTTACTTGGATTAGGAATGCTTTCAGTAGTAGAAGAAACTGTGGATTTGATAATCCGAAATAAGGATTCAAGCATAGATTTGTCTCGGATTAATTTTGATGATAGTACGGTCTACGATTCAATATGTGCAGGAGATACTATTGGAGTATTTCAAATTGAATCCCGTGCACAGATAGCAATGCTCCCTCGTACGAAACCTAGAAATTTGAATGATTTGGCTATACAAGTGTCGATAGTACGACCCGGACCAATAGTGGGTGGTGCTGTTAATCCCTATATACAAAGACGTGAAAAGAAATTACTGTCTCCAGACTACGAACCCCCTTATGCGCATTCAGACTTACGTCCCGTTTTAGCTGAAACGCTAGGTGTTGTGATTTTCCAAGAGCAGGTTATACAGGTAGCTCAAGCCTTAGCTGATTTTACAGCCGGCGAAGCAGATAATTTCCGTCGTACTTTAGGAAGAAAATCAGGATTAGCTGAAATTAATGACTATCGCGAGAAATTTTTGAATGCTGCTTTAAAAAAAGGAGTTACATCACAATCCGCAATTGATATATTTAATAACTTGTTAGGGTTTGCTCAGTTTGGATTTCCTAAAAGCCATGGGACCGCCTTCGCTTTGCTGGCTTATCAGACAGCATGGCTTAAGCAATACTATCCAGCTGAATTTATTTGTGCACTATTTAACAATCAACCTATGGGATTTTACCCACCGCATGTTTTAACAAATGATGCTAAACGCCATGGGATGGTAATAAACCGTCCAGATATTAATTACAGCAGTATTAATTGCACAGTGAGTTCCAGGACTGAAGATGACTCCAATACTATTAATATTGGAATCGGTTATGTAAGAGGAATTGGCGTGACTCTTGCAAGCCAAATAATTACTGAACGCGAACGAGCTGGTCCGTATATAACACTCTTTCAATTTATCCAACGTACGGCATTACCAATAGAAGTTGTGCTTAACCTGATTCAAGTAGGCGCATTTGATTCTTTCGGCCTAAATCGGCGTCAGTTAATTTGGCATATGGGACTATTTCAAGGGAAAGCCCTGTCAACTTATATTGATTCAAACGGAATATCTAATCATCAATTGCAATTGTCATTTCAAGAGCCGATCGCTGATATAGATTTTGAGGACTTCAACCGATTTGAAAAAATGGTAACAGACTATAGATTATTGAATCTTTCACCAGATAGTCATCCGATGGAATTTTTTCGTAATATGCAACCAAATCAATTTATATCTAGTTGTGATCTGGCCTCAAAATCATCAACTACTTTAGTGGAAGTAATAGGTCTATTGGTATGTCGCCAGAGACCATCTACTGCAAATGGAGTTGTTTTTTTATTGCTCGAAGATGAATTTGGTGTAATTAATGCTTTGTTACGACCAGCAATAGTTGATAAATATAATTTTATTATTAACACGGTTGTGTTTCTTAGAATAACGGGTACGTTGGAGGGTAATATTAATCAGGCACGCACAATTATTGTTGATGAAATAACGCCTATGCGATTTGATACGCCTAGTATGAGTGCAGCATTGAATCTACGAACAAAATCATGGAATTAGTAAGTACTGATATCACCTGCATCATTTTTTTTGGGCGGTCCAGCAAATAAGAAAAATAAAGAGCCTGCTATCGGGAACATTGCAATGAACGTAAATCCAGTGTCATATGAACCCGCTATATCAAATAACCAGCCTGCAATCATTGGCCCACTAAAGGATCCAGCCATAATGAGCACGGATGACCAACCCATAATCATTCCAAAATGTTTTCGGCCGAAATATTCCGCTCGCATTGTTTGCATGAGCGGTCCTCTGATACCCCAAGCAACACCATTCATGACTGCAAAAAGAATCATCATCGGGTACGACGAATATTGAGCAAGGATTAGTAGTGCAGTGCCATGCATCAGCATTGCTGTTGTGGTCAATTTTCTTTTTCCTATTCGTTCTCCCAAATATCCGGCGATTGCTTGCCCTGGTATTTGGCATGCCATCATACCTGCAGCTATTCCCGCTGCCTGTACCTCAGAAAAACCTCTTCCTTCTACAAGGTGCAACGGGAGATGAAGCATCAAAGTTGATACAACCATGACCGCAAATGCGTGCCCCAACCCAATCATCCAAAATGAGGATGTTTTCATTGCCTCCTGCCATGTATACGCCGGTTCCTCACGAGTCTGAATTTCTTCTTCTGTCTGATTTTCCTTTCGCAGCAGCAATTTCTTCGGCTGCAATCCGTCAATAGTGAGGCCGAAATCCTCAGGCGCTCTGTACATTACAGACGTGAGAGGGAACGCCAATATGAGAATCAGTACACCTGATCCAATTGAGAATTCTCGCCATCCGATTTCAGTAATCATCACTAAAATTACGGATCCCCCAAGTAGACCTCCGATTGAAAAACCTAACTGAGCCATGGCCAAAGCCTTAGCTCGTTTTTGATTAAACCAACTTACGACAGCCACGGTGACAGACATGAAGCCACCGAGGCTTGACCCAATGGCGATGACTGTAAAAATTATGTAAAAATGCCACAACTCTGTGATTTGGCTAAATGCAATAAATCCTAATCCGAATGAAACTAAACCCCATCTTAGAACGGTACGTGGTCCGTATTTATCAATGAGCCAACCCTGCGCAGGGCCGAGTAAACCACTCTCAAATCTTGCAAGCGAAAACCCTCCTGAGAGTGCTGTTCGACTCCAGCCAAGATCTCGAGTGATAGCGAGAGCATATGCGCCCAAGGCATGATGCATAAGTGATGCTCCGAGGAGTTGGATAATTAATCCGGCGCCCACTATGTACCAGCCGTAATAAAGTTTGTTTTGTGACTCCTGTGGCTTTGGCGCACTAAATAACTTCACAAAACGGCCTTAACTACTACTCTTTATTTACGGGCATATTCTCGACACTTTATCGCTCTAGTTAAATTGTCATTTGCTTCTAAAAGCATTCGCCTCAATAGTTGATTCTCTGGGGGGGTTTTTGCGAGTAACGCTTTAGATTTCTCTAATAACTCGTAATCAACCAGATATCCGGGAAATAATGAACCAAAATATGATTGCGCGAAATGATTTTCTTCCGTTTCAAAAACTCGGGTGACTTCCTCAAAAAACCTGTCCACATAGGGTCCAAGAAGATCGGCCTGCTTCCACCAGAGGAAGCCAGACATAGCAGCGGCTGTTTGATGGAGAGAACCATAACCGGCGTCAGTGATAAATCTCTTCCATGCTTGTTCTTTATTTTCTTGATCTGGTGCGGACGTTTCGGCTCGGAGGGCTGCTCGCTCTCCCCGATCGGTCGGATCACTAGTGAGTTCCTCTGTCACTAATAACTTTGCGTTTTCAAAGCCTGCTGCTGTTGCGCTTGTAATTACCCCCCACCGCATATCTTGGTCCGGAATGAATTCCTTTATAGTTACTTTCTGTTCGATAATATCTAGGCTTTGTGCAATGTCGTCGTCTGCTACGGCAAAACCAAACATTGCTCGCCCCCACAGGATTCTTTCGTCGGAATTACGTGCAACAGCGAGTTGAGAATTTGCTAATGTAAATAATTTACGAGCCTCGGAGAGCTTCATTTCTTCTGGGACGTAACGTGACACGGCTGAACTAAGTTGCTCGATGATGACCTCAATCAGCTCCAAATCGCTTTCGATTTGAACTTTTTCAGTCGCAATTGTTATGTAATCAAGTGAACTCAATTCCTGATTTCTGACCATTTCCCATAGTGACTGCCAGATCTGCATTCTGAGCAGCGGGTTGGTAATTTTTTCTAAATGTTCCTTAACAAATTGAAGTGATTCTGGGTCCAAGGTCACTTGGACATATCCATGATCTCCAAAATTCGGGAAAAGGAAATCGGCCGCTTTGTCTAAGATATCAAATTGAGTTGAATGATCTGTAATTACAATTTCATGGATCGTGCTCTTGAAGGACGAGTCGACTAAATTTCCAACTAAAAGTTCAAGCGTGTGTCTGCGAATCGTCGGAAAATTGTCAGGCGCCGTTTGGGAAATGAGTATCATGTTCTGCTCATCTGGATCTTCGCTTCGATGAATCTGTATGCTGTTATGCTGTGCCGTTTCTAACCATGAGTCAGCCCAACTTTTTAGATCTTGGTCAACACCCTCACCAAGACTTTCAAGCCAGTCATCGAGTGCAGTGTTTGAAAATGCGTGTTTAGCCATATAGCGTTGCATGCCCGACTTAAAAGCTGGCATCCCAATGGTTTTAACCAACTGTTTGATAACAGCCGCACCCTTTCCGTAGGTAATACCATCAAAATTTAGGAATGTTTGATCCGTGTCACTGACCTCACCTGCAACAGGATGTGTGGTAACTAGTTGATCCTGCCGATATGCCCAAGCTTTCATACGTGAGTTGAAGGATTGCCAAGCATCTGTAAATCTTGTGTTCTCTGTGAGGGCTAAGAAGCTCATATAGGAGGCAAACGATTCGTTAAGCCAAAGATCATTCCACCAATTCATGGTCACTAAGTCACCAAACCACATATGTGCCATTTCATGGAGAATCACTTCAGCTCTGGTCAGTCGCTGGTTATAAGTGGGAGGATCCCTGTATACGAGACGCTCGGAATGCGTTACTGCGCCGACGTTTTCCATAGCACCGTGATTGAATTCGGGTACAAATATTTGATCATACTTTCGAAAGGGATATGGGAAGTCAAAGAAATCTTCAAAGTACTCGAAGCCTTGGCAGGTAATTTCAAATAGTTCGTCCTCGTCAACATGAGGTGCCAAAGACTTTCGGGCATAAAATCCTAGAGGAATTGTGTCCGAGTCGGATTTGTTCGGAGTATAGTGACTTTCAAATCTCTCATAGGGACCTCCTACTAAGGCAAATAAATATGTGGAGAATAGTCGCGTCCTCTCAAAGTCGTGCCTGGTCCGGCCATCCGCAACGTTATTCACTGAGGTTGGGCTACTGTTCCCGATCAGAGTCCAGTCGGAGGGACATTCAACTGTTAGTAGGTAGGTGGCTTTGATATTGGGTTGATCGAAGCAAGGAAATAGTCGGTGCGCAGAGTACGGCTCAAAGTTCGAATAAACGTATTCTTGGTTATCTTCTGGATCGATGAACTGGTGAAATCCATCACCGGTGTGGTCGTAGTCGTTAATATACTTTAGTTCAACCGAATTCTCACCCGTAATTAGACCATCCTGAGGCCCAATCCAGAGTCGGTGTCCATTCCAGTTGGGATCGGTAACCGCGGTACCGTTCAGTTCAAGTGATGTGATTTCAGATCCTGTGAAATCTAAAAAAGTCTCCGAGCTGTTTTGCACTGCAAAGGTGGTATTTAACACTCCTGAATAGGTTTTACTTGCATTGCCGGGAAGATCTAATTCCAAGCGATATTTGACATTTGAGATATTTTCATAGCGTTCTGTTGCGTCTGACTCAGATAAGACATCTTTTACCGAATTAGAACTATCTATCATTGAATTCTCCTCGACGACTCGATTACGGCGCTGACATGAGGGTAGCGATGTACACAGTTACGTGCTTTTGGACAGATGAATTGGTGTCGAGTTACCCTGATACAAGCATTCAAAGAAATGCATCAAAAGAAGGATTACTAGTAATGACAACAGCTCAGGAACTTCGAGATAAGTTGGCTGAGACTCGTGAGCTTTTTATGGCAGCTATGCGAAACAGTTCTGATTCTTGGGAGATGGGTGAGTCCAGTAATTGGGGTGCGCGCCGAATCTCCGAACATGTGATTGAAAACGAAAACTACTTCGCCAACGCCGTCGCGTCGGCTCTGGAGGCCAGTGCTGTTCACCCAATTGAAATTAACGCCATTACCGTTGAAATTGGCCTTGAGACCTTTGTTCAAGTCACAGAGGACACAAATCGTGTATACGGGTATATCGAAGACGGCGACATCAAGAAACCAGCCCAATTTCTAGCGGGTCAGGGGTTCGAACCGACTATTGGTGGCGCAGTTGACTTTGCAACTTGGCACCTTCTTGACCACGTGAAACAACTTGAAACTTTGCCTGCGGGTTGATTAACTTCTGTATTTACCAGGTATGTTCAGCCTCGTACGGTGTATACCGGGTCCGAAGAGTACGATCCCATTCGACCAATGCTTCAGGTTTGTTGACATCGACGAGTCCCGCTCTTTCTGCGTCACTCGCAGTGTAATAACCGAATATTAATGTGGCTAAGGTATCCGGAGTTAGAGTCAGATCTTCCGTGCCGGCGCGAATTGCCACAACCTCAGCCTGAGATTCGGCAGTACGCAGTTTCCACGAACCATTGTTCCACGGGCAGAAGCCATCAATTAACTTAAAGCTAATTTCCCCTTGGGTGTCATATTTCCTCTGGGGTAGTGCATCCTGCATAGTTACGAGCCTTGACATGATGCCATCACGGCGAGATGTATTCAGCATTTTTGGTTCGGTCAGCATGTTTGCCAGGGGGTCATTTGATGGTGCATTATTCCAGCGGATATTTTGAACATTATCTATTCCGGCCAATAATTTCCATAGTGCTTGGTAGGCTGCCGGGGTGATAGCGAAGAAATCAGAGACGTCAGCATATTGGGTTACGCCATTACTCGAATGTGGCTGACCTTCAGCTCCAGGTCCTGATGTATAGATGACATATCCTAAGGGTTCTCCGTATTCCTCATACGTAAAGATTGAGCGCTGCCTCTCAGGTGTTGTCGGCTCGAGAGGTCCTTCATCCCACATTGCTTTGCCACGGTGAACCAGCCCATTGCGGTCTTCACGGAACCGCCGATACACGTCTACAAGTAGTCCGAATTCTTCTTCAAGATTGACTTCACGAATTTTACCGGCAATTTCAACAGGATGATGGAAATTAATAAATCGCGGCTCAATTACATAGGAATGGCGATCATTTATAGTTCCGTAACCATATCGCTGGTAGATTGCCATCCAGGCCGGATGAAGCGCGGCGATTGCTTGTTCACGGCGCTCATGCATCTGCTCAAAATGTTTTTTCTTTACGCTCGTGAGATAGCCCTTACGGCGATGGGATGGATCTGTGGAAACCATGGTCACTCCTGCAATCGGAGTTGCCGGTCCATTGAATCGTATTTGAAGAGGCCAAGCTCCGTACGTTGTGACAAGTTTGTCATCAACGAAGGCACACATGGTCCATTCGGGGTTCATTCCGGCCAAACTATCATTGGTCATACCTAGAGCTCTTGAGGCCTGCCGGTAAAATTCTGGAAGTTCTTCTTCTGTGGCCGGCCGGAATTCAACGTTAGACATAAAATCTCCTTTAAAAGGCTTCAAAATGTAGTAGTGGTGTTCCATTTACGTCGTGCCAGTTAGCGGATACGCTCATTCCTACATGAATATCTTCGTTAGCCGTACCTCTGATAATTGAGGTGACACGTGGTCCCTCATCTAGTTGTACAACAGTCAGGTTATACGGCACATCCTCCTGAAAAGCTGGGTGAAACAAACGGTGCATAATAACAAATGAATGAACTGACCCTTTACCGGTTGAAGGCGCCCAACTGAGATCTGTACTTAAACATTCTGTACAAATTTCACGGAATGGCCAGAGGTAAGCGTGGCATATATTACAGCGCTGCAGTAGGAGAACCGCGTCCGCCGCAGCATCAAAAAAAGGCTTCGAAGACTCATCGACGATGGGTGCGGGTCGAACGGCTTGATCTTGGTTAGTCATAAGATTAATTCCTCGTTCCTGCGTCAGCATTCGGGCTGAGTATTAATGTGGAATGCCAATCAAGTATTCCACCTTGGGTCGAAACGAGTACATGGTCGCGTGTCTGAACTTGTCGTTCACCACCTTGCCCGCGAGTCTGAATGACCGCTTCCGATACTGGAGTCATCCCCCACATGTAATAACCAGACAATTGACCGCCTCCTGTGTTGGTCGGATGGGATCCACCTGGCCCTAATTTTCCATCTTCAACGAAAGCTCCCCCTTCACCCTTTTCACAGAAGCCGTAGTCCTCAAGTGTGACAAGAGTTGTGTAGGTATAACAATCATAAAGCTCACGAATGTCGATATCATCCGGGCCCACACCTGCCATCGAATAAGCTGTATCTCGCGCGATGCGCGCGCCAGTATTCACTTCATTTTCGTAACCAGCTTGCCGAGGATTCCCAGGGTGACCTTGACCCATACCGGCGATATAAACTGGTGGTTGCTTTAGGTCACGGGCTCGATCAGATGCTGTAACAATTACTGCCACTGCACCGTTTGAAACTAGGGTGCAATCGAGTAAATGAAATGGTTCAACAATCCATCTTGAACCGTGATAATCATCGAGCGTCATTGGTTTTTGTTGCATTGCCGCCGGATTCATCGTGGCCCATGCGCGAGTGGATACAGCGATAGCACCTAATTGGTCCTGTGTGGTCCCATACAGACCCATGTGCCTTCTTGCAGCTAAGGCGTACGAAGTATTAGCGCCCGAGAAGAAACCATAAGACGCTGGTAAACTGGCCATTCCCGTAGATCGATTACTTGTTCCACCATAAGCGGCACCAGCCGATGTGCCTGGTTTGAGGGGATCGTCAGCGAAGACACATACCACGTGGGAAGCCATACCCGCTTGAATGGCTAACGACGCAAACTGCACCATTTGTCCCGCCGTAGAACCGGCTGCGTTCATGTGATTAAGCAATTTTAGATCTCTAAATCCTAGTGATGTTTGCAACGGAGTTGAAATAGCATTCGTAACCCCTGCATTTATAAATAGACCGTCGATATCTTCCTTTTTAAGCCCGGCATCATCGAGAGCTCGCTTCACAGCAATACCGGCTAGTCCGGTCGCTGAATAAGAGTACTCACGGGTCATTTCGGTCATCCCTAGCCCGACAATCGCCGCTCCACCACTAGGATTGAATGCTGCGTTATATTTCATGATGTAGTCCTTAAACTATAATCTATCTTAATTCTTCACCACTACTGATTAATGCATTCTATCTGGTCATTCGCGAAAAATCTTAGAAAGATTATAATTGTGACATGACCAATGAAAATATCGTAAATTCTGATGAACAAACCTATTCCTCAACAAAGACTGGAGATCGTTCAATCCTTCCTGATGACATGATTTCTGTCGAAGAAGCGCGAGCCCAAATCTTAGATTCTATTTCGGTCCTTCCGGCAGAAATAACTAATCTTTCAGATGCTCTTGGACTTACGCTGGCTGAGGACCTGTATTCGACTTTTGATATACCACCATTGCCTAACACTGGGATGGACGGATATGCGGTCCGATCTGAGGACACACTGGGGGCATCATACGACACGCCTGTCCAATTAAAGGTTATCGGATATTTGGCAGCCGGTTTTATATATGAGGGAACCGTGGGAAACGGCGAGGCTGTTCGTATTATGACTGGTGCACCTATGCCGGAAGGTGCTGATTCAATAGTTCCCTTTGAAGAGACGGACGAGTACGACTGGACTACGCGTGACACGACACGATCAGATGGTGAGTGGGAAGTCAACCCGAAGTCTAAGGTTCGAATTGATGTCGAGGCAAGGGCTGGGGCTAATATTCGAAAGGCTGGTGAAGATATCACGGCGAACTCCTTGGCTCTCAAGCAAGATCTGTTCATAGGACCTGCCGAGATTGGAGTGGCCGCGTCTCTGGGTTTAGCAAAAATACGTTGCTATCGCCGTCCGAGAGTCGCCATACTATCCACTGGGGATGAACTACTGCCTCCGGGGCAAATATTAAAACCTGGCAAGATTTATGACGCTAACTCATTTTCGCTTGCGGCTCAAGTAACTTCTTTCGGTGGAATTCCACGAGTGTTGGATATATCTACTGACACCGTAGAAAATCTGACTAAGAATATTCAGGACGGATTACGTGACGCCGATCTGCTGATTACCAGCGCCGGTGTTTCCCGAGGTGATTTTGATGTAGTTAAAACTGTTCTGGCGAATCAAGGGAAAATAGGTTTTTGGACTGTGCGAATGAAACCTGGAAAACCGTTGGCATTTGGAACATTACAGGATGAGAATGGTAGGGAGGTCCCACACTTAGGTTTGCCAGGTAATCCGGTATCCGCAATGATGACGTTTGAGTTATTTGGACGGCCAGCGCTTTTCAAAATGCTTGGGCGATCTCAGAGCAACCCGAATGAGTGGCAACGCCGCACTATCAGGGCCACTGCACACGATAGGTTAAGAAATACAGATGGACGACGCTTCTACGCGCGTTGTAAAGTTGAATTGACTGAACACGGTTATGTTGCTCGCCTAACTGGTTCACAAGGATCCGGAGTACTTACATCAATGATGCTTGCCGATGGATACGCTATTTGTCCCGAAGATACTGCAGCAATTGAAGTGGGTGAATCAGTTGAGGTCATGTTGATTGATTAATTTAGAACTGTATTTGCGGGAGCTCGATTTATTGTTTCAATAATTTCCATATCTGGGATACGGGATGAGTTAAATGATTTGCTTGCAACTGGCCTGTCACGTTCGCTTCGTGAGCATGGAATACGGGTTGCGATTCTGACCAGAAACGAACTAACAACTACTTTGTCCGTTAACTTATCAAGTGGAACTCGAGCTGTTATGTCTTATGTGGATGATGCCATGACAATTCGGAAATTGGTATTAGAGATTGACCCGTCGGTGAGCTACATTCTTTGTGTAGGTTGGAATCAGCAGGATACAAGTTCAGTCTGGATCGGTTCGAGAGAAACATCTACGTCAAACTTGGTACATCATCTCACTATTGATTCTGCCGATTTAGATTCATATAACGAATTAGAACCATGGCTTGGTTCCTCACTCACCCGTGTTTTGAAGATGTTCTATTTTGAAGAATTGACCCCGGAATCTACAACCGAAAGAATCTGGCGATTTATATCTAGACCATTTAAACCTAGAGCAGTCCGGTAACGCTTCCATCTGACTGAAGGTCAATGTCGAATGCATTTGGATCACCGGGTAAGCCTGGCAGCGTCATGATATCGCCAGCGAGACAGATTATCTGTTGTGCTCCGGCTGCAATCCTAAATTCTTGAACAGGGAATATATGGCCCGTAGGTGCTCCTCGCAGCTTCGGGTCAGCTGATATCGACAAATGGGTTTTCGCAACGCAAATTGGAAAATTCCAGCCGTTTGCTTCAAAACGCTTGGCAGTTGTCCGTGTGAGTGGCGCCCAGCTTAGACTGTCTGCTTGGTAGAGTTCTTTGGCAAGGCTAGTTACTTTCTCGACGATGGAATCGTCGTCTTTATATAGTAGGTCTACTTTTGCCGATTGTGTGTTGAGCACGTTACATAATTCATTCGCTAGGTCGGTCATGCCACGCCCACCTTCATTAAATCCTTTTGCCTCGACCGCATTTGTTGCTCCAGCAGCAGCAGCGATTCTTTGTATGATGTCTATTTCTTCTTCAGAGTCTTCCGGGAATCGATTGATCGCAACTATCACTGGTAAGCCAAAACGTTTAACGATTGAGATCGCGTGCTTTAAATTGCTCGATCCGATTTCAACAGCAGACGGATTTGGAGTCTTTAATTCTTTTTGAGCTACTCCACCATGCCACTTTAAGCCTCGAACAGTGGCGACAAGAACAGCGGCACTAGGTGTTTCTCCACCTTGCCGGACTTTTATGTCCATGAATTTTTCAAACCCAAGATCCGCACCAAACCCAGCCTCGGTGACGACAATATCGGAGGTCTGGAGTGCGAGCCTATCAGCTACGATTGAGGAACAGCCATGTGCGATATTTCCAAATGGCCCAGCGTGACATATGACAGGATTCCCTTCATTTGTCTGCACAATATTAGGTTTTAATGCGTCTTTTAGTAGAACCATCATTGAACCGACAGCTTGTACGTCTTTTGCAGTAACTGGCTTCTGATCTTGGGTCCATCCGACAACAATAGAACTTAGTCGAGCTCTTAAATCGACGTAGTCTTCCGCTAGCGCGATGATAGCCATAATTTCGGATGCGGCGGAGATATCATATCCGGTTTGACGAATCGGCCCATCCGCAGGTTTTCCCATTCCAATTACAATATTTCGCAACGCTCGATCTTCAGCATCAGTCACGCGTCTCCAAGTGATTCCATCAGGATTGAAACGCTCTATTACATGACTTTTCACACTATTTTCCGTCATTGCTGCCAAGAAATTATGTGCTGACTGAATAGCATGAAAGTCGCCAGTGAAATGTAAATTTATATCTGTGGCAGGTTCCGCGGTTGCAAGGCCACCACCGGTGCCGCCGCCTTTTCTGCCAAAAAGAGGTCCAAGGGAGGGTTGCCGAATGACGGCTGTTGCATTTTTACCAATAAGATTTAGGCCATCAGTTAATCCCAGTGTCGTTGTTGTTTTTCCTTCACCCGCAGGGGTTGGAGTTATTGCCGTGACGACAACTAACTTGCCCTTAATTGGTTTTTCTGTGCCAAACAATTCGAGAGGAATTTTAGCTTTGTCGCGGCCATAGGGTTCTACATTCTTCCAGTTGAGGCCGAGTTTTTCAACTACTTCTTGAATGGGACGCATTGTGACAGGTCTCCTGATTTGCTGTTGAGGCAGAGTATCGCATGAGAAATGTGTGGTGTCATCTCCGTAAAACTCATAAACGAGTTGTGTTTACAGGAGAAGTTAAGTAGTGTGAAGGGCTGCAAACTGTTGTAGCGATGCTCGTAATGAGGTTAGAAATGTCCAATGTATATAGTCTTAACCCAAGGTCAGTTTTAGGTAAGAAGGTGAGCCGCCTTCGCAGCGAGGGAATTTTGCCAGCGAACCTATACGGAAGAGGAATTGATTCTGCATCACTTCAACTACAGTATGTGGATGGTCGAGACTTGTTGAACTTGCACGGACGCAATAATCTATTTGAGGTACAAATTTCGGGAGAAACTGAAGTACGACCGGTTGTGGTTCGTGATGTTTCAATTGATCCAGTGACTCGAAAGATTTTACATATTGATTTTTTTCAAGTGGACCTTCAACGAACGATTCAAGCGGACGTGCCTTTAAACTTGATAGGAACTTCTCTGGGAGTATCGATGTACGGTGGAGTACTAGTTCAAGCAGTTGACAGAATAACGATTGAAGCACTGCCAGCCGATATGCCTGAGGCGATTGATGTAGACATCTCGGCGCTTGAAGAACTAGATTCGCAATTGTTTGTGAGAGATTTGACAATTTCAGACTTGGTAACAGTGCTCGTATCGGAAGATACCTTAGTATTAGCGGTTCAAAGACCACGAGTCGCTACGGAAGAATCATTCGAGGTCGCTGAAGGCGAAGAGCCGGAATCTACTGATGATTCAGAGTCTGATGAATCTGAAGGATAAAACCATCCAATCTTGCCTGACAGTTGGTTGACTTATAAGTCGAGAGCGCTCAGTATTTAGATCGAAGCGCCTAACGCTCGAGGATTTCACTATGTCTCAGTACTTGTTGAAATGGTTTTATCTTGGGCTTAACCTGAAACGCTGGGTGGGTTTATTCGCAGTAGCAGCTATCATCGCTGGATTAGGTTTTGCTTACCTTTTGAGAACCGCGTATTTAGCGATCGCCTTTCCTGAGGAAATTTACTGGATTACACTTCAATTCATCCCACGTTGGATTCGAGGACTGTTATTTATTGTGGTCGCGGTGGCGCTTGCACTGATTTCAGGATGGAAACTGCGTAGCTGGATTATCCACGCGGCGATTCCTGAATTCAGTACACAGGGCGATATGGTTGGTCTAGCTTATAAAAACATTCGACTCGCTAACGGGCCCAAAATAGTGGTATTGGGTGGTGGCACTGGACTTGCAAACTTGTTGCGTAGTCTCAAACAATTCTCGTCTAATATCTCGGCGATTGTCACGGTAGCTGATGACGGTGGTTCTTCGGGAAAACTACGTAACGATCTCGGAGTGATCCCGCCTGGTGATATCAGAAATTGCATCGTAGCTTTGGCTGAAGATGAATCCTTGGTGACACAATTATTTCAGTATCGATTTGATGAAATTGAGGGAAATTCGGTATCAGGGCACTCATTTGGAAATCTGTTCTTGACAGCAATGACTGCCGTGAGTGGAAATATTGAAGCTGCTATTGATGAAACATGTAGAGTACTGCAGGTGCGTGGCCGAATTATCCCGGCATCGCTTCAAGACGTCAAGCTAGTCGGAACGTTTGATAACGGACTTGAAGTACTGGGCGAGTCAAAGATCCCGCAGCAGGGATATCCTCCGAAGAAAATTCGATTATCTTCAGATAAGGTTCAACCTCATCCGCAAGCAATCAAGGCGATTTCAGAGGCTGATTTGATTCTAATAGGTCCTGGAAGCTTGTACACTTCGATTTTGCCAAACTTACTAGTGTCTGGAATGGTCGAGGCACTTCAACATACGACCGTTCCGCGAGTATACATATCTAACGTGGCGACTCAATATGGCGAGACTAACGGCTATTCAGCCGATCGACATTATGCTGTGCTTTGTGAACACGTGGGTGCGTCGAATATCGCAACCGTGGTTCTCGCTAATGACAATATCGTTGGAGAGTCATTCCCTCCAGAATGGAAGTCTCAACCCGTAATTGCTGATACAGAAAGCAGCTATGGTGATGCATACCTAGTATTAGCGGACGTTGTTGATGAGACTAAGCGCTATCGTCATGATGGTGACAAATTAGTGTCTGCGATTCTTTCGATATTTACGAATTCTAACCAAGGGTAACCCGAGTCGGGCACCGTGTTTTGGTGTTAATCGAGAATGCTTCCAATAAAGTCAGAGTTCCCGTTTAAAAAATCAGCGACTGACATCATTTTACGACCCTCTTTTTGGATCAGGCTTAGTTGAAACGCACCTATGCCACACTGAACTGCGACGCCATTGTCTGGTAATCGAGTTACCGATCCCGGAACAGAGGTAGATGAAAAGTCGGGTAGGGAGTGGCCCTTGTGGACACGAAATCGCTCGCCCTGATACTCGGTATACGCGATAGGCCAGGGAATGTAGGCACGCACAGATTTTGCTATTTCTGTACTCGACTTATTCCAGTTAATTCTTGCGTCTGTAGCTAAGATTTTTCTTGCATATGTCACGTCATTTGCATTTTGCGGAATTGACTTGATTTCATTGGCTAACCAATTTTTCAAGTTGGCTAAAAGAATATCTCGCGCTAATAGAGATAATGAAATGCTCAGACTCTCAGTGGTGTCGGTTTCAGATATCTTGAGAGTTTCTTGAACTAAAACTGGCCCAGAATCGAGTCTATGTACCACCTGCATTAATGAAACCCCTGTCTCTGAATCTCCAGACAGTAGAGCCGCGCTGATAGGTGAGGCACCTCTGTGCCTAGGTAGCAGTGACGCATGCAGGTTGACTATGCGATCTCCGTAATGTTCGCACAGTTTTTTTGGCAGTATATGTCCGGATGCAATAACCACGATCGCCTCGATATTTAGGGATGCAAGGATTGTGAGAAAATCATCATCTATTTGCGATGGCTGCAAAATATCAGGAATTCCATGCTCAACTGCGACTTTCTTCACGGCGGTGAAATCGGATGAATTTTTTCTGCCAGTTGATCGATCGGGTTGTGTTACAACGAGTCGTAGATTAATTTCCGATGACTCAAGCAATCCAAGTAATGTCGGGACCGCAAACTCAGGTGTTCCAAAAAAAGCGACATTTGTTGGGGAAGGAACCGCACTCACAAGATGGAAAGCCCTTCGTCTTTGCTGTGTTCGACTGAGATTAGTTAACCGGCTATAACGCTCCACGCTGAGACCGTGAGAAATAATACTACCGTTAATATTGTGATACGGTGGAGCGACCTTGCTACGCCTCGTCTCGTTCTAAAAGAGTAATCCTGACCGCCAAGAGCGGCCCCAAATCCTGTCCCTCTGACTTGCATAAGAACCAGAGCAATAAGAGTAATCGCTATGATAATTTGTCCAATTGCGAGAAAATCTTTAAGTTCCATATGTATATCCTAAGTGGTCCGGCAGCCATCGGGAAGAACCCGTTAGGCGCCGTTGTTGAACTAAGGTTAGTTGTTGATGAGGGTTAGTAGCAGCTCTCGCACTATGTTGGCGTCAGCTGTCCCCTTTGTGGCTCGCATTGTCTGACCAAGTAGGAACCCGATTGCGGACTCTTTGCCTCCTCGATAATCGGCGATCGCTTTAGGATTATTCGCGAGTACTTCCTTTATCGCGGATTCTAAGACTTCAGCATCATTATTTTGTTTCAAGCCAAGTGACTTCACCAGATCTTCAGGTTCACGCCCACCAGCGAACATTTCGGACAAGACTTCTCGACCGGCATTGTTCGTAATTTCTTTTAATTCGACAAGCTTTACCAACCTAGATATTTGTTGAGGAGTGACTTTGGTATCAGAGAGCTCAGCGTCGACTCCTAACTCATTTATATGTTTTGCAACCTCGCCAATGAACCATTTAGCGATCTCTCTTGGATCGACAGTTTCATCAGCCTGAAGTGCCTTTTCGTACGCACTTGAGCGCGCTTTTGAATCAGTCAAAGTAATGGCCTCGGTCGGTGTTAATTGATACTCGTCAGTGAAACGGTTTAGCCGAGAGTTGGGCAATTCAGGCATAAGACTGCGGACTTCATCAATAAATGTGTCGGTTAGTGAGAGGGGTGGGAGATCTGGCTCAGGAAAATAGCGATAGTCGGAAGCGCCTTCCTTTGACCGTTGTGAGATGGTTTCTCCAGTGCTATCGATAAATCCTCTAGTCTCCTGTATGATTCGTTCGCCATTCTTAATTCGTGAGATCTGTCTTGAAATTTCGTAGTCGATCGCTTTTTGTACAGACCGAAACGAATTCATGTTTTTTATTTCAACTTTAGTTCCCAGCTCAGAAACGCCTTTTGGTCGAACCGAAATATTGGCATCGCATCGCAGTTGTCCCTTTTCCATGTTGGCGTCTGAGATGTCTAGGTACCTTGCCATTTGACGGAGCCTTTTAAGAAAACTCGCAGCTTCAGCTGCCGACCGTATATTAGGTTTTGTAACAAGTTCCATTAGAGGTGACCCTGCTCGGTTGAGATCTAAAAGGCTGTAAGACCCTTCAGAATCTGAACGATGTATCAGGCGAGCCGTATCTTCCTCTAGATGAATTCGCTCAAGTTGGACGTCTCTCTGCGTTCCATCGTCGGTTTGGATCGTGAGAGTACCCGCTTCACAAAATGGCTGATCGAATTGCGATATTTGATAGCCTTTCATTAGATCGGGGTAGGGATAGTTTTTGCGGTCAAATTTTGCCTCTGATGGAATATTGCAGTTGAGCGCCAACCCAGCCATAACTGTATACACGACGGCCTGGCGATTTATGACTGGTAGTGAGCCGGGCATTCCCATACACACAACGCACACATGTGAATTCGGTTCAGTATCGAAATACGCCCTTTCACAACCACAAAACATTTTTGATTGAGTTTTAAGTTGAATATGCACCTCAAGGCCAATTACTGGCTCGAAGTCAGTGTCTATCTCGGAGCTCAATGGTTTTCCTTACCAAATCAAACGTTAAGTTCACGTAGATATTATTCTAGACTAGCTACCAGTTTAGTGTTTATGGATCTTGAGACCGGATTATAGGACTGTATGACTGAAACACCTACGCCGTTAACTATCCGTTCGTCTAAATACGACGGCTCTTTTCATTATGAGTACTCAGCGGAACTTATTGAGAACATTATTGACGAAGAGCTAGGTCGTGTGTGGAAATGCCTTATCAAGCAGGATTCCCTGATTCAGTCATATCGTGGAACGCTAGAGGCGAGATCGAACACCACGGGATATTTTTTTGAGCAACAATGGTTTAATCTCCTGATTCCTGAAATCCCTATCGGCCGGCGCCAAATGATTGCTTACGCCAACGTGTCGACACCAGCTCATATGCGCCACGCGGTCGATGAAGTCGGATACGTAGTTGACTGGATCGATCTTGATCTTGATCTAATCCAACTTCAAACCGGAGATGTGTCGATAGATGATGAGGATGAATTTTTAGAACATCAAGTGTCTATGGGATATCCACAGTGGTTGATAGAGGCGTCTCAATCGGGGCTAAATAAACTGATGTCGCTTAACTTTACGAACCATGAATTTCTTTTCGGTAAATGATGCTGACTGATAGTTCTTCAATGAACTAGACTTCTCTCGATAAGATTTGTGAGGAGAACACTATGGGTTTACAAGATAGAACACCGACGAGCGTTGAGGAATACGACTCGTACAAAACAAGATTTAGTAACTGGGGCCGGTGGGGTGCCGATGATCAATTGGGTACGTTAAATCATATTACTGATGACCAGGTGAAGTATGCGGCATCGCTTATTAAGGAGGGGCTGAGCGTTTCATGCGCTAATCCTATTGCGACGGAGCAGGTTGTCGGTAACCAGCAACGGAACCCTCGTCCCGCAGATCATCGAATGATGGTGGGTTCTGGCAGCTCGGGCGACTATATTGGAGTTGCTTTTCATGGTTATGTGAACACCCACATAGATGCATTGTGTCACATTTTTACGGCAGACAGTTCCGCTGGTGGACGACTGTACAACGACCGCGATCCTAATCTAGTCACGGATGCAGGCGCCTTAACAAACTCGGTTGATTACTGGAAAGATGGAATCGTGACGAGGGGTGTGTTATACGATATTCCGGTAATGCGTTCACAGGAATATGTATCGCCAGATGAACCGATCGAAGGATGGCACTTGGAGGACTGGGCTGAATCAGTGGGAATTCAACCCAGACCCGGTGACGCGGTATTGGTCAGATCAGGTTACGATGCATTTTGGCGGGCTAACGAAAATTTTGAATTTTCGCACCCTCCTGCAACTCCAGGAAATGGTCCCTCAGTGATTGAATATCTCTATGATAACGACGCGTCATTGCTGGGCTGGGATTTGCAAGAGGCTGGGCACAAGCACTTTGATTACCCAGCCCGTATACCTATACATGAGGTCGTGATTCCTTATATGGGCTTGCCGCTATTAGATAATGCGAACTTTGATGAATTATCCTCGACGTGCAAGTTAACCGGACGATATGAATTCATGCTTGTTATTTCACCGCTCGTAATCCGTGGTGGCACGGGATCACCGGTAAACCCGATCGCGCTATTTTAAAGATTATGGACAGCAATAATGCGATGGATGTACTAGGGAAGCCGTTAGAAGGGATTAGAGTCCTCGCAATGGAGCAGGCAGTGGCGTTGCCGATGGCCACCTTCCATCTAGCTGCTTTAGGGGCTGAAATAATTCGAGTTGAGAGTCCCGAACGCGCACGTGCGAACTATCTTGAACACGATCTCTTGCGAGATAAGCAACGCCTAGGACTGAATTTGGGTAAACCGGGAGCCGCTGATTTATTTAGGCAACTTGCTCGGGAAGTCGATATTGTCGCTCACAACTTTACACCCCGCGTAATGCGTAAATTCGGTATTGAGTACGAATCAATTCGACGGATGAAACCGGAGATAATTTATCTTTCAATTACTGGATTTGGATCAACAGGTGCCTGGAGTGATAAACCTCTTTTCGGCCCGGGAGCAGAGGCGATCGCCGGCAACTATCAACTCATCGGCGAACCGGAAGACTGGCCAGGCCGCCCAGGCACGATAGTTTATGCTGATGACAATTGTGGAGCACATGCACTGGTTGCGGTACTTGCTGCACTCGAGCGACGAGATGACACTGGCGTTGGGTCACATCTTGACGTATCTCTATACGAAACCTCTGTGTCGATGCTAGGTCCAGTTATTGCGGAGAGAGCTGTTGGTGGAAATTTTCCTACACGATCTGGTAATACTGATAGGCGCTATGCCATTCACGGAGTTTTTCCGTTATCTGGACTTGATCGCTGGATCGCAATAGCAGTTAGTGTGGAGCAAGTTCCGGATTGCCTTGATATTCTTGGTTTTTCACCCAATTCAAATTACTCGAATGAAGCTATCAGCGACGCGACACAAGAGATGCTCGGTGACGATTTAGTGTTTCGATTACAGTCTGCGAACATAGATTCACATTTAGTATTTGATGTCGCAGATCATTTTACCGATCCTAAGTTACAGTTTAGAAATTATTTCACCTCAATGGGATCGGGTGGCGAACGATATCCAACGAAAAGCACAATTTGGGGTGGCGGGACAAACTTACAACCGATTCCTGCTCGCGATGTTGGTGCAGATAATCATGGCATCTTGAACACTCTTCTTAACTTGGCACCAGAGAAAATTCGACAACTTGAGGATGCAGATATCATTGGATCCGGCACTCCGGCGATTGAAAGAGACTCTCTGCAGGAGACTGAACAGCAGACTCGAATTGATCGGAGGGAATTAACCAGAATCGAGACGAACGTGTCAGTACGTAGATTCAGTGTAGATGACGGGATAGACCACGATGCCTAGGAGAATACTGGAGATTGGCTCTGGGATCGCAACCGGTTACGCGACTCAAGTGTTGACTAGCGTCGGTTGGGACGTCACCAAAGTAATTCCCAGTGGCTATGACTCACTCGCTGAAATGGAATCGCGATGGGGCGGTGGTAGAGGCGGAGCATCTTTATTTCTGGACAAGAACAAACGAGTTGTTGATTCAAATAATTTTGACATATCTATTAATTCAGAGAATTTCGATGTCGTAATCGGAGATTTTTCTGAACGTAATCTTCATCAATTTGAGTTACCCGCGAGTGTATTTGATTCTTTGAAAGTGGGCTGTTCCCTCATCTCCCTGACTTCGTTTGGTCTGGACCAGTCACTCTCGAATCGAGCTCATTCAGATTTAATTCTTCAGGCCGCCAGTTCACTGCTCTACCTCACGGGGGAACATCATCAAGCACCTCAGCAGTTACCTCCCTATACGGCAGAGATGAGCGGAGGTCTTGCTGCCTCGAGCGCGGTGATCGCATCGGTACGGGCTTATCGTCTCGATAAGCAAGTGCGTCGAATTGATTTATCTATTGTCGAGGCTCTAGCGATTCATAGTTTTACCCAGTCAGCTTCCTACGTGCATCGAGGTGAGATCGCAAGACGTGAACCTGAGGTCAAAGAAGGACTTCGGGTCGTCCCCACACTTGATGGATATGTATATTGTGCGCCTGGAGCGACGGCAAGTATGCGAATGGATGGACTTGCAGATTTGATTAATGAACCTCGACTAAAGAGTGAAAAATTTCAGACTGCAGAGGGACGTAAGAACAATTATGAGGAATTTGTGAATCTGTTTGTGCCGCCATTCAAACAACTGAGCGCTATGGAGTGGTTTTTGCGTGCAGAAGAATTGCATCTTACTTTTTCGTTAATTCGCACAATTGACGAGTTGTTTTCGTGTGAACAACTAAACGAGCGAGGTATTTGGTCAGAGATGAAGACGCAGACTGGTGATACTGTACGTATCCCCGGGGCACCTTTTTTTTCTGAGCCGACCTTCTGACAGGATCATAATTTCTGAATTCGTTATTAGTAGAGTATTTCGATATGCATTGCTGTTAGGATTTAATAGCAGAGCTGTTAGGCGGGGAGACTTATGAGCTCACAATTATATTCTGATAAGATATTGGCGTTCTTGGATGGGCCGGACTCACCTGATATCGCAAATCCCATTCATTCCACAGCTGGTGCAGCCAGCTATGGATTTAGAGGTGCTCTAGTTGGAGGTGCGACAGTATTCGGATGGGCGACACCTCTTATTTTAGATACATTGGGTACCGGTTGGCTAGAGAATGGATGGGCGTCGATATCGTTCCGCCGACCTACATACCCTGGAGAGAAACTAGTGATTTCGCTTGAGCCAACTGCGGAGGAAGAATTTTCTTTGAAGATAAGGGGGCTCGATGAAGATAATAGACTGCAAGGTGAGATTGGAACTGGGAAGGCCCCCTGGTTGGATGAGATTGTCGAGACAAGAATGTCGAAGGGAGAAGTGACTCAGACTGAATTACCGACTCTCACTCTCTCTACGGCCCCTATTGGCCAAACTCTTTTGCCACTTGGGAGCTCATTAGCTGTGTTAGATGCAGTTGCGTACGGGACTGATAAACAAAGGAGTGAAGATGAACTCTTTATTGGTACGAAACCGATTGCACACCCAGGCTGGATATGCGCGCGACCTATAAGATTTTTGCATCATTCTTACGACTACTCGCCAGCCATACATGCGAAGAGTCGGATACAATTTTTCGGGAAAATTCAAGCGGGTGAAAATATTGTCACCACCGGAACTTTTATAGAGGCTTACGAACGAAAGGGGCATTCGTACGGAGTCGTAGACTGCTCAACTTTTAATTCACTTGGTAACGAGGTAATTCGGCAACGCCACACTACTATTTTTGGAGTAGGAGCTCGCGAGTGATCTTGCCGCTAGGCCCACTAGCAGGAATTATAGCCACCGACCTTTCTAATTCTGTTTCTGGTGCTTGGTGTTCTCGGCTACTTGCTGATTATGGTGCCGACGTAACCATGATCGAAGAACCAAGCGGTCACGTGGTAAGAAGTTTTAATCCACGGACTACTGAGGGTACCGGAGTTCTTGAGGAATGGTTCCTCGCTAATAAGAGATCGATGCTGTGCGACCCAACTGATGAGTATTCGCAATCCCAAGCTCTAAATCACGTCAAGAAATCTGATATTGTAATTCTTCCTGAACAGGACTCTAGATTTGCGGAGATGCTGTCTGGATCACATTCTTCAAGACAAGTTAGGGTCTGCATTAGTCCGCATGGCTTAGTGGGGGACTTATCGTCTGTACCTGGAAATGACCTGACTAGTGCGGCAAGGTCTGGGTGGGCCTCGATTAATGGCACCTTGGGTCAATCGCCCTTGAAACCGAGCGGGTGGCAGGCCAGTTATGGTGCCGGAACGTTTGCAACACTGGGTGTAATCAGCGCACTTCGCAATAGAAAATTGACTGGTGAGGGCGTTCTGCTCGATATTTCTGAGTTAGATGCAGCTGTATCAGCACTTTCTCCGGGATTTCTACAGAGTCAGTATAGTGGCGATCCGGTCCATCAGAGCTTAGCGAATGATTTGTCTGGCGGACCGGTTCCGATAGCAGATGGTTACTTTGCATTAACGCTCTCTAGGGCCCACTTTTGGCGAGACGCCATGACTTTACTGGGCTTAACTGACCTGGCGGAGGATCCCAAGTGGGAGAGTCAATTGAATCGCCGCGAGCGCAAAGCGGAGTATATGGATCGAGTGATTCAGGCTATGTCTTCTTGGCGGAAGTACGATTTATTTAATGAGCTAGCTTTGAGACGAGTTGTTGCCGGCCCGGTGCTTAATATGCAGGAATTGGTTGAAAATGAACATCTTCGAGGAAGAAATTTTTGGCAACAAGTTGGGAGTCTAGATGCTGGCAGAATATTTCCAGGCCCAGCTGCAAAAATGTCAGCTACTCCAATAACTACTCGAAAATTGGCACCGAGAATTGGGGAGAACACCGCGGAGTTCGTCCCTGGTTCCAGAGTTTTCGAAAATTCAGTTGAATCAAGGGCTATCAATTCACATGAGACAGATCAAGTTCCGAGCTCCGAGGGGCCACTTGCTGGCCTAACAGGAGTGGTTTTGACGCAGGCTTGGGCTGGAACTTATTGTACGATGCTCCTTGCGATGCTGGGGGCTGATGTTATTCAGGTCGAGGTACGGAGGCGACCGGATGGATGGCGTGGAGGCTACGAAGGTAAAATTCCAGTCATGCTACGTGATAGGGAAACCGCAGTGCACCCGTGGAATTGTGGACCTCTTTACAACTCGGTTAATCTGGGTAAACGGTGCGTGACACTTGACCTGTCTGATTTGGAAGGATTGGCGGCCTTCCGAAAACTCGTTAGCGAGGCCGACTTTGTAGCTGAGAATTTCTCGCCTCGGGTCATGAATAATTTTGGGGTTGGGTACGATTCTTTGAAGGAAATTAAGCCAGATATAATTCTATGCTCTCTCTCTGCGTATGGTCACACTGGACCTTGGGAGAATGTACCCGGTATCGGTGGCACGATTGAACCAAGCTCTGGAATGTCAAGCCTTTTAGGCTATGACGACGGGGTACCTTTAAATTCGGGTCAGATGTATCCTGATGCGGTCGCGGGACTTAATGCTGCGACCGCTATCACCGCTGCGCTTTATCACAAAGAGATTACGGGCGAGGGTCAGTTTATTGATCTATCGATGATGGAAGCGAATATAACATTTGTCGGCGAAGCACTCTCTGAAACCCTTTGGACAAGTGAAATACCAGGCCCTCTAGGCAATAAGCATCGAACTTGGGCCCCCCATGATATTTACCAGAGTCAGAATGAGAATGATTCACGAGAAGCCTTTATTGCTATTAGCTGCGAAACAGAGTCCGAGTGGAAGAGACTTAGTGAACTCATATTGGCGCATACTGGAGCTATCGATTTATCCAAGTTTGAAACATTGGAAGGACGCAAGGTGCACGAACTAGAACTTGATCTTATTATGACGAAATTTTGTCGGACGTCCGAGATAAACAAACTCGTTAGAGACCTCCAGAGCAATCAAATACCGGCGGCACTTGTTCGCAATACTCTGGAGGTGAGCTTTGATAGTCATCTTATATCGCGTGGTCTGCTCCAATCTATTGACCATCCTGAGGCTGGGCATGCTAATCAGGCAACCTTGCCAATTCAATTTGATGGTCGCAAGGTGACAGCTATAAGTGCGGCACCATGTCACGGTGAACATAGTTGGGAAATATTAAGAGACTTTGTGGGTATGAGTGAAGAGACATTTGGACGACTTGTTGAAATGGGGATTACAGGTGAGGGACCACCTCCGGGTGCTTGAAAAGTAGGGAAAGGATTTACCATGTCAAAATTTGATAACGTAGAGTACGAGATCGATGGACCTATAGCCATCATTACGTTGGACCGAGTGAGATATCGCAATGCGTTAAGTGATTTTTTGATGTCAGATCTTGATGCTGCTTTCAAGGAAGCGGTTAAGGATAGGAATGTCAGAGTAATTACGTTGTTTGGAGCGGGTGATCATTTTTCTGGAGGGCACGATCTAGGTTCTCCGCAGCGAGAGGAAGCTGAACAGATCAACCCGACCGAGGATGGAATTCGTGGGACGTATCGACGATCTTGGGATTTCGATGTAGAACGAGGGCTTCGCTGGCGTAGTTTGGAGAAGCCTCTTATAGCAGCCGTTCAGGGATATTGTATATTCGCTGCCTGGGCAGTGGCCTCTTGTGCTGACGTTATTTTTGCGTCTGAGAATGCGCTCTTCCTTCCGTCGAATTTTCAATATTTCTCGGTGCCGTGGGATATCCACCACCGTAAGGCCAAGGAGATCTTGTTTGAAAGTAGATTCGTCGATGCACAGGAGGCTAAGGATGCGGGTCTGGTAAATCGAATATATCCTTTGAAAGATCTGAGATCTGAAACTCTTGCGTACGCACAACGGGTCAGTGAGAACGATCCTTTCAAGCTTCGCATGATGAAGATGGCAGTGAATCAGGCACTTGATATTCAAGGATTCACCGCACATATACAAGGGTCATATGCGCACTACAGCTTGTCCGCTAATGCTGAAAAAGATCCTGGATATGCTCTAAGTAAACCAGAAGTAAAAAGACGACCCAACGTGCAACGTGCTTTAGATCATTACCTTGAGGAACAGGCACGCAAAGATGTGGATGACTGAAGCTCAAACTTAGCTAGAACGAAATGCCGAGGGCAAATGTGATTAAATTTAATAGATTAATCTTGTTAAGTACCCTCGCATTAATTCTGGCTTGCAGTGGGGGCGGAGAAACAGGACGAGACATAGATTTCTCGTCAGAGTCTGTAACCCGCGGCTGGGAGGAAGCTGGAATTATCCCGCGACGAGCAGGTTCTCCGCCGGGGCTTGGGCAATCGCGGGTGAGCTTTGCGTTTACAAGTAAGATCGATAACGTTTCTGCTTTTCGACATGACCTTCAAGGAATTGTCGAACTATTTCAACTGACTGGCACAGGAGAACCTGGTACGACGGGGAGTCAATTTAGTGTAGTTAATTTAGAACGAGTATCCATTGGGCGTAACGAGAAAATTCATATACACCGGGATGGAAGCAATCATATTCATGAGGATCCTGCTGTTTCTGTATATGCGGGCCTGGTGAATTTTCCAGTCGGTGGTGCCTGGGGTGCGAAGTTCAGGTTGAGTAATGGAACAGAGAATATTGAACCATTTCTCCTCACTTTTTTGGTACAGGATGAAAGCCTGATTTCATCTTCTGGGTCTTCAATTCCTGAGTCTGAGCAACAAATCGTGAGTGATTTAGTTCCCATTGAAAAACTTTCATCAGCGACCCCCCCCAATCCAGGGATGCACAACATCACCATTGCCGACGCATTGTCTGGGTCGCAACCAATCGTGATTTCATTTATCACACCAGCGTTTTGTCAGTCGAAGCTCTGTGGTCCGGTTCTAGAGGAAGCGGTTAATCCTAATTTCCTACGTTATGGTGAATTGGTAACGTTTATTCACATCGAACCCTACGACATCGCCACTCTAGAATCGGGAGCTGGTTTTCAACTTGTAGATATTATGACTGACTGGAATTTAAAAACTGAGCCTTGGGTATTCGTGATTGGTAGTGGCGGAACGGTCATTGTTGGTCTAGAAGGCATCACGAATGAAGCTGAACTCGCGCATTACATCGACATAGCGCTAAGTAATTAGTCGACTGACGACTTTGCGGCTGAAGCGCCCGCTATTCTGCCAAACACCGATCCGGCCATCAACCCTGTTCCGCCAGCATAGTTGTGATAAAAAAGTCCCCCTAAGAGTTCACCGGCCGCGTAAAGACCTGGGATTGGAATATTTTCGGTATCTAAGACCTGTCCGGTATTTGCAATTGATCGCAATCCACCAAATGTAAATGTGATCCCGCAAGTCACCGCGAAACCTACGTATGGCGGTTGATTTAGTGGAAGTGCCCAATTCGATTTAGGGGGTGATATACCTTGAGTTGCCACATTGTCCCTCACCGCGGGGTCATAATCTCCGCCCTGGCAAGCCGCATTGAACTCATCAATCGTAAGTTTTAGTTGATGCGGATTAATTCCAAGATCGGTGGCCAGTTCTTCGATCGAATCGGCTTCAGCCTTAGAAACTTCTTTTATTCGATATTCATCTCGCAGTCGATGGACCGTTTGCTGATCGAATAGCTGAAAGGCGGCACCATAGGGCTGCTTAAGAATCTCACGACCGTATTTGGCATAGGTGTAATTTCGCATGTCGGCACCCTCGTCTACAAAGCGTTCGCCGTTGGTATTTACGATTACGCCGAGTGGGTATGAGTGCTTCTGATATAGATCCCCGATTCGTCGATTCCCAGTTGCTGGCGCATTCAGATCCCAAGCGACTGCGTGCGCAGATGACCAATGTCCGTAAGGCTGCGCACCTATGTCTAAAGCAGAACGAATTACCTCACCCGTGTTGTGGCGAGATCCTCTGACTTTAGCAAATTCCCAGCCCGGTCCGAGGTACCGAGTGCGCATTTCAACATTAGCTTGAAAACCGCCAGCGGCCAACACAACCGATTCACATTCCATCGCTTTAAAACCATCTTGATTTTTTACTTCAATGCCTGAAATAGCTCCAGTAGAGTGAGTAAGGAGCTTTATCATTTTTGACCCATACTCAACGTTGATGCCGAGCCGTTCCGCGGTACTGAATAACGAGTCAGAGAGTCCTTCACCTCCGCCAACTGCCTCAGTTATCATTCCACCCCAAAACTTCAGGATGCCGTCGACTTCATATGCTTGTCTGCCATACATAAGTACCCAGCGGACAGACGCATAATCACGCATCCATTTCACCGTGTCAAAGGCATTTTCTACAAGTGTCACGACCATCTGTTCGTCTGCTAGACCTTCACTTACTCGTAGCAGGTCGTCAGACATGCTCTTGCGAGGGTAGGTACCAACGTTAATTTTTCTAATTTCTTCTGCAGATAAGTCTGGAATTAATTGTTGAATATCGGAAAGACCATCATAGGGATATCGGAATCCACCTCCTGTAAAGAATGTATTGCCACCTCTTTCTTGATAAGACGCCTTCTCAATAACGGTCACGGTTGCACCTTGTTCTTGTGCCGAGATAGCCGCGCATAACGCCGCATTGCCGGCACCAATCACAATTACTCGATTTTGAGTCATTAGTTAGACCTGACTAGCCATCACTAATGATTGAATTTGTCGTCACCAAATCTTTGCGTAAGGAAGCAATATCATCAGCTGTGTAGCCAAGTTCACTTAATATTGCTTCGCTATCGCCACCGAACACGGGCCCTGAGCGGGTAGGGACCTGAGATCGCCGCTTGAAACGCCAGGAAGGCCTCGCCGTAAGATGGTTTCCAGCGATATCGTGATTTACCGAGATGAACATGTCCCGGGAGAGTAAATGTGGGTCTTTACTAAT
This sequence comes from Dehalococcoidia bacterium, assembly GCA_029941115.1. Taxonomy (GTDB): domain Bacteria; phylum Chloroflexota; class Dehalococcoidia; order UBA2979; family UBA2979; genus UBA2979. Next base: position 1,733 of record JAPYRK010000004.1, on the reverse strand, counting down.
TTGTAGAGGAGTAAGCACCGGTGAGGCGTCGACGCCAATATTTTGGAGGGTGAGGGCGATGCCTGTAGCGTCTTGCGTTTTTGCCCAATTAGCGATTATTTGATTGATTGTGTCTTCATGTATTTTTCTCCCGGTTTGGCTGGTATAGTCACAGCTTTCCAAGCCATCAATCTTTGTAGCCTCTGCGAAAGCTTGCCATTCCTGATCCGTCCGACATGAGAGCGCAAGCCACATATCATTTACGTATCCTGTAGGTTCTCGATCTGGTCCGAGAACGGGTCTCATGTCATCACTAGGCCGGCACTCAAATATGCCGTGTGGTGCGAATGTAGGATGCTGAGCGCCGGATCGAACAGGGAGTGGGGTTCCTAACTGCTCGGCTACAATAAACTCACCAATTAATCCGGTGATTCCATCCCGTTGTGGAATCAAACAGTAGCTTCCCTCACCAGTTGTTGCTCGGTTCACGAGTGCCATGGCTACCGCAGCCCCGCAGGTAGCACCTGCGATCGGGTCTCCATAAGATATACCAGACTTATGAGGCGGCCCGCCTGTATAGCCTTGCAGCGCAACTAACCCTCCCATTTGCTCGATGGTAGGGCCAAAGCCAACCCGTTCGGCATCAGATCCTTTATGACCGAATCCGGGCATTGATACATAGATAATCTTGGGATTAAGTTGCTTCAAATCTTGATAACTTAAGCTGTTCTTATCAGCTACACCAGAAGACCAATTTTCTATAAATATGTCTGCTGTCTCGATCAGTTTCTTAAGCGCTTTCATGCCTTCGGACTGTTTGATGTCAAGAATTAGGCTACGTTTCCCTCGATTGTATTCGTTAAAATAAGTGGAAAGATCGATTTCAGGAGACGTTGTCGTACCGACCATAGTGCGGATCGGATCTGGAAACGAAGGTCCTTCAATTTTAATCACGTCGGCACCCATGTCAGCAAGGAAGCGCCCACCATATGGCCCCGCCCATACCTGTGTCATATCTATCGCACGAAGCCCCTCAAAGGGTAATTTCGAAGGATCTGTTGAATTATTAGAGGGTGGACTAGAGGAAATGTCTTTTGAGATTTCTTCTAAAATTTCAGAAGTGTGTTGACCGATGAGCGGCGCTGCAGTAGGCTCCCCGCGATAGCTATCTCCGAATTGAATGGGACCAGATGGGACCAAATAGTTGCCGAAGATCGGGTGGTCTACTGACTGCCAGAAATCAATTTCCTCGTAGTGCGGCCATTTCAATAATTCTGCAGGGGTTGGGATAACTGAAAACGGAGCTCTGTAGTTAGAAGCAATCTCGAATATATCTTTGGCGGTATGTTGGATTGTAAATGCGGGGATAAGGTGGCTAAGAAGCTCGTTCGCTTCGATTGACCACCCGCCTTTGGCAAAAATTGGGTCGGTTTTAAGATCTTCATGCCCCATCGCGTCTAATACTGAGTTTGTCTGCCGTGGCATTGAGGCTACACCGATCCAACCGTCAGCTGCTTCATGAATACCCCACATTGCTCGGGCAGAATTTCCGCTTCGTACACCCTCGCCACCAAACCATAGAGCGACCGGCCCTGCCCCCTCAAGGGTGGCAGCTTGAATCTCTTGAATGGATAGATCAAGAATATCTCCCTGACCACTTGTCTTTGCAGCATACAGGGCAGTGATCAAGCCACCAAAAGTCTGTAGCCCGGCCTGATAGTAAGCCTGATGTCCGGCAGTCAGGAGTGGTGGCT
>JAPYRK010000003.1 GCA_029941115.1 Dehalococcoidia bacterium | reverse complement strand
CTCCTAGACGACACATATAACTCCCAACCGAAGTCCCTCGCGGCAATATTACAAGTAATGAAAAAAACTCAAGGCTATCGTGTGGCGCTTTTAGCTGACATGCTTGAATTGGGCGAGCTCTCAGATTCGGAGCATGAGTTGGCTGGGAAGCTTGCAGCTGACTCCCTAGATCATTTAGTTACTTTGGGGAGTGCAGCCACGATAATGGCAGCTGCTGCAGCAAAAAACGGCATAAAAAAGGTCGATGTCGCGCATTCAAATGATGAGGCAATTGACTATATAGTTAAAGCTTTGAGAGCAAAAAGTACGATACTGATTAAAGGATCCCAAGCTTTTAAGTTAAATAATTTTATTCCCCAGATAATATCCGATTATGGTGTGGTCATCGAGCAAGCTGGGAAGCCAGAATGACTGGGGTACTGTTATCCGGCGGTGTGGCATTCGTGGTTGCGTTGATCTTAGGTGGTCCAAGCGTTCAATTCCTAAAGCGATATAAATTCAGAAAAGCTATTTCAGCAGACTTACCTGACCGCCATGCTAGTAAAGTGGGAACCCCGACCATGGGTGGGTTATTCATCTGGCTCACTGTGGTTTTAGTGACAATTTTCACTAATCTATTTGAGTTTGAAGACAGTTTTTTTTCGTTTGAGCGCCAATCAATGATTCTTCCATTAGCGGTAGTCTCTATAACCTTGGTCGTCGGTATTTGGGACGATCTCGGAACTCTAGTAAATAGACCTAATTCAAGCCTCTCCTGGCGTTTTAAGTTCTTATTTCTGAGCGCTATTTCGGCAGGAGTTTCTACCTGCATGTTCTACCTACTCGAAGCAGAGAGCGTATTTATCCCTTGGCTTGGAAAGTATTCTATTGGGTACTTTTATTTAGCTGTTGCATTTCTAACTGTCTTCAGTACGACCACCGCAGTCTCAATAACTGACGGGTTAGATGGCTTGTTGGGAGGGACAGCCTTGTTTTCCTTTGGTGCCTATGGGATAATCGCCTACTCACAGGGACAATTATTCCTATCTATTTTTTGCTTTACAGTGGCTGGTGCCTTGCTAGGTTTTCTCTGGTACAACGCTCATCCTGCACTGGTATTTATGGGTGATACAGGCGCACTCCCGCTTGGGGCGGCACTGGGGACAGTCGCTCTGATGACTGGACACTGGCTTCTTCTACCTATAATTGGAATTGTCTTCGTCATAGAAGCGACTTCGGATGTAATCCAAGTTGGCTACTTCAAAATTACTAAGGGAAAACGAATATTTCGAAAAACTCCATTCCATCACCATCTTGAGCTCTCAGGATGGAGCGAGCCCCAGGTGGTTATGAGACTTTATTTATTTGGAATAGCCGGTGCGCTGGTGGGCATTGCTCTAGCACTTACAAGTTGAAGGGACATATATTGAATTCACGCTTGCCTTCATCTTACAAGGACAAAGAGGTCGCCATAGTCGGACTAGGTATTGAAGGTACAGATCTTGCAGAATTCTTAGTAACAGAAGGAGCAATCGTTACGCTTTCAGACAAAAAGACTTTTTACGAAATTGAGCCATTAATCCAGAAAATAAAATATCAGTTTCCAATTGCTCATGTTGGATATGCAACTGCAGAAACTCTCATGCAAGACATTGGCAAGTATGAAAGTATTTTTGTCTCACAGGGAATACCTCAAAATAATCCGATTATCATTGAAGCAAATAATCTGAATATTAGAGTCTCCTCTATGCTTGAGCTTTTCATGTCTCGATGCCCCGCGCCAATCGTAGGCATTACGGGTTCTTCTGGAAAAACAACTACTACTGCGTTAGTCACCGCAATACTTGAAATTGCAAATGAAGACTTTATTGTCGGGGGAAATATAGGAAAAGGATTACTTACTCAACTAGAGAACATACACCCAGCAACGAAAGTTATTGTCGAAATGTCGCACACCCAACTACTCCGTGTGACAAGATCTCCTGAGATAGCATGTGTCACAAATGTTACCCAAAATCATCTAGATCAATTCTCATGGGGAGACTACATCAATTTAAAAAGAAACATTATCCGATGGCAGAAGCCCGAAGACATGTTTGTCGCACAGGTAGATAATTCAATTGTCCGCGAATTCGTGGCCGAAGCAAAGAGCCAAATTATAGAAGTCTCTACACAGACTAATACGACCCCAGCCACAGTCCCAAAAGTTTCTCTATCATCCAGATTCTTAAAGTACACCAATCAGAGAGCAGAAGAAATCACAATATGTGATATCAAAGAATTAAAAATACCTGGTTTACACAATGTCGAAAATGTGGCTTGTGCCGCCGCAATTAGCATCTTACTCGGCATTGATATTGAACATATTTCTGAGGCACTCCTAGGGTTCTCGGGAGTCGAGCATCGACTAGAAAAAATAGCAAAAGTTAATAATATCGCTTTTATTAATGACTCAATTGCCACCACCCCAGACAGAACACTGGTCGGTCTAAAATCAATTGACACACCCACGATTCTGCTTATGGGGGGCAGGGATAAAAAACTCCCTTTTGATAACTTATTACCAGAAATTACTCAGAAATGTCGAGCCGTCATTACATTCGGTGAGGCGCGTCACATTTTTAAAAACAGAATCATTTTGCCCGAAGTCAAAGTACATCACCGTGAACTCCTTGGTGACGCCTTTAAATTAGCGGTGGAATTAGGTGTGTCGGGGGACTGCATTCTTTTGTCGCCCGGAGGCACATCTTTTGATCAGTACAACACCTTTGAAGAACGAGGTAGCGAGTTCAAAAAACTTGTCAATGATCTAGCTCGTGAGTCGATCATATGCCCATGACTGAAACTTTATTTAGAATTCGAAAAAAGTCTGTTCCCTACCCTGAGTCTACTGCTCGCCAGATGACAAGGCACTCTCCCGATTATCTTCTGTTTTGCATTACTAGTCTTCTAACAATAATCGGACTCATTGCAATCACCTCGACGGCAACTCTAGATTCTGACTTGAACTCGCTTTCTGGATTCGGTCGAAGACATGCGATGATGCTAGTAATCGGTTTTGTGTTTTTGTTAATCTTCCAGTCACTGGATTACCGTCATCTTGCGAGATGGAGCCCCCTGGCAGTCGGCCTAGCACTCCTGCTCCTCTCACTCCTATTTGTGCCGGCTTTAGGAATCGAGGTCAACGGCGCAAGATCTTGGTTAAACCTACCGTTTCTACCAACAATTCAACCCTCGGAGTTCGCTAAACTCGCCGCAATTATTTATCTGGCAGCATGGCTGACAGCCAAGGGAAATACTATTCGCAGCATAGAAACTGGAATAATCCCGTTCATACTGATTGTGGGAATTATACTCGGGCTAATCATACCTCAACCTGATATAGGTACAGCTTTTATTCTGGCGTCGATTATTGGTTGCATGTTTTTCACCGCCAATACCACGAAAATTATTCATATTTTGCTACTGGCGATATCTGGCGCAATTGTCACCGGTTTATTAATTCTGAGCGCACCCTATCGGTGGCAACGAATACTGGCCTTTATTTCGTCCGAATCTGACCCTCAAGGAATCGGTTATCACACCATACAACTTGCAAATGCCTTTGGATCTGGAGGACTAATTGGTCAAGGCTTAGGTCTCTCTCGTCAGAAATTTTATTATCTTCCAGCCGCAAAAACTGACGGCATCATTGCGGTAATCGGAGAGGAAACGGGCTTTGTCGGAAGCATGATAGTAATATTGCTACTCTCCGCTTTACTGTGGCGAGGCTGGCTCCTAGTAAAAAATGCACCCGATATGTTTGGCTCTCTTGTGGCGACGGGAATTTGCTGCTGGATCGCTATCCAGAGCGGAATAAACATAGCGGGCGCAACGAACCTGATACCGTTAACAGGTGTCCCATTACCGCTAATATCCTACGGAGGCTCGTCGCTGATATCTATATTAACGGCAATCGGTATTCTAATGTCGATCAGCAGGTACACTGTGCTCCAAAAATCGAACAATTCAAATGAGAAAAGAATTATCGCATAATGGTAAAAAAAGACCTCGATCCGAGCATGAAGCCTCCCCTATTCGAAATAGACGAATCTTCCGTACTGGCAAATCTAGCGGAGGGTACAAAACTCAATGACCCCGCAAGTATTATTCGAATAGGCTTGGCGGGTGGAGGAACTGGTGGACACGTGTACCCAGCACTTGCTGTAAAAGAAAGACTGGATCAATTCAATACTGAAGCTGATCTACATTTTACATACTTCGGTTCTATTAATGGAGCGGAAGCAAAAATCACAGCGGACGCAGAGATTAATTTTATTCCAATCGAATCCGCCGCAATTAGAACCAAATCTCCATATCGCTTCATAAAAGGAATATATATGCTTTGGAAAGGAACACAGTCTGCCTTGCGTCATCTTCGCGAAGAATCAATAGACGTAATATTCGCTACTGGAGGGTATGCATCGGCTCCAATATGTAGGGCTGCAGCAAAACTAGGTATTCCAATTATTTTATTCCTACCAGACGTGATGCCAGGTTGGGCAGTTAAATTCATCTCAAAAGATGCTAGTCTCATTCTTTGCTCGAACAGAAAATCTTTGGATTACCTCGACTCCACCAAATCCGTAGAGACGGGATATCCCGTTCGATCGATTTTTCAGCGAAAATTTAATGGTGAGCGAAAATCCATCCGGAAAACAGCAAAAACATTACTTGACCTCAACAATATTTATCCTACTATTTTGATAGCAGGAGGCTCTATTGGTTCCCGAACTATTAACGATCAAATTATCAGTATCCTTCCAGAGGTCCTAAACGTCGCGAACGTGATACATGTTACCGGTAAAAATGACTTCGACCGAGTCCTCAAAGAAACACAAGTGCTCGTGGAGGAGCGTTCTAAAAAATATATAGTGGTTGGCTACAGCGAAAAAATGGAAGAATTAATGGCTGCGGCAGATCTAGGAATTTTTAGAGGGGGAGCATCAGTCATCGGAGAGGCATCGATCGCGAGTCTGCCTAGCATCGTTATCCCCGGGTCATTTTCAGATCAATCTGCAAATGCGGAAGTACTTAGAATTGCGGGAGCTGCGATCGTAATAAATGAACAAAACCTCGATCAACTAGGTGAAACAATTCTTCACCTCATATCGCAGCCCACTGAACTTACCCGCATGACCGAGAATATATCTGCCGTCAGTCGGCCATATGCTGCGGAACAAATTAGTTCAATTATTCTGAAAGCCGCTACAACAAATTCTCCCGAATTACCACCAAATATCCATTTGGTCGGAGCCGGAGGAATACACCTTTCAGGAATCGGTGAAATCCTTCTACAAAATGGACACAAAGTAACTGGTTCCGACCTCATAGATAGTGACTCAACCAGAAAACTAACTAAAAGAGGAGCCAAAATCCATATCGGACATTCTGAAAAAAATATCGACCATCCTGATTTAGTCGTCACGACTGCCGCTGCAAAGATTGATAATCCAGAATTAAAGGCGGCTCGAGAAAAAGGAATACCCATTATTTCAAGAGCTGAAATGGTTAATCGCTTAATTTCGGACCGGCAACTCCTGGCGGTTGCCGGTTCGCATGGCAAAACCACAACTTCCTCACTTGCGACATTAATGGCACAGAATGCAGGGCTCGACCCAATTGCGTTAATCGGGGGGAATATACCCGACTTGAACAACTCAAATGTGCTAAATGGTCGTGGACAGACTGCAATTGTAGAGGCTGATGAGTATGCAGATGCCTTTCTTTCATATAAACCTTCAATAGCTGTAATCACTAATGTAGATCCCGATCACTTAGATTATTTTGGTACTGAACAAATATTCTTCGAGTCTTTCAATAAATTTACGTCCCAGATAGTAAGTGGTGGAGTTCTTCTCGTTTGCGCAGATGACGAGGGCGCCATGAACACAGCGAAAAATGCCTCGCGTAACGATTTGCAAATCGAAACCTACTCAGTTTGCCCGCGCGAGGGTGACTGGTATGCCCAGTCAATTGAATACAAAGAAGATGTTACCCAGTTTGACGTGTTCTTCAAAAAACAAAAACTTGGTACGGCTTCTATAAAGCTAGTAGGCCAGCATAACGTCGGAAATTTTCTAGCTGCTCTGGCTGGGAGCATGCATGCCGGCGTAGATTTCACGACAGCTGCTCAGGCAGCTCGCACATTCAAAGGTGCTAGACGCAGATTCGAACTAGTGGGTGAAATTACAATTCCGGATGGGTCAGAAAATACGGAAAATTACCCAATATCTGTTATCGATGATTATGCTCACCACCCTACAGAAATAAGGGCAACTATTCGCGCAGCAAAGAATAGATACCCGAACCGACGAATTATTGCTTGCTTTCAACCTCATACTTTTTCAAGGACAAAATATCTCTTAGATGAATTTATATCTTGCTTTGAGGGAGTTGACTCACTACTACTCCTGAAAACATTCGCCGCACGAGAAGATCCAGTGGATGGTCTGTCAGCGAGAGACTTAGCCGATCTTATTGAAAACATCGAGGTTTCCTATGTGGCTTCAATTGATCAAGCAGTGGCTGCTACTGTCAAAAAGATTGAACCGGGAGATGTTTTTATAAGTATCGGTGCGGGCGACGTCACGCGAGTACCTTGGTTGCTCCTCCCTGAGCTACAGAAAGCTGTATGGAGCCGAGCTATCGGCGATGATGCATAACCCTGACGGAGCTAGACAATCGTAAAGAGCACAAGTATCCTTACAGCAGAGGGACGCGACGCCTAATTTATGGGGCGTCAATTTGTTACGCGTTGGCCTAATATTCGGCGGTAAATCAACAGAACATCGCATTTCTGTGGCATCTGCGATCAGCATCATTAATCATCATGACTCTAAGAATATTGAGTTAGACATTTTTGGTGTGAGCGAGGGTGGCGCATGGTTAAGCTCGAAGGAAACACGGCTCAGATTAGAAAAAATTCAAGAGTCAGGCTGGGGTAGTCTCGGGACCGACGTGAATCCAAATATCTTTCATAACCACGATGTTATCAGTGGTTTAGAAAAATGCGATGTGATTTTCCCAATAATCCATGGAAGTCCAGGTGAAGACGGCACTCTCCAAGGCCTTTTGTCATTTCTCGGAAAACCGTACGTTGGGTCTGACGTGTCTGCGAGTGCCGCCGGGATGAATAAAGCGACAATGAAAGCACTTTTTACAGCACATAATATTTCGCAAGCCAAATATTTAACAATCGATCGAGCTAATAATTCATCAGAATTAAAACTCAGAATCGATGAAATTGAATCCGCTCTTACCTATCCTCTCTTCGTAAAACCGGCATCTGCTGGGTCTTCGATAGGTGTAAGTAAAACAAATGATGCAAAGGAACTCTTAAATGGGTTAGTGATAGCTCTGGAGTACGGTCCACAAGTAGTAGTAGAAGAAGCCTTGGTGGGAAGAGAGTTAGAATGCGGAGTCATTGAGTTAGATGGCCTAAACGCAACGCCGCTCGGCGAAATAAAAACTACAAATGAATTCTACGATTACTCAAGCAAATACATCGATGAGTCAACGACAATAATTGTCCCCGCCATAATCAAAGAACAACTTCAACAGCAGATACAAACTATCTCTCTACAGGCATTCCGAGCTGTCGGTGCACGGGGCTACGCCCGAGTAGACTTTTTTCTAAGTGACGATGGGACGATCAGTTGCCTTGAAATAAACACCCATCCAGGATTTACCTCCAAATCCATGTTCCCAAAACTTTGTTCTGAATTCGGACTCGATTACCCAGATCTAATTTCCGCTCTGGTCAAAACAGCTAACCAGATAGCTCCAAGGAGAAATTTTGAAACTCTATCTCTCTAAAAAATTATTCCTGGATACGCAAAGCTATGCGAGCCTCCACGCAATATCGGTCCCGAAAATTCAATCGAGTGCGAGAGGCTTACTCCTGGTTCTATTAATAACTTCGGCTGTTTTAATAATCAGGCCTGAGCAAGAGCTCAACGGGCATATTACTTATACACGGCAAGTAGATATCACGACAAAGACCCAACTCAATCAATTTCTTAGATCAAGGAATAGCATCATTGACTTTCTTTTTGTGAATCAGTTCGAAGAAGACATCAATCAGCTTAAATTCATAAAACTTGCTACGGTCGCGAGAACTGATCTTTTCAGCTTCGAACTCGCCCTTGAAGAATTCATCCCGCATGCCTACTGGCACACGGGCACAAATCGAGTAGCTGTCGATCTACACGGAAAAATACTAACCACTTTTACTCCAAAAGAAAAACCAGTTGTAATTGAATTCCAAGAAATATCCTCGCAATACGTACTCACTTCGCCAAATAGAGATGCGTTATTAACCTTGAAACTTGTCCAAGAACACGTCCTGTCTGACGATTTAATAAATAAAAACGTGACATACATCTTTAGCAGAGGTAAAGGGCTATCGGTAGAACTTCAAAATGGGTCAGTAATTATATTAGGCGATAGCAGCAATATCGAGGAGAAGTTGCTTGTTTGGAATATATTTAGAGAGCAAATCAATGCAGCAAATCCCAAGAATCCCGTTCAACTAGATCTCCGTTTCAAAAATCAGGCCCTGATAAGCAATCGGGCAACGTCATCTCTCGCTGTTCAGAAAATATTGAAGGACTAAAGAGCCATCATGCCAGGCAAATACTTTGCGATTACGACCCCTGAATCATCCAAAATCGTCACCATAGTCGGTGAGTTGGATGGTAAGGCAATCAATATTCTGCACTATGCAATATCTGAGAGTACGCTTTTTAGGGCAGGAAAAATACAAGAAGCAATTCCTGATGCGGTTCAAGCTATTAGACATACCCTACCGGCCTGTGACTCGGATATCGTAATTGAAAGCACACACCTTGGAATAAGCGGAGCCTTATCGACTCAGGTAAACGCTGAAAACACCATTACTATTCCTCCTCACCGTCAAGTATCGCTAAAAGACAAAGAAACTGTCGACAGTGCTGCGATACCAGCACTAGACGCATCTGTACCAATCGGCTACGAGCTTCTGGACTACGTACCGCTTCATTACTATGTAGGTCCCGAGAAAAAACTGGACCCTTTGGGTCATCAGGGTGACAGCTTGACTGTGGCTGCTGTCGGAATAGCCGCCCATAAGAATTCTATGAACGTCATCGAAGAATGCCTTCGTCGCGCGTCAGTTAATACGGTGAGGAGTATTCCTCTCTCGACCGCAGCTGCACACGCCACGCTAATTAGTGATGAAAAATATGAAGCTGTGGCTGTGATCGATGTCGGTCATTGCGTTACCAGTGTTTCTGTCTGCATTGACGGAAAAATAATCGCGTCCAAATCTTTCTTGAGCGGTGGCGAATCCGTTACTCAAGATATCCGTGAAGTATTCAATGCGAAGGAACCAGAGACGATCAAACATTCTTTTGGAAGTTGTGTACCTTCACTTGTGAGAGAAGCCGAGCCAATAGCTATCAAAAAAACAAACGGTGAAACTCACCTTGAATCTCAATCTAAGCTGGCTGCGGTGATTCAAGCTCGTGTCGAAACCGATATAATTACCCCCATTCTTAAGTACATTGATAAAGAAATTATCCCCCTAACAAAGTTGAGTGGCGGTATAGTATTAGTTGGGGGAACGGCTAGGTTAAGACACATAGAAGACCTAACCAAGATGATTGCGGCGGACTTAGGATGTCCTCATATTTTGATACAGAACCCGACCGAAATCACACCACCCTACATCAACAATCTCCCCGATGAGCTAAAGTCGCCTCGTTTCGCGGCTCCTCTTGGTGTCCTATCGATAGCCTCAAATTGGTTAGAAAATGAGCCTGAGCAAATCAAGACCGTTAATGAATCACTTTCTTTCGGAACAAGTGTTGCTCGAGCACTAGCTGGTGTATTTGGAGCATAAATTGCATTGGAATATGGCTTAGAAGGAAGGGAAGCTTTACTAATGACTGAAATTAATAACTTAAATAACAAGCCGAATTTTGGAAAAATTGGGTCTGAAATTCGTATGACTAGAAATTACTTAGAGGACGTTCGAACTCTGAGGGCTGTCAAAGCCGCAGGAAATGACAGTAAGGATGAAATAAGTTCAGGCAGTTCAATAATATCCAGGAATGCGAATGACTCTCATTACACGCCTAGACCCATTCGGGATTTTTCAGGGCAACAAGATCAGAGAAATGTCAACCAAAAAACCGATAACTCCGATACTGACTCCCTATCGGTAGCACATGAGGCTAATATCTCAAGATTAGAACACGAAAATTCAGCTACACAAGCTCCGCTTAAAGATCAGGCCGTACAAAATGGGGTCATACGCTCAAATAAAACCCGCCGAGATATCCCTGATTTTGATAACATGGTTGAAATTACGGTGATCGGAGTTGGTGGTGGTGGATCTAATTCTGTAGGTCGTATGGAACCTGTTCCGGGAGTAACCTACATAATCGCTAACACGGATAGTCGAGCTTTGGCTGCGCTCGATGTCGATCAAGAAATTCATCTGGGTAGAACACTCACGCGAGGTAAAGGAGCCGGTGGCAGAGCTGAGCGAGGTAAAGCGGCGGCGGAAGAAGCACGCGACTCAATTAGTCATGCTCTAGATGGCTCTGAAATTGTCTTTATTACGGCGTGCTTGGGTGGCGGTACAGGATCAGGTGCCGGTCCGGTAATTGCAGAAATAGCTAATAATTTAACGATCGGTGAGGATCACGTTCTTACGGTTGCCATTGTCACTATGCCCTTCAGCTGGGAAGGCAGTCGAAAGAGAGCGGTTGCAGAAGAATCACTGGATGCCTTTCGGCGCAACGTTGACGCGGTAATAGTAATAGAAAATGATTTACTTCCAACGGTAGTCTCACCAGAGGGGGACGGGCAGCCAAACTTAGGCATTGAAGATGAATTCCGATTAACTGACAAAATTTTGTCAGATGCAATTCAAGGCTTGAGTGAAATCATCACTGTGAACGGTGTTTGGAATCTAGATATAGCAGACTTTAGGTCTACGATGGAAAATGCCGGAGATGCAGTGATCGCAATTGGAAGTGCCTCAGGGGATAATCGTGCGATTGGTGCAGCTCAGAGAGCTTTAGCAAATCCTCTAATAAATACAGATATTACTAACGCAAAAAGATTACTTATCAACGTCGTCGGACCCGCAAGCAATAATCAACACTCTGACAAACTAATACCACCACTCACTCGTGATGAAATTCGGAAAATTAAAGAAGTAGTAGGTGAACGGGCTCATCCTACTGAATGCGACGTTTTTACTGGAGTTATGTTACGAAACGATCTTGAAGATGAAATTCATGTAACGATTGTGGCTGCTGATTTCGAAAACTTTGAGGCTACAAGTATTGATATGGCTCTCGACCAGGGAACGCGCAAGCTCGAGAAATATGATTTGGCATCTATTCCAAAGCTAGAAGAGCTTCGAAAATCACTGGCAACACCAATTATTTCAGACAAGGAAATTATTCCCGTGGAAGAAGAAACAATTTCATCTCTTGAAATTACGGATGCAATAATTAACTTAAGCTCAAATAGGATCAGAGTCGAAGATAAAGCGGTAGACAAAAATCCAATGGCCGATTTATCGAGCACTGAGGTTCCGTACTACAACAAAGATGTCCCTGAGCGTTAGCTCTTTGCTGTTTCCGCATCTGTAACTCAAACACTCACAGGACAATACACTGTATGTGCAAAACTCTGTGATTATGAACTCTTTTTTTCTCATTTCGCCTTGTATTTTAAAGGTAGGACAATGGCGTTGGGAGTCAAGCATGAATTGCCCTAATTGCAAATCAAAACAAAATAAACTAGTTGACATAATTATCGACTCTTTCTCAATAGTTAGAGAAAAAACCTGTATCCAGTGCCACTTTGAATTCAATACTATTGAAGAGGTCATGAGTGACGCGTTTCTGGTCCACAAGAAGGACGGATCACGCCAACAATTCGATCGAGAGAAGTTAATAAGAAGTCTCTTGCGTTCCACGCATAAGAAAGGTGCCAGCCAACAGGTGATTAGGGAGCTGGCGGTTGAAGTGGAAAGTCAAATAGTGAGTTCTGGAAACGAAATTGATAGTCGGCTACTCGCCGAAATCGTAATGCTGAAACTTAGAAATCTGGACCCTTTAGGGTATATAAGGTACGCCGCTTCGTATAAAACTTTTGTCTCGGTGGGAGAATTCATTGATGAAATGCATGAAATAGTTGAAGCTAGTCCTCAGATACCAGACGAACAATTATTACTTCTAATTGACTGAGTCAAGACAGACAGAACATTTTAAGCTAATCAGAATTTTTTGTAGAAGTTTTCAAGTTCCTTGTCTTGCCCTGGATATTCGGTCGAAGTCCTTCTAATCAAATACCAGATTCCGAGTCCAAATATACCTATTGGTACCACACAGTAAATCGAACCGCTTAACAACAAAACGAAAAAAGTTACAATTAAAATTAGGGAACCGAAAATGCCCGCCAAAGGCGGGAGTAATACTTCAAATACAACACGAATTATTAAAAATACTTCGCTCCAGGAGCCCTGCTCTGGTGGCTCTTTCTCTTGAAACATATTGCCCCCATTGCCAAAACAACTAATTATCCTAATACTATCTCATTACTGACCTAATCATTCCCCTGAATCCCAGTAATATCAGGTTTTTTTTACTTACCTACATATTTCTTATAAACGGAATACAAGAGCCCGAAAACTGCTACCGTAATAATCAGGTTAAAAACAGACAATTCAAACATATTGGTGACTCCTCCTCTAAGATGAAGGTGACCCGTCATTGGTCCACCAATGACGGGTCACCTTCATCTACCGATGCCGTAAATAAAATTTGCCTCTGAACTTCTTAGATTTTTCGGCCGCTTCTTTCCAAGTTTTAATTCATCTTGAGTAACTGTTTCCCAATAATTAAACCCCAACTCATCTTTTTCTTGAGTAGGTTCCTCTTCATCTTCGTTCGTCTTTTCTTCTTTGCTCATGCTGAGAGTGTAACCAATTTCCCCTCAAGCTCTTGGTAGATCTCCTCTACGAAATCTAGCAGGGGCGGGTCTCGTCGTAACAGGTCTCGACCATAGACCTCATAAAAGCGGCGCTGTCCCGAGTTCTCAAGCATTTGTCCCCATTGCACTCGATGACGATCCAAACTGTCACCGTCACGTCTCAAACGCCAAGTTGTCCAACTGGCCAAATAGAACTGTTGAAAGGTGAATCTGAAGCTATTCATCTCCTCGTCCGACAGTGAGTCCCAGCCGCTACTAGCCTTCCACCATAACTTTCTTGTGGATTCGTCTCCGAATACTGAAAAAATTAGGTCCTGTTGCCTATTTTCGAACGCAAAGGCAAAGTCTCTCTCTGAATCTTTACGCTGAATGTGCAACGGCTCGCCAAAAATACAGCAACGGCCAAAGTTGCTGCGCCTGTAGCAATCTGAGCGATGATTGTTAATTGTTCCCAGTCCATATCCTGTCCTTTCGATTCCGAACAGAGTGTAACCAATTTCCCCAGAGATTTTATAAACAGCTGCTCCCCATCGCTAAAGAGGAGTCGAATGATCCTTCGACCCCATGGTGTCAATATGGTGTCAATATAGGTGTAAACTGGTAGATATTGTTGGACAGGTTTAGCGACGTTTCCCTTGAAAACAAAGGCTTGTTGGTAGTAGCTGGGAACTGTTCTTACAACCTAATATTAACTTTAAGCTGAATAACAAATATATGCTGATGAATCTAGGTATCAAGCTGTGGAACTAACAATTCATAATCGTATCGAAATAGTGCAATCAAAAATTAAAACGATATGTGAACGCGTGGGAAGAAATTCTAAAGAAATTACCTTTATTGCCGTCACTAAGGGACATGGAATAGAGAAAGTAATTGAGGCTCTGAATAACCACATTACTGATCTCGGAGAAAATAAAAGCCAAGAATTAGTACTCAAACAAAAACAACTAGCGCATCGACCTACCCAGCCAATTTGGCACTTTTTAGGACATTTACAAAGTAATAAAGTAAAGAAAACTGTAAATAAAATCGATACTCTGCACTCCTTAGACTCCATCGCGCTGATTAATTCGATAAACAAACACAGACTAGAAGCTAAAAAAAAGAATGAAATCAATTCTGATTTACCACCTCTTAAATGCTATATCGAAGTGAACATCGCGAACGAGCCGCAGAAATCAGGTATTCATAAAAACGAACTCGAGCGTCTTCTATCCCATGCTGAAAATTCCAGTGAAATTTCGGTGGAAGGTTTAATGACAATCGCCCCGTACTATGCAGAAATTGAACGCACACGGCCGATATTCCAGGAATTGCGAGAGATCGCCAACAATTTTGCTTTAAAAGAACTCTCGATGGGGATGAGTCGTGATTTTGAGATTGCCATTGAAGAGGGAGCCACAACTATTAGATTGGGAACGACACTTTTTGGAGAAAGAGCAAGATAAAGCAACCGTGGAGAATTCAAGACCACAGAAATAATGAGGATCGGGTAAGGAAATAAAATGAATATATTGCTAATTGGTGGAGGCTTCATGGGTGAGGCTCTTCTAGCGGGGATTTTAAATTCAGAAGAAGCTAGTGATTTAGACATAACAGTCGCTGAGCTTGATAAAGAACGCCAGGATTATTTGCGAGACAAATACCCAATAATCGTCACCAAATCTGCGCACAACGCGTTGCGGGACAACTCACCTGATCTCATTATCCTGAGCGTAAAACCACAACAATTTTCCGAGACAGTTGAGCCTTTCAGAGGGCAAATCAATAATAGTACGCTAGTCGTATCTGTGGCCGCGGGAATCCCGTTAACAACTATCATCGAAAAAACAGGGCAACCTCTCAGCGTAAGAATTATGCCTAATCTTCCGGCTGCTGCCATGGAAGGAGCTGCCGCGATCTATTTCGCGCCTGAATTCACATCTCAACAGAAGAACACTGTTATCAATCTCATAAAAGCATCTTGCCCCACTTTAGTAGAGGTAGGTTCCGATGATGAGGTTGATCTTTGCACGGCGATCAACGGCTCAGGGCCTGCTTATATCTTCCAAATAATTGAGGCAATGATTAGTGCTGCAACTACGAGAGGAATGACTGATACAGATGCAAAGGCACTGGTGCTGCAAACAGTTCTCGGTGCTGCAAAATATGCGCAGACCTCACATAGCAGTATTCAAGATCTCCGTACAGCAGTTACATCACCTGGTGGAACCACAGCGGCTGGACTTGCTATTTTACAGAGCGCAGATGTTAACATGACTTTCGACAGTGCTATTGCAGCAGCATACGCCCGAGCAATTGAATTACGAGCATAGAACGGAGAATATATTTGGACCCTTTAATCGTTTTAACAGCAACAATCGTCTCGACAATCCTGCGACTTTTAGCATTCTGCATTCTCGGGCGATCATTGATATCGTGGTTTCCAGGTCTACGGGAAAGCGAAATCGCTCGCATACTCGCAAATATAACCGACCCCATCCTGCAGCCTCTACGTCGCATCATACCGCCCATCGGTGGAACATTTGATATTACGCCGATGCTGGCCATGATCACAATCTTCCTGATATCTGACTTTATCCGTTCTGCCTCCTGATAAGACTTGCCAGTTCAATCATAACAAATCGCCTAAACATGCCTACAAGTTGACATTCGAACATTTGTTCTATATTGTAGTACTGAACTAGCTGGTGGGGGCCGCTCCAAGAACAGGATCAATCCAATCATGCCATCGAAAAACAAAGCTCATACATCTGACGAACAAACATACGGCTCTGACCGAGAAAAAAATCTAAGCATTGCAATTGATGAAATTGTCAAAGAGCATGGTAAAGGCTCTATTATGCGACTCGGCGATGCAGAAGCAGCACTCAATATCACCTCGATACCCACTGGTGCACTATCACTTGATATTGCGCTTGGGATTGGAGGAATACCGCGCGGTCGAGTTACCGAAATATTCGGCCCTGAATCTGCAGGGAAATCCACGCTTGCACAACACATAATCGCCGAATGTCAGCGCGCTGGTGGTGCTGCTGCCTACATTGACGTCGAGCATGCACTCGACCCAGAATACGCTGCTGCTTGTGGAATTGACATTGAAGAGCTATTGATATCCCAACCTGATACTGGTGAACAGGCACTAGAAATTTGTGAAGCTCTTATTCGCTCATCTGCCTTAGACATAGTTGTCATTGACTCGGTGGCAGCGCTAGTTCCTCGCGCCGAACTCGAAGGTGATATGGGTGACAGTTTGCCAGGCCTACAGGCACGATTAATGTCTCAAGCAATGCGAAAGTTGACTGCCGCTGTATCCCGATCTAACACATCATTGGTATTTATTAATCAACTTCGTGAAAAAATTGGCGTAATGTTTGGAAGTCCTGAAACCACTCCAGGTGGCCGCTCACTCAAATTTTACTCCTCCGTCCGAATAGATATACGACGAATTGAATCAATTAAAGATGGCCAAACATTTATTGGGAATCGTGTTCGATGTAAGGTTGTTAAAAATAAAGTTGCTCCCCCTTTTAGACAGGCTGAATTTGAAATCATGTTCACTCCAAATCTTCACGGAATAAATCGATGGAGTGACGTACTGGATCTCGCCGTCGAATACGATGTAGTAAAAAAAGCTGGTGCCTTCTTCTCTTACGGAGATCTACGGCTAGGCCAAGGCAAACGCAACGCCTCAACTTACCTGCAAGAAAATAACAATCTATTCGAAGAAATTGATAATCAAGTTCGACAACTTGCCGGAATCACAAAATCAACCGTGACCTCAGACAACACTGCTCCTGAAAATATTTCGCCTGATGAGTTCGATTCCATGGCTCCCGCGGTCGACGAAGTTCCAGCATTGCTGAATACAACTGACTAAAGTGCAACTTCTCGAGGAGCTACCGCCCACTGGCTCAATCGTGATTAAAGCACTAAAAGCACGTGCTCAAGAACGTGTCAAGGTTGACTATACACAAGAAAGTACCAATTCCGAAATCCATAGTGATGTCTTCCCTATTGACACTGTCGTCGAGTATCGACTCTTTAAAGGATCACAACATACGGTAACCACTTGGAACGAGGCAATTACATCTGCTCTGTACCAAGAGTCCGTCAATCGAGCCTTCAGACTTATTTCTCAAAAACAGAGAACTGAGCAGGAATTAAGATTACTAATTAAGAACACAAAACGGTACACATTCACTGACGATATGATCAATGTCGCCATTACACGAATCGATATACTTGGATACCTAAACGACTCATCTACTGCAAAAGCTCATGTCACTCGGAGCAACGCGCGATTGAAGTCATCTCAAAAACTCAAACAGGAACTTCAGGCGCGTGGTGTATCTAAGACGGCTTCAGATGAAGCCCTCGAATCACATTCCGATTTATGCGCGGCACAAGAAGTCGCAGAGACAAAAGCAGCACGCTTAAGAAAACATGACCAACCAACGGCCAAAATTCGTCTCTACAGATATCTAGTTCAACGAGGATTCAGCTACGATCTCTCACGCCAACTTGCGGATCAGCACTTTTCCATATCTCTCAGCTCCTGAAATTGCCCCTGATCAGTTGAGCGACGTGTTACGCTATTGTCATATAAAAATAATTACAGGACCCGACGCGAAGCCTGAATATTAGGAATTCTACCTAACAAGCTGGATCCAGTGCGGCGCGCGGTCATATCGTTCGGAGAATAATCATGGACCTTCTTATAATTCTAGCGGCCCTCGTGGCCGGCGTGCTTGTCGGGGCAATCATAATTCATCTTTACAGCAATAATTCTTCCGCGGGACTGATCAACAAGGCAACAAGCGAATCGCAAACGTTATTAAATATCGCCATCAAAGAATCCGGTGACATCGTTACTAGTGCCGAAAATAAATCCGTTATCCGGCGAAAAGAGATTGACGAAGAAATCCGCGATCGACGGCGTGAAATTGGACGAACCGAGCGCCGAATTGATCAACGGGAAGAATCTATCGATCGAAGAACTGAAAATATCGAGAAAATTGAAGATGACCTCCGAACCCAAGTCACGGAGATCGAGGCCCAAGAAGCCGAAATCAATGAACAAACGCTGGGTATACAGCAAAGGCTAGAGGAAATTGCAGGACTCTCTTCGGACGCAGCCAAGGAAGAGCTACTCAACCAACTTGACGCTGAACTCCGTGATGAATCCGCGCGTCGAGTAGTTGCGATGGAGGACTCAGCAAAAGCTGAAGCCGATGTCAGGGCAAGAAAAATACTGGCCACCGTTATGCAACGGATCAGCTCAGAAGTAACGACTGAAATGACGGTAAGTGTCGTCGCAATTCCGTCAGATGAAGTTAAGGGCAGAATAATTGGTCGTGAAGGTAGAAATATAAGAGCTTTTGAAGCCGCTACCGGCTGTGATTTAATTATCGACGATACCCCTGGAGTAGTGACAGTATCTGCATTCGAACCTACCCGCCGAGAAATAGCACGAACAGCGTTAGACTACCTAATCCAAGATGGTCGCATCCAACCTTCAAGAATTGAAGACGCCGTAGACCGGGCTCGCCGAGAAATAGATAAACGTATCGAAAAGGCTGGCCAGCAAGCGGTAGTTGATGCTGAGGTAACTGGATTGCACAATGAAATAGTAAAAACCCTAGGTCGACTTCAATTTCGCTATTCATACGGACAGAACCAGCTTCGGCACTGCATCGAAACTTCTTGGCTCGCCGCGGCACTAGCACATGAACTTGGAGCTGACGTTGAAGTTGCTCGAGTTGGCGGCCTTCTCCATGACCTCGGCAAAGCCGTCGATCGAGAAATTGAAGGTACACATGCGTTACTTGGAGCTGAAATAGGTCGAAGATATGGTCTTTCCCAGGCAATCACCCACACCATTGAGGCTCACCACGAAGAGGTCAAGCCAGAAACTCTAGAGGCTCTGATCGTAATTTGTGCTGACTCCATGTCCGGAAGCCGACCGGGGGCACGTAGAGAACAGGTCGAGGAGTATGTAAAACGATTAGAGGCTCTAGAAACAATTGCGAATTCTTTCGATGGTGTCGAACAGGCATTCGCTATTCAAGCCGGTCGTGAAATTCGAATCATGGTAAAGCCTGATCAGATAGACGATCTCGGATCGACTAGACTCGCTAGAGAAATCTCAAAAGAGATAGAGCAATCACTTCAGTACCCTGGCCAAATCAAAGTAACCGTAGTTCGTGAAACTCGATCCTCGGAAATCGCCCACTAACTTCGAGAGGGAATACTGAGCTCACAAGATCTGGTTAACTTGTCAGGCAGCCTATGAGATCAAATAACCGAAACAAAAATAAATACAGTCAAAAAATTACGTGCGAATCCTGTGGGGACCCATCGACTCTTGGCTGCGGGAAATGCGGAAATTCTTTCTGCGGTAAGTGCATTTTCCATACTCCTGGGGGTATCCGCTGCGAAACTTGTGCTCAGTTTAGAAAACCAATCCAATATCAACTTTCAAAGCGACGCCTCATCGCCACCATTGCGACTATTCTTCCGACTGCGTTACTTCTCGGGAGTCTGTCAATAATTCCTACTAGCTTGATCAGTCAAATTCCGTTACTGAACTTAGTCGGACATGGGCTCATAGCCTACGCACTCGGTCTTCTGATATCGAAGCTGATGGAAGTAATCAGTGGCAATAAATTGGGGCGAAATTTACAAATCACAGGACTGATATCCGGTTTACTGATAATTTCTGGTCGCGCCTTAATTTTCCTCACCTTGACCGGTGGTGTCATGCTGAGTTTATTTGAAGTTCTTATGGCTGGAGTAATAGCACTCGTGACGTGGAGAAGATTTGAGTAGCTTGTAAACTGCTAGATTCGATCAACGATGAATAACGCAAGCAACATCCCAAAAGACACAACTCCTACTCCAAGAACTCGCTTTAGTTCACTCTTCATAAATTTTGAATCTCTTCTGTTTCGTTCATCGTTTAGCATGACTTCTACCCTATCATCAAATATTAACCATCACATACAAAAGAATAAACGTCATTGCCTAAAGGGGCTAGCGCCAGCCAGTCATTTAAATTAGTCTAGTACTCAGGCTCTAAGGCCCCGTAGTGTAGCGGTTAACACGTCGCCCTGTCACGGCGAAGATCGGCGGTTCGAATCCGCTCGGGGTCGCCAGATAAAGCTTAGTCTATCAACACGCCTGGATTCAAAATTCCCTTGGGATCAACCGCATTCTTGGCTGCGCGAATCATGTCTCCGAATAGATCAGGACGCTGCTGGTCGTACCATTTCCTGTGCATTCGACCAACCGCATGATGGTGAGTAATTGTGCCGCCGGCTTTAATAATTGCGTCAGATGCCGCTTCCTTAAACGCGATTGACTGCCCTACAGGGTCATCACCTGGAAATGCACCCGCAAATGTATAGTACGGTGCCGGACCATCAACATAAACATGAGTAAATCGACAATTAAGTGTGCCGCCGCCACAAATCTCAATGAGAGCCTTATTCATTTCTGCTCTCACGAATTCGTCGAAATCCGGCCATTTATCCCAAGTAATAGCAGTTTCTACTGTGCCTCCGAGAAATCCAAGTCCTGCCTCTAATCCACCACCTTTTGGTATAAATGCATCTCGCCAAGCTCCTACAGCACCTCCACGTCCAGTAGGTTCGCCATTACCATCATCAATCAGTACATCCTCATCATCAATGAATCCTCCGGCTGTTCGAGCAATCTCAATAGCCAAAGTAATTACATCTCTTTGTGAGATAGTTGCATGCTCAAATCCGACAATCAGTAAAGTCTGTGAACCATCCAGTCCAGCAGAATCTTTACCGAGTTCGGCATCAAGAAGTCGTAAGTTCGCCGGCCATAACTTAGCTTGGACTATAGCCCGAGTAGCCTCATAGCCATCTCGCCAAGACGAAAATAGTATTCCAGCTGTAGCTCGATATTTTGGTCTATCTTGTATCTTCATCCAGGCTTCGGTAACCAGTCCTAGGATTCCTTCACTACCCAAAATGAGCCGCTCCGGCTGCGGACCAGCACCGTCGCCGGGAAGTCGTCGAGTCTCTATCCAACCTCTAGGGCTTAACATTTTCACATTCTCTACAAAATCATCAATATGCGTATTATTAGTGGCATAGTGACCACCAGCACGTGTAACAATCCACCCGCCTAGAGTCGATCCAGCAAAAGATTGAGGAAAATGACGCAGTGTATAGCCATGTGGACGAAGTTGATCTTCGAGGTGAGGCCCGTACACACCTGCTTGGATCAAAGCTGCCCTCGACACTGAATCAACTTCAAGTACTTGATCAAATTGGTCCATGTCAATCGTGACCACAGGACGGTCGTTATCCATAGGTGGTGTAATTCCATCAACCACAGAAGAACCACCTCCGTATGGAATAGCTATGTAGTTCTGTTCGTCACACCATTCAAGAATTGCTTCGAGTTCAGAATTCGTCCTGGGATGAGCAACAATATCCGGTGGGTTCGGAACTCCTATATAAACAAAATTTTGTCGGCCGCCACAATTTGCGTGTAGGGCCCGTTCATAATTATCTTGAAAACAGAACTCTGAAAGTGCCTCTGGTGGGTTAATTCTTGGACTAGGAAGAGTTAGCTCATCTGCAGTCGGAATCTCTTGGGCCTCCACCACTCGGCCAATTCTTCGGGAAATGCCTGATGCCCGTTCCTGGCGTTGCTGTAAAGTGGGCTGATCCGACTCTAACCCAAAAAGCCACAAACTTCGACGAGGTTTTTCTTTGAATCCGGAATAAACTTCCATCGACATCTCACAATCTAATTTTAGAGGCTTTGCTTCGATCGTATGCTAGACCGATACTACCAAATTAATAGAGATCGGTCAGTAGACCACACTATAACTGCTCTGAAACTAAGAAGTTACGTGCTGTTATCTGAAGGGAATGAACCTCTCTTCCACGGCCTATGAGATCATCAATTTGGAAATCCAAAATCGCTAATGCAATCTCTGATAGTGGGCGGGATGTGTCTAGGCTTAACTCAGAAACAGCGTTTAATCGGGCATTTTCCTGAATTTTTTGCGGCTCTATTTTATCTGCTATGAACATCGCCCAAGCTGAATTCGAAAATGTGGGATACCCATATGTGTGATAGTAGACTGCTTCCAAAACATCCTTTGACCGTATGTTAAAGGAGGTTTTCAAAACACTTGCCCCAATCGGGCCGTGCAGTAACACGGGATGGCGTCGCTCCAAATCAGATACTAATAAACCCAGTTTCTTAGCGTGGCTTAACCACTCCTCATTACTAAAATGCCTACACACATCATGAGCCAATCCCATTAGGATCGCAGTCTCGGAAGCTTCCCCACGCATTGACATCAATTCACCGGCAAGCTTCGCCACTCGCTCGGAATGCTCCAGTACGCTTGCGGGCACCGTTGCCCTAAGACGGCGGCTAAACGTGCTTACCATCTCCGGCGTGCTCATTCCAAGATGGCGTTTGAGTCCAAATTAATTTTGACTCTGTTCACGGTCAGTTCGCTCTCGAGCTCTTCGTGTAAGTGGGCTTTCATCACGGTCGAGTCTTCCCTTGACTCGTGATTTTGACTGACTACCATACTCTTTTCTTTTTTTCTGATACCCAGAATTCATTTCTTTTGCGCCGGACTTGGTTTCTTCCAGAGAAGCTGCCATTTTGGTTAGCCGAGCTACGCGATCTTCGGTTTTAGGGTGGGTAGAAAACATACTGCGTTTATTCATGCCAAGAAATGGATTCATTATAAATAAGTGAGCTGTAGTTTCCGGTACTTTCATAGGTATTCGTTGCGCGCCCATTTCGATCTTCTGCAACGCTGTGGCTAACGCTAGTGGATCACCTACAAACTCAGCTCCATCAGCATCTGCTTCATACTCGCGTGATCGTGAAATTGCCATTTGGATCATACCTGCTAATAAAGGAGCCAGCAGAAGTGCCACAATGTTTCCACCATTATTCCTACTACCCCCAAACCAAAAGCCGATGAAGCCAATCCAACTAATAGCCGAGGCCACGGATGCAGCTATAGTCGATATTAATATATCTCGATTCGACACATGCGCCATCTCATGACCAATTACTGCTCGCAGTTCTCTTTCAGTAAGCAGTTCACGAATACCGTCGGTGATCGCAACTGCAGCATTTTCTGGATTTCGTCCGGTTGCAAAAGCATTAGGTTGAGGAGAGTTCATTAAATACACTCTAGGTTTTGGCATTCCTGCTAATTCAGAAATTTCACTGATCATCCTATGTAATTTAGGTTCTTCCTCAACGCTTACCTCGTGCGCACGCGACGCCCTTAGAATTAAATCAGCTGATTTCCAGTAAGAACCCACGTTCAACGCTAACGCGAGAATCAAGAAAAGCAATGAGCCCTGTATGCCTCCTACAGCGCCACCAATCACTACCAATAATCCTGAAATCGTGGCTAAAAGAATAGCTGTCTTAAAATTATTCATAAAATTGAGAATCTCCACTACACATCTATGATAACGTCCATTCAGATACACAAACTAACTCGCCTCGCACAATCGGAGCCAAAATGCAGCACAAAAAAGGTGAGGCCAGAGGCCTCACCTTTCTAAATTCTAAAAGCCTGATTCTTGATAAAGAATTGCGACTAAAGACCTAACTGTTGGGCAACCAACTCGCGATGGTAATCAGCATCCCCAAACGCCAATTCAGCTCGCTTTTGGCGCCTGAAATACAACTGCACCTTATAATCCTTGGTAAATCCGATTCCACCATGAATCTGTTGGCCATGAGCCACGACTCGACGAGTCGCCTCTGAACACCAAGCTTTAGCCATGTTGACCGCCATCGTGGTCTCATCATCTGGTTGATCAGTTGCAATAGACCAAGCCGCCTTATACATAATAAATCTAGAACCGTCAACATCTGTCACCATATCAGCACACTTATGTTGAATAGCCTGGAATGACCCAATGGGCCGCCCAAACTGTACACGTTCCTTGGCATAATCAACAGCTATCTCGAAGTCCATTTGGGACAAACCAACAAGATATGCACACTCAGCTACCGTATATTTCTGAATGATCGGCTTCAAAAGGTCCCAACCAGCACCATCAGCACCGAGTAACTGTCCAGAGGCATTATTTAGTACAACTTCACACTGCTTATCTCGAGCAATAGTTTGAAGTGGTGTGACATTAACACCATCTTGATCAGTCGCAATTATTGAAAGGCACACTCCAGCGCTACTTCTGGCCGCAACCACAAGATAGTCGGCAACATGGGCGTCCGAAACAAAAAGTTTTGTACCATTCAAGGTTACGTCATTGCCTGAAACTGTTGCCTCACACTCAATGCCTGATTCATCAAATCTTGCAGATGGCTCAGTGAGAGCTAGTGAGAAAATCAAATCTCCTGAAGCTATCCCCGGCAGAAATTCGCTCTTTTGTGCGTCAGATCCGGCTTCCATAATTGAAACCCCTCCGCCAAGCACACTCGACATAAACGGCCCTGGAACTAACGCTCGGCCAAACTCTTCAAGCAATACACACATGTCTAAGAAGTCAAAACCCACTCCGCCGTGCTCTTCAGGAATCAACAGGCCTTGCCATCCTTGTTCGGCCATTTGACCCCACAATTCAGGAGAATAGCCTTTTTCGTCTTCTTCCATATCGCGAACATGCTGCTCTGGGCATTCATTCTCCAGAAACTCACGTGCGGCATTTTTTAAAAGTTCTTGCTGTTCACTTAATCCTAGGTCCATTTTATCCCCAATTCTTAACAATGACTGAAACTAATGTTCCAACCAATATAGTTATTAGTCCACCCTCAGATAGCAACAAGCCATATTTAGGAACCACGCGATGGTATCAGGAATTAGCTTAGGCTGCACGACCTCACATCGTACAATCTGCCCCACTAATATTCTGGTGTCACCATGGGTTTAAGTCCCTAATAAAGCTCAGATATCAGGCTCTCCTAGCCTCGTGGAAGCCCTAATCCTCGCGTTGCTATTACGTTTCTCTGAATCTCACTTGAACCACTGAAAATCGTGTGCGGCACAGATCCCACGTAGTCCCTGACATGGGCGGCGTTCATTGGTGAATACGCACTGTCCTCCGCCCACAAATTCCCGTAGAGTCCCCAAGCCTTAGTGGAAGTACGAGCCATGCGCTGATGGAGTTCAGAACTATACATCTTATTAACAGATGCCTCGTAATTGGGCACCATCCCGCTGTCTTGAATAGAGACAATTCGAAATGCAAAATTAAATAACACTTCCGTTTCAACCGCACGATCAGCCAATTCCTTCCGCACAACACTGAAGTCTTGCCTAGTAAATTGTTTGCCTGCACCTGATACCAAAAACTCTCGGAGTTCCTTTTGGCCTCGGCGATACGATATCGCATCTGAAATGCCCGACCGCTCAAAGTCCAATAAAGTCATCCCCACGTACCAACCACGATCTTCTTCGCCTATACAGTTAGTTACAGGAACTTTGACATCTTCAAAAAATGTCTCGTTAAATGGATGATTCCAACCCATGTCAATAATGGGGCGAACCGTGAGGCCAGGACTGGTAATATCCAACATCAAAAACGAAATTCCTCGATGCTTCGGAGCATCTGGATTAGTTCTCACTAAAGTGAACAACCAATCAGCAAAATGCGCGCCCGAGGTCCAAATCTTCTGTCCATTAATGACATATTCATCACCATCACGCACCGCTCTCGTCTGTAGTGATGCGAGATCCGATCCAGCACCTGGCTCTGAATAACCCTGTGCCCAAGCAACTTCACCATTCAAAATTCGAGGGAGATGCTCTGCCTTTTGCTCTTCAGAACCATGAACAATAAGGGTAGGACCAAGCATAGATACACCCATACCACCCACAGAAGGAGCGCCTGACTCAGCCATCTCTTGATTAAAGATGAACTGCTCCATAACAGTTAATCCGGCTCCTCCGTACTCTTTTGGCCAAGCAGGAGCAACCCATCCTTTTTCAGAAAGTGCTCCAGCCCAATTTTCCGCTGCACCTCGTGCTTTGGCATCCTCTGATTTCCGATCAGCCTGCCATCCTCCCGAAAAATCTTCTCCCTCACCAGAATCTCCTTGATAGCGATCAGGTAAACGTGTCATTATAAAATCTCTAACGTCATCACGAAACGTCGACTGAACAGTAGTATCACTCCAGTCCATATAAAGCTCCCCCCTTAACCAACATTTTTCCACACATGATGTGGAGGCTTACAGTGTACTTTATCGCCCGTGCATTGAATACGCTGCCCGCGCCAAACCAGTCATAACCTCTTGCGCCATCGGAAAACTAGACCACGAATTGTCTTCACGTCGAGTTAAAATCACCAGAATAAAAGGTCCTCGTTCGCCATAAACCACTCCAGCGTCGTTAGCGTACTCAAGTATCAAGCCCGTCTTATGAGCAACTTCCGTATGAGGTGGAAGTCCCATCCGCATATAATTCTCTATCCGTTGCGTTAAAAGAAGCTGCAGCATACTTGAGCTGGCATTCGATGAAATGAGTTCTGACTTATAGATCATGTTAAAGATTAAGGCTTGGTCTCGCGCAGTCGTTTGAAAATAGCGTGGACCAGCTACAGTACCTTCTAATCCCAGGTTACGAGCCGTCTGATTGACGCTCTCAATTCCAAGATATTCGTGCAACGCCTCAGCTTCCGGATTTGAAGACCAACTAACTGAGCTTCTGATTGCTTCCCCCAGTGTGACAATCGTTGGAATCGGATATCGATGTTCCTCAGGAGTAAATTCGCCATGCCAAGGCATGACAACAATCTCATCCATAAAAGAGTTATGGCCTAATTCAACACGATTATGGAGTTCGATCATGAGAAGCAACTTATAAAGAGATGCTGATGCGACAGATTCATCCGCCCGAAGTTCACATCGTGTTCCTTTAACCAAATCAATATACACATACGACACTCGCACCTTGGGATTCTGTAAGGCTGCCTCGAATATAGGGCTACATTCTTCACCTGTCTTTGGTCGTCCGAGCAGCTCCGCATGCGTAATTGTATGAAAAACAAAAAATCCTACCGCAGCTAAAAATAAACTACCCAGAACCAAGCCATTAATGTTGAATGCTTTAACGCAATTTTTAAATATTTCTGTCATCCAAAAGTGTCCCCTTGGAAAGATCAAGATTACCACCCGAGCCCAAATCAATCCCTAACTCAGACTCCAAGGTTTTCGTGTCGATAATATTGCCTTTTTCTAGCTCTTTCGCTAGTTTCCCGAGTTCTTCCTCTTTTTTCTCTTGAGCCTCACGAGAGAGTTCAAGATCTTCTTCAAGCATTGACTGCAGTACGGCCTCAGGTGCATCTGACCCGCCTGGCGCTCTCGCTTCAAATGTCTCACGCAAAGTTGAATAACTATTCCCACCCAGAAAATGAAGGGGTGTCGTCGCTGAATTCGGCAAAAATGAATCCCCGTCATATATTGAAGAATCCGCTTGCGCCGATAAAATCAAGCCTATAAAAAGCAAATGATCTCCGGTCTCAATACGTTCGACAATTTCACACTCAATCCACGCACAACAGTCTGAAATAAGCGGTGCCGCCACTCGTCTCCCAGAAAATGTATCGAGTTGCGTCGCCTCAAACTTATTTATGTCTTCTCCTGAAAGAGATCCCAAATAACCAACATGATTAGCTAATTCTTTCGTAGGAATATTAACTGCAAATTCACCGGCATGTGAAAGCATATCGGTCGAATACCGTGACTGTTCAAGAGCCACTCCCAACAGCGGTGGCTTCGAAGATAATGGCGTATGCCAGGATATTGGAATGACATTTG
This sequence comes from Dehalococcoidia bacterium, assembly GCA_029941115.1. Lineage (GTDB taxonomy): Bacteria > Chloroflexota > Dehalococcoidia > UBA2979 > UBA2979 > UBA2979. The sequence goes on along the minus strand of JAPYRK010000003.1, from coordinate 90,704 downwards.
ATTCTCCTCGCCATGTCGCTGTAACCAACGCAACAACTCCCCCAGAAAGCAGTCGAGCAGCCATAATCGGATCCACGGTTTGTAGGTCTTCATTAGGAGCAGTGGAAAGGGGAGACCCAAACATCGATTCATTCATTTGTACATTATTGCATGCAATGAATGCCGATGCGCAAATACGATTTCATACACTAACAACTACCATTAAATCATGAGTCAATCAAAAAAACCTTCGGAATCCTCGGAGGTAATACCAATTTCAGGCCTTCTCGAAACTCTTGGATTTTCAAACCCAAACGTCCAATCTGCGGTGCGGCAAATAATAGAGACGGCCGGTTATACGAATCCAAGAAAAACCAATATCGCCGTGGATAAGGCAAAACTCGTACAAATTTATATCAAGGCCAATTTTCGATTAGTGTGCTCAGAGGAGTGTGACGACGCCGCCGGTAAAAAACGAATGAAGTCAGGTTTGCGGGTCAGAACTGATAAATGCGAGTTTTGTAACGGAAGCGACCAAAATAGGCTGGTCGCGAAAATGGCAAAAAGTCTGTCGGATCGAGGTTTATCTGAAATACTTATCGTTGGTGGTTCAACTCAGTCGGCAAATACGCTTAATCGTCTCCTCAAAAGCTGCAAGATAAATTTAAAAATAATCGAAGGTACCAAAAGAACGAATTTAAAGATGGCCAAGCTCTTATGCAGAAATGTCGATTTGGTAGTGATCTGGGGTGCTACTCAGCTCGATCATACGGTTTCACAGGTCTTCAACATTGCGGCAGAGCCTGGTACGAAAGTTCCGGTCGCTCGTCCCGGACTTAAGGCATTAGTGGATGCCGTGAATATTCATCTAAGAAGCAACTGAAGTACTGATTTCAAAATCTATTAAGATTGAGCAGATCTAGCCACCCGCTTAACTTCGCTAATCTCACGATGGCTCAACTCGCGAGTCTTTCCTGATTTCAAACGACCTAACTTAATCGGTCCCATAGAAATTCGATGCAGGTGAACAGGATTAGCGTCAAAACTAGCCAACATTCGACGAACAATTCGATTTCGTCCTTCATGAACAACTATTCGAAATAAATGTAAACTCGAGTTACTGGAAACTCCTATGTTTTCAGCAACGGAAGCTTTGGCAAATCCATCTTGGAGATGAATACCCTCAATTAGTCGGCGACATACCTCAGGTTTTACCGGATTACGAACGCTCGCTATGTATTCCTTTTGCATACCGAATCTCGGATGAGATAAATACTGAATTAAATCCCCATCTGTTGAAAGAATTAAAAGACCAGACGTCTCCCGATCTAGTCGCCCGGCATAGCTCAAACTCGACGGGAAGGTCTCTAATATATCGAATACTGTTTGTCGGCTACGATCGTCCTTACGGCTGACGATAACTCCACGAGGTTTGTTCATGACCAGGGTCAATTCTACATCCCGAGTATTTAAAGAAATCAATTTCCCATCAAGTAATATTTTACAGTTACTTGGATCGGCCTTGTCTCCTAACATAACGGGCTTCCCGTCAATTTCAATCCGTCCATCTTTAATTAATTTTTCTGATGTACGTCTAGATCCAAAGCCCGCTGAACTTAAAATTTTTTGAATTCGCACGTCTGTCATCGTTCTCACTTTTCAGCTAATTTTGTAATATATTCAACTCAAATCACCTTACCTAGAATGAGTTAACCCCCGCCTCGCAAAAGAAGTGTGCCCTCCGTAACATCTATCGGAATGGATTTAGTTGAACTAAGTTGATTCGATTCAAGCCGAATAATCCCACGTGCAAACTGCTGAAGAGTTGCCACAAGAAAAGGCGCTTCATAACTCATTCCCAGTTCCCTAATTGAATCAAAGAGCTCATTTGAATCTTGGGACTTATTAAATTTTTCCCAAAGTACATCGATTTGCTTATCGCCTTGAACTGGATATCGGCAAAACGTGGCAACGGGTCCTCTATCAACCTCGGGAATTGCCAGATGTGCCATGACACCACTATGTGTTTCCCTCTTCGTTATCAAAGTTTCGATGACTTGTTGCCATGTACCAACTGGACCATTTGGTAATGCTGGATGTAGGTTGAGCAGGACACGCGAATTAACGAAATTCGGAGAAAAAATAAGCATGTAACCCGCGAGTACTCCAATATCCGTCTCATACGAGCGCACTAGATTGCTCACTTCAACGTCGTATTTCTGGCGCCATGCCGGCAACTGACCGGATCCCCGTGTTAGAGCAGCGCCTAGTTTCTTCCTAAATCGAACAGAAGAAAAATTAATTACAGGGACATTCTGTTTTACGAGTTCTGTAATAAAACCGTCAGTCAATTTCGCCTCTCCTACCTCCCTGTTGAGAAATACGAACTTGATTTCTGCATCAAGAATTTCGGAGTCAATCGCCGCCTTCACCGCGGAGAACATTTTTCTGGATCCCATACCTCTCGCCGTCGTATACCAACCGATTCTTAATGTCATAAAGGAACTACTAACCTTCTTTGATTAATTCATCAATTCTATCTTCGGCTTGGGTAAGCAACTCTTTACACTGAGTCGCCAAATGAACACCAGTCTCATAGAGTTCGAGAGATTCAGATAATGACAATCCACCTTGTTCTAACTGCTCAACAATCTCCTGTAATTTTTCATAGAAATTCTCAAAAGAGAAGTCTTCACTTTGATCACCTGTCATTCGAATCTCCATTCATCTCGATGCGGGCTTTCAAAAAACCGTCGTGCCAATGGATCAGAACACGATCTGCATCAACAAGACCTTTATAGCTTCGAATGGCTGCATCCTCTTTCGATACCAGGGCATAACCTCTACTCAACGTCGCGCTTGGAGAAAGTGAATCCAGTTTGCCTTCACTATGAAAAATCAACCGTGATTGCTCTACCAACTTAAATCTTATTGCATGTGACATTCGATCAGTCACCGCCTGTACTCCTGCCTCAAGTAATTCACTGGCTGGTCTTTTTAGTTGGACACGGCTCGAAAAATGTAAAACTCGATCGAACAGTGACGAAAATAAATTTCTGATTGACATGTTATGTCGAACCAATAGCAACTCAACCTGTTGCAACACTTCTTGACGATCAGGAACAGCCAGTTCTGCCGCTCCCGAAGGTGTAGGTGCTCGTTGATCTGCAACCAAGTCAGCTAAAGTGAAATCTGTTTCGTGCCCAATCGCAGAAATCACTGGGACAGGACACGTGTATATTGACCTGACGACGACTTCTTCATTAAAAGCCCACAAATCCTCTACTGACCCGCCGCCTCTAGCGACTATCACCAAATCAATCTGTTCGCCGTCATAATTGGATACGTTTTTTATGGCTGACGAAATACTCTGTGCTGCATCAATTCCTTGAACAATCGTAGGTTCAACAATTAGTTCGGTAAGCGGCCACCTACGTGACACAATATTACGAATATCCTCGATAACCGCACCCGTCGGGCTCGTCACGACCAATATCCTTTTGGGAAATTTTGGGAGAGGGCGCTTCCGTGAGAGGTCGAATAATCCTTCCGCTGTTAATCTCTCTCGACGACGCTCAAATTCTGCCCAAAGTGGACCTTTATCGCCGCTCTCTAAATGAGAGATGATAAATTGCAAGTCGCCCCGTGCTCTATATAATGTAAAACTGCCATATATAAGTACGCGTGAATTATCAACAATTCGGTCTCGGAATAAAAAATTATCGTTTTTAAAAAACACACACTTAATTGACGAGTCAGAGTCTTTTACAGTTAGATAGATATGACCCGATCGTGCTTTGGTAAGACCACTTATTTCGCCCTCAAGCCAGATGTCAGAAAATTCAGAGTTAACTTCAATACTTTGCTTAAGTCTCTCGGTAATATCCGAGACCGAAAACACATCGATCTCAACCATTTGTTTACCTCACTTCAGCAAGTGAATAGCCGAAATCGCCCATCCTGCACTCCAAAAGAGAGCGCCATCTACACCTTTGCGCGCTCCAGATATCTACCATCATCAGTGGACACCTTAATAAAGTCACCTGGCCCGACAAATAAAGGCACTTGCGTAACTAAGCCCGTCTCCAAAGTAGCAGGTTTAGTTGCACCTTGAGCCGTGTCACCCTTAACACCCGGATCTGATTCAGTCACTTGAAGAACTACAGCAGACGATAATTCAACACCCAAAGCTTCTTCGCCGTACAGAACCACCTGCACTTCATCTCCTTCTTTCAGATATTTTATATCGTCTCCGATTATGGCAGCTGGAACCCCTATTTGGTCATAGGTTTCCACATTCATAAACGTGTAATTACTACCATCATCATATAAATATTGCATCTTCCGTGTTTCCACTCGAGCCGTCGTTAGACGATCGCCAGCATTGAAGGTTCGTTCTATTATGTGACCTCCCCTAAGATCTCTAAGTTTGACTCTATAAACAGCTGATTTTTTGGTTTTGACGTGATTAACTTCCTCCATTTTATAAAGAGTGCCATCCACTTCAACAGTTGAACCACGCTTGAATTGAGAGGTAGTAATCATTATTGAGCTCCCTGCTTGAATCCTATTGAGTTTAACTCAGTCTGCCACTAAATCATTATGCAGGAAAATTCTTTGAAGAGGTTGTTAGTGAGCGCAGTCTTCCGTTCTCCATAACGCACTGATCTTCGATACGAACACCACCCCAGCCAGGGATGTAAATACCTGGCTCGACAGTAACCACATGACCATCCGCTAGTTCCACGTCGCCCGAAGGCGATAATCGAGGTTCTTCATGCACGTCAAGGCCTACTCCATGACCTAGTCCATGTCCAAAAAAATCACCATAGCCCGCTTCATTGATGATGGTTCGCGCGATTTCGTGGGCCTCGGATCCCAGCATTCCTGCCTCTATTCGCTCGATTGCCATTTCCTGTGCCATCCGTACCACATCGTATACCCGCAAAAATTGATCACTAGGCTCTTGACTTGATTCACCCCTGAACCAAATAGTGCGCGTTAAATCCGAACAGTAACCATCCAAAATCACACCCATATCGATGACTACACCGCTTCCCGAAACTAATTCAGAATCAGAGGCCCTCCAGTGAGGCAAAGCAGCATGCTCCCCTGACGCCACGATCGACGGAAACGAAAGATCACTTGCCCCATGAGTGATCGCGTATTCCTGTATCAACCATGCAACATCTTTCTCGGTAGAGCCAAGTTGAATATCCGTGGTCGCTTCTTTAAATGCTCGATCTCCTAGATATACAGCCTTAGACAAGGCCTCCAATTCCTGATGATCCTTCACCATTCGTAACGCTTCAATCAAACCAGAAACAGACCCGAATTTAGGACGATCGTTATTGCCAGATTGCTCAAGAGAGGATCGCCAATTATTAATTTGATCAACTGTCACGTGGTTCGACTCGAAACCTAGTTGAGTGTTAGTAAAAGACATTAAAAATTCTGTCGATAGGCTTGATATGGCTCCGATTGATTCCACTAGTTCAAAATCTGGACATTCAATTCTGGCTTGCTCCCAGTATCGGGAGTCCGTAACAAAATATTTGGCATCCTTTGTTATTACGACGACACCTGAAGTCCCGGTAAAACCTGAGATCCATGTTCGATTCGCAGGAGAGGCAATAATGAAACCATCGAGTCCTTGCTGCTCAAACGAATTCCGAACTTGGTCAATTCGCGTTGTGAAATCCGCACTAATTGCCACTTTTTTGAGCCCACAAAAATTCAAGAGCAGCGACATATCCGGCTATACCGAGCCCCGAAATCAGTGCTGTAGCAACCCGAGACGAGTAAGTACTGCTCCGAAACTCTTCCCGAGCATGAATGTTCGTCACGTGCACCTCGACGACAGTAATCCCGACTCCAGCGATAGCATCTGCTAGTGCTACCGAAGTATGTCCGTATCCGCCTGGGTTCAAAATTAAGCCGTCGAATCTAGACGTTGTCTGAATAAAATCGATCAAAGCACCTTCATGATTACTCTGGAAAAATTCAACTTCGACTCCTAGTTCATCGGCCCGCGCGACGACTCTCCTTTCCATATCGGAAAGAGTGTCCGAGCCATATAAATCAGGCTCACGAGTTCCTAACAAATTCAGATTTGGTCCATTCACTACTGCTAGTTTCATATCCCTGCCCTCGCAGCTTCAGTTCGACATTGATTTAATCCTAACGTGAAACAGTTTCCAACACATGGATTATGGTTTATAAAAATTTTCACTACCGCGCGCATTTTTCAAAGCAGTCTGAATTTCCTCACTATCTGACGACCCAGATAAGGCCGTGTATATCTGCGTAGTATCGGGTGAAGAATGCCCTAAAAGGTGTTGAACAACCCGAATATCTGCGCCTCTCTCAACTAAATGAGTCGCAAATGAATGCCTTAATAAATGTGGGTATACATTCGTCTTAATCCCCACCTGAATTCCGGCGTTACTGACTAATCGCTGAATTGACCGTTGGGAAAGTCTTTGGCCAAACCGATTCAAAAAGTAGGCCGTTTGCATGCCTTTGACCAGTAACGGACGAGCATCTTCAAAATAGCGATTGAGTGCCGTCCAAGCTGGTTCGCCAAAGAGACAAATTCTCTCTTTGTTCCCTTTACCGATAACACTAACTTGCATCAAGTTCATATCGATATCCCGTAAGTCAATTGAAGTGATTTCAGAGACTCGAATCCCAGTCGCATAAAGTAGTTCTAATACCGCTCGGTTCCGGATAGCGGCAGCGTCATCCCCGACAATACTACTTAAAAGTTTGTCCACATCAGTCTGTTGTAATACTCGAGGCAAGCGCTTCGCAGCCTTAGGCGTTCTAAGTCTAAGCATCGAATCCCCTTTAACGGACGACAGCGAATAACCCGTGGAATCCAACCAAATATAAAAACCTCTGATCGTAATCGCTATTCTCCGAATTGAGCCATCTGTGACCCCGTGGTCCTTCAGTTTCCGTAAGTAACCTCTCGCGTCAGCTCGCCCAACTGTCGAAAATGACAGATTTCTTCGATCTATATATCTTAAAAATTTAGAAATATCATTGCGGTAATTACGAACCGTGTGTATCGATCTTGCGAGAACCAAAGTCATATAGCCGAGATACTCGCCTAATTCGGTCTCTCCAGAAATTTCATGATCGGCCATCGTATTCTTATTTCTGACTAGTAATCTATCCCCGGCTGAGCCTTCATACCTGCTTGGTACGGATGTTTGATTTCATTCATTTCTGTTACTGTGTCCGCAATTCGAATAAGCTCATCGCTCGCGTCTCGACCCGTCAGTATTATGTCAACATCCTTTGGTCGATTCTCAATCACGTCAATGACTGTGTCGATCGAGAGCCATCCATAATTTATCGGATAGGTAATTTCATCGAGTACAACTAAATCGTGTTCGCCGGACTGAATGATAGTGGCTGCCTTTGACCAAGCTGCTTGGGCCAACTCTTTGTCATGTTCAATATCTTCCGATAGCCACGTAAATCCGTCCCCCAAGGCCTCCATTGGGATACCCATTCGATTTGCCGCCAATGTTTCTCCATACTTGGAGTCTTTTTTCTTAATAAACTGAAGCCAAAGCACGTTCCAACCGCGGCCCCACGCACGCATACTCACGCCGAGTGCTGCCGTGGTTTTTCCTTTGCCATTGCCGGTCATTACAAGAACTAGTGGATGGTTTTTAGGAAACAAACCGGCCCATTTCCCATGAAGCTGCTCAACGGGGCCCCCTCTAAGTACGTCCGGATCGTTGAGCGCTGTCTTCCGTTGCTCGTCATTCATGTCGCTAGGCATGCTTCCATAATAGCCCAGACCGCTCGCTCAAGTCCTAACTCGAAAGATAGACCAATTTAGACTGATCAAATATCACGTCCACATACTGTCCAACTGAAAAATCAAGAGACATCGCATGATGGGCAGATATACCCGAAGGAATCTCAACTCCCGCAAGTCTTACGATAGCGACAACACCACCAACGGCAGACTCATATCTAGTTATCTGGCCTCGGCCTTTAGGATTGGCTCTCAATGATATTGCTGACAACGGAAAAGAAATCAACTCGTCCGAACTACTTGAGGGTTCCAGAATCCTTAAAGATTCGCGTGCTTCATTACTTCCGAGGACCGTATGACCAATTAGCCTAGCAACATCTACGGATTTTGGGTGATTCAACACGTCTCTAATTGCCCCGGTCTGATGTATGAAACCATCAATTAAAACAACAACTTTACTTGCCAACACCACAGCTTCACTTATATCATGCGTTACCACTATCGAAGAAAGTTCACCCCCATTAATCAAATCGTGCAAATCCCTTGAAATACTTCTCTTATCCACCGGATCAATCGCAGTAAAGGGCTCGTCAAGCATCAATATTGCAGGCTGCAGTGCAAACGCTCGAGCGAGGCTAACTCGCTGCCGTTCACCACCTGATAATTCATGGGGCTTTTTTGTAGCTAAGCGCTCCACCCCAAGTCGCTCCAACCAACTATATGCGTCAGTATGTATCTGTGCTTTTTTAAAACCTCTCAAATCCATAGCAATCTTCAAATTATCAACAACAGTTCTATCTAAAAGTACGGGATCTTGAAATGAGATCGAAGATAAACGTCTAAAGTCTCTACGATTCGTTCTCGATATCTTGGTACCAAAGTAAGAAATTTCACCCTCAGTCGAAGGAATCAACAGGCTAGCTGCTAGCAAAAAGCTCGACTTTCCGGAGCCATTGGCACCAATAATCGCAACGCTCTCACCTCTAGCAAGGTTAAACGATTCAAAAGACAGTACTCTCTGGCCACTACGATGGACTACTATTTTCGACATTGAGAGCGCTGTATCAGCAGCCGGCATCAGATCCGCTTTCGAGCAAGGTTCTGAACGCTGGTAAGGACAAGAGCCACTATAAATACCATCGCCAATAGCACTACGCCATAAGCAAGAGCGCGTCCAAACTCTCCTTTACTTACTAGGAGGACGGTAGCCGTAGTTAGAACTCGAGTATCTCCTGCTAAATTACCACCCACCATCATCGCTGCTCCAACCTCTGAAATTACGGCCCCAAAACCAGCCATCATAGCCACCATTAACCCGAGTCTCGCCTCATAAGCCAGCAAAAACAAAGTCTCCTTTCGTCCCGCGCCCAGCGACCGAATTTGTAAAAACAACGACTCTGGTAGAGACATAAATGAGCCGGCGGTGATTGCCGCAACCAGCGGTATGGCAATCACACACTGACTGATAATCATTGCTATAGGCGTATAAATTAAATTTAGTGCCCCAAGCGGCCCCGATCGCCATAACAAAACAGCTACCAATAACCCGGCTATAACAGGCGGCATACCCATCCCGGTATTCGCAAATGTGACTAAAGCACCCCTTCCCCGAAATGGTAAAACTGCGAGGCAAAATCCAGCTGACGCACCCACTATGAAAGATACTATTGTTGAAGAGCCACAAATTATTAAAGTCCGTAAGGTAATCGACCAAATCTCCGAATCACCCTGACGGAGAAGAAGAAATGTCTCACGAATTGCGTCGCGAATTAAATCCACAAATCAGCGCTCCAGTCCCATAATGCTCAGTTAATCCTGTAGAACAGTGACTCTCCGTACTGCTCTAGTCCGAACATCTCAATCATATTCTGAGTCTCCGCACTAAGCATAAAGTCACGGAAAGCTCGGGCTCCATTGTGATTTATATTCTCAGTAGCTGGGTTCAATAATATGACGCTATACACATTTAGCAGCTCATCCTCTTGGTCAATCAAGACTACTTGGTCCGAATCAATGTTAGTAGCGAGCCATGTTCCCTTGTCCGTCAGCGTGTATGCCTGAGTTTGAAGAGCAATCGTAAGTGTAGCGCTCATTCCTTGCCCAGTAGCTGCGTACCAATCCTCTCCGCTAGGTGTAACATCGAAACCGGCAATCACCCAAAGATCTATCTCTTTTTTATGCGTCCCCGAATCATCGCCTCGACTGACAAACGCTGAACCTGACTTTGCAATAGCTTTTAATCCTTCGTCAGCACTTAATCCCTTGATTCCGGCAGGGTCCTTCGACGGGCCGACAATCACAAACCAATTTTTCATCACCTGTGTCCGACTTATCCCGAATCCATCATTGACAAAGTTAATCTCTGCCAAGGGAGCATGAACAAGAAGTACGTCTCCATCCCCCCGTTCACCCATTCGCAAAGCTGCACCAGTGCCGACGGCAACAACTTTAACGCTATAGTCAGTCTCCTCTTCGAACTGAGATACTAACTCGTCAATTAATCCCGTATTTTCAGTACTAGTTGTGGTTATCAAGAGCATCGAATTCGAATCATTTGAGCAGCTAGTCAAACAAACAACTAACAGAAAAATGATCCCACACAAAGCCTTATCCACTGAACAAGTTTTTCGAATGAACGCAAAAAACAAATACATCTGGAAATATTCCTCTTGTTTCTGTAGACTTCTCTTAACACAAAGTTTACAAAGGAACAGCACTGATGAGTAGCGATGATTCTTTCCAGGGCACCAAAACTCTAGTGATTCGGGCAAAAGTTTGGGTAGAGTTGGACAACCGCCTAATTATGAGCGACTACCTAGCTACCTTGCTAAAAAATATCGACAGAACTCAATCCTTGAAAGGTGCAGCCGCAAAGATGAAGCTTCCATATCGAACGGCGCTGAAAAAAATAAACGAAATAGAATCAGCAGTAGATTCTCCCTTGGTCGAATCGGTGTCAGGTGGTCCTGCTGGAGGAAGTTCGAAATTGACACCCTACGCCAAAGAACTTCTAAAAAAATTCGACGACGTTCAACGACGCATCGCGAACTTAGAGGGCAAAATTTTATAGATATGTAAGAGGTAATTCTACGTGTGTGTTATAGGTTCGCCGTCTAGACATTTAGGACATGCATTACTCTCCCAAGATGGAATATCAATCGTTAGTGCCGCAAAAAAAGGAAGCCCTAGATCAATCTTTCCGCCCGTTCTATCAGCTATCGAAACCACAGCGACTGGATTTGCACCCGCATTTCGCACGGCCTCGATAGTATCAATCAACGACCCTCCGGTCGTAACGATGTCATCTACCACAAGTACAGGCTCGCCAGGAGAAAAACTGAATCCACGCTGGAATGAACGACCACCGTTCTGATCCTTTTCGCAAAATAGTCCTCTGATACCCATTTGTCTCGCAACTTCATAGGCTAGTAACACTCCACCAGTAGTGGGACCAGCAGCGCTTTCCGGAGAGAATTTCCTGCCAAAATTCGCCATTAATTCGCAAATTTTTTCTGTATATTCGGGCCACTGAAGAAGATTAAACTTCTCAATATAACGATCACTATGGCGGCCTGATGTTAGGGAGAAATGGCCATCCAGCATCGCCCCTGAAGCCTTAAGAATATCGAGTGGTTCCATCTTCAAGTAGTCTCCTTTACAGCTCGTAGCTACAGTAAACGTCAGCGTTAATCTAGGTTATGAACGATCCTGCTCACCGAATTCATCGGCCAATACCTCACATCGACTCGACCTACCAAATCTGTTTCAGGTACAGGTCCAAAAACTCGCGAATCCATTGAATTAGAGCGGTTATCCCCCAGAACGAACACAAAACCGTCCGGAATCGGAACAGGCCCCCAGCTATCAGAGCCGGACATCAAAATTTGAGGCTCGATAAGGATTTGGCCATTCAAATATAATACTCCATCAATCATTTGAACCGTGTGGCCACCAGTTGCAACAACTCTTTTTATGAGATCGTATCCATTTGCCCCTCCACGAGGGAAGACAACTACCTCCCCAATCTCTACTTCGCCAAAAGAATATTGAAATTCTATGAAGTCCGGAAGCCATGAAGCATCAATGGAGCTATAGGCGAGTCGATTTACGACCAAAAATTGCCCAGACTCGAAATTCGGATGCATAGAACTCCCCATGACAACATAATTCTGCGCAACAGCCCTAATACAAATAAACATTATTAGAGCCAAAATCACAAGCTCCACCGACTCAATTCCAGCCTTGAGGACAATTGAATATAGTCCTCGCTGAGCAGCAAAGTTCTTCGCTTGCAGGTTCACACCAGGATGGGGAACGCCATAGTGTGGCAGTAAATAAATTTCCGATCGGCTTTTATAATTTTCCAAATCAGCTAATCTGAAGGAGTCGTCAATCTTATTCATTCAGTACTTAGCCCTCTTATACGTTTTTTCGACGCCGCAGCCTTATGAATGCGATTAAACCTTTAATTATCCTATATGCTTCGGACGGATTCATTTTCTGCCGTGGCTGTTCAGCTAGATCGGATATGCGTTCAGCAAATGAGTGGTCCACGATAAACCCATGACCGGGCGCACCTATATCCGTAGCTAAACTCGCCAAAGTCTTGAGTGATTCGAGGTAGAGAGTGTCATCTGCATTTAGAAACTTTAATGGTCTTGCAAGAGTATTCACGTGACTGATAACGGCATCCCCAGTGAACGTCACTCCAGATTTTTCGCAAATAAACGCAAGTGATCCCATCGTATGGCCAGGCAACGCCAATCCTTTTATATTTGGTGTCAATTCAGTGATTGACCCCATTTCTCCTGACACAACTATACTCACCGGATTGTCGTTTATCCAAGATTGATTATCTGTGTCAAAGAAGCAATCCGCCTCACCAGCCACAATTTTCGCCTCGGGGAAATACTTACGCAATGAGCTCAATCCGCCAATATGGTCACGGTGCTTGTGGGTGACTAGTATATAACCCACCTCTCGTAAACTATTCTCAATCTGAATTTCGTTAATCTCCGTAATAACTCTTTCAGATATTCTCAAGCCGCAATCAATGACAGCTAATTTTTTGTCACCGGCCTCGACCGCATAGACGTTGCAACCATGAGCAGAGTGCAGCTGCCAAACATTAGAAGTTATTCGTTTCATCACGAAGTCTTATTCAATAATAATGTTTCCTTAATTAACGCCGCCAACTCGCTTAAGACAACTTGAGTGTCAACAATAGCCCCATGAGATTCTCGAAGGTGCTTTACAGTCACTGTACGCTCCTTAACCTCAAAATCACCAGCCAGTATCGCGATGGTCGCGTCACTCGAGTTTGCCGCACGCATCAATGCCTTCACAGATCTTCCCAACTCACCTGATCTGACAGACACACCCAATTTTCGTAATTTATTGGTAACTCCAACCAACATTTCATAGCCAGCCTCACTGACGGGAATCATGAAAACATCTGGTTTTGGGGTTAACTCCTCCAGCAAGCCTTGTCCATCCATATTGAGAATAATGCGTTCAATTCCTGTTGCAAATCCAACTCCTGGCGTAGGATCTCCCCCCAGTTGTTCTAGGAGGCCGTCGTATCTTCCACCGCCACCTATCGTGGACTGCCCTCCTCCAGTTTCAGGCTCGAATTCCCAAACTGTGTGAGTGTAATAATCTAATCCTCTCACTATAGAACTATCAATCTCGTATTGAATCCCAAGGGAATCAAGGTCTCTCAAAACAGACGAAAAATGCTTCGTTTCGTCGCCGTCCAAATAGTCCAAAATTTTTGGACCATTTAGAACAATTGCACGATCTGTCTCAGATTTGCTATCCAAAATTCTTAGAGGATTAGTAACAAGTCGACCCTGTGATTCAGGAGAAAGTTCTTCACGGTACTTTTGAAGATAGTCACGAAACGCCTCTATAAATCGCCCTCTAGTGTGCCCCGTGCCTATCGAATTTATTGAGAGTCGTAGACCCCTTAGGCCGAGAGCCTCATATAGGTTACTTTGCAGATTAATCGCTTCGGCATCCAAAGATGGACTGTTTGAACCTATAGCTTCGATGCCGAATTGAGTAAGCTGCCGATAGCGCCCTGCTTGTGGCCGGTCGTATCGAAAAAATGATCCAAAATACCAAAGCCGCACCGGTTGTGGCTGCGACTTCATCCCATGCTCTATATAGGCGCGCCCCACGCCAGCTGTGTTTTCAGGGCGCAGCGCTAGAAGCTCGCCGCCACGGTCCTCAAAAACGTACATCTCCTTTTGAATAAGGTCTGACTCTTCTCCGACTGTTCGTGAAAATACTCCGACATCTTCGACCAATGGCGTTGTGATTTCATGATAATCAAAAGTTCTCGCTACATTCGAACAAATGTCCCGGATTCTCTTTACGACATGTGAATCTGGTGGTAAAACATCTCGCATACCTCGAGGAGCTTGTAATCTCTTTTTATCTGATGCCATAATTGACCTGTCTATAAATCTCGGTGCTACCTAAATGCTAACTCGTCCACGAGCAATGCTCACCTTCAATTACATTTCCTTGCCTTAAATACTCACTATTTAGATATACTTTAGTTGTGAAAGAGATGATTAAATGACCACATCCAGCCGATGGACAAAACGAGTCGTTGATGACGACTTAGAGATTTTCCGCTCTCAGTCCGAGCCTGACCCGTCGCAAGGTATACAGGTTCTACTAAAAGAGGCGTCAACCTATCTATCTGTAGATAAGATTAAGCTACTTCAGGATACATTCATATTTGCTTCTGACGCCCACGAAGGCCAAACACGACTCACTGGAGATAAATATATAACACACCCAATAGCGGTCGCTCGAGTTTTGGCAAATTTAAAAATGGATCTATCTACCTTACAAGCCGCGCTGCTACATGATGTTGTGGAAGATTGCGATGTTTCACTTGAACTCATTGAGAAGCAATTCAGTCTAGATGTGCGAAGGCTTGTTGACGGGGCCACAAAAGTAAATGAGATTCAAAATCGAATTACAAATCCTATGCTCAATGAAGAGGGCAAAATTAATCTCGAGTGGGAGACTGTTAGAAAGTTGTTGACCGCGACCGCGGAGGACATCCGAGTAGTTATTCTAAAACTAGCTGATCGACTCCATAACATGGAAACTCTGCATGTACTTCCTGAACCACGACGTATAGCCATGTCACTGGAAACGCGAGATATTTATGCCCCATTAGCGGAGCGCCTGGGAATGTGGAGGATTCGATGGAGACTAGAGGACTTAGCTTTCCGATGGCTCAATCCAAAAGAGTATTCAGAAATTGCGACGATTTTAGATGCACGACGTAGTGAACGAGAGGCTTCGCTCGATCGGCTAACTGACGAAGTAGCTCATATTCTCGAAAATCAGGAAATTAAATCTGAAGTGTCGGGTCGAGTAAAAAATTTATTTTCGATTTATGAAAAGCGAAGTAGGTACGAGGCAAGCGGAAAGCATTTCGATGACATCAATGATCTGTTGGCAATTCGAATTGTGGTTGAAAATACTGCAGATTGCTATCGTGTTCTAGGAGTAATACACGGGAACTGGCAGCCCGTGCCAGGCACATTTGACGACTACATAGCAGTTCCTCGCCGCTCGGGTTACCAAAGTCTTCACACGTCGGTGTCGAAAACCGATTCAAGCCCATTTGAAATTCAAATCAGAACTACTGAGATGAATGAGACTGCAGAGTTTGGAGTAGCAGCCCATGCAGGGTACAAGGGCCTGACTGACCCAAAGCACGATTCTGACTGGTCTTGGATAAGAAGGCTGCTGACTTTTCAACAAGAAGATCCGTCTGACGACTACTTCGAAGCACTAAAGACCGATTTTCTGTCGGATCAGGTATATGTCTCAACTCCCAAGGGTGAACTTTTCGAACTTCCTGCAGGGGCCACTCCTCTTGACTTTGCCTACCGCATTCATACAGATCTAGGTCATTCGTGTTCTGGTGCACGAGTCAATGGCCATATAGTTCCTCTGACATCAAATCTCAAAAATGGTGACAGTGTAGAAATTCTCAGAAACAGGCAGCGCAAGGGACCGTCGCGCGACTGGCTCGATTCGACCAAGCATTTCATCACTACGTCCCACGCCAAACAGAAAGTCAGACAGTGGTTTCGACAGCAGAGTAAGTCTGAAAACACGGAATATGGCAGTAATATTCTGGACCGAGCTAAGCGACGGCTTGGTCTCGACGCGAAAGATATCACCGCCAATTTCCATCAGGCTTTGGGCTATGTCTCGAGAGACGATATGCATGCTGCCCTTGGCGCTGGCACGCTCTCACAAGATCGACTTAATAGTAGGTTAGCAAATTTAATAAATTCAAAACTAAGAAAAGTTTCTGGTAGTACCGTCCCCATAGCCGACTTTCAGTCTAATGTTAAGTCTATTGACGCAGGTATACGTGTGCTGGGTGCAAGCGGGATTGCAGTAAACGTGGCGAAATGCTGCTCTCCTCTTCCGGGCGACATAATTGTCGGCTATATAACTCATTCCAGAGGGGTCACTGTGCACCGAACCAAATGTCGTAACCTTGCCTCTCGTGCAGATTCTGCTCGGCTAGTTGACTGTGACTGGGCAAACTCAGAGCAGATGTATGCTGCTCGAATCCTGGCCGAAGCCTGGGATCGGCCAGGATTAATCAGTGATCTTACAACCGTTCTAGCTCTTGCCAGCATCAACTTAGGTGAGATAAGCAGCGGCAAGCATCAAGATAGAAAAGTTTTTATTTCGCTAACTCTTGAGACTATCGGTGGAGAAGAATTTACGTCGGTCTTATCTAGACTAGAGCAGGTACGCGGAATTATAGCCATCCAACGACAAGACTAGCTAAGCCAACGTACGATCGATTCAGGTCGGCCATCGGATTCTGATTTTCGAATTTTAAGATACAGCTGAGACAATCCAAACATCAAGGCGATCACGAAGGTTGTTGCAACGGCCAGTCGAAACGTCACCCAATACCAAAAATCTATAGGATACATCTGCAAAAGACGATCATTCGCCTCGTTCAATATCCATAAGTCATTCGTGAACATCAACTCATGAAATTTATGAAAAGCTGAATCAAAACCAGTGAATATTAAAGTTGCTAAGATTACAAACAATCCTATGCCAGTCAAACTCGCTAATCGCACATCAACAGCAATTTTTCGCAGCGGGTCATTGCGAAATGTGATGAAGGAAATTGTTAAACTGCTGAGTATGAGCACGAATAAACCGTTATGGATTTTCCAGAAAAACTGCATTAAATTTCGCACATCAACCATATGAGCGACTTCTCTCTCATTAAATATACTTAACGACACTCCCTCAGTCGTAACAACGTTTATCCACAGTGGAGCATTCGTAAAACCTAATAGATAATCTCGAATCTGCGAATTCACTGCAGTTAATTGCTCAAGAGATATTCCTGTTACAAGTTCTGCCTGCCCCTGAATCAAGGCTTGTTCATATGTTGACGGGGCTAGCACCAAAAGACGAGTTACTGACAGCACGCAAAAGAGTGGTACAGCCAAAATAAACACCAATGAAACAATTCGATTAAATACTTTCACATACTTAGTTTACATAATCATGAGATACTTGCAGTCATGACTGAGGTCCAAATATCTGTAGACGAACTCTGCGAAGTACTCAATATCCGTCCGGTCCAACTTCAGATATTCAATCCCGTTTACCCAGATGTTCAGGCCCAGCGTGAACTTCTCATACTACGGTCTGAATTTGGGGATGCCAGAGAGATCATTAAAAAGCGTTATCATGCTGCCGCAATGGCAAAAGCTGTTTTACCTGATTCCAAGGTACACCTCTGCGCTCGAGGTTCGTTGCCATCTGAGGCACTCGCTTGGCTTCTACTACCCTTAAAACCTGAAGAGGATACATACTCTCTTGAGGGTTTACATAGAGTGATTGAGTTGCTTTTTTCACCAGATGGGTGCCCGTGGGATAATGCGCAGACGCCAGATACATTAAAAAAATATCTGATTGAAGAGACTTATGAGTTAGTCGATGCGATCGAAAACAGTGATAGCGACTCGATGCTTGAAGAAATAGGCGATGTTCTTGCACACATGTTCATGCAAACGTCGGTAGCAAACAAAAATCATCAATTTAATCTTGCAGACGTAGTCAATTATGCAAGTAAAAAATACGTTCGGCGTCATCCGCACGTATTTACAGACAAATCACTAAGTCAAACTGAGGAATCGTTAAAAAACTCCTGGGAAGAAATCAAGGCGACAGAGCGAAAAGAAAAGGAACTTGAAGGAGCTGTGTTTGAAAGCATTCTTGAGTCCATTCCAAGCTCAATGCCCTCCTTGAGTCGTGCGCAACTAACGATCCGTAGATCGCGCAAAGCAGGAGCGCTAATCCCTGATCATGAAGAATTCGGTCAAAGCGCTCAAACCATTTCGAATCTCCTACTTAAAGCCGTAGTTTTAGCAGAGAAATCCAATCTTGATGCGGAAGAATTATTAAGACATAAAATTTCAGACTACGCTAAAGAATTCGAAAAAATAGAGAGAGATACAAACCAAAGTATATCTAACTCCCCTGACACAATACGAACGCTGCCGTGGCTAAAAATTTCCACTATCCACGAAGAAGATGTGCAGGATTGAGGATAATCCGATAAACTCAATTGACTAACCAAGAAGGAGAATCTATGAGCGCGGCTTCTACTCTAACAAGAAACGAACACAGACCCAAAAATTCAGTTGTCACTACTGAACGATTCAGTCAAGGATTTAGTTCATTCCAAGAGTGGATGGATGCAATTGAACTAAATAAAGAAAAATTCCAAATGCACTACGACGAGTGGACGCACAACGCGGATGACATAAGCGTTCTTAAAAACTACGTAGAGTCACATGGAATCAAAGCCTTATGCATAGGCGAGGATTGGTGCCCAGATGTGTGGAGGGGAGTGCCGGTAATGGCCCGCATCTCAGAATTGACTGGAATGGAAATACGACTCTTCATTCGTGATGACAACTCAGACATCATGGACGAGTTCTTGAAAGATGGAGAATTCGAGTCAATCCCTGTCGTCGTACTTTACGACAAGAATCACAATTACCTGGGGCATTGGATTGAACGTGCTGACCAGGCAAATACTGAACTGCAGCCACTTCTTGGCATGTTAGCTGGAAAAGAGCGAGGATCCTCTGAATGGCAAGAGGCTCGAAACAACTACTTAACCGCAACTGTTGAACTAGCACAAGGCTGGCGAGACGCTCAACTAAGTGAGCTGAACGCAATACTAACTGAGGTGTTATAGCACCTGAATCAGGTTCAATTCAGATGTTCATTGGGCTGACCACAGGGGTACCACAGCTTGCGCATGCGCTCCACGAGAAGTCCATAAATGAATCACATTGCGAGTTTCGGCACTTCTTCCTGAGCTCAGTCTGACAAAACGGACAAAACGCCCATTCATCACTGATGAGTCGACCACAGTCAGGGCATGATATATCAACACTCAAGTCCGCCAAAATAGCCTCTCTGGTTAGACTTGACTCATACCGGTCTTGAAGGCTTCGTTTAGGTCGTAAAACGAAATAGATAGGGAGTCCTAAAAAAGGACATAGAATCGACCAAATAACGGAGCATGTGCGGGCTAATAAGTCTTTGGTTCGCGATGAAATATCTCTGTAGACCCAGACGATCACAGCAAGCCAAAGTAACAGGACATAAGCCGCAAGCAACAGCCCGACGACTTGAAGAGTCGACTCAAGATTCGTACTACTTGTTATTTGCAAAAACGGAAAATAATCACCCATAAGATAACCTTCTTCAACAGAGTTATGAATTGTCCTCGTGACAAGCAACTCTGGCTACACTAAATAAGACAACTAAATGGTATCGCGTTCAACGAATACTAGTTAGAGGAAGTTTGGTTTAAAAGTAAGGCTACCCCGAAATGAATCCGACAGAAAATATAAATAGTAAGAGATATCACACACTCAACGAATCCCAGAAGGAGGCGGTATCCCATCGACACGGCCCAGCGTTAATCATTGCGGGCCCAGGAAGTGGTAAAACAAGGGTCATCACAGAACGTATAGCTAACCTTATTCAAGAAGATAATATTCGTCCATGGAACATCCTTGCGATCACCTTCACCAACAAGGCTGCGAAAGAAATGCAAAACAGGGTAGACGAAATACTCGGAGCCGAATCAAGAGGTTTGGCTATAGGAACATTTCATGCGATCTGCGCCCGGATATTACGACAATTGGGAGAACCTATCGGAATAGCCTCTGATTTCGTTATTTATGACGCGGACGATACCGAATCTTTAGTAAAATCAATCATGAAAGAATTAAACACTCCAGATCGTTTCAAACCTAGGCAAATTCGCAACCGGATTTCGACTCTAAAAACAATGGAACGTACCCAAGGCACCTCCTACGGAAATCGCAGTGACAGCTATCTTGATGATCTATCTTTGAACATTAAGAATATTTATGACGCAAGATTGCGGCGAGCAAACGCGGTTGATTTTGACGATTTGCTTAATTTCACCCATATTCTCCTTACCGAATTTCAGGACGCAGCTTCGTTCATCCTAAACCGTTTCGAGCACGTACTTGTCGATGAATTTCAAGATACTAATCTAGTGCAATATGAAATTGCTCGAGCTCTTGCACAGAAATCACGGAATCTCGTAGTAGTCGGTGATGATGATCAATCAATCTATTCCTGGAGAGCCGCCGATATTGAAAATTTTCATCGATTGACCCTGGATTTTCCTGAAGCCAAGATCATTAGCCTTGATCAAAACTATCGCTCAACCGGTCATATCTTGGAAGCTGCTCAGATAATAATTAATAAAAATTCCGGGCGAACTGAAAAAAATCTATGGACCGATAATTCGAAGGGGTCACCAGTAGAGTTATTAACTAGTAGTACTGCAGACGAGGAAGCCTGGTTCGTTGCCAATGAAATCAAGAGGTACCAGAATTCTGCTGACGAGAAAAAACAGGGATTTGGTGTGCTCTACAGGACCAATGCGCAAAGTCGAGCCATTGAAGACGCTCTTATTTCGAGCGGGATACCTTATCGTTTAGTAGGAGGCACTCGCTTCTATGATCGTAAAGAAATAAAAGATATAGTTGCATATTTACGACTCATCCAAAACGAGCACGATATCGTTGCTTTCCAGAGGGTAGTGAACACTCCAGCCCGTGGTATCGGAAACAAAACTCTGGCAACAATTTTACAAACCGCTACAGATACAGGCACTTCTCCCGTTGCGATTGCCGTGAAGTTCGTTAATGATGATGCTACCCCAGGAATGCCCACCATGAACAATCGATCCAAGAAAGCAATTCAACTTTTTACCTCGGTCTATGAACATTTAGCTTCGATGAGAGATACAAAAAACGTGCCGCAATTAATTGATGCTGTGGTCAGGGAAACTGGATTTAAAGCGTATCTGAACACTTTAGATAAAGATCAACCCGATAGAGCTGATAGTCGCTGGGAAAACATTGAAGAATTCAAGAATGTCGCTGCCCAATATAACGAGCTCGAAGAGGAAACCTCGCTCTATTTATTCTTAGAGCAAGTTGCGTTGGTATCTGACGTGGATCAACCTGAGAATAATGAGGAATCAGTGAACGTTACACTAACAACCCTTCACTCCGCCAAAGGGCTCGAGTTTCCCGTGGTTTTTTTGGTCGGAATGGAGGAAGGGCTATTACCGCATCAAAGATCCTTCGATGACGAACAAATGATGGAAGAAGAAAGACGTCTTTGTTACGTGGGTATCACTCGCGCACGGGAACAGCTTTATCTAACACAAAGCCTAACTCGATATTTATATGGACGGAGTACCGGCGCGTCAGCGTCTCGCTATCTGAAAGATCTGCAAAATGCAGGTCTCGACACTTCAGAAACGCAATCCGCTCAATCTGTCATGAATGCACGCTCCTATAATTCAAGTTATCCGAGAAAAAAATACAATCTTGGAACTGGTCTTCGAGAATCTCATATAGAGGCCACAGACGCACATCGTAGTGATGTTGCACCGCCGTTTAAGGCGGGTGACAAAGTTAGACATGGAAGATTTGGAACGGGAATCGTTATTAATATCGACCAAGATGGTGCTGACTGGGCAATTCAAGTCGCTTTTGAGTCACAAGGAGTCAGAAAATTGTATCAATCCTTCGCTCAACTCAGTCTTCAGGATTAAAAAGATACTCTAGCGTGTCGATTCAGAAAAAAAGCTCCTTTTGCTTTGCAACATCAACCTTCTGAACTATTAATTCTTTAATTCGGAGAGCCTTATCAGAGTGGGAGAAGGGAGATGTACCAAAAGTACCCTCTAGCGTTTTGGCCGTAAGTGCAGTGGGATTTGGGGATAAAATCACGGTTGTATCCCTGCTTGCCGACGCCCGATCAAGTAGATACGGACTGGGCTCGTGCCCACCGGTCAGTATCAAACATTCTGCTCCAGATAGCAATGCAGCTAGACCAAGGTCGACCTTCTCAGCTCTCACTATTACCGCCTTCCGGTTAAATCTGCCGAAATAATCATCCGCCGGATCGTGAGAAATTGCTCCAATCACAACGTGTTCACAAATTTCCCTCTCACCCATCAGGGACCTAGACAAGACAGCCGAGTTCGTCGCACTGATTAAATCACCCACAGTCGGCGCGGCTAGTAGCCGATCTTCACCAAGAGAAAAGTCCTGATCCGAAAAATTACGATTTCGAATAGTCAAGAAAGCGTCAGCCCTGCCATTAGATTCGGGACCTTGGACGTATATTATTTTTGAGTGAGGGAAGTTGTTAAGTAGTTCGCTTTCGTCTTTCAAAGACACTTCAATGACACAGATATCCTTTGAATTGTCCCCGAGTTCTCTATCGGAACTCGGGGAACCGGCACCTGTGTCAATTCCATCGACGAGTAGCTCGGAAAAATTTTGTGCGTCAATCAACGCGCGATCATCGGTACCAAACCTGCGAAGCTTGACCGAAAGTCCATTGGACACTGCAAGTTGTGCAATACCTACCGCGACGGTGCTAGCACCAGCGCCAGTAACGTCTCCCACCACGACAATGTTGATCATTCTCACTCCATCGTAACCTAGTATTCGTATCTCAATTAATCAATTGCAAGCCAATTCTACAGGGTATTAACTTGTAATCCTAGTCATTACTTTAGTCTCTCCGAAATGACGACTTAACAAATAGATATTCCGACTAAACACTTAACGGTTAACCACGTGACCTCAACACAAACAGTATGCCTCAACGAGAAGGGCACCGGCACAAATTGTAGGTATCTATATTATCTTGATAAACAATGACTTTATCTGCCGAAGTAGTAAAATGCCACAAGTGCAACAGAAGAGAGTTGATCAGTTATGAAAATTACGAATATCAAAGTCGATTTATTCAATTGGACATCAGAAGCCTGGAAAACGGGTGTCGGTACAAGTTTTGGAAATACACAGCAATTAGGAGTAGTGACAGTCGAAACTGACGAAGGTGTTTCAGGGAATTCATTCCTTGGTTCATCACGAATAGGTGGTGACCATTTCGTACCTGGCCTAATTGAATTTATCAAGCCACTGCGGTTGGAAAAAATCCGCAAGATATCGGAGCTATATGGTGGGATATGTGGAAACAAAACAGATCTGTCTCAACCTATGTAATTGGTGCGATTGATATCTGTTTATGGGATATAAATGGCAAAATTACAGGCCAACCCATACATCGGCTGTTAGGAACTTGTAAACAATCTGTTCCTGCGTACTCCAGTACGGCTTTTCATGAGACAAAAGAAGAGTATGCCGAAGAAGCTCTTCACTTCAAAGAGTTAGGTTGGCGGGCCCACAAAATTCATCCACACGGAGATCCAAAATATGATATCGAGATATCCGCCGCTGTCAGAGCTGCCGTCGGCGAAGATATGGAATTAATGCTCGATTCCATGTGGGCCTACCGATACGATGAGGCGATGCGTGTCGGACGGGCTATTGAGGAATTAGGATTTTACTGGTACGAAGATCCGTTAGTCGAAGAAGATATATACAACTATGTAAAGCTTCATCAAAAATTAGATATCCCCATAATGTCTACCGAATATGCTCCAGGACGTCTCTATGGTATGACATCTTGGATCACTCAATATGCTACAGATATATTACGTGGAGATGTGGCTGTGACGGGCGGTATCACTCCGCTTATTCGGCTGGCCCATCTTGCAGAGGGATTTAATATGCAATGCGAGATCCATCATGGTGGTAATTCACTAAATAATGTTGCAAATCTTCACGTAACGATGGCAGTTCCGAATTGTGAATTTTACGAGGTATTCCCCTGCACTGGCGCAAATCGATATGGTCTAGTTGAAGATATCGAAGTTGATTCTGCTGGCCTCGTCCATGCTCCTACTAAGCCAGGGTTAGGTTTTGAGATTGACTGGGGTCTTGTTCAGCATGAGAAAACAGCCACAATAGAGTAGGTTCCCTCGAAATACTAGCTCACATACTCACGAACAAATAAGGGCAAGGTTATCTGAGGATTAACCTCAAAGAGTTCCAGTTTTAGTCTCATACCAATCTCTGCCTCCTCGGGCTGAATGTTAACGATATTACTTGTGATACGAGGCCCCTCATCTAGTTCAATCAGTGCCGTGAGAAATGGCGTGTAATCAACAAGGCTCGGATGTATTGGTTGATGGGTGACCACATAAGAATATAAAACGCCGCCGCCTTCTATTTCTCTCCATTGAAAATTAAAGCTTCCACATTCTGAACACATAACCATTGGTGGGTAATTCATCTGTGAACAAATATTGCACACTTGCATAAGCAACCTACCTTGCTTCAACCCTTCCCAAAATTCAAATGAATCTTCGTCCGGATCGGGAAGCGTCAAGTTTACTGGTCTCAACCATTGATAATCAGACATCAGTCACCTCTCTCCAAAATGACAGCACCAGTCCCTATTCCTGTGTCTACAAAAGAAAATTGAGCATCCTGGACTTGTGAAGTGGATTCGTCACGAGCCTGACGTACACTCTCTATCAATTGGTTCATTCCTTGCATATAAGCCTCTGATAAATGCCCTCCTGAAGTATTAACTGGTAAGGAGCCATTCGCCCATGTAATTTCCCCTGATGATACAAACTCTCCCCCTTCACCTCGTGAAACAAATCCATAGTCCTCCAGGGCAAACACAACAAAGGGAGCAAAATGGTCATATATTTGTGCCACGTTAATCTCGGATGGATCGAGTCTTGCCTGATTCCAGAGTCTAGGAGAAAGTGCAACAGCAGCTGTATCGGTGAACCCGCGATTGGAATATCCGCCCTGCACCGCTGCCCGAACCATTGCTGAAGGGCCAGGCCGGACCTTCGCTCTATCAGTGCTAGTCAGAACAAGCGCTCCTCCCCCATCTGTTTCCAGACAACAATCGAACAAATGAAACGGATCGACAATCATTCGGGAATTCTGATGGTCTTCCAACGTAAGCGGAGTATCAAAAAAAGTGGCTCGGGGATTTCGATTTGCGTGACCTCGTTCAGTAACGGCAACCATTCCAAA
Source organism: Dehalococcoidia bacterium (assembly GCA_029941115.1). Lineage (GTDB taxonomy): Bacteria > Chloroflexota > Dehalococcoidia > UBA2979 > UBA2979 > UBA2979. The sequence goes on along the minus strand of JAPYRK010000003.1, from coordinate 65,372 downwards.
TTGAGCGCTGGTTACACCTGTTTCGAACATCCTTCGACGAGCTGTCATAGCCAAACCATGCTGTGGCGTTAACAAACCAAACGGCTCGCTATAGGCCGCTGACCCTCGACCGGATCGTCCCGTCACATCGCCTCGCCCGTATCTACGCCCAGAGCGACCATTCACTCCTCGATAGATGACAACCACGCTAGCTAATCCTGCGTGTATCGCAGCTGCACCATTAGCAACCAATGCCGCACCAACGTTACCAGCCTGACTTATCTCCCCAAACCAAGCGAGATCTTCTACTCCTAAATTTGCTGCTACTGTTGCCTCGGGAGAGGTATCGACCGACCAACGCAAAAGCCCGTCTACTTCTTTCCGGTCAATCCCGGCATCTTGAAGTGCCTTGTTAATCGCCTCCAAAGACAACTGCAATTCGCTACGTCCAGAATTTTTTGAATACTCAGTTTCACCAACGCCTGCTATTGTGACCGCATTCATAAATGCCATTTTTCTTCCCAATCTTCGTAGTGCAAAACCTCGCCTATAAAACCATGTTGCTTGCTAGCACATCATTAAATCACGTTATTTTCTCGCATACTCGAAATTTCGTCCCAGCTATAACCTAGGTCAACCAATAGTTCTTCTGTACTAAATCCTAGCTCAGGCCCAGAACCTTGTATCTGACAAGGAGTCTCACTCATCCGAATAGGAGGGCCAGGAACAGTCATCTTGCCTAAATTAACGCTTGATATCTCCTGTAAATAGCCGTTGGACCACATTTGCTCGTCAGTTGAGAGTTCCTTATACCCCATCACCATCGAATTCGGCACATCGGCTTCAGTGAGTGCCTTAACCCAGTATTCAGAACTTTTAGAAATGAAGATTTCAGATAGCTCAGAAACCAGATCGTCTTTGTTATCTGCCCTCCCAAACGGATCTACAAAGCGATCATCAAGAGAAAGGTCAACTCTCTCAATAGCTTCACAAAGCCTAGTCCAAAATCTCTGAGTATTCGCAGCGATTGCGACATACTTCTCGTCTGAGCACAGATAATGAGTATATGTTGCCGCACGTCTCTCTTCGAAGCCCAATTGCTGTCCCGTTCGCAAGTAACGCGTGAGCTGCATAGACTGCAGAGCTGTCATTGCTCCTATAAGTGAGACGTCGATATGCTGCCCGATTCCAAACGTGTGCTTTGCAACTAAAGCAGAACTTACGCCAAATGCTAAAAGCATTGCCCCGATCTGGTCTGCGAATCCACCTATAAGTGCATGAGGTGTTTTGTTCGGGCCACCGCCCTGCTCAACCATTATGCCGCTAAAGGCTTGCCCGACATGATCGTACCCTGGTAAATGTCCGCGGGGGCCGTTTCTCCCCCAAGACGAACCAGATGCCAAAATAATATCGGGAACTATTTTCTTTAGATCCTCGTATCCCAATCCCCACTTTTCCATTGTGCCTGGACGAAAATTTTCAATGACAACCTCACAACTGGGAAGAAGTCTCCTAATGACCTCACGTGCATCATCCGTTCGTAGATCGAGTGTCATACTTTTTTTTCCACGGTTGTGGGCTTCGAAATAAGCCGAAAATCCATCAGGGCCCAAACCAGTTGCTCGACCAGGTTCACCTCCGGGCTCTTCAACCTTAATAATCTCAGCACCCATATCTGACAATAGAACCGTTGCAAACGGGCCTTGCTGATATCGAGTCATATCTAGAATACGAACACCGGTTAGAGCCGATCTCTGAATTCTGTCACTTGTATCATTCGTCGCCATATTTTCTGACATAGTGTCTCCAAAAAAAGATATTAACCACACAATAGAGCCTAAACTAGAGGATCAACTTTCACAAAATATCAAAACACATAACTAAGGAGTATTCCATGTCAATTAATCCTAGCGTAAACAAGATCGTCCTCATTACCGGTGCCGGGTCTGGAGTCGGCCGAGCAACGACCCTGACACTACTCAAGGCCGGATATCAGGTCGTCCTCAGTGGAAGGCACAAAAATACACTCGAAGAAACCAGAAATATGTCTGAAGAAAATTACGATCGTGCGTGTATTATCGAAGCGGACATCTCGAACAAAGAATCGGTCGAGAATTTGTTTGAAGTAATTCAAAAAAAACACGGTCGACTGGATATTCTCTTCAATAATGCGGGAATTGGGGCGCCAAGTACCTCTCTGGAGGATTTAGACTTCACTGATTGGGAAAAAGTTGTAAATATCAACCTATCTGGTACTTTTCTATGCACCCAGGCAGCATTCAGATTAATGAAGGTACAAAAACCCCAAGGGGGTCGAATTATAAATAATGGGTCCATATCGGCGGATAGACCAAGACCAAATTCCGCTCCCTACACGTCAACAAAGCACGCGATTACAGGACTTACCAAATCCACATCGCTTGATGGCCGAAAGTACAATATCGCATGCGGTCAAATCGATATCGGAAATGCTGCGACCGAAATGACTCAACGCATGGAATCAGGTGTTGCGCAGCCTGACGGAACCATAAAAACCGAACCCACAATGAACGTTTCGGCAGTATCCGAGGCTGTACTCTACATGGTAAATCTTCCCTTGGACGCTAACGTACAGTTCATGACCGTGATGGCTACGTCCATGCCCTACATCGGACGTGGATAAGATCCTTGACTTATTGAGAGATATCAGGCTGGCTAATAAATGCGAGCTTTAGTTCAAAAGACATCTCCATAAAATCAGCAAATTCCTTATAGAATTGGTCGGGGGATCTGCCATAATTTCTTGTGAACGACTCGGACCAAGTGTATTGATCCAAGTCTAGATAAAAAGCCTTCACCTCATTTATTGTGGTGGCACCAATCTTGTACATCAGATATGCCATTGCGACTCTGCCACTTGGGCATTGCCAGAAATCGCCGCGAAGTTCGGCGTTGACTTGGTCGGCCGGTGATTCACAACTACGAAGAATTAATTCTGGATCCAAGTCACTGCTCACAAAGGCATCATGGGAACTTCGAATATATTCACTCATGACCTCTCCAAAATTAACGCCGCCATGCTTGTCTCCAATCAACGCACCCAAATAATCTGCCGTGCCCTCATGTAGCCAGATTGGACCGGTTAGCGGAACATCGGCGAGCGATTTATCTACTTCACCCTTATTAATCGTGTGAGCTAATTGAAAAAGGTGTACCCATTCATGAGAGGCTGGTATCCAATAACTGGTTGGCATGAAATCGTGCTGGTCCAAAGTTGGCCACACGATCTCAAACCGAGCAGGGCTGCGGGCCAACAAGGCAATCCCTTGTGATTGCGCATTCATCGGCACCATCAACTCATTTTGACAGGTCTCAGGAGAGGGACTCGGCGTATATTCGCATCGATGGGTCACAACAGCTTCAAAATTCGTCATCCCGCGATGCCAAATAGCCACAAATAAGTGCCCCGGGTCTCTAAAAATCCCGGCCGGTAAAGGTAAAGTATTAGCGGCCGTCAAAATAGCCTGACTAACCTCTTGGTAGATAGTCTCAGGTACTCCTTTGTAGACCGTGAAATCAACAAACAGATTGCTAATCGGTATAAACAGCCGATCTTGTCTCGACTCAGCTGGAGCTTCATATATTTTAGGTCCGACAGCTAAATCATCGACACTATTGTCTGGAACCATTGTCGCTGGTGCAGTGGGCACTTGAGTCGCAGTCGACACAGTCATAGCCGTCAAAGTACTGACGGTAGCAACCGGTTTGGCGGTGGGACTGGACGTTACTGCTCCAGAGTTCACTTGGTCTGACGATTGCATACCAGAAATCTTGGTAGTGATCACTCCGGAGTCATCACTACATGATGCAACAAAGACTGCTGCCATCAAAATAAATACAGTTATCCGAAGACTTATCATGTGAATCCTCAGAGAAAAACTATTTGCTCTCCGAAATCAAATGGTGTCGAGAGGCGGGCTCGAACCGCCGACCCTTGCCTTTTCAGGGCAATGCTCTACCAGCTGAGCTATCTCGACACAAAGAACAGGATACAGCCTATCGGTCTCAATAGTCGAGCACCATCAGTTGGTAATTAGTGTTTGGATCGATGCTTCCAATTCTGCATATGGACTAAAACCCTCGAAACGCGCGAAAATTAGTCCGTCACGATTGATTAGATAGACTACCTGATCGCTAACAATCCCCCAGTCTGCCAAAATTGGATTGCGCTGTGCGATATCAGGATTCTCCATCGCTTTGTGGGGATCGGCATACGTGTCGATATGAATAAAAGCAGTTTCCTCACCATAAACTTCAAACAAGGCAGAGATTATCTCTACTTGTGACCCACACATTGGACTCACACAGAATCCCGGAGACGCAAAAATTAATACTATCGGTCTCTGTTTCTTAACCGCATCGGCTACAGTTTCTCGATACAAACCAACATTTGGATTAAGGCCTGTCGTCAGTTCGGTAATCGGCTTGTCATTCAACGTTAAATTTTTGCTCAATGGCGCTTTCATATTTGTCGTAATGGCTGCTGGATCTTCTCGAGCAACTAGACTGATCGCTATCTCACGAGGGTCAGATGAGGCACGAGTAGGCACCGCAATCTGCATCAGATAATCACCGGACTGCTCTAGGGTGAGAGAACCAACATAAATACCCATTTCAGAGGCGGCGCTACCCGACAAATATTTCATTCGAACCACATCACCCTCTCCATACTGCCCATAATCTTTGACAGCCATAATTCTCACGTCGAGATGAGGAAGATCCATTGGTCCATCTGGCCCATATATCAAAAATGACAGCCGTTGTGTTCCAATTGCGAGATCAGGAGTTCCCAAAATTACTCGATATTGCTCGTCCACGGATATGAAGGCCGGATAACCGTCACCCGAGAGTTCCTCTGTAATGGACAAAATCTCGAGAGGTCTAATACCAGGGCCGGCGGACTCCTTATTGATCGAATCAACTTGCTCTTGGCTGACAATTGACGAATCATTGATTAGTGAGCAGCCTGACAAGAAGACTAAAAGAGCAATGCCTAGCCCCGCAAATACACCCGCGGTCTTAACTTTCTGTATTATGAAACCAATTAGGGAAATTGACAATATTTTAACCTGTCGAAACTGTTAAAAATTGTAACATTTTGGGATAACTAAAAAGATGACTGACTCAACTAAGCGAATAGTGCTTGCAGCGGATATCGGCGGTACATCAATTCGAGCTGCCGTCTTATCTGTTTCAGATTCAACTGTTTCTATACTTGACAGTATCAAGTTTAAGACGAAGCCCGAGCGTGGATTTTATTCCGCCATGGACGAACTCGCCCTAAACATCATTGACATCGCTAAAAGACAACAAGTCAATCTCAAGACAACACCTTTAGGGGTAGCTTCAGCCGGACCAATTTCTATATACGAGGGTATCTACGACATGTCACCCAATTTACCGAATTGGGACGGATTCGGAGTCAGTCAATACCTGCAAACTAAAATCGGGTCACCTACAGTCACAGCTCATGATGGGGCAATGGCGGTTTTGGCGGAGTCACGAATTGGAACTCACAAAGACAAATTGAATATAATTTATCTCACGGTGAGCACGGGCATAGGGGCTGGGCTCATGACGAACGGAAAACTCGTTGTCGGACACAACAGTGGTGCGGGAGAAGCCGGTCATATCATAATTAACCGGGGTGGAAGATCCTGCGAGAACGGCTGCAAGGGCTGCCTAGAGGGCTCAAGCTCTGGCTCAGCGATCGCAGACATAGCACAAAAAAAGCTCCAATATGCTCCAAATAGTATCCTTCGCAAGGTTGATCGACTAATTACAGCGGCTGACGTCGTTACCGCTGCTAAAAGAAATGATCCACTGGCCACGGAAATCATCTCAGACGTAGTGAATAATCTTTCGTCGGGCCTGGCAAGTTTGCTAGCACTGTTTGATCCGGAGGCGCTAATTCTAGGTGGTGGTGTTATCGAAGGATTAGCCCCTTGGTGGACCGAACTACTGCAAAAAACTAAGGAAACAGCTCTGCCGCGATATAAAGATTCTCTACCCATATATCAAACAAGTCTTAGCGGGAACGCCCCGCTAATTGGAGCAGCAATCTTTGCAAACGACTACAAATAAGTCACGGGTCAGGTGAGCCGCTTAACCGCAATATCAATTTCAGTGCAAAGCTGCAGACTCAAAGGACCCTCTCGCTCAGCCTCAATACATTCGGCTAATTCCTGACGATTCTTTACGCCTAATACAACAGTGTCAACACCCGGCATTGCCAAAGCGTATCTATGAGCTAAACGTGCTGGAGAATCCCCTACCCGTTCGGCTATTTGCCTAAATATTGTCGCTCTTTGAAAATCAACCAGATCTGGGTGATCCTCTGCTAAATCGCGATCGATTTTAGACGTCAGAGCTCCGGCCTGTACTGCACGAATACCCATAGTGCCCATAGTGGCAAGTTTTGCAGCCCCTATTAACTTTCGAGGAATCGCAGGCTCCGAGTAGCGCTTCAGGTTACCAGGGGAATCTAATAAGTTTGTGATGACCTGTATAACTGAAGGTGCTGGTTCGTCTCCTGTCCTGACGTCATTAATGACTTCAAGAAGTGTTGACGGAACTCCTATGCCAGTTATACCCCAATTCCCAATTAGACCCTCTTCCTTAAGCTTTTGAAAAGCACCACGTACGCGACTTCGGTATAAAGAAAGTGGGGTGCCCGACTCGAACTTCTTGTCAACACCTTGCACGTCGTCTGGAATAATCATGCCGTGAAGAATCATTAGGTCTACCTTAGACACACGCATCCTCGTGAGCGACTGTTCAAGGCTTCGATACAGATCCGAATAAACGTCAGACGGATCAGGTGAACCAAGTCTACATTTGGTTGTTACGTAGAGATTTTCAGGCAGTTGGCCGTTAAATGCTTCACCAAACACATTTTCTGCCTCTCCATTTCCGTATGAGGGCGCAAGATCAATTAATGTAATTCCTTCAGTAACAGCAGCCCTAAGCACTTCAACCGCCTCCTCTCTGGTGGTTGCTCCCCAGACCTGACCAATTCCACCGCCTCCTAGCGAAAATCTCGATACGTCTTTCATAGAATGTAAAAAAGTTTTTTGCATTACTAAATCCTTGATTTTCTCTTTCAACAGTCTGTAAATCAGATAATATTAATCATATGACTAATCTTGGGTACCCACGGGTCAGATGGGCAAAAAAAGCTGCGGCCTATTTAGGTAAGATAGATCCTGTCCTCAATTTACTAATTACAAAATATGGACAATATCTCCCGAGCCCTCCGATACATGACGGCTGGTCAAGCCTGTGCCGAACAATTCTTTTTCAACAGCTTGCAGGATCGGCAGCACAAGCCATTCAGGCTCGCTGGTTAAACTCTTACAAGAAAACTATGGAATCGGGGTATCCAACACCCAATCAGGTGCTCAAAAGCTCTGACTCAGTATTCCGCGACGCTGGAATTTCTCGGCAAAAAATATCTTATCTCCGAAGCCTCGCGGAGCACGTATCTGAGAGGCAAATAGACTTCCAAATCCTGCAAACACTTCCAGACTCAGAAGTCATAGAGAAAATTACCAATGTTCACGGACTAGGAGAATGGTCGGCTCATATGTTTTTAATGTCGCAGCTCCGACGCCCAAATATTCTACCGGTGGGTGATCTTGGGGTACGAAACGGAATGCAAATTGCTTATCAAATTGGTGAGACAGTTACACCCAAAAAAGCATCTGAAATTGGTGAGAACTGGCGTCCATACTGTTCAGCCGGCGCTTGGTATATGTGGAAAGTCGCGGATGGAGACCAAGATTTCTTTAATTTGCCAATCAAATAATTTACTCGCGAGATTTTGATGAATGAAATACTTGCGGTTCGCGCGCAAAAAACAAAAAAGTAAGCACACCAAACAGACCCAGAAATCCGACACCCCCAATCGCTACTCCTAGGGACGTTAGTGCGGCTAGAGGGCCAAGCATTAGTTGCCCACCGCTTTGGCCAGTATCGGCAATCAATCTCCATGCCCCAAGGAATTCTCCACGGCCACGAATCGGAGATAAATCAGCGCCGATTGTCATTACTATTCCACTACCCAATCCGTTACCAAATCCACTAATTACACAGATAACTAGCATCTCAAAAAATGTATCGGTGAAAATTAAACCAAAAGCGGTGATAGAAAGAATAAACAAACATGGCACAGCAGCAGCCTTGCGACCAAACTTATCCATGACAATTCCCGCGAAGTAGAAGGGAATAGTATCAACCGCATAGGCCAGTCCCATGATTACCGATATTTCCTGAGCACTTAGGCCAATTTCGCTTCCCCATAAAGGCCAAAAAATATCTCTGGAGTGACGGGCGACTGCTAGTAAAACTACAGCGAGCCCGACACTTCCAAAAACCGTCCGATAGCTTTTCAAAACGGTCACTATTTCTCCGATCGAACTTGATTCTCTCTCTTCTGCAGCGCCGGTGTTCCATACATATCTGAGAACCAATATCAGTGAGAGAAAAATAAAAATAGCGAAGATCAAAAAGGCTGACTCAAGACCATAAAAACCGTAACAAATTGCTGCGAGTAAAGGACCTACGAATCTTCCTGCTCTCGTAAATCCACCTACCAATGAAATCCCGCGTCCACGTTGATCCTCCGGACACACCTGAGTGACGAAAATAAGTCGCGCCACCTGCCAAAGAGATGATGCGGCTCCCAGTGTAAAAATAGTGCAGGAAAAACAAATGAGTGCCCAGACCACAGATAACTCTACTAATTGCATCGCCACTATTGCAAAAAAGGCAGATATGAGTAAGATAACTCCAGCAAATATCATGGATATTTTTTCGCCAAACCGCCCAGCTATCATTCCAGCTGGAATATCAAATATATTGTTTCCAAGCCCTCTAAATGCTGCAATTAAACCGGCTAGAGCCAAGGATGCTTCAAGATCTCTCGCGACGAGCGGAATAATCGGCAAGATAGCCCCTTGCCCAGCTGAAATTAGAAATGTGGGCCCGTACACGGGCCAAAACAGCAATCTCCACAACTCAAAAAAAGTCTTCTTCTGACTCGAACTAATACAAAAACTCCTTAGCTTTTAGTCAGTTAGACAGCTATCTCAACCGAAGCCAAGATCTCTAATTTCTCAAGCTCATCTTTAATCTTTTGAGCATCACCCACAACAGAAAGTGTCATACGGTTCGGATCAATAAACTGCTCAGCGAGCATACGCAAATCTTCCGGCAAAATACCCTGAACACGATCTATATACAATGCGTCCTCAGAGTCAGACAGGTTGTGCCTATCCGAGAACATAAAATGCCCCATTCGTGAGCCAGACTCAGACATTTCTCTGACAAAAGAGCCGATCATATACTGCTTAATCGCCTCAAGCTCATCAGTGGTCGGCGCCGCTTCTCGGGCGGACATAATCTCCTTAAAAATCTCACTCAGTGCCGGCGCGGTTACATCAGTAGTCACATCCGCCACTTGCAACCAAATCCCATCCTCGGCCCTTGCTGTCATCATCGACCGTGGAGAATAGGTATAGCCTTTGTCTTCACGGATATTGAGAGTTATCCGTGAGTGAAAGGAACCTCCCAGAAGCGCATTCAGTACTTCAAGACCAATCCAGCTCGCATCCCCAGGATGTGATATTGGTAAACCCCAATAAATGGTTGACTGCTCCGCTCCCGGACGATCAAATAAAACTGTCTGATGGGACGGGCTCGCCGCTGACAAACTGCTGCTTGAAGAAGATCCCTGCACCCAGCTAGCAAAATTCTTCTCAACAGCTCCTTTGACTAAGCTACGGTCAAATTGCCCACTTATGTATAAGTGGGCTCTATTGGAGACATGATGTGCTTTCGAGTAGCTTGCTGCAATCTCTGGAGTAAAGTCCAGTAAATTTTCTCGCCGAGGCAGTAATCTCCCAAACGGATGACTCGATCCATATAGAGCTTTCCGAAAACCTTCTGCCGCATTAACTTGTGGTTGATCTTTAGACAGATCGAGCTCTCTTAATAAGTTGGTCTGAAGTCGCTCAGCCTCGCTTTCAGGAAACTCGGGCCGCAACGCAGCCATTGAAACCAAGTTCAGAGCTTCGACCATAAACTCAGAGGGCACCGTGGCTGAAAAATTCGTAGAGGTGTCATCGGCGAAAATATGTAACTGACCACCAATGGCAGCAAAAGCTTCAGCAAATAAATCTGCGTCCAGATCAGTTGTGCCTTCTCCCATGTATTCGGCTACATATTTCTCGATCCAAGATAAATTCGCGTCAGCGCTCGGTTGTGTCTGAATAACCAGACGTAAATAAACCAGTGGAGCGCTTCCAAGCTCGAACATCGACACCTGCATACCATTATCAAGAGAAAATCGTTCCCTACCGTTAGGCGTGAAGGGTCTAATAGAACCCAAGGTGGGCTTGGGAGGCAAACCGAGATTGCTCGTCATTTGGCACCTGCTTCAAGTTTTATCACCGTGCGATTTGAAGGAGCCAAATACTCTTTAGCCACGCGATTGAGATCAGCAATCTCAATCGCATCAAACCTCTGAGGAATGCTACTTGCTAACGAAGCATCTCCTTCGAGCAACTCAAACGAACATAAAAGATCCGATATTCCAAATCTAGGGTAGCCAGATCCCGACAGCAATCCATAAAGTCCAGATCGTACCTTAGTTTTAGCTCTAACTAGCAGGTCGGGATCTATCGACGACGCGTGAAGTGACAAAATTATTTCATCAATCTCACGAATTATCGAGCCAGGATCAACCTTGTCATCATGGATTAGAGAAAGAGTTAGGAGTAGAGGGGTCTCGGCATTGTGCATATGTCCAAGAAAATTCATCGAGCCTGAAACTGAGCTCGTAAATCCTTTTTTACGGACAAGTTCTTTTCGCAGCAGTGAATCATCTCCCACCGTCAAAATACCGTTTAATAAGCCAAGGGCATAATAATCTGATGACCCTCTCTCAGGTGTTCGATAGGCAAGCGCTAAAGCGGGGCGAGATGCCAAAGGGTCAACCTTGGAATACACCCTTTCAGATAGTTGAGGCTCTTCAGTTATATCAGGTCTTTCTGGCGGGCTCATCGCAGGGATATCAGAAAAGTAGGACTCAATCGATTGCAAAGCTGTTACCTCATCAAAGTCTCCCGCTACACACAAAACAGCGTTTTTCGGGGAATAATAACGATTAAAAAAATCTTGAGCATCTTCTAACGTTGCCGAATCCAAATCGACCATGTCACCGTACCCGTTATGTGAGTTTTGCCAATTATCAAATGCCCGTTCCTGCACATCTAACCACGGAAAAGTTCCATACGGACGGTTGAGGACATTTACTCGAATCTCATTTTTTACAACATCGCGCTGGTTTTCTAGTTCGACTTCACTTATATCCAAACCGCGCATCCGATCAGCTTCCATCCATAAGGCTAGGTCCAGCGCATGGGAGGGTACTACCTCCCAGTAATTAGTGAAGTCAAAACGAGTTGAGCCATTCAGTGTCCCACCTACTGACTGCACCTGGCCTACTAATTCCATCTTCCCCATCTGCCCCGAGCCTTGAAACATAAGATGCTCAAAAAGATGGGCAAATCCAGTTCGCCCCCTGGGTTCAGATCTCATGCCAACATGATAATAAACTGATACACATACAACCGGAGAAGAATTATCATGGTGGAGTAGAACACGTAAACCATTGGACAAAGTATGTCTCGTTACAGGTAAATCGAATGCAAAGCTGGGTGTAGATGTCAACTAAGTTAATCCCTAATTTACTAATTATTTCGCACGTGACTGCTTGAGCTCGTCGTGCACCAAACCACTATAACCGTGTTCCCACATTACCGACGAAATAATCGTGTAGAAAAGTGATTTTATGGATCCTAACAATATGCCAATTCACGTTGAAGAGCTGACACCGAGGTGGATGACCCATCTTTTCCGAGAGCACGGGTTAATCGATAATTTGACGACTGTCCGACAGATAAACACTGCAGAAATTGGCGACATGACCGGCGCAAATAGTGATGTGGTTTTCTTAAATATTGGCTATGAAGACGGAATCGGACCAACCAAAATAATTGCGAAAAATACTCCCAAATCGGGGTCTAGTGTTGCAAATTTTCAGCGGTGGTTCGAGCGAGAGGTCAATTTTTACAGGGTCTTGGCGCCGAGCCTCAGAAAAACCAGTTCCTTAGTTTTACCTGAAGTTTATTATGCAGAGCATCGAGAAACTGAACACGCTACAGAACACTTATTATTGCTGGAACCACTGGCGGCAGAAAATCAAGGAGATCAGCTACAGGGATGCTCGTATGATGAGGCCAAGAGTGCGCTAGGTGCACTCGCGTCATTACACGCTACCTATTGGGATTGTTCCGCTGAGGACCACAATTCCTGGCTCCCATACACAACTGTCGGTCTTCACAATGCAAAACCTGTTCAAAATGCCTTTAGAACTGCGTGGGAACTGTACGAGCAGTCTACCGAAGTGCCTCCACTGACCGCTCGGCTCATCGACCAAGCAGTTGATGACTACCCTAATCTGCTGCAATCGTTGTCAACGCCACCAGTCTCAATAATTCACGGTGACTTTCGATTAGATAACTTATTTTTTTCTGAGAATTGTGATGTCGCAGCTATCGATTGGCAATTTACCGCAAAAGCTCGAGGGGTCTACGATGTCGCATACTTTCTAACGCTCAGTTTGAATAAGGAGCTGACGCAGGATGAATTATTGAGTCTACTCTCCTTTTACAATGCGGAATTGAAGCGACTAGGCACGCCTGGATATTTTTTCCAAGAACTCCTCGAAAATTATTCGACGTCAGTATTCTTGACATTTGCTGTCTTCGTCATTGGGGCCGTCGCCACTCCATCCGGAAGAATGGCCGAGGTACACAAAAGTGGGCTCCATCATGCAAGGCGGGCCATAGAAGCACTCCCTGTACTCCCTTCCCTCTTCTCATGAAGTATGATGAGCGAGTCATTTTTTATTCCACAAAATAAATAGCTCGGCGCCAAAAAAATGTCATTCAGAATGGGAGAGAAAACGTTATGCGTATTGTAGTATTCGGGCAACAAGCTTTTGGGAAAGATGTATTCGATTCGCTAGTTGCAGCCGGTGAAGAAGTAGTCGGCATATCAACTCCTAAGCCGCGCGAGGGACGTACTGATCCACTTGCTGAGGCGGCTAAAGAAAAAAATATCCCTAATGTCTTCACGAGAGAACTGCGTAAGGATGAAGGCTTCGACGAGTACCGGAGTTGGAAGGCAGATCTTTTAGTATTCGCATTTGTTACTGACATCGTTCGACAAAATGTTTTGGAAGCGGCAACCCACGGGGCAATTCAGTATCATCCGAGCCTGTTACCTCTTCATCGAGGTCGAGCTGCAATGAACTGGGCAATTCTTGCAGGAAGAAAAGAAACCGGTCTTACCATTTTTTGGGTGGATGAAGGCATTGATACGGGACCGATAATTCTCCAGAAAAAAACAAACATTAGCGAGGATGAGACAGTAGGCAGTATTTATTTCAATGAACTATATCCAATGGGAGTTGAAGCGCTGACCGAAGCAGTTGGCCTTGTACGGAGTGGAAAAGCCGAGAGTATTGTGCAAAATGAATCGCTGGCGACATATGAAGGTCCTTGCGAAGATAATCACGGAATTTTAAATTTCTCGGCCCACGGTCAGATAGTTCACAACACAATTCGTGGTTGTGACCCACAACCAGGGGCGAGCGCTCAACTCAATGAGATCAACCTAAAGCTTTTTGGAAGTTCATACAATCCTGGTGGAGCAGTGAATGACAAACCTGGCACAGTAGTTGAGATTACTGATGGTGCGGCTGTCGTATCAACTATCGGAGGCACAGTTAAAATTTCGAGGGTTCAACAGCCGGGCGAGAAAAAAGTTGCAGCAGGTGATGTTCTTAGACTAGGCGACGTGCTCTCATAATCAAAATATTCCTTAGCTCTGCCAATTTCATAGTCGCTAGAGAGAATAACGCCATGCCCAATAAGCTTGGGTGCGCGCTAATGCCTCTGCCCCTCTTCTAAACGAAGGATATACTGGGAATCCTGATTCTGACACCTTGGTACGAGCGGTCAAAACAACCTCTGCCTGACCGCTGACTGCGCCACCCTCAGGCATCATAGCGACAACCGGTTGGTTCGTTTTGGTCCGATACTCTGCTAATAAGTCAAGTTGGGCCGCTAGTCGCTCAGGTTCCTTATCAAATCCAGCGGTTGTTAGTTCGATCGCAACTCCACCATCGATATTAGAATCCTCTGCAAGAACCTCAAGAATCTTTTCCAAGTTCTCTGTCTCACTTCGAATAGTGCTCGCCGCGTCAAAAGGATTTCTATACGAGCCTCCGATTGTGACGAAAAATTCTCCGAGCGTATCATATGACTTCTGAGAAAGTTCTGGTACGTCAAAACCAGCACGCTGAAATTGATCTGTAATTGCAACCGATTGTCCTCCAGTCATAGCTACCAGAGCAGTACCCAGGCCGGCGCAAGCAGGGGCATGAACTAGAGCAGCCAATACATCAAGAGTATCTTCCAGTGACTCAGTAGGAATAGCTCCAGACTGCCTAATCATCCCGTCCCAAACGGCTGTATCCGTTGCTAGAGAAGCAGTGTGCGAATGCGCTGCTCTAGCACCAGCATCAGTACCTCCTCCTCGCCAAATAACTACCGGCTTCTTCTGAGCTAATTTTTTCAAGGCAGAGAAAAAACGTGGTCCGTCTTTGACACCCTCTAGGTACATCGCGACAATTGGGGATTTTTCGTCATCTATCAGATACTCAACATAGTCGCTCTCATTACAGACAACCGCATTTCCTATGGAGATGGTTCGTCCGACTTTCATACCTAACCTTTGTGATCCGAGCGAAATTCCTATACCGTGTGTCCCACTCTGGGATATAACACCAAGGTCGGATCCAGAACCTTGCTCCTGTTGATTGCTGAACTTGACACCTAGTTCACGGTTATAAATTCCCATGCAGTTGGGCCCGACAAGCGGCATTCCTGACTCGGTACAAGCATCTACAATTTTTTTCTGAAGTTCAATCGCATCGGGTTCACCTGTTTCCGCAAAACCAGAGGTGAACATCGACACCCCACCAACCTGTTTCTCGATAGCTTGCCCGATAATTATCGGAGCAATCTGCCTAGGAACCGCACACACCACCAGATCTACCTCGCCGGGAATCTCAGTAATCGAGCTAAAATTCGGAATGTTTTTCTCTTCAATCCCTGGTATTTCATTCGGATCTACCTGAACAGAATAAAGTGCACCTGTATATTCTGACATGTTCGAAAGCCACATATATCCTGGCCCTTTATCTCCTACTACTACTACACTCTTTGGATTAAGTGCTCTCTCGAGCCGATTCCGATCAACTGACATAATCTTTCTCCTAAACGCCATTCTGTGAATGGAGTACTATCCGCGCATCTACCGCGATCGCACCATCCGAATAAGCAAAAACGGGGTTCAAATCCAGCTCTGCAATCTCGGGACGACGCTCAATCAATTCTGAAATAGAAAGAAGAAGTGCCTCTAATGCCTCGAGATCTGCGCCATCTTGTCCTCTAACTCCCTCTAAAATTGGTAATGCATCGATTTCACGAACCATTTGTTTCGCATCTCGAGGCTCAAGCGGAACCACCCTAAACGAAACATCTTTGAGTACTTCTACGAACACACCACCAAGACCAAACATCATAACTGGTCCAAACTGGGGATCAGTAGTGGCGCCAACTATAACCTCAATGCCTGGCTTCGCCATGGTCTGCACTGACACACCTTCAATTCTTGCAGTCGAGACAACCGAAGAAACCTTTCTCATCATTTCGTCATAGGCAGATTTCACTTCGTCCGAGTCAGTCAGGCCTACCACTACCCCGCCCACATCGGATTTATGTGCAATATCAGGTGAAATTATTTTCATAACTACGGGATACCCTAAAGATTCAGCGACCGAAGCTGCTTCGTCAGGGTCTCTTGCTAACTGAGCATCAGTCACTGAGATCCCTTCGGCAACTAGTAAATTTTTTGATTCGACTTCGGACAGAAGCAAACGGCCCTCCGATAAAGCTCGGGTGATTATTGTGTCAGTAACAGTTAATGAGGTCATCAATCTTCCTTATCAGTAATTTAATGTGATGCGTGCAAATCGTAGCGGCAACTCGAGTTTATCGCCATGGCTGTCGAGTATTACAAGAATAGTTAACGCTCGATAACAGTATCTTCAAACGCCTGAGCCCTAGATACCGCAAGTATTGCCAGATCGATGTGTTCATCATCGGGGATCCTCGTAGTTAATCTTTGCAAATTAAGATTTCCACTAGAGATCAACTTAACAAGGAAAAAACCTTGAAACCTGTCTGCCAGTCGTATCCCCTCATAAGCCACACTCGCGACTGCCGGAATCAACATCAATCGCGACAGCATTCGCCACCAAAGGGGATCACTACCAGCGAATGTAAATATCACTACAGACACCAACGCAACAGTGAGTAAAAATGAAGTTCCACATCTTGGGTGCAATCTAGAAAAATTTCTTACGTTCTGATTTGTGAGCGGTGTAAGTGCCTCAGCAGCAGCTATCGCCATATGCTCGGCACCATGAAACTGAAACATTCGCTGAACGTCAGATAAATGACCAATCAACCAAATATAAACTAGCAAGAAAAAAATACGGAGGACTCCCTCGCATAACACGGCAACCCAGTCCGCAAAGATATTCTCAAGCCAACTGGTTGCAACAACCGGACCCACAAAAAATATAGCAAGGCCTGTTCCAAAAGCTAAGATAAAAATTACCCAATCAAGAAACGTTAGTCCGGCCTCCTGATCTTCTTGTTCAATGTCACCAGTTGCTACCCCAGAAGACCATGTAAGCGCACGAAGGCCAAGCACCAGAGTTTCTGTTAGAACAATAACTCCACGTATAAAAGGGACAGATCGTAATCGACCTGCAAAGAAATTATTTAGTTCTTCGCTTTTAACTAATATCGAATCACTGGGGTTTTTTACCGCAATAGTGACACTATGTGCACCTCGAATCATAATCCCTTCTACTACGGCCTGCCCTCCAAGAATCGGTCTGCTACTCTCCAGGTTTTGGGGCATTAATCTTACTCCGATAATATTTTTATGTTCTCAATCTCAATTAGATTATGACACTTCACCGCTTAGACCTATCATTAAAAACTAGATTCATAAATTCTCGGCTTTAGACGAAGGATCCTCATGGAAACAAGGCCTCAAAATACTAACCAATTCCCTGACAGTTTCTATAATCAAGTCTGCTTCGCGTGCGGAATTCACAATGACGCAGGTCTGGGAATGAAATTCAATCGACTCGATGACGGTTCAGTTCAATCACTATATGACCCGCGAGTTGAAGACCAAGGATTTCCCAGTATCGTACATGGTGGAATTCTCGCCTCGCTAATCGATGAAGCTATGGCTTGGGCCCTCTGGTCTCAACTAGGTGTCCTTGGGGTAACCGCTAAACTGGAAATTAAATACCGGTCACGTGTCACTACAGATGATGCCCTCATGGTGTCGGCCTCAGTTAGCAAGCATACTGGCCGAAGGGTGAATGTAAACGCGGATATCAGATCTATAAAAAAGGAACTCCTTGTAGAAAGTGAAGCTCTGTATCTCAAACTTCCCGTCGACGAACAAGAAAATTTAGCCAGACAAATCGGCTGGAATCATATGAACGATGACAGACATGCCTCCTCTTTCTTAGACACCAACTAAATAAACCGATAACCTGTCAATTCAGAGGTGCTGACCCGAAGGAAAATTATGACGTATTTAGACGTAGGCGGATGTAATCTTTATTATGAGGATCACTCGGGACCAGAAGATGCCCCTACTCTCATTTTTCTTCATGGTGCTGCAGGAAATCACATCTCTTGGTGGCAACAAATCCCGTATTTCTCCAAAAATTACCGCTGTGTCACCATCGATCACAGAGGATTTTGTTGGTCAGAAGACGAGAATCAACAGGGTGGATCTCGATTCGTCGAAGATCTAAAACTACTAATTGACAAACTCGGACTAGAAAGCGTGGGCCTGATATGCCAATCGATGGGAGGTCGGACCGGGTTAGGTCTCTCAATCAAATACCCAGAAAGGGTCTGGAGCCTTGTGATGGGGGGGACGTGGGGATTCTTCGATTGGCCGGAGCAAAAAACTCTCGCTGAATCCTTAAGAGATTCGTCTGCTCCCCTCAATCTGGAACAACGTGCAATCGGAAATAAATTCAAAAGAGAACATCCTCAGTCCACATTCCTCTATGAGCAAATAGCGGGCCTAAATCCGCCAAGAAACCCAAATATTACATCGGTTAGCACCGATACTCCTACGCTCGCAGATGTGATGAAGCTTTCGGTACCAATGCTGGCGTTGGTGGGCAAAGAAGATGTTGTCATACCCCCTCCTTTAATCGAAGCATTCGCCAACATCATTGATGGCACGACTTACGTCGAATTGGAAGACTTAGGCCATTCGGTATATTTTGAAAATCCAACACTCTTCAATGAACTAGTCAGTAATTTTCTTGAAACAATATGATTGGACTGTGAATATGACTCAAAATAGCACCATCCCTGAAACCTCATATAAACCTCTAAATGTGTTTTTCGATGTTGATAACACTCTAATTATGTGGAACGGGAAACTTCGGAATCATACCCGTGATGTATTTGAAGCCCTAATTCAAGAAGGACACACAATCTATATCTGGTCAGGCGTTGGCATTCGTCGTTGGGACATGCGTCGGCATGAGTTAGACGAATTAGTGGAAGACTATTTTATCAAGCCTCTTGAAGACCACCACGCAAAACTTGAACCACTTGGTGTGAACGTAATCCCAGACTTTGTAATCGACGATCATAAGTCGGTAGTTGATGCATTCATTGGATATCACATCCCTGACGAAGCTGGCCCGGATGATGAAGAGCTACTAAAAGTACTCGCTGCTATCCGAGAACTTGCTCTTACATAAATTATTCATTCCCAAAATTCTTTTACTAGGCCAGGGAGGGTTACCGTCGAAAGTAGCCGGGTATCGCTACCTCAAGAATTTTTTCAGCTTCTTGTAAAACGCGAGAACTCAGTCCCGATCCACCAGACAGACACATGCTGCAATCTGGCTCGTCTGGAGCCCCTGTATCTACTAACTCTGCCACGGATCCACCCTCATCAAGTATTACCCCACAAATCGTGTCTATATGTGAGGCCCAAAAATGAGTCTCATCTCGAGGCTCCACATCGTGAAGGACCACCCAGTGCCAGTTGTCTCCAAAATCATCCAATAATTTCGCAACTATCGTCATGTCTGACAAATCAATTTCCTAACCTTTACAAAACCTCTTTTGGCCCTTGAAAATCCAGCGATTGTCAGCCATGGCTCTATCGCTATTTGAGACCCAAATCACCTGAATCGTAGTAAAAATTTACAGTATCGCCAATTTGAATTCCGTGATTAATGTACCATCTTTCTGGCGCTTCCAAAGCTGCGAAGTACTCGCCAGGAGGATGATGATATACCTCTGTGTCAGCAGTCATAGTATCGATTCCGATAATTTTATTATTTATATTAATCCACGCAATAGTTAAATTAAAATGTGTATCTTTCATCCAAAATGGTCCAGTTTGTCCATTCGGATAAAGGAAAAGCATGCCTTGATTGCCGATCATACTTCGTCCAGAAAAGCCAATAGAATACTCGTCAGGCAACGGAATTTCTACGTCTAGCCTAGACAGTTCTTTCCCATCCCTCACAAACTCAACGTAGGATTTCGTCGTAGATATTGACTCCTTACTTGACGTACCGGCAGTCACTGAAAAATCGCTGGCTGGTAAATGCGATTTATCTGGTTGGTCGATTAGATTATTACAGCTGGTCAACAGAACACATACGAAAATAAATATTGTTAGTCGCATATATCGCCTCCCATGACAGATAAGTATTGTACTGAGTTTAAGTATTAACATGGGTTCAGCTGATGCAAGAACGAACTAGAACCACAATAGAAATAATCTTTGATATCTGGCCATCACTTCGTGATGGCCATGAAATCAGGGACATACCCATACTTGATCATCTCCTGAGCTTACTTGGAGGAGAAAATGCGTTCGAGGCTACGCGAGGAATTGACAGCACATTTAGCGGTTTCACAAATGAGGACAACCAACAAATAAGTTTACCAACTGGAGAATCCACTTGTACGCCTGATGAGGCTAAATTACTAGCACATATCCTCATTACCAGAATACTCATGGGGGCAGGCCTACATGTTGATCGACGTGTTCAAGGTGCTCTTGGCGACGCGTATGCTAATACGTGGTGCGTCAAAGGTGAATACAGAACCACTCCTCTAGTACTCGCTCATTCTCTCTGGCTGATAGCACTAGATCCACAGAATCATTCAGATACTCCACTCGCAATTAATTGGGAACCAATTTACTACCAAGATTCGGACGGTTGGGATTTAAATTACAGGCTCTTTTCGCACTACGACGTTAAGGAGCGTGCCTTGGACTGGGCAGTGCACGTAAGCCAATCACAGGACCGATACGTTGGATGTTCACGGTGGAATATCGTTGAGCCACTGATCAGGATAAATGACGAGCGAGCACACTTAGCTATAAAAGGACTTTCCGACACGATTGATATGGAAATCGAAGGTATAGGAGCGGTCGAAATTTTAGAGCGTTCACGTATTTCGGCATTACTAGAAAAAAACTCTAAATAAGCCTCGGAATACGCTTTCTACCAGGCCGGCTGTCATAATTTGCTTTGAATTGTCGGTATTTATCTAGCTGTATCCAGTATTTACCACCGATTTTTGTGGCTGGTAAATTTCCGCCCTTGATTTGTCTACGTACCGTTTGTTGATGAACCTCTAAATCTCGTGCGGCTTGATCGAGGTCAATATAATCGTCAAACGGATTTTCTGGCATTGCAGCTAGCTCCCAAAACCCCACCTCTACACTCCCTATACTAAAAGAGTACTGGAATTAGTTCAAGCGCCTAACCAATTTAGCTTTAATCACGTCGACTCAGAGTACTTTAGGATCGAGTACCTATAAGGTGTGTTTACTGATAAGTTTACTTTTAGGAATAAGAGTACTCGTCCCCACATAGTCACCGGAGACTGTACGATAACCATCTGTGAAAATAGCAAAGTTTGAGTGAGGACCGATGGCCGTTAAAAGTGAATTTCTTGAAGTAAATCGACTCCAGTTACATTATCGTGAATGGGGGAACCCAAAAGACAAACATGCCTTGATTTTTTTGCATGGTTTTGCTGCAACGTCACGGATTTGGGACGAAATAGCAGAAGAGTTGGCCAAAGACTTTCGAGTGATCGCTGTCGACCAAAGAGGCCATGGTCGATCTGATATTGACCCAAACCATGACTATTCAAGAACAAGTCAGGTCGACGACATCCACGCGATTGTTGAGTTACTCGAATTAGAAACCGTGACATTAATTGGTCACTCAATGGGTGGAGCTAATGCAATATGTTACGCGGCTGACCGCCCCGATATTGTTTCAGCACTGGTTGTCGTAGAAACTGCGGGAGATATGCTTCGAAGCGGAGTCGAAAGACTAAAGAGGCTTCTGAAATCTGGTGACGAGTTTAATTCACTGTCCGAAGCCGCGAATGCGTTGTACGAATACCAGAGCTATGCCGCACCTGATCAGATTCATCGCAGGGCTTTGGCAACGTTTACCGAAACTCCTGATGGGACTTGGATTTGGAACTTTGATAACGCCTTCCGCAATCCAACAGTGAGACCGCCAGATCCTGATCCTGGCCAACGTCGCCTTGCGGATCTTGGGGAGAGTGCAGAAAAAGTAGTTTGCCCAGTCATGATTGTACGTGGCGGCAAAACTGACATGTATACGCCCGAGTCGGTGCAACGACTTAGCAGACGTATGGCAAATGCTCGCATATCGCTCATTGAAGAGGTAGGTCACCACATTCCAACTGATGATCCTGGAACACTTGCTCTGAATATCCGAGAGTTTCTTCAGTCTCTACCAGTGATCTAGATTACTGGATCCGATTCAAAAGACTTAAAAACAGCGCACGAATTTTGACCGCCTAGTCCAAATGAGTTCGAAAGAGCCACGTTGATTTCAGCGGGGCTAGCTTCATTTGGAGTAATCCTGAGATCGCAGTCCGGATCTGGTTGGTCGTAGTTAATCGTCGGCGGGATTATATTATTTGAAAGTGCTAGAACACTAGCCACGGCCTCGATACCTCCAGCCCCGGCAGCTAAGTGCCCAGTCATAGATTTTGTGGACGATATATTCACATTGTATGCATGCTCCTCCAACGCAATCTTAATTGCCTGCGTCTCGGTTCGGTCGTTATACTGCGTCGACGTACCGTGAGCATTTATATAGTCGATATCACTGGCACTTATTTCCGCATCTGATATCGCTCGACTCATTGCAAGCGCCTGCCCCTGAGGGTCAGGTGCGGTGTCATCTGTTGCATCAAATGACCATCCTACCCCAGCCAATTCACAATAAATATAGGCACCTCTCGAAAGGGCAGACTCTTCACTTTCAACCATCAGGACTCCGGCACCCTCACCAAGAATGAAACCATCGCGTCCAAGATCAAATGGTCGAGAAGCATGCTCAGGGTTGGCATTATTCTTTGAAAGCGCACCCATCCGTCCCATAGAAGATAAGGCTAATGGCGTGATCATTGCCTCCGCGCCCCCAGTTAAAATCACGCTTGCTTGACCAAGTCGAATTAAGTTCAGGGCATGACCCAAAGCATCAGTCCCAGAGGCGCATGCAGTATTAATTGTCGTATTGGGGCCTCTGATACCAAGCTGACGGGCAAGTCGTGCCGAAGCCATGTGTTGACCCATACGAGTAATAATAAAAGGATCAACACCTCTCGACCCTTTATCTAAATACTTCTCCCACTCAGGGCCCATCGCCATCGCATCGCCAGATGTTGCTATCACAACCCCTATATCATCCTTATTCGTGTCATCGATGATTAATCCAGAGTCTTGAACTGCTTGAATCCCTGCCGCAGCTGAAAATTGAGCAAATCTTCCAGTTCGCCTCGCTACTCGTCGCTCCAAATACAACTCGGGATCGAAATCTGTAATCTCTCCAGCTATTTGCACAATGTGATCTGTCGGATCAAAATTTGTCACCCGACCTATGCCATTTTTACCGGAACACAAACCCTCCCAGAACAAATCAGCTGTTATCCCAATCGGAGTTACTGCACCGACTCCGGTAATAAAAGCTCTGTGCAACTTGCGATCACTCATCCATAATCTCTCTTTCATTTCAATAAACGCTTGGCTAACCAATCCTACTTTGGTTTCCTCATTCTAAATATAGCGACTACAGCGACTGATGCGGCCACTGCCACCGCTGCAGCAGGCAAAATTTCCTTAATTCGTTCATCCTTAGAAAGAATCAATTTAGACAACCTAGCGATGGCATCCCCGGATGGTCGCAACTCGATCTCGGCCCACTGGCCGTCCGAGGTAGCTGAGTCCATATTCGTACCCATCCCATCCGGCTGCCTATTGCTTGATTCATTCGCCATCTCGACGTTGAGGTTTTTTTTTGATTCTGCTCGAATCGTCTCTGAATTCAACCCTGTCGCTTGAAAGCCATAATCAAATCTCTGCCCATCTAACAATTTCGCTCGACTAGATATTCCCGATCTCATGTAATCTTTACCAACATTTGAAGTACCCGAAATCTGCGTGGATTGAGTTTCATTATTTATGGATTCAGTCTCGTCATTTATGGATTCAGTCTCGTCATTTATGGATTCAGTCTCATCATTCGAGGTGTAATCCCCCGAATCACGGGTCGGCCAAGATTTATTAACACTCAAGCTCTCGGCAACCGACGGCCAAGCACTATTAGATTCTGTTGGTTCATAATCGTTAGTGCCCGTGACAGAGTCCGACGTATCTCTACCTTGTGAAGGTTTCACTGGTTTCCGAGAGCTCATCACCAAAAGAGCACCGAGAATAAATCCCGCAGCAAGCGCTAAATAAATCCCGTCATAATTTCCAACTCGATCGAAATAAAAAGCCACTCCAATTGGAGCTGATATACCAAAAGCTTGACTGATAGGTGTAGAAATTCCTCGTACCGCTCCTAAATGAGCTCGACCGAAAAATGAAGCCATCAAAGATTCCTGTAATGGAATTTGCGAGCCGATCCCGAATCCCCAAAGCATGGTGACTAAAACAAACGGAACAAATTGTTGAGTTGGTCCGACAATCACCATTAAAACCATACCGATAGCAGCTAGGCTAAAAGCAACCAGAGTCGATAGACGGACGCCGATTTTACCCATCGCCACGGGCCAAACGAATTTAGATGCCAACGCCGCTAAACCCTGAAATAACATTGCTGTACCCGCCTGCTGAAACGTAAAGCCATGTAACGTCATAAATGGAATTAAGAAAAATAGTCCGGCCATCAGCCCCATCAAACCAAATGAAAATCCAATCTGAATGGTCCATAACGAAAGAGTTTTAGCTGCTTCTCGAGCAGTCAATGAGTTTTGCATATCTTCTCGGGCCAGTTGAATTCTCTGCTCACTTGAAGCATCGCCCTCGACAGCCCCATCCGGGAGTAATCCATGGTCTTCTGGTTGGCGGCGCATCATCAATGCGACCGGATATAAGACTAACCAAGTCACTACACCCAAAACAATCCATGAATCACGCCAGCCTATTGTAGAAATCAACCAGACTAGTAAGATTCCGGTAAACTGGGCAGCCGAAACTCCGGTCGACGCGATTGAGATTGCCCATGAACGTCGAGAAACAAACCATTTTGCTATGACTACATTAAGTACAAGATTCCCGGCAAGTGCCAAGCCCAAACTCGAAACAACTCCTCGAATAAGAAACCATTCGAGAAGCGTAGTAATTCTACTTAAATAAATAAGTGATAGCCCCACAAGCGTAGCACCCGCGATCATCAGTCCTCTCGGACCCCAGCGATCCAACAAAAAACCAACCACTCCACCCGCCAGAGCCGTAGAAATAGACCCTAAGGTGACACCCAAAGTGAACTCAGTTTGAGTCCAACCAAGCTCTTCGGTCATGAACGGAAGAAAAATTCCACTGCTACTCGACATTATCGAAACAGCGACCATTTGAGCGACCAACGCGCCCCCCACAATCCACCAACCGTAAAAGATGCCACTAGAATTTGTGGTAGTTTGAGTCAAATCGCTTTGCGCGGGTGGAGTCATAAATGAATAGTAAGCGCGATTTGAATAGAGCGTGCACCGCTAAAACGGTGTGGTATTAGGATGAGCCTATGAACTCGGGAAGCACTGATCGTAATACGGAAAAGTATGCGATTGATTGTAAGCACTTGAAAAGAACGATCGACCGTGATCGTCCAGATCCCTACGCAATGCTTTGCACACACATAATCAGAGATGACAAGGACTGTGTTGGGCCATTCTTAGAAGATATCGAAACCGAATGTGGGCTTTGGCAGCCAAACATCGAACTCGAGAATCGCCGAAAAAATAGACTATAGTTAGCTAATTTTTGAGTTCTGGTGGAGATGAGGGGATTCGAACCCCTGACCTTCGCATTGCGAACGCGACGCTCTCCCAACTGAGCTACACCCCCGATTCCTCGAGCATAACGCATTGATTAATTTAAAGACTGTTAGAATCTAAATAACAAATTACAATAAATTCATATCACCAAGAGACTCCAATGCTTGACTCGTTATCGGAAAAACTACAACACTCGCTAGGAAAACTTCGCGGAAGCGGACGCATTCGAGATGAAGATCTTGATTCGACACTCAGAGATATTCGTGTTGCCATGCTGGAAGCAGACGTGCACTTCAAAGTAGTTCGGGATTTTCTTGATACCATTAGAAATCGAGTCCGAGGGGTCGAATTAATTAGTTCGATTGCCCCAGGTCAACAAATCGCGGCAGCTGTTCATGAAGCGCTGATTGACTCACTTGGTAAAGATTCCCACTCCATAAAACAAGAGTCAGATGGGCCTACTCGGATTCTTATTGTTGGGCCAAAAGGAAGTGGTAAAACAACCTTATGCGGGCGAATCGCACTGTATTTCAAAGAGCGAGGCCTCAAACCCCATCTAATATCGACTGACTTTGAGCGAGTTGCAGCTTCAGAGCAGCTTCAAGCTCTTGCAAATACGTTAGATGTTCCCTGCTACGTTGAAAATATCGAATCGACAAGTAGTGAAGTTGCGGAGCGTGGATTGCTCGCTGCTCGAGAAAATAATGCGGACGTAATAATTGTCGACTCCAGTGGAATAGTTGATTTTACCGACGAACGGGCTGATGCGCTGGCTGAACTGGCGGACGTAGTCGACCCTACCGAACTTCTCTTTGTTGTCGACTCCATGATGGGGCAGGAAGCTGTAAACCTAGCTGGTGCAATGGATGAAGCTTTAGAAGGAACTGGAATCGTAGTAACCAAACTTGATTCAGATGCGAGAGGTGGCTCATTACTTTCCGTTAAATCGGTCACGGGGCTGCCAATAAAATTCATTACGGTAGGTGAAGAATTATCAGCACTGGAGGAATTTCACCCCGAGAGGTTCGCTTCACGGTTATTGGGCATGGGGGATGTTGCCTCACTAGTAGAAAAAGCAAAAAAGTCCGCACCAGAGATTGATTCCAAGAAAGTTGCGAAAAAAATGCGCGATGGGACAATCGATCTTGAAGACTTCTTAGAGCATATCGAGCAAATAAAAAATATGGGATCACTTTCCGGTTTAATGGATATGATTCCAGGTGCTTCAGGACTAAAATCGCAAATAGGTTCTGTTGAATTCAACGATAATGAGTTTAAGAGAAGAGAAGGGATTATTCGATCCATGACTCCTTTTGAAAGAAAAAATCCTGATGCGATTAACGGTTCCCGTAGGAAAAGGATCGCAAAGGGATCGGGAGTCGGCGCCTCAGACGTAAACAAACTGCTGAACGAATTTAAACAAAGTAAGATGCTTATGCAAGCCATGGCAGGTGGCTCCGGTAAAGTCGGAAATAGCATGCTACGTAAACTTGGTTTGGGAGGATAAGGAACCTGCACAGGACCTTATGACAAAGAAGCCATAGAATTAATATTCTGTTGATATATTGCTTAAGATGAAGGAATTAAAATAATGTTAAGGATCAGGCTACGCCGCGGTGGCAAAAAAAACCAACCGTCGTACAGAGTTGTAGTGGCAGACCGCCTAGCGCCTCGTGATGGAAAATTTATTGAAAATTTAGGGCACTACAACCCCTTGACTGACCCAATCACACTTGAAGTTAAAAAGGAGCGCGTCGACCACTGGATAGCGCTAGGAGCGCAACCAACCGAAACGGTTCACCGATTACTATTCAAGCACGGAATTATTGAAACCGAACCGCCAAAACGACCTAGTCGACCCACTCGCGCTGAGCGAGAAGCGGCTGAAGCCGCCCAGGCTGAACTAGATGCCGAACCTGAGGCACCGGCTGCTGAGCCAGTTAACGAGCCTAGTGGCGAATCAGCCGATACAGAATGAGCAGAACCTAGGCCATCATTAGATTGAGGAAAATTATATGAAAGCATTAATTGAATATCTTGCCCGCGCGTTAGCTGAACACCCAGAGGATGTGCGCGTGGAAGAAGTTCATCAAGGGAGACGGGTATCATTCCATCTCTTCGTCAACGATGAAGATAAGGGTCGCGTTATCGGTCGAGAAGGTCGATGCGCATATGCGCTAAGGTCAATCCTACAAGCAGCGGCCACTCGAGCAGGCGTTAGAGCGAGCCTCAGCATTGAATAGGGCTTAC
Source organism: Dehalococcoidia bacterium (assembly GCA_029941115.1). GTDB lineage: Bacteria > Chloroflexota > Dehalococcoidia > UBA2979 > UBA2979 > UBA2979. The sequence continues at coordinate 37,491 of JAPYRK010000003.1, read as the reverse complement.
TTGCTTTCAAGTAATTAAACTTATGTCAGACCAAAGTCGTGTGGCAGTTGGAGAAATAAACAGCCCGTGGGGCCTTAAAGGGCATGTCAAAGTAACCCCTCTCACGTCAAATCCTGAAAGACTAAAACCCAAACAAAAAGTACTGATTGGGAATATGTCTGTGACCATCACCGACGCAAAAATCGCGGGCAAAATTCCTGTAATTCAATTTTCTTCATTCACCACAAGGAGCTCTGTTGAATCCCTGAAGGGTTCCTTAATCGAAATATTAGAAAAAGATCTTCCAGAGTTACCAGAGAATATTTTTTACATCCACGACATAGTAGGACTTACTGTATCTACCGATGATGATGATGAAGTAGGCGAGGTCATCGAAGTTCTGCAAACCGGTGCTAATGATGTCTATGTGATAAAAGCGAACACAGGAAAAAATGTATTAATCCCCGCACTAGAATCAGTTATAATAGCGACAAAAATTGAAGATAAATCCTTAATTATTAGGTCAGACACTGGTTTATTCGATTAGATTCCTTGATACACGGCCTTTTGGTCAGGTGTTTCGCGCGGGCGAATAATATGGGATAATTTTAGTCCCAGTTGTTTGGAGTAGACAAACACTACCAAACTTGCTTAAAGATACAGAAAGGGACCCCAGCCCTATGACGACCGAAACGACCCCTGGTTTAACGTCGGACTTGAGAGTAGTTAGTACTGAGAAACTACCCACTCCGGATCAACTTGCGAGCCAGATCCCACTTACTAAAATTGCTCGAGAAACAATCATTAGTGGACGAAGCCAAGTTCAAGATATTCTTAGCGGCAAAGATTCTCGACTTTTAGTTGTAGTCGGCCCGTGTTCAGTGCATGATGAAAAAGCGGCTCTCGACTATGCGGACCGACTCGTGAGACTTGCTGAAGAAGTTAAAGACCAAATTTGCGTTGTTATGCGAGTTTATTTTGAAAAACCACGAACTATTCTCGGTTGGAAGGGGCTGATCTATGACCCCAATTTAACCGGGAAAATTGCCATCAAAGAAGGTCTTGAACGCGCACGAAAAATTTTACTAGCTGTTAATGAAAAAGGTCTCCCGACCGGTGCCGAATTCTTAGATCCAATTGTCCCAGCTTATCTTGCTGACCTAGTTACCTGGTCCTCTATCGGAGCTAGAACTACCGAAAGTCAAACTCACCGCCAGATGGCGAGTGGCCTGTCAATGCCTGTTGGTTTTAAAAATGCAACAAGCGGAAGCATAGATATTGCAGTTAATGGAATCAGGGCCGCCAGAGCCGCGCAGGCGTTTATTGGTATAGATACCTCAGGACAAACAAGCGTCGTTAATACAGCTGGTAATAATTCCGCTCATTTAGTTCTCCGTGGTGGCGAAGATGGACCTAATTATGAAGCGGCTCAGGTGGCCAGCGCTCAAAAGATATTAACCGACGCTGGACTACAACCTCGCCTGGTAGTTGACTGTTCGCATGCTAACGCTGGGAAAAAACATGAAAATGAGCATATTGTTTTTGAAAGCCTAATTAGCCAAAGACTTCAGGGAAATACTGATATAGCTGGCTGCATGCTGGAATCATTTATATCGCCCGGAAATCAGGCTCTGCCAGAAAACCTTGATGACCTTGAGTATGGAGTCAGCATTACCGATGCCTGCATCGGATGGGATGAAACAGCTCGGCTACTTTCTCGTGCCGCAAAGCAATTAGCAAGCGGGTAGTACTTTATTGAAATACTCACACACCAGTTCCCAAGAGCTTGCTAAAACGATGCCCAGCCATTTTGAGAACAACGAGCCTGTTTTAGAACTTGATGTTCTTGACGCCATAGAAAATGCTGCAACTCTCCTTCAAACAAAACCTTACACGGTAGCATTAGCCGGTGCGGGCATATCCAAAGAGAGTGGAATACCTACGTTTAGGGGAAATGACGGACTGTGGACAAAAAACGGTGAACCGCCCCTAGATCAATATCAGCGATTTATCGATGATCCACTTGACTGGTGGCATACTCGGCTAGTGAATAGCAAAGGCGCATTTGCTCAAACGTTGGATAATGCAGCGCCCAATAAGGGACATACTGCCCTCGCCGAACTTGAAAAATTAGGTATCTTGAGACATCTCATTACCCAAAACATAGATGATCTTCATCGAAGAGCCGGCCATCTATCCCTCACTGAAATTCACGGCAATCGCTTATGGATGCGCTGCATCGAATGCGGAGATAGACTCCCGTTAGATGAATTCACCTACGACCCCACACTACTTCCACCACGCTGTACAATCGGTGACTGCAACGGGATAATCAAGAGTGATACGGTCATGTTCGGAGAGCCGATTCCACGGGCTGCTCTCGCAAAAAGTCAAGTCGAATCGGCAAAAGCCGAAGTTTTTATGGCTATCGGCACGTCTGCTCTTGTCTATCCAGCGGCTGCCTATCCACTAGAAGCGATCCAAAATAATAAGCCGCTCATCGAAATCAATCCTGAGGTTACACAGCTATCCGAATATGCCACAATAGTAGTCAGAGCACCTTCTGGAACCGCATTGCCCCTAATTGTAGAACGCATCAGAGAGCTTAATCTCGTAATTCAATGAACTGGAAGTCCATAGATGATTAGTAAAAGGGTTTATGAGCCAATCGGAATTATTCTGGCAACAGACGAGGGTTTGCTAACCCTTGAGCCCGGAGGAAAACCAAAATTTATAGTTGACGAATCGGCTTTTACTGATGTTGATTATTATGACGGAGTCGGAATTGCCGGATCTTTGGATGGCGCATGGGTTCATAACGGTCGTAATGGACGGCTCTGGCACAAATCATTGAATGAGGCTGTTGGAGCTGTAGCAATAACTCCCTCAGGAGCCCTATTTGCTGGAACAATCGATGGAAAATTGTTCACCTCAGGAAATCAGGGTGATGACTGGTCTGAAATCGAAGGTGTGAAACACGTTATTCGGCACGGGAGATTTTCACCACCCACGGGAGAAAGACCGAGACCAGTATCGGTAGCGGAGGCAAAAGAAGGTGTTCTAATTGGCATTCTGGGAGGCGGTAGTTGGCACACTCGAGACAACGGGGATTCTTGGTTACGACGGTCTGATGGTTTAGATCCCAAAATACATAAGATCTATGCACATCCTACCAAACGTGATCGATTATTCGCAACGGCGTCGAGCGGAATCTACAGATCTGAAGACGAGGGTTATTCCTGGATTCAGTCACTTGGTGGGTTAGATCGATCATTTGCCGGCTCGTTAGCCGTGTTACCCGGAACACCTGACTCACTGGTTTTATCTTTAGCTAGGCATGCTCCTGGTGAAATTGGGGCAGTTTTTAGATCTGCCAATGGTGGTGTTTCATGGTCAAGATTGATGCTAGAGGGTGACGATGAATGGGAACATATTCCTTGTGTTACTCGACCATGGGATTGGGAAGATCTCGTATTTATTACAGCAGAGGACAAATTATATGCATCGCATGACCGAGGCCGTAATTGGCTGAAACTAAACACAGATCTACCGCGTGCACATGCTATAACTGCAAGTCTCTAGAGTGATGCCTCTGTAGGTGGTTCTGCAAAGCGTACGAGGAATAGTTAGACATCGAAATGGCAACCGCAAATAGTTCATTCAAAACGTTCATTCTTGGCACCAGTGGATTAATCTTGTTGCTTGTGGTTATCTTGAGCGGTCTCATTTGGTACGCCTTGGGCGAGCAAGTCAACAAGAATCTAGAGACGCACTCAGTGACGGCCACTGAAAGTAAAGAAGAAGCTCCGCAAAATCAGGGATTAATTACCCCGGGGGAGCTTGCACAAATTGGTCTACCTGCGCCTGACTTTCTTCTTATAGATGCTTTTACCGGTAAAAAAATTAAGCTTTCTGACTACGGTGGAATACCAATCATTTTAAATTTTTGGGCCTCGTGGTGCGGTCCATGCAAAATCGAACTCCCGGAACTTCAGGCAATCCAAGTCAAGTATGGCACTGATCTAGTAGTTATCGGTGTTAATGGCGATAGAGAAAGTCTCGAACAAATCAGATATTTTGGGTCCAAGTTGAATCTGACGTTCGGGCTTCTGAGAGACCCTAAAAAAGAAGTTACCAAGGCTTATGGAGTATGGGGCTTACCTAAGACTCTGTTCATAGACCAGGCCGGAGTGATCCGAAAACAATATACTGGATCCATAAATCAAGAAGTCGTTGAAAAGGAATTACTCGCTCTCGGAATAATAGTAAGTGATTAGCTCTGGACTGGTAAAACTTCAATTGCTGTTCGGAAACTAGGCTGGGATCTCATAGCAATGCAACTTCATTCAGACTCTATCGCGGGTTTTATCGATTTTCTTGCGATAGAACAGAATCTTTCTCGGCATACGGTGTCGGCTTATAAGACAGATATGAATGACTTCTTCGCTTTTCTATCTATGCTTAGTCTCTCGCATGGCAGCAATGCTAGTGACGCCGCCATAGTCTCAAAATACCTTGCTAATTTAAATGCCCGAAACTATGCAAAGGCTACCGTCTCAAGAAGAATGGCTGCCGTGAGATCGTTCTTTAATTATTTATTAGATATTGGTGAAATCGACACAAATCCGGCTAATGAACTCCCTTCGCCAAAGAAAGCTAAATCAATTCCGAAAGCGCTGAATACTCAGGACGTTGACCGCTTACTCGGCATATTTGAAACCTACAAACTAACCCCAACCGGAGGCCGAAACACAGCTCTGGTGCGCCTAATGTATTCCACTGGCATTCGGGTGACCGAGGCAATAACACTTAGGCTTGACTCAATTAATCTTGAGGAAAGGCAGTCCATTCGGGTCACCGGCAAAGGAAATAAAGACCGTACATTACCATTGCCTGCAGACACCGCAGTTGTATTGATTGATTATTTGAACAATGCCCGACCACAGCTAGTTAAAAATAAATCAACTGATTTCTTTTTCGTGAGCTCCCGTGGTAACCCACTGAGTAGGCAGGTCGTGTGGACCATTATCCATAACGCCGCTGAGCTGGCAGGTCTAAAAAAACATATCTCGCCACACACTCTTCGCCATTCATTCGCTACTCACCTGCTGAGAGGAGGAATACATCTGAGAAAGGTTCAAGAACTTCTCGGACATGCAAATCTATCTACGACTCAAATCTATACAGCACTGAGCGACAACCAACTCAGAGAGTCTTACAACGATTTACACCCACGTGCGTTGAAGAAGAATTAATATAGACTCAGGTGGAGGGGTGGTATCGTGAGCTCTAGGAAATCACTAGTCGATCGCGTCTGGGCGCGTGAAGTACTTGATTCGCGCGGCAATCCGACTGTAGAAGTAGAAATAGGTCTACTCGACGGCGCTCGGGGAAGAGCAATTGTTCCAAGTGGTGCTTCCACTGGAGCTCATGAAGCGGTAGAGCTGCGCGATGGAGATATTTCGAGGTATGGCGGCAAAGGTGTTCTCGGAGCTGTCGCCAACATCCAGAACAAGATTACTCCAGCAATCCAGGGATGTGACGCCTCAAACCAAGTAGAAATCGATCGGATTCTTTTAGAGCTTGATGGAACTACTAATAAGTCAGGACTGGGTGCAAACGCACTACTTGGAGTTTCACTTGCAACCGCATGGGCAGCCGCAAATTCTGAAAACATTCCGCTTTATCGATATTTAAATGATCAATCCACCTACGTTCTTCCGACTCCTATGTGTAACTTACTTAACGGAGGGGCACATGCCACTAACTCAACTGATTTTCAGGAATTCATGTTGGTCCCCGTTGGAGCGAGTAGCTTCCATCAGGGAATCCAGTGGATCGCGGAAATTTATCAAATCATTAAGCACATACTCAGTGAACGAAACTTAGCAACTACTGTTGGAGATGAAGGGGGATTTGCACCGACACTTGAAAGCAATCAGGCGGCAATGGATCTCCTGATTGAAGCCATCCTTCGTGCAGGCAAAAAGCCTGAGAGAGATATTTCAATTGCGCTCGACCCAGCCGCGACTGAAATATTCTCACCTGAAGAAACATACAAATTGAGTCGTGAAAACAAAGTACTAACTGGTGCGGAAATGGTCGATTTATGGGCTGAGTGGAAATCACTATATCCAATTATCTCAATTGAAGATGGTCTCGCTGAAGATGATTGGTCAAGCTGGGTTCTTTTAACAGAGCGGCTAGGCGCGGATACGCAATTAGTCGGTGATGATCTATTTGTTACAAACCAAGAGCGACTAATGCGCGGAATCAACTTAGGTGCAGGAAACGCAATCCTAATTAAGCCAAATCAAATTGGAACTTTGACCGAAACGCTTGGAGCAATAAAAACGGCTCAGCAGAACGGATTCAATACTGTATTGTCGCATCGCTCTGGAGAAACCGAGGATCACACTATCGTTCATCTAGCGATAGCAACGTCATCGGGGCAAATTAAAACGGGTGCCCCCGCCAGAGGCGAGCGAACAGCAAAATATAATGAAATCCTCCGAATTGAAGACACTTTGGGTAAAAACGCTGTTTACCTAGGTGGCGAACCGTTTCAGATAAAAAAGAAGGACTGATTCTCTATGCCTCATTTAAGTAATGATGAACTACCCATAGCACATTCGCCGCAGCGTGTCTCTGGCATGAAAGTACCTGATGAGCTTCCTTTACCGACCGAGTCAAATCTCGAGATTGATACTTCAAAGGATGCTTGGCGACAAACTGGATTTCTCATGAAAAAGGAATGGAATCTTATTCAAGCAAGCCTAAATTTATCCACGGCTCTAGTTAAAACGGGCTACACACCAAGCGCCCGTAGCATGATTATGGCCGGTTACGCGTCTGTCTGGAGCAGATCCCTCCTAACCCTATCTGATGCAGCGGGACTTGTTCGAGGTGGTAGTTATCAAACGGTAATGCCCTTAATTCGACAATCGATAGAACTTGCTGCCGCGCACAGAGGGCTCACTGACGAAATTGATGAATGGAAAAGATGGACCCATGAGGCGTTTGCTGGTCACGCAGAAACTAAATCCACCGAAATAGGTATCGGTGGGTATTTTGCCGGATCTGTGATCGCTGAAGATCCCGTCATGAAGATTATTTATAGAGCCTCAAGTGACTTTGCACGCCCTAACTTTGGACCAACGTCGCTTTTTGTTGCAAATGAGGCATCCCATGAAAAGTATCCGCTACATTTCGCCGATAGAAGCTTCCACCTCGGCTGGACTCAGCTCCTCTTCGGTTGGATCTTGAGTGTAAGTGGGCTCTTACTCGAAACAGGCCTCTCCCAAACACAGGAGTTCCCCGCTGACAACATATTAAAAGCAAAGATAATTCAACATTTGGGTGACTGTACAGAAGTAGCGTTAGATGAACACCAGTGTCGACTAAAAGAGTGGACTGATAGTGATAATCGGAAACGTTATATTATTTCAAATTTCAAACGGCAAAGCACTGACGCTGCGGTAAGGCTTCTTATCTGAAAGATTCAGTTCACACATTTAAAAGAAATGATCAATTTAGATCGCAAGTGAGATGCATGGCAGGCAATTCAAAGCTAAGATTCGTATGTTAACGATATCCGTGGAGGGTAAACATGGCAGTGCGTGTCGGAATAAATGGTTTCGGAAGAACAGGTAGAACCGCTTTTCGCTCGTGGTGGGAAAAATGGTCCGAACACGGAATAGACGATATAGAAGTAGTTGCCATCAATCGAGGCCCCGCAAACGTTCGAGCGCATCTTCTTTCGTATGACTCAGACTACGGAAGATTCCCTGATTTAATTTCCGTGGAAGATGACATGATGAAGATCCGTGATCACTCAGTCAAGGTATTTAATGCAAATGCCCCTGAAACTATTCCCTGGCATGAAGCAGGCGTGGATATCGTCATTGAAAGCACCGGACAATTTAAAACTGGAGATGAGGCTGCCGGTCATCTTAAACAAGGAGTTAAAAAAGTCATTGTATCTGCGCCCGCCAAAGCGGTTGATTGGACCGTAATCATGGGGGCAAATCAAGAAGAGTATGATGCTGTAAACCACAATGTTATATCAGCTGGATCCTGTACCACGAACTGCATAGTGCTTGCTGTAAAAGTACTGAATGATTCTTTTGGCGTGGAAAACGGGTTAATGTCCACGATTCACGCATACACCGGTGACCAAAACCTTGTCGATAATTCACATAAAGACCTTAGACGAGCGCGAGCTGCGGCACTTAATATCATACCCACATCTTCTGGAGCGGCTGGTGCAATCGGAGAAATCATTCCAGACTTAAAAGGGAAAATTGATGGGTTCGCCTATCGGGTACCTACCCCGACAGTCTCAGTCGTAGATCTTGTTACAAAACTTAGCAAATCTCCCTCCTCAGAAAACATCAATGACGCTTTTTTAGAAGCTGCCAACGGTGATCTAAAAGGGTTCCTATATTACGAATCAAGTGAACTCGTATCATCAGACTTCAAGAAACACTCAGGGTCAGCCATACACGATGCAGCTTCTACGATGACGGTGGACGGAGGCAATCTGGCTAAAACAGTGACATGGTACGACAATGAATGGGGTTACTCTTGCAGGCTGATCGATGTTGCAAGATTGATCGCAACGGGTGGACTCTAACCAAGTCACGGTTTCTTCATAATTAGGTAGGAGTTGGTCTACAGACCTTCAACTTAGGCCGATTCGGCAGACCACTTACCATAAAGATGAGAAACATTCATCGCATTACGTTCGGATTCGGGCCATTTATTAAATTCACCCACGTCCACACTTTGCATTGCTTTTTGCACAGTTACACCCGAGTCAAACATCTGTCTAGTCTGATTTCGAATAACCTCAAAGTATTCTCGCATGTCAGCAATCTCATTTTTGCCACCAATGGGACCATGGCCAGGCACTACTTTCTCTATGTCCAACATAACTAACAAATCGCAGATATCCATCCAGTTCTCCATGTCACCTCGGCAGAGCGGCGTCGAATAAAAGAAACACAGATCACCAGAAAATAAAATTTTCTGTTCGTCGAATAGCACTAATGAGTCGCCCGTCGTATGTGCGGGTCCCTGATGTCGAAGTTCAATCGACAATCCTCCGTGGTGCAGAGTCAACGATTTATCGTAAGTAATATCTGGAAGCGGCGAATCCACCTCCTCAAGTTCCTTCCACCAAGCATCTCGAATCCACCCAGGTTTCTCGCCTCGTGGCGGATTCACACGAGCAGCTTCAACGGTTAACTTACGCGCAGCAATCATCTCTAGTCGAGAATTTTTATGGGCAACAATTTGAGCTCCCTCAATAAATTGATTTCCATTGGTGTGATCAGCATGAGAATGAGTATTGATTAATTGCCGAAAAGGTGCCTCAGAGACTGAGCGCATACCTTCAATAAATTCTCGAGTCATTGAGGGGGCCATTAGAGCATCTATAACAAGGAGGCCTTCATCTCCACCATCAACGAATCCTGCATTACTTACGCCCCAGCCACCGTCCCATTGCAGATACGCGTAGATTCCATCACCTAGCTCAGTAAGGCCCGTGTCGAACCGCGGCATCTCCTTATACGGCATACATCTTCCCTAAGCAATCTTTACTCTTAACCGCGCGGTAACCCTAATCCTCGAGTTGCGATAATATTTCTTTGGATTTCACTCGTACCCCCGGCAATAGTCGCGCTAACAGCACTCAGATATGTGCTAGCAGCCCGACCACGTAAAGCCTCTGGTCTGTTCTCATCCCAGAGCATTCCATATAAACCAAACAGTTTGATGGTAGTAGCAGCAATCTTTTGATTAAGTTCCGTGGTGAAAAGCTTAGACATAGATGCCTCATGATTTGGCACCATATTATTCAGCTGAATCGTGTTATTACAGTAGGAAAAGAGACGAGCTATGTCAGCTTCCATCCAGCGGTCGGCGAATCCCAATCTCCAATTTTTAGACTTGCTAACAACAGTCTCATTCGCATCTGATTCACTGGCGGTCTTTAGTAGTCCTTCGAGTCTGCGTTGGGTACCGACTGAGTTCCCGATGCCAGACCGTTCATAATCAGTCAACGTCATCCCGACGTACCATCCTCTATTCTCCTCCCCCAGACGATTCTCAACGGGGACATGCACATCCTCAAAAAACACCTCATTGAAACCTTGAACGTCAGCCATGTTCGTTAATGGTCTAACCGATACGCCTGACGAATCCATCGGAAACATCAACATTGATATTCCTCGATGCTTGGGAGCATCACCATCTGTTCGCGCAAGCATATACATCCAGTTCGCATGTTGCGCACCACTAGTCCAAATCTTCTGACCGTTTAACACGTACTCATCGCCATCTCGAACTGCCCGGGTTTGAAGAGAAGCAAGATCAGATCCTGAACCTGGTTCAGACCAACCTTGGCACCAGATAGAATCTCCTTGAAGTATTTTAGGAAGATGTTCCGTCTTTTGTTCGTCAGAACCATGAATCATCAAAGTCGGACCGAGCATCATCACTCCGAATCCTCCCTCATTAGAAAGTCCATTTTCGGCCAATTCTTCGTTCAAAATAAATTGCTCGTTAATTGAGAGACCTGCGCCACCATATTCCTTTGGCCAAGCGGGGGCAATCCAACCGTTTGCAACCAGGGCACCACGCCAGTCCTTCGTCCGTTCTCGCCAATCTTTAGACCAACCTGATTCGTCGTCACGATTCGCGAATTTCTGAGGGCGGTTATCTGTGATAAATAAACGTACTTCCTCGCGAAAAGCCGCCTGATCCGGACTGTCCTTTAGATCGACCATTGTTATACCTCACTTCTTTAATTCTTATATCGATATCATAATCCAGATTGATGAGGAGAACTCTTAAAATTCTGGAAAACGAAAAGGCCGCCGTAGAATCTACGGCGGCCTTTTCTGCTCAATCACAATTTATTTCTACGTTCGTGTCAGCCACGCAAACTTTTGTGGCTTCTTCTTAGCATCAGGTGCAAGTGGGACATTTATCAAGGACGGGCCATCTAATTTGAGTGCTTCATCAATACATGCATCTAACTCTTCAGAGTTATTTGCATTGAATCCCTTCCCGCCTAGGCCCTCCATCATAATGTCATATCGAGCAGCAAAGCTCATAGCCCCTGGAGGCAAGTAGCCAGACTCGGCTCCCACATAATTCTCAGGATCGTTTCCACCAATACCGCCATTATTAAAGACAATCCAAGTAATAGGCAGATTATGTCTCACAGCAACTTCACACTCAGTTCCAGCAAAGCCAAACGCCGCGTCGCCTTGCAAACAAATCACACGCTTGCCGGATTGAACTGCTGCTGCGATTGCAAACCCATGTCCAAGTCCCATCGACCCGTACGATGAGGCGTCTAACCTCGTACGAGGTTGCATTTGATTAACGACCGTTCTCGAAATATCCATAGTACTCGCACCCTCAGAAACGAATACAATATCGTCCGGCAAACGTTCATCAATAGAACGTAACGCTCTATAATATCCGAGCGGAGAGCTCTCCTCCTGCTTCATTCCTTCAACCGTCTCCAAATTCTCGCGAACTTTCACTCCGACCTCATTGAGCCATTCAGAGTCTTGTGGAAATTGCCACGGGTCCCTATCTAATACATCAATCATTTGTCCTAGAGTAAGTTTGGCATCTCCAATTAGTGCAACCTCGGTCGCTACATTAACGCCAATCTCTTCTGGATTGAAATCCAATTGAATGACACGCACATCCTCTCTAAATCTTGGAGGTAAACCAAAGTGCAACATCCAATTCAAACGGGCACCAACCAAAATTACCAAATCAGCATTTTGGAGTATGAATGATCTCGCTGCAGCAGCTGACTGTGGGTGATCGTCAGGGATAATTCCCTTGGCCATAGGCATTGCCAAGTACGGAACACCTGTGCGTTCCACGAATTCTCGCATCTCAGCCGCAGCATCCGCATTATTCACGCCTTTTCCAAAAATAACTAAAGGCTGCTCTGCCGTTTTAATAGCTGTAATCGCGGCTTCAACGTCAGTCGGATCAGATAGTGTCTTCCTTGGGGAAAGTACCTTCGGTGCCCAGATAACCTTGTCTTCGTCGAAGGAATTCTGAATAATATCACCAGGGAGATCAAGATATGCAGGTCCGGGGGTACCGTGAGTCGCTTTCTTTATCGCCTCTGCAATATAGACTGGCAGTCTGTAAGGATCCTCAACACGTTCAGCAAACTTAGAGTAAGGGCGCAACGCGGTAAGTTGGTCCGTCTCCTGAAAAAAACCTTGCATGTGACCAGAACGCTCATATGAACCTCCAAGAAGCAACATAGGCCATCGATTTGACCAGGCATTTGCATAAGCACCCGCTGCATTCAGTACACCAGGGCCCGAAACTGCCAAAGCAACTCCAACGTTCCCACTAAGATACGAAACAGCCTGTGCAGCATAGGCAGCAGGCATCTCGTGCCGCATCCCATGGTAACTAATTCCTTCTTTCATCATTGCCCCAGCAATGCCTCCTACAGGAATTCCTACTACACCAAATCCGTGCTCAACTCCCTGAGTCTTAAGCGCCTTGGCTATAATTTGCTCTCCGGTCAACTCTCCCATGATTCATGGTCCTTTCTTATGAAAAAAATAACAATTAATGTCCAACGATAAATTCATGATTTACCCGCTTGTGGATGGTACATGGTAACTGGTATTTGGGGTTGAATCACAAAAGTTATTTTTTGAGCGAAAACGAACGTTTACCATCAAAGTTCACGAGTTGGTGCTACTGGGAATGCCTCACTTCGATACCGGTTCGCCGCTCTTGTACCAAAAAAGAAGCTGTCTGATCTAATTTACCATACCCAGCATTAATCCCCTCAGTTGCCTCCTGTTCGGCTGCCGCACAAAAACGTGCTGGAACGTCCACATCTCGTGCCAAGTCCAAAGCAAGTCTCAAATCCTTACGGGCAAGCTCCAAAGCAAATTGCACGTCATCAAATTTCCCTGGAAGTACAATATTTGGAACTGCAAAATGTACTGCACCTCCTCGCCCAAAAGCTCCACCTTGTATCGCCTCAAGCAATGCAGCAGGGTTTACTCCCGCTTTGACTCCAAGACTCATAGCCTCAGCCAGCACCATACCACTCGTAATCGAAACCAAATTATGAGATAACTTCGCTATATTTCCTGACCCGATAGGTCCTAGATGGAGAACTCGACTAGGATCCCCGAATGTCGCCAACACATCCTTAACTAACTCGAATTTCTCAGGGCTACCACCAACCAATACTGCTAAAGTTCCATCTTTTGCTCCGATCGTGCCTCCGCTCACAGGAGCATCTAACATCTCTACCGACAATCTTTCAAAGTCCTGATGCAGTTTTTTAGATACGGCTGGCGAATTAGTTGATAAATCCACGTACGTTGTATCCGGTTTGATACCCTCAGCCAAACCTTTCTCGCCAAAGGCAACTGTCTCAACTTCCTTTGGTCCGGGTAAAGAAGTAAAGATTAATTGTGACTGTTCAGCTAACTCAGCTGGATTAACAGCCCATTCGGCACCCAGCTCCAGATGTTCCTCAGCCGCTAGTTCATCAAGATCATGCACAATTACTTCGTAGCCTGCTTGAATGATATGCCTTGCCATGTGGCGCCCCATATTACCTAAACCAATAAAACCTATCTTCATACTGTTACCTTTCATTCGATGAGCACTAGAATTCTAGTATGACGCCGACAAATCAGATCATGCATCAAGTTCGTGCTTTACCTAAATCGCCTGGCGTGTACATCATGCACAATGATAAAGACACAATCATATACATTGGAAAAGCAAACCAATTGCAAACAAGAGTGAGGTCATACTTCGGATCTGGGCGATCACTAGAACCGAAAGTCCGTGCCTTGGCGGCGGATGTTGTTCGATTAGAACATATTGTGACTAGAAGTGAGGCTGAGGCGCTCAACCTAGAAGCTACTCTGATCAAAAAGCATCGTCCTCACTACAATGTTCGCTTGAAGGATGACAAACATTATCCGTATTTAAAAATCGATACGCAATCACCTTGGCCAAGAGTTCAAATCGCTCGCAAAGTTGATGACGATGAAGCTAAATATTTTGGTCCGTATGCGTCGGCGGGGTCTGTTAGACAGGCCTTAGATGTAAGTAAAAAGCTATTCCCATGGCGTTCGTGCTCAAAGGAGATTACCGGCACAGATCCCAGACCCTGCCTAGATTATTTCATTAAACGCTGCATAGCACCCTGCACGTCCTACTGTTCGCCAAAAGAATACGAAGATGTTATTCAAAATACTATTCTGTTTCTTGAGGGGAAGTCAGACCAAGTCAAACAACACGTTGAGGATGAAATGCTCAAAGCATCAGATCAACTGGACTTCGAGCGAGCGGCGAATCTTCGAGATCAACTTCAATCAATTAAAAACGTGGTCGACAATAAAAAGACCACCCTGACCCAATCAATGGATGCAGATGTCTTCGCTCTTGCTCGAGATTCTGATGAAGCGTGCATTCAGGCATTCTTTATCAGAGGTTTATCGGTAGCCGACACGGATTCCTTTATCATCGACGGCACCAAAGGCAACAGTGATACTCATATTATGAGTGCATTTCTCAGTCAATATTATGAGTCAGCGACATACATCCCGAAACGCATCCTACTCAATGTTGATACCGATGAAAAAGAACAAATCGAGATAATGTTGAGCGCTAGACGCACATATCAGGTACGTATCCTCATCCCTGAACGCGGTGAAAAGAAATCTCTCGTTAAGTTAACGGAAAAAAATGCGTGGGAATCTCTTCATATGTACCATGCTCAGTGGATTGCCAATGAGGACAAAACCAGCAAAGCACTCACGATGATTCAACAACAATTGGGGCTTGCTGAAGTGCCGAATCGCATTGAATGTTATGACATTTCGACCAATCAAGGAGTCGATACGGTTGCTTCGATGGTGGTATTTAAAAATGGACAACCAGCCACCAATGAATATCGTCGCTTCAAAATCAAAACAGTGGTTGGACAGGATGATTTTGCCTCGATGCGGGAGGTACTCAACAGGCGATTCAAACATCTCAAACAAGATGACAATCCGTCCACAACCTTGGCAAAGGAAACTGGCACTAACAAGGCTCCATCCGCATGGGATGAAATTCCTGATTTAGTGATAATCGATGGTGGGAAGGGTCAACTATCCGTAGCTATCGATGTACTACGCGATCTTGGGCGAGCTGAGATTCCCATATGTGGATTAGCAAAACGAGAAGAAGAACTTTTTGTAAAAGATTTCTCTGAACCCATTTTACTACCTCGAAATTCAGAGGCCTTATATTTAGTGCAAAGAATTCGTGACGAAGCTCATCGTTTCGCGATCACCTATCACCGTCGGCTACGGCGAAAGAATTCAATAAAATCAGTCCTTGACACCGTCCCAGGCGTCGGTCCGAAACGTAAAAAAGCCTTACTTCGTAAATTCGGTAACGTAAAAACGATCAAAGAAGCTACCGTTGAGGACATCGCAGCGACCATTGGATTCACTGAAAAGTTGGCTAGACTGATTAAACAATCAATTTGAATTCAGTTTGACTAACTACTGGATTTTGCAATATCAGCCAGCAAATCCCAAGTTCGCTCTATCGATTTGCTTGGGTTCGACCCGACGGAATAAGGCATCGCCACCAAATCTGTCACGCCTGCCGCCGAATATTCATCCAACTGCAGCGCGACATCTTTCTCGGATCCTGTTATCGCTATTTCAGCCGGTCCCTCGGCCTCACCTCGGTCCAGAATTCGTCGATAATTTTCAAGCCTTCCGTAGACTTCAAATTGCTGTCCGGCGGCCTCTCTACCCGCTTGTTCATCATCGACGACAGCGACCGGCACACCTGCGACTATTCTTGGGCTCGGGCGACCAGCTTTAGATGCAGCATCTTGAATTGCTGGGACAAGATAACTTCGCAGCGCAGTAAGTCCGGCCATCCACGTCACGGTGCCATCAGCGATTGCACCTGCTGTGTGAAGCATTCGCGGAGCTAGCGCAGAAACTAGAATCGGAAAGGGAGTGGACCCTGCAAGCTGGAACCCCGCAGTCACGCTGGTGTAATACTCGCCTTCAAAGCTAACCTTCCCATCTGTTGTCAAAGCTCGAAGAATCTGAACATATTCCCTTATGTGCAGTGCCGGTCGGTCATATTTCAAACCAAGTCCCTCGGTATTAGGTTTATGAGACGGGCCAATACCAAGAAGAAGACGACCATTAGTGGCCGCGTTCACCGTGACAGCCTGTTGTGCCAGAACGTTGGGATGCCTGGTATACGTAGGAATTACACCAGTTCCAAGTTCAATTTCATTAGTGTCTCGGCCTGCAAGCGCTAAAGTTGTGAGAACGTCAGTCTCACCGGTCTGGGCCATCCAGTAACTATCGAAACCTAACTCCTCCGCAGTGATAACCTCACGTACTTGCTCTCCCAAGGTAAGACCAGTAGCAAGCGCTCCAGTAAATATTCCGATCTTCATTTCTATCTCCTTATCAGCCGTGTCTGATTGTAATGCTCGTTAACTGAGTCAGTATAGGTAAGAGTTCAGTATATGACTTCCATAACTATGTCTAATGTTTTGGGTCAAAGATTCAGACAAATGGACGCCAGATAATATTGACTATCAATGCCAATATCGCCAAGCATGGATAGCAGTAAAAAATCAGTGAAATTTAACAGCAACTGATAATGAGCGGTGCCCTAAAGTTGGCATTAGACACCTGTAAATAGCGCGCAAAAGCAGAGAGTGTCAGTGGCTATTTCTTCAGTCACTCTAAATTCTTTAAGAGAGAGGACGCTCTTTTAATAAACTAGTGAGAAAAGTCAGAAACAAGTAAGATAACCAAATGAATACACCGCATTTGAAATCAATAAGCTGGGAAACCACTCCCCGAAACATCAGCCCTAACGGAATACACGATGATGAGAAAGCCAAGTCGCTAGGATTTCAGGGTGGTTTTGTTCCTGGAATTGCCTTGTATGAGCATGTTTGTAGCGGACTAATAGACCAAGATATTAACTGGCTGGAGACCGGTTATGTCCAGCTGAAATTCCGGAAGCCTGTTTACAGCAATGAAAACGTAACCATTGAACTTAATGAAAAGGAACGAACGTTCAACTTATATGGAGATAACCCGAATGACTCTCGGTGCTCGGGCTCGTTTACTCAGACTGTAGATCCTCCTCAGCTCCCGAGTGGAAAAGTTCAAGCGCAATTAAAAGAGCCTCTCGGAAGCCTTGGTTTAGTTGGCGAAATGATGGAAATCACTCGGGAACATGACCCTTCCACGTTTTCAGAAATTACCGCTGTTACTGGTTTTCCCATTGAAATAAATGGGAAACAGGTTGTGCCAATCAGTCAGTGGGGCAACCCAATCTATCTGATATATGAGTATTTTGGATTATCAACAACGATTCATTATCAAGGAAAAATCTGGCACCATTCCCCTCTATTTGCCGGAGAGGCTTCAGTCACTCGGGGCCTCATCACGAGCTTTTCTGAACGAAATGGCAACAAACTCCTTGAGCTCCTCACTGAAATCAGATCAGATTCCGGACGAAAGATAGCCACAGTAGAACATTTCAGTGTTTACGAGTTGGCAAAAAAATAAATCCTTCAAACACACGAATTTAGGGGAAATTAGATGAAAATGGAAACCACATTTTGGTCGGCCGATATGGAATGTGCGGTCCGATCGCAAATCATAACTGGAGTTAATGGGTTAGATATGCATGTGCTCGAGTCAGGATATGAAAATCCTGAAAATCCCACAATATTACTGCTACATGGCTTCCCAGAAATTGCTTACAGTTGGCGTAAATTGTTCCATCCGCTTGCAGAAGCCGGATTCCATGTTGTTGCTCCTGATATGCGTGGATACGGACAAACAACTGGATGGAGTGACCGGTATGAGGACCCACTTGAGCCTTTTTCAATGTTAAATCTTGTAGCTGATTGCGTTGAATTGATTGATTCCTTAGGGAAAGATTATGTCAGTGCCGTTGTTGGACACGATTTCGGCTCACCGGTCGCTGGCTGGTCAGCGAGCATTCGCCCCGACAAGTTTCGATCACTTGTGCTCATGAGCGCTCCTTTTGCTGGCATGCCAAGATCACGAGGAAAAGCTCAAAATTCTTCTGCTAACCCAAAAAAAATAACCGCAACAGACTCGATTGGTGCATCAGGACCAGATGCTGTCCAAAAATTCACTACTGATTATGATATCCACTCTGCAATGGCTAAGTTGGAAAGGCCTAGGAAACATTACCAACAATATTACACGACTGAACAGGCAAATCGAGACATGCTCGAAGCGCCACAAGGTCTACATATGTTTCTTCGATCGTATTATCACCACAAAAGTGCTGACTGGAAACAAAATAACCCCTCACCACTCAGAGACTGGTCGGCTGAAGAAGCGGCAAAGATGCCGACTTACTACATTATGGATTTCGACGCCACAATGGCCGAAACCGTGGCGCTAGAAGCCCCAAGTCAGAATCAGATTAACTCCTGTGCGTGGCTAACTGACGAGGAGTTAAATATTTATGCAACCGAGTATGGACGTACCGGATTTCAGGGTGGATTAAATTGGTATCGGTCCGGATCATATCGTCCCAATCAAAAAATCATGCAATCTTTCGCTGGAATAACGATAGACGTACCCACTATTTTTATCGCTGGAGAGAATGACTGGGGGTCTTTTCAGAGACCGGGAAGTCTTAATCTGATGGAGTCGCAAGCCTGCAGTGACTTTCACGGAACCACTTTTATTCCAAATGCTGGCCATTGGGTTCAACAAGAGCAGCCTATGGCAGTGGCAAATTTAATTCTAGAACACTTAAGAAAGCAGGGGTAGCTTATGACCACCATCGAAAACATTGAAGTTACGGTCGAGTCTAGCAATCCCATGACTCAAGTACTTGTCACAATTGAAGCAAGTGACGGCACAACGGGTATTGGCGAAGCTTGGTGGGGTATTCCTGATCGAGATGTATATGGTAGAGGGGCTCTACCGATATCAAGTACCATCGATAATCTCATTACGCCAAAGCTACTTGGCAAAGAATCAGGGACTATCGAAAAACACTGGTTTGATCTATGGGACTACGGATACAGATACGCTGATCACGGTATTTTCCTAATGGGACTTTCAGGTGTCGACATTGCTTTATGGGACCTCTTGGGAAAACAACTAAACGTCCCCGTCGTACAACTGTTTGGAGGCCCAGTCCACCAGTCAATACGAGCATATGCCAGCCTGCCTCCGCTGAGAGATGTCGATGTCGTAGTGTCCGAAACCCAGAGAGCGATAGATAATGGAATCACTGCTATCAAATTACACGAAGTGGAATCCAAATACGTACATATCTTAAGGGATACCTTCGGCGACGAATTGGATATCATGGTCGATGTCAATGGGCATTTCAACTTGCAGGAGGCCAAGGCTATCGGACTAGATATGGCCTCCCGAGGTATCACTTGGTTTGAAGAGCCGATCAGACCTATGAGAGATCATGCCGGAATGAAAAAAATTGCTCAGCAAACTGGGCTGGCGATTGCTGCAGGAGAAAACGAATATACGCTTGAGGACTTCCATCGCCTACTGGCAGCAGATGTAGTTACATATTTGCAACCAGAAATTACTAAAATAGGTGGGCTGACTGCAGCTAAACGAATTAACGGGTTGACTGAGCTCTATAATACCGCTCTCTCTCCTCACAATTTCAGAATTGGGCCATCACTATACTCTTCCATCCAGTGGGCATTCGCTGCTCCGATGGCCACTTGGATAGAGGTTCCATGGATACAGGGAGAGTTTGCTGCGGGGTTTGCATTGCCACCGATTACTGACGGAAGAGTACTGTTGCCACTTGGACCAGGTCTTGGTTTACCTTAATTCAGAGGCCGAGACTAAAACTGTGGTGCTAAACTTCGGTTAGCATAGGGGATCTCAAGGAACAGTAAATCTTAAGAATAGGAAAAAATTATGAGCGAATATATACCGAGCACCTCAGGTTGGGTTGCCGATCAAGTTGAACTTTATGAGCGAACAAACGGAGCCGAGGGCGTTACATTACGTGAAACCGGTTTACCGTGCATCATTGTTACAAACACAGGCAACAAGACTGGCGCCATTCGTAAAACTCCACTAATGAGAGTTGCCGATGGTGGTAATTATGTACTGGTTGCATCACGAGGTGGAGCACCGACACATCCGGTTTGGTATCACAATCTAAGGGCTAATCCTGACGTGCAAATAAGAGACGTAGATCTCGTTCACAATATGCGTGTTCGTGAGGTTACTGATTCGACGGAAAGAAGTCGACTTTGGGAAATAGCGGTAGAAGCATTCCCACCCTATTCGGATTATCAGGCTAAAACCAATCGAACGATCCCAGTGTTCATTGCCGAACCGGTCTAATCACCAGTACAGCGGTATGGAAACGACACCTGAACGAAAAGTTAAGCTCCGGGGACAAGGTTTGTCTGCCACACGACCAAGACTTGAACTCTTACAAATACTGGAAAATGACCCCCGGCCACAATCAATTGAAGAAATTATTTCAAGTAGCTCGGGCAAACTCGCCTTATCAACCTTGTATAGAGCCATCAGCGAGCTTCTAGATGCAGGATTAATTGAAACACTGGTGTCACCTGACGGGAAGACACTAGTGGAAACTACCCTGCAAGCGACTGCGCACCATCATCACGTGTTCTGCAAAGGATGCGATAAGGCCATTGATATAGAATTCAGCGACGATTTGGAAAAAAACATCGAAGCCGAAGTAAAAAATATTGAAATATCAAATGGATGGAAAGTTAGCGATCATTCTATAGAAATTCTTGGCATCTGCGAGCAATGCACCGTGCGATAGGCTCTATCCGGTTTGAACTACTATAAAATACAAACACCTAGCAGGACAATTAACGAAACTCAGGGGCGACTTCTTCTGCAAATAGTTTCATCGACTGACTTATTAGTTTTGGATCCATGCCACCTACCTGAAACACACAATTGAGTTGGTCAATTTCAGCAACTGACTGATACGCCTTAATTTTCTTAATTACAGTGTATGGACTACCTGAAAGCGTTCTGTCCGTGAATATCTCGTCGAGTTCAGGCTCATCCTCATAGGGAAGCGGAGTTGACACACCAGAGATCACCTGTTCTTTTCCACTTCGAAGATTTCTCGCCTGCCGGGTTTGATATCGAAAGTGAGTCATCTGCTCTTGAGCGATTTCATCTGAATCAGTGACACATATTTGAGCTTGCACACCGAGCATTTTTGGAGCACTAGGATATCGTTCAAGAGCGTTCTGATAATGGCTCCATCCCTCTGCCAAGGTATCAATTGTCCTGCCAGAGTTGGTCGTGAACGCATTTAATCCAAATTTCGCCGCAATGTCAAAAGATTCTTGCGTGTGGGCTGCAAGCCAAATCGGTGGTGTTGGTTGCTGCTTCGGGGCAGGAAGAATAGTGGTCTCAGGTATATCAAAATAGTCACCTTGCCACGAAAATGTTTGCTGCGTCAGTGCCATTAATAAAATCTCTAATGTCTCATCAGTACGTTCACGAGCGTCATCCATGGTCAGGCCAAATCTCTTAAATTCAAACGGCTGATAACCTCGCGCTACTCCTACTTCAAGACGCCCATCCGTGAGGTGATCTGTCAGCGCTATATCTTCGGCGACCCGAAGTGGGTTCCAAAATGGCAATACCAGAACCGCAGTTCCAATTCGAATAGATTCAGTAAGTGTCGCAGCCTTGGTAGCCATTAATAAAGGGTTCGGAATGTACCCGTAGTTGGAAAAATGATGTTCAGCAAACCACAACGAGTCGAAATTTAATGTTTCTGCTGAAACTATATATTCCGAAAGACGATCGAACACAGCTTTCGGGTCTTCAGATTCCGCCGATCCTGATAAAAAAAATGCTCCAAAATTCATTTAGCTTTCCCCTCATCTAAAATCTTCGACCTCAACCACTTTAAGTCCTCATCCATTCTAGCTATTCGTGTTGGAATACGATCAGTTGTAATCCCATCCGCGTCGGTAAAGATATACTCTCGATCATCCTGAATACCTGCCAACACAAGTTCTGCAACTCGGTCTGGATCCATCCCCTGATCTGCCCGCTCTGGTATCTCAAATTCATGAGATTCTCCGTACAAATTCGGTCGGTGCTTTTCAGATCTCCAAATGTCTGTATTAATCGAATGGGGACAAAGAACTGACACTCCTACTGATTGTGGTGCCAGTTCCGCCCGCAATGTCTCAGAAAATGAAACCACTGACGCTTTGGACGCGCTATAGATCGCTTGGCCACCCTCTAATCTTGGAGCTAGCCCAGCCATAGAGCCCGTATTAACTATATGTGCTTTGCTTGCCGAAAGAAGATGAGGAAGAAATACTTCGATTCCTCGAACCACGCCAAATAAATTAACCGCAAAAATCCATTCCCAATCACCGATCGATGACTTTGCCAACTCCGAGCGTGTCATAACACCCGCATTATTTATAAGTATGTTTACTTCACCATATACTTCTAAAGTTTTTTCGCACATAGCATTCAAGTCATCAATGCTCGATACATCACATGCGACCGGCAAAAATTTGTTCTCGTATTTTGTGAACTCCGGTTGGGTGAACTCGCCCTGCTGGGTCGGGAGGTCAGCTCCAACGACATTGGAACCGACGTCCAGAAATTTCAGCGCAAGTGCTTTACCAATACCACTTGCCGCACCCGTAATCACAACGGTACAATCTTGAAAATTTTCGAATTTCAACATCTCCCCCTAACCGTCTAACTCACTATACCCTGCAAAACCAATTCAGCTATCTCTTGATCAGAAAATTCTAGGATTTCCCTAAACACATCGTGTGTGTGCTCGCCAAACATTGGAGCCCGAGTTATCTGGGCCGACTGGCCATTCAGTCGAATGGGTTCAGCATCGACCAAGAGTCGGTGATCTGTAGTATCAGGTTGCTGAACAACTCTGTAGTGGTTTTTCAGAGGGCTTAGTTCTGCACATTCTTGCAAATTAACGACGGGCGCCGATGGGATACCTGCCTCTTGCAGAATTTCAGCCAACTCCCATGACTCATGCTGAGAAGTCCATTGACTCAATATTGATTCGATTTCCACTTCTCTCGATTTCAATTCACTTAAATGAAAGTCTGGTAAATTGAGGTCAGATGATAATTGCGGAACCATTCGGCTCAGCGCATACCATTGAGCGCTTGATTCACATGCGATCGCAACCCAGCTGTCGTCTCCCTTGGTAGGAAAGACATTGTGAGGGCATGCGTTAGGTGACCGATTCAACGTCGACGGCGGCACGATCTCTTTGTCACGAAAGGCAAGCCAAGGTACTCCAATAAAGGAGAGTGCTGATCCCATCTGATTCAACCAAATTTCGTGCCCGACGCCCGTACGATGCCGCTGCTCCAAAGCCGCCAGAACACTGGACGCCAGAATTTGAGGCGAGGTGAAATCAGGATAGGCACACCCAATACCATGAGGAGGATTCTCTGGACGTCCCATTAATTGGTTGAAACCAGCCGCAGCAGTCAAATGTCCGCCCATCGTCGGTTTATCAGCCCAAGGTCCATCTCTCCCACAACCCGGTAAATGGGCGTAAACAATCTTTGGATTAAGTTTACTGACTGCCTCAAAGCCGAGACCGAGACGATCAAGCACTTGAGGTCGATAATTATTTATCACCACGTCGGAATGCAGTGCCAAGTCAAATGCAATCTCCTTGCCCCGGTCTGTACTCAGATCAAGAGAAATTGATCGCTTCCCGGTATTCACATCATTAAACCAGTAACCAAGATTTAGTGAGTCAGTCTCAGCCGGAGACGGTCTTACTCGAAAAGCATCGAGCCTCTTAATCGACTCAACACGTATAACCTCTGCACCAAAGTTAGAAAGAATGCGACCACCTAACGGACCTGCCAATACCCAACAAAAATCAAGCACACGCAACCCATCAAGTGGCTTCCCAGAAATACTTGACTTACCTTTATAGGAGGCAATAGATTTGCTCTCAGGTGGGTTGCCCCTGGCCAATTCAGCAAGAATTTCATTCCGATGTTCATTCATTTTTGGTGCGGGGCTTAAGGACATCGGCCGATTTAAATCATTAAGCGGACTTTTCGGTACCTTGATCTCCCGTCCATCAGGCATTTCCAATCCACTAAATTGATTACTAGCAACAAAATGTTCCTCTCGAGCAACATCCTCGAGACTATTTACAGGCATTGCAATGAGATCAAGGTTCCACGCTTCCTCAAGAAGCTGATCGGATGTTTTTGTCAGTGCGAATTTTTCGAATCTCGTTCGAACATACGGATCTCTGTTGAGATCGGTACGAACACGTTCCATCGAGAGAATATGATCAGTTTCTTCTTTCGTCACCAAGCCAGAATCTGATAACCACTTGATTGAATCCTCGAGACCGTCTGGTCTGATGCGCAGAGCTACCCATTTCCCATCTGAGCACTTATAGATGGGAGGAGAGACTCCCGGTCGAACCGGTATCCGTTTATCAATTTCCCAAAAATTTATATTTGACGTCTGAAGAACACTCATCGTAAGTGCCTCCTGAGCAGACACCGAAACTGAAGGCCCCGGTGAGTCCAAACTCTTGTTTCTATCGGCTAATGCAATTAAAGCTCCGGTCATTGCGTTTAGACCCGCCATAATATGACTTTGTTCACCGGGAGCAAGTGCTGGAGGTCCATTGGCAGAGCCGCTTACATACAAAAGACCACTAAGCGCTGAGGTGATCAGATCTCCACCTCGCCAATTTTCCCAGTACGCCTGATCATCAAACGGCTTTACCGCAACCTGTATTAGTTGGTCGTTAAGATTCTTAAAATCAAACAATTTGCTCCAAACCGATACCGGAGAAGGGGTTTCCCCCGTCGTACTATGGAATAAAAAGTCTGACTGATTTACCAATTGCTCGAATATCTTGACGTCTGACATGACAGTTGGGTTAAGCACTATTGAGCGCTTGTTTATATTTAGATACAAATGAGTCAGGCTCGTTTCGACTGACTCTTGATCCTTGAGAAAAGGAGCTCGTGACCGGATTCTTCCTCCCGATGGTGGCTCCACTCGAATCACATCAGCGCCCATGTCCGCAAACAATCTAGGCGCGAAAGCACCAGCCTCATCCGTGAGATCCAAGGCACGTAAATGGGTAAGAGGTAATTCCTTATTCATTGAGTCGTTACTGTAACCCATCTTTGATCAGGAACTCAAATTTTCTGTTTTTATTTTTTGAGAATAAGTTGCAACGTAGGAATTCAACGTTACTATGAGCCGATGCACCATCAATAACCCGGCATGTTAATGGACGAGAAGGAGGAGAATGTGGGATATCAAGACATAACTATAGAACGTATAGGTGACGACCAGAGCATCATGAAGATGACTCTTAATCGACCAGAAAAATTGAATGCCCTGACATTCCCCATGCTGAAGGAAATGAGAGAAGTGTTCGAAGAGATACGCTTCGACCGCAGCATACGAGTACTCGTGATTACTGGAGCAGGTCGTGGTTTTTGCTCTGGAATGGATCACGCTGGAGGTGCGAGCGGAGGTCACATCAATCCCAAAGAAGGTAACCCTAATCCGGGCGCACCTGATCCCGAGGGCGAACGAATGAATTTCCACCACGAGACAAAAACGTTTAAAGCACTGCGAGAACTGGATATACCGGTGATCGCTGGAATTAACGGCCCATGTGTCGGTGCAGGCTTTGATTTGGCCTGTCTCTCTGATCTCGCTGTGGCCTCTTCCAATGCTCGCTATCAAGTAGCCTACGTTAAGAGAGGGCTCTATGCCGACCTAGGTGGATTCTGGGCAATACCAAAAATCGTCGGGTGGCGCTTAGCTATGGAGATGATGTTCACAGGGAAATTCCTATCTGCAGAAGAGGGACATGAAGCGGGCATCACCAATTACTTGGTGGATGAAGATCAATTCGAATCAAAACTTGAAGACTTCGCAAAAGAGGTCGCCTCCGGGCCACCTATTGGACAAAAAGTCGGGAAGTTGATGGCGTATAAAACCATGAGTATGGACTATGAGCGTGCGCTCGATCTTTCGGCCATGGTCTTACCTTTAGTAACCCTTTCCGGTGATCGCGCTGAAGGTGTTCGTGCCTTCCTTGAAAAGAGAGATGGCAACTTCTCAGGTTTTTAAACAGATAAAATAGCTCCGTTGGAGATCCATGATAACTATGACAGATCAAGCTGACGACACAAAACACTCAGCGATTTTAGGGGGTATCCGAGTCGCCGACTTAACAACTGGTAGTTTCAACTACGCTGGTCGCTTACTCGCTGGCCTCGGAGCCGAAGTAATTAAATTGGAAACACTAGATGGAGACCCTCTGAGACAATGGGGACCATTTCGAAATGACGAAGAGAATGTTGAAACTGGTGGACGACATCTGCACTTAGATGCTGGTAAGCGATCAGTAAGCGTCGATCTCGAAACCTCCGAAGGCCAATCAATTGTCAAGGATATTATTACTGATTGTGACATTGTCCTAGAGAGTTTCGACCCAGGGTACTTGGACACTATCGGGCTTTCGTTCGAATCTCTCGTCTCCTCAAAAACAGATCTCATCATGGTCTCAATGAGCCACTTCGGACAGTCCGGTCCGTACAAGGATTACCATGGTAGTGAAATAGTCGACGTAGCAATTGGCGGGTACCTCCGACTTACCGGAGAGCCAGATAGAGAACCAGTCAAACCATATGACGATCTCGTAATTCAGCATACTGCACTCCATGCAGCCACGGCAGCGATGGTTGGAATTATGCATCGAGATAATACTGGCGAGGGAGACTGGTTCGATGTGGCTGTAATAGATGCAGCTCTTTTTTTGATCGGCGGTCCAACTCAAAGTTATTTCTTTGATGGAAAAGTAGCTCAACGCAATGGAAATCGGTTGTTAACTACTGAGCCTCGATACCTTTACCCTTCAACAATTAGACCCTGCCTCGACGGGTACGTCCATGCACATGGCAATAACCGAAACCAAGATCTCCTTGCTGCCCTAATGCCAGGCATCGGTCTAGAAACATTATTTGAAACACCGATGGGTAATGCAGACGAAATTGATGAAATTATGGATACGTGGCTCTCGACCAGAGATAAGTTTGAAGTGGTAACACTTGCGCAAGAATTGAGACTTCCTTTTACAGAAGTGCTCACTCCAGAAGAAATTTTAGCGGATCCCCATCTTGAGGAAAGAAATTTCTTGGTCAAGCTCGAGCATCCGCTCGAGCCAAGCCTTCTGCAGCCCGGTCAAGCGGCGTTGATGAGTGAAACTCCATGGATCAATCGACGCGCTCCGCTCATTGGGGAAGATACCGATGAAATCCTTGAGGAACTGCTAGGAATGAATGAAAATGACAGGACTGACCTTCGAAATAAGGGTGTGATCCGATGACCGCTCAGGCGCTCAACAAAATTAGAGTTCTGGAATTAACCACAGCCGTTGCCGGTCCTGTCGCGGGATGTGTACTAGCTGACATGGGAGCGGAAGTTATAAAAATAGAATCACCAGGTGGGAGAAGTATACGAAGTCCTGGTGCTCCTCCACCGATACAGGGTGCACCGGATCATCCCTACAACAGGACTCCCTTCTTTAATGAACTCCACCGCGGGAAAAAGCTACTATCACTCGATCTTAAACACCCTGAAGGCAAAGATATTTTCGTTCGACTCGTAGAGAATGCGGATGTAGTTATGGAAAATTTCTCGCCAAAAATTGTTGGTCGACTAGGAATTGACTATGCAGAACTAAAAAAAATAAAAGATGACATTATCTGTGTTTCCATGCCGGCGTTCGGCAAAACAGGTCCTTATGAGTCTCGAGCTTCGTATGGACCTGGGATTGATGCGATGAGCGGACTTTCCCATCTCACTGGCTACCCTGACAGAGGGCCCGGTAAACCTGCACAATTTTATTGTGACCAAAACGCCGGCCTAACCGCCGCACTCACAGTGATGGGCGCGATTCGACATCGTAACCGCACTGGGCAGGGTCAATACATCGAACTGGCGATGTTGGAGGGCGAAATGCAGCTTATTGCTCCTGCCCTTATGGAAGTAATCATGAATTCTAGATCGCCTAATCGAATAGGAAATAAACATGAAAGGTTCGCGCCACAAGGTGTCTACAAATGCAAAGGTGAGAACGCGTGGGTGGCTATCACCGTAAGAAGTGACAGCGAATGGCAGTCTCTGACAGAGCTAATGGGAAATCCTGAACTTGCTAATGACCATCGTTTTTCTGATTTGCGTGCGCGACAAGCTCATCACGACGATATCGACAAGCTTATTGAATCCTGGACCTCGACGCTCACTCAGGAGCAGGCAGAGGGCATAATTCAGGCGGCTGGAATCCCCGCTGGCGCTTTATTGAATCTCAATGAGGCTTTTACACATCAGCAATTCCTCCACAGAAACACCTTAGTGCACGTAGAGCATCCCGAAATGGGCACTTTCCCGCATACCCGAACTGCTTGGAGATCGCGAAATAACAATGATGGGGTTTCTGGTCCGGCACCGACCTTTGGAAACGCGAACAGTTACGTATTAACTGATCTCCTAAATTTCTCAGCAGAGGATCAACAAAAATTAAAGGATCGTAAAATCGTCTCCGATGCGCCCTTGGGCTGACTACAGACGATATACGAGCTCAAACATCAGTCTTGAAAGGAGTTTCGATGCCCAAAGGGAAAGTGCTGGCATGGATACTCTATGACTGGGCAACATCCGGTTATGGCGCAATCATAGGAACTTTTGTATTCAGCGTGTACTTCACGCAGGAGGTGTGGGACGGAGACGGAGGTGCCGAAGCATGGGGAATCATGGTGACCCTGACAAGCGTGTTTGTCGGACTCGTTGGTGCGCTTTTGGGTTTAGTGCTGAACGGGGTAAAAACACATAGATTCTTTTTAGCATTATTTATCTTCGTTGGCGGTGTAAGCGGGGCCGCTCTCATACTGATCAAGCCCGAACCTTCCTATGCGATCCCTGCACTTTTCCTCGTGGGACTAGGAAGTTTCTGTATTGAAACCTCTTTTGTCCCTTATAACACTTTGCTACGAATATTTGTGCCTCCTGAACGGGCTGGACGAACCTCCGCTTTAGCGTGGGGATTGGGGTATGTGGGTGGAGTTCTCTGTCTCCTCGTTGCATTAGTGCTGATTCAATCCGGATTTATTCCTGACGACGATCTTCTCAATGTTCGACTTACAAACCCACTTGCTGCAGCATGGTTATTAATCTTCGGGCTTCCAATCGTCATCGCTCTCTACAAACTCCCGAAAAAGAGCCTGGATCAACCGGGATATGCCTCTGTAGGACTTAGTAAAGAACGAATAATGCGTTTACTGAAATATAGGGGGATGTGGCGATTTTTACTATCACGACTATTTTTGGCGGAAGGTCTAACTGCGTTGTTTACTTTCGGAGGAATCCTTGCAGCAAGTATCTTCGGATTCAGTACCCAAGAAGTGTTACTCTTCGCGATTGCACTCAATATTTCAGCAGGTGTCGGAGCAATTCCCGGAGGATTTCTCGATGACCGGTTCGGACCTCGTATCGTAATATTGATTTCTCTCGTATGTCTAATACTTTCGGGAATTATAATTGGTGTGATCGAGGACAAGCTCACGTTCTGGATTGTTAGTATTTTCCTAGGCATGTTCATTGGACCGGTACAGTCGGCAGGAAGATCGCTCGTTGCGAAGAGCGTTCAAATGGATGAAGCGGCCCAACTTTATGGTTTACTTGGGTTCTCCGGAAGAGTCGTATCATTCATAGGACCACTTCTTGTCACTTTGGGCATCGCTATTACTGGGAATAATAAGACTGCGGTTTGGATCATTGTCGGCTTAATTACTGTCTCATTGTTTGTTATGCTCTCCACACCAAAATCTTTGGGCCAAATCGACAAGTCTAAGATTTCTGAGGAATCGTTTTAATCAGTGGGTTGAATAGAGAAGAGGAAACCAATGTTAAGCCTTAAGAATTACACAGTCGCCGTTCATAATCTAGATGAGGCTATTGAAAACCATGCCGATCGATTTGGCATGCAAAAAGTCGGTGAAAGAGGATTCAATGACACGGGCAAATTTGACTTCCAAGCGATGGGGTATGGGGATACAACGCTGCTCCTACTATGCCAACCTACTGATGAGAGTCCAATTGCTAAACTCATGTCAGAACGACGAAACAACTTCAACCCACACGGCGAAGGAATGTATCTCATAGCGTATGAGACCGATGATGTTGATGCTTTTTGCGACCAGGTGGAAGAAAACGGTGGGAGAGTCACTCGCATTCCCGGCGCTGCTAACGCCTGGGTTCACCCCACGTCTTCCAATTTTGTCCTAATGGAAATCCTCCCGAAGTCTTGAGAGTGCATTCCTAAGGAGAAACGACAATGACCTGGGACCCAGAGATCGAGGAAATTAATCGAAGACGTGCTTTGGCACGTGAGATGGGAGGACCCGATCGCGTAGCGCAACAGCATTCATTAGGAAAACTTACAGTTCGAGAGCGCATAGAAGAACTAGTAGATTCAGGGAGTTTTCTCGAGAGGGGAATTCTCGGTGGAGTCGGCACGTACGACGAGGAAGAAAACTTAGTCGATTTTGTTCCCAAATCAACAGTATTTGGAATTGCGAAAATAGATGAGCGGCCGGTATCAGTCACAGGTCAGGACTTCACGGCAAGGCCGGGGAGTGGGAGCACGGGCGCGAGTGGAACCACTGTCACTGGAGGACCACGTACGATATCGGCGGAACACATATCCCATGAGATGAAAATACCCTTTATCCGTCTTATCGACGGGTTCGGAGCAGATATCCGTGCAGTGGGACAAAAGAATAGGACCTATATACCAAATGGGAATTGGAAATTAGAACACGAGCTGCTCTCTGAAGTACCGATCGTCGCAGCGGCCTTAGGCGCCGTCGCAGGGCTCCCCGCAGCCTGGGTTCCGGCTTCGCATTTCTCAGTAATGATTAAAGGTAAAACTCAGGTATTCGCGGCTGGGCCGCCTGTCGTCAAACGGGCAATCGGCCTAGACATTCCTAAGGAAGATCTTGGGGGATTCCGACAACATTCACGGACAAGTGGAGTCGTCAATAATGAAGCGGAGGACGAAGTCGACGCCCTACAGCAAATCCGAAGATTTCTTTCATATCTGCCTACAAATGTCTGGGAGCTCCCACCATTTGGGGATGAAAGTGACCCACGAGATCGAAAAGCTCAGGAACTACGTTCTATTATTCCTCGCGATCGAAATCGAGGCTATAACCCAAGAGAACTAATTTCGTTTGTGATGGACCGAAACTCAACCTTTGAGCTCAGCAAATACTATGGTGGTTCTCAAATCACTATGTTCGCCCGACTTAACGGTCGACCAGTTGGGATAATTGCCAATGACCCAATGGTCCATGGTGGAGCTCAGGATGCTTCTGCGGCAAGAAAAATAGAAAAATTCGTAGATACCTGTGACACATTCCATCTCCCAATAATTAATTTTTCTGACCAGCCGGGCTTTATGATCGGCCCCGCAGCAGAAGCCGCCGGCACCCTGAGAGCAGGGGTACGAACGGCGGTGGCAATAGGACAGGCGACTGTTCCGTGGGCGACAGTCATAGTGCGAAGGGTCTATGGAGTTGCAGGAGGGGCAAGGCAGGATAATTCTCATTTCAATTTTCAACTAGCCTGGCCATCAGGAGAATGGGGATCCCTTCCAATTGAAGGTGGTATAGCGGCCGCGTACAGACGGGAAATAGAAGCAGCTGACGATCCGGAGGCATACCGAGAAGAACTTGAGGAAAAACTTATTGCTATTCGAGCCCCTTGGCGTACTGCGGAAGATTTGGATGTAGAGGATATCATTGACCCTGCTGATACTCGCCCCATGCTTTCAGACTGGTTAGATGTTGCTTACAAAGCAAACGAAAGGTTGGTCGGTCCTAAATCAAGAGGCATGCGTCCGTAGCACACTAATCTTCCGCCAATTTCGGAAGGACTTCAGTGGCAAGGAGCTCTAAATATTTGACAACTTTTTCATGATCTATACCAGGTGGTATTCGTAAAATAGTGCCATTGATCGGCACCTCAGCCTGTCGGCGACGATAAAAGTCTACTGCTTGCTCAGGATTCCCCACAAAAGGCCCCGAAAGATCTGATATCGAGCGCATTTCCTCAGGAGTAGTGGCTGGTTCGTGCCTCTTATCCACCGGGACATTATCTGCATCAGCCGCGGCAGCTCCCCATTCAGCATATTTTGAATAGGAATAGAAAATATGTTCGCGTACATCTTCCCAGCCCTGCTCAGAGTCTTCGCTCACCCAAAAATCGCGACTATCAAATACTGGTATCGAACCTGGATCACGACCATACTTCTTCATGGCCAGAGTAAACTGGTCGTACACACCAGCACCTCCAACATAGTGAAAGCCATCAGCTTCTCTCGCTACACGCTCAATTGCCGCCCCGCGCGAAGCACCCAACCAGATAGGTGGATGAGGTTTTTGAATCGGCTTAGGTTGCACAGCCGCGCCTTTAACAGTAAAACGTTTGCCTTCAAAATCAAACTTTTCCTCTGTCCAACATCGTTTAATTATTTCGAGACCTTCGTTCATCAATGATGGTCTATTCTTTCGATTCACTCCAAAAATAGGATACTCCTCTGGCACGTATCCAACGGCCATGCCTAAGATAAATCGCCCGTTAGATAAAATATCGACTACTGCAGCATCCTCCGCTACACGAACAGGATGATGCATTGGTAAGAGTAGAAGGCGTGTTCCAATAGTTATAGTGCTGGTCTTTACTGCCGCTGCTCCAGCCATCACCAAAGTTGACGGACAATAACCATCTTCTGCACTGTGATGCTCTGACATCCACACGCTGTCAAAGCCAAGTTTCTCAGCTATTTGAATTTGTTCTAGCGTCTCTTCATAAACCTGCTGATAAGGCTTGCGCCACAACTCAGGATTACGCATACCAAACAACAAACCAAACTTCATAACAAGCCTCCACTGCAGTACTGCAGAGGATAGCTGATACTACACGAGATGGACTGGCTTAACATCAACAAGGTTCAAGTCGGTCATCCTTATTTATTATCGAATATCTTTACTGGACGAATTCGAATGATCGTTCTTTCCTGTGCAGTCAACCGATTACTGAGTTCTTGATCCGACACTTCAGGCTGTTCCAATATTCTTGAAATTCGGCGATGCTCTTCAAGCCGTTCCGGGTCTTCAGTAACGCCCTCTGCTGTCCCGTACAGCAAAAGTTGCGCATGGCCGTCGTTTATTACAAGTGCGCAATTCGGATTACGAATAATATTCTTCCACTTTGCCGTATATTTCTTAGCTGAAATTACAATCGTTTCACCGTCAAACTCGTAATAAATAGTTGATACTTGGGGACTGCCATTACTTTTCGCTGTTGCGAGTACCGCTTGGTAGTGATCTTGCAAAAACCTTGACTGATCCGGAGTAATTTGAATTGCCATCCTACTAGCCTCCAATAAATTAATTTTAAAAAGTACACACGGGGTCAGTCCACTCAGATATCACACGACTGCAGCGGCGCCACCATCAGCGTTGATTGCCGTACCTGTTATATAACTGCCGCGCTCTGATACTAAAAATGCTATCAAATCCGCAACCTCCTCAGGCTCACCTACTCTACCCAACGGAAGGGCCTGACCCATCTGAGCATAAGCTTCATCCAAACTAACATCTGGAAATCTTTTTCCGGCATTTCTTCCGATCTGACCACTCTTCACCAGACCAATACAAACAGTATTCACGAGAATTCCATCTTTAGCCAAATCCAAAGACATTGCCTTCGTCAGAGCAATTCCGGCCGCTCTACTGACAGAAGTGGGAAGTGAACTAGCCCGAGGAGCCTTACCTGCAGTTGCAGTTAAATTTACAATCCTCGCGCTCTCAGACTCTCTCAGAAACGGTAACGCTGCCTGACTAAATCGCACCGCAGCCATCAGCTTCAAATCTAAATCACTATCCCATTTTCGGGTATCTACATCAGGAAACGAGCCTGCTGCTGATTGTCCTGCGTTGTTTATTAAAATATCAATCCCGCCGAATCGAGAACTTGCCTCTGCAATAACGCGGTCACAATCTACTTGGCTGGTCACGTCAGCAGACATGCTCACAACTTCACCGATTGCTACAGCTCGGATTTCTACTTCAGCTTCGGACAATACATCTGCGCGACGAGCACAAATCAATACATTCGCACCCTCTTGAGCGAGTCTTACAGCAGTTGCTTTGCCAATCCCTTCACTGCCACCTGTCACAATGGCTGATTTTCCCCGAAGACCTAAATCCATGTCATATTCCTTTTCATCACTACTTTGACCTGTCCCGCTTTCCCATCAAACGTCATCTCAGATGTGCGCGCGATGCTGGTCAGATTACGTTTCTGTGGATAAGGTATCCTAAAATCCGATAATGGATTCAAGAAGGGTCGATAATGTCAACTCCAACTAGGATACAAAACTCAGTCGAGGCTTATCTGGCAAACGATGACAGTCCAGACATCTCAAATCCAATTCATTCTACCGAATTTGCCGCTCAGTTTGGATTCCCCGGCGCGCTCGTTGGTGGCGTCACTGTATGGGGTTGGGCGACTGACACTATTCTGGAAGCACTGGGGGAACACTGGCTAGAAAATGGGTGGGCCGAATTTTCGTTCCGGCAACCAACATTTCCAGGAGATCTGCTACTAATCGAAGCAACGCTTCAAGAAGACGGTAACAACAATATTTGGGATGTTACCTTCACTAACCAACAAAATGTCACATGCGTAACGGGGAAAGTGGGGATTGGACAAGCCGATTGGTACACCGACTTAGAGAGACCCTCATTGGATAACGTGGTGGAACCCGTAAAAATTCCTCTCATACTAGAAAATGCGGCCATCGGTGGAGACTGGACTCCCATGCGAGTAAATTTCGACACAGATTTGGCAGATGACATAGCGTCGGTGAAACAACACTCTGAGAATTCAATCTTTTACGGACCAGATGCCCTTGCTCATCCGGCATGGACTGCTGGATGGGCCGAACAATTGCTTCGACATAATTTCCTGGTACCAAGCTCAATGCATACAAGAAGTCAAGTGCAACATCTTCGAAAAATTAACGTAGACACGACTATTACTGGTGGCGCTCGACTCATCAAGGCCTACGAACAAAAAGCTCATCATTTTGCGAACTTTGATGTATTGCTTCAAGACGAGAGCATGAACGATATTGCCCAGCTTCGACACTGGACGATTTTTAAAATCGCCACTACGGAAGAGCGCGAAAAACTAGGGATACCTTCACCAGCTAGTTTGTGAAAGTTTTTCCAGTAAATACTGGATCACGTTTCTCGATAAATGCCTGTCTTGCTTCCCGTCCATCGCCGCTGCTTAATGTTTTACCTATATTCACTAGTTCATAATGGAGTTGTTTCTCCATATCAATTCGAGTGGCAGCTCGAATAACTCGTTTTGTTCCTCGAGCAGTAATTGGAGATATCTCGGTGAGTGAATCCAGGTACGAATGAAATCTATCCTGAAATTCTGTGTCTGCAACTGATTCACTTACCAGTCCAAGCTGCTGAGCTTCTGGGCCAGTAACTGTTCTATTTTCAAGAAGAAACTTCATGGCCTGCTCATAACCAATCGCTTGTGTAAGCGTGAATGAAAGTCCACCATCCGGTGAACCACCAATTCGAGGATAACCAGCCAGTAACCTAGCTGACTCAGACATGATACGAATATCAGTCGCCATCGCTAATGCTAAGCCAGCCCCTACAGCGACCCCATTAATACCTCCGATAATTGGCTTATCACACTCTTCCCGGAGTGTAAGAAAAAACCTGCTGACCCAACCCAAGTCATCAAGGTACCTATCCTGATCAGACATTGGAATAAAGTGATCCTGATTTTCCGTTGTCGTGAGATCTAAACCAGCACAAAAAGCGTCTTCAGTTCCGGTTAGGCCAATAACCCAAACATCATCATTAGCCTGTGCTTCACGCAGCGCAGTAATAACTCCCCAGGCAAGTTCAAGAGAAACTGCATTCTTCTTATCTGGTCGGTTCATCTGCACAACTCTGACGTGCCCACGATCTGTGATTCGTACTAACTCAGTCATATCTCCCCCTATATGTTCTGCCTTTCCACAAAAAGGTCAGATATATTATCATTTATAGCATCTAGCTGAAATAAAAACAGTACTCTGAGTACGCAACGACAATTCTCATTTGATAAATATAGCTAGCGCTACAAAATATACCCTAATCAAAAAATACTTTATTGTATAGTCTATAAAAATTAGAACTAAAAACTCATATTTTTAAACATTTTCCCTCTTGAAAGTTCTGTTTATATCCATTAACATGTTAAAGCTTAGTGGATATAAATTAAATGGTATACCAACATAAAATTCCAACTCTATCACTTGATACTGACTGGATCGTACGTACAGTTCACCGTGAACAGGTAAAACGTTCCTTTCTCTATGACGGTGAGAATGCGCAAAATAAGTGGAAATCCGTCGAACTTCCCAAAAATTACTGGCGAACATTTAGCAGAAAAAATCCTGATACATATGCTGATTACGAGAAGTGTCTGGATACGGGCACCTGTCGGTGGTGCAAAACCGAAAACAGTATCGTTATTACAGATACAGATGCTAAGTGCTCGACTTGTGAGTACACATTCTCTTCCCCCCCAATCAACTCCGAAAAATCAATTAGTAGATTGAGCGAAGGGTTTTTGTTCAGAAACGTATCAGACGCCGACAAAACCTATACGGAACTCTTAGAAGACTGGGCGAGAGTCATTAAATCCTTAAACTGGATTCGGGACGGTTATGATCGTTCTCTCACTCCTCATATTGATGAAAACGGAATTACATTCGATCAAGAACCTCTCCCTGCGGAACCCGCTCTCGGTATAAAAACGGCTCAGTGGCTTTCAGGTCAACTCCTGAAGGAATACCTCATTCAAATAATTAAGAAAGAGTCTCTTGGTCATAATCTCTGGAATGTTGTGCTCACTGATACCGGTAAGTTTGAGATAGAACCCAGCAACTTATATGGCTTTCTGCTATCCCAGATAATTGATAATTTAGAAAATCAAGTTCAATGGCAACAGTGCCTTGGGCCAGAAACCCCAAGAGGCGATGCCTGTACTAATGATATACCCGTTGGCTCAAAATCCAAGCGATTCTGTGGTCAAAATTGCTATCGAAAATGGCGTCGCGCCGGGGGAGTTATTCGACCCTGGATGGTTGATACTCGTTCAGCAAGACCCGTCAGTACTGCTAGTTTAAAAGGCCAATTAGGCCTTAATATTTAGCTTACTACCTACCTACAAAAGTCTGGCA
>JAPYRK010000002.1:15693-134988 GCA_029941115.1 Dehalococcoidia bacterium | reverse complement strand
AGGTTGCGAGTTTTGGGAACGTATGTGGTAATCTGACGTATTGGTTGATTCGGTAACTCTGTACACCTGTGGTGGCGTGTTTGACAAGACTACGGGTGAATATCCGAGAAGAACCGTAGTGCGTGCTGAAAGAATGGGTGAATGATAAAAAGAGCAGTGGAGATAGTGTGAAACCTACAGTTTTAATAGCGGTATCTGATAAAACAGGCCTGGGATATTTCGCGGGTGAGTTAGTGAGACTTGGGTGGCAAATTTTAGCGACTGGTGGAACGGCAAGTTTTATTAGTGAGTTGGATCTTCCGGTGACCTCCGTGTCCGAATATACGAAAAGCCCCGAAATGCTTGGCGGGAGAGTAAAAACGCTACACCCGCTTATACACGGAGGTATTTTGTATCGTCGAGGTAATGAGGAGGACGAAAGTGAGATAAAAGCTCAAGGGATAAATTCAATTGATCTTGTGGTGTGTAATCTTTATCCCTTTCAAGAAACGATCGCGCGCGATGAGTCCACAGAGGATGAAGCAATTGAGCAAATTGATATAGGGGGGCCCACTATGATACGTGCGGCCGCAAAAAATTATGAAGGTGTAGGAGTAATTGTCGACCCCTCTGATTACAGAAAAGTAATTGACCTTCTTGATGAAGGTACTGGCGTTCAGGCCCTTGATTTGCCATTAAGAAGACAGCTTGCTGCCAAAGCCTTTAAGCACGTCAGTACCTATGATGCGTTGATCTTTAGGTTTCTGACGGATCAGGACACGATTTTCCCAGATGAACTCACAATTACAGCTCAGCTAAAAACCAAATTACGATATGGAGAAAACCCTCATCAAAGAGGCGCCCTATATACGATAGCGGACAGTCACGGATCGCTCAGTGGCGTGGGAGGATACACCCAACATCATGGGCTGGAGATGTCGTATGTTAATGTGCTGGATGCGTCAGCTGCTTTTGATTGCGTTTCTGATCTTACGGAGCCAGCGGTGGTAATTGTGAAGCATACTAATCCATGTGTGGCGGGCGTTGCGGACTCGATGAAAGATCCACCCGAATCACTTGGGGAACTTTACGAGCGGGCTTTGATAAACGGTGATTATGTAAGTGCCTACGGCGGGATTATTGCGACGAACAGGCCAGTCGATTTTGCACTAGCGGAAGCAATAAGGGATGTTAGGCATCCCGAACTTGGATCTCGAATGCTGTACGACATCGTGATAGCTCCAGCTTACGATTCCGATGCTCTTGAACATCTGAAGAAAAAATCTAAGAATTTGAGAATATTGGAGACTCCTTCGGGGTCACTTAAGGGGGATTCGGAACAGGTAGAATTCAGAGGTATCAAGGGAGGACTTTTGCTTCAGACACCAGACAAAGTGCCTGAGATTAAGTTCGAACTTGTAAGCAAAAAACCTCTTACGTCTGACATTGAGACTGATTTAGCAGTCGCTTGGACGTTGTGTAAGCATGTTTCTTCAAACGCAGTTGTGCTTGTCAAGGATCGGGTTTTAGTGGGAATGGGGGCCGGCCAACCAAACAGAGTAGGTTCGGCGGAGATTGCAGTCGAGCAGGCAAAATCTCGCGCCGAGGGAGCTGTATGTGCGACGGACGCCTTTCTGCCGTTTCCCGATACCCTCATAGTTGTTGCGGATGCGGGTTGTGTCGCGTTAGCTCATACAGGGGGATCCATTCGAGATGAAGATTCGATAGTGGCTGCGAACGAGAGAGATATTGTTTTAGTCACTACCGGCTACAGGCATTTTAGACATTAGGTAGGGCAGTTCGACAGGCTCGCCAGCTGTAGATACACTAGGCTTACATGACTTAATGGTGACGGGAAATCAGCTACCTATGATTTACGTAGACTTCATTATGACTGTTTCCGAGGGACATTTTTTTGTCTAAGAATTCAGGACCTCTCACCTACGCTAAGTCTGGAGTTGACTTGGATGCTGACTCTCGTCGGACTGAGAGAATTATTCAAGAAGTATCTAAGACTCATCCGGGTACCTTAGTTGACAACCTACCCGGTGGTTTTGCTGGAGGCATTAGATTGCCCCAAGGTAATCAAACACTAGTCGCATGCACAGATGGTGTTGGGACGAAGACTTTACTGCATTCCTACTCTGGGACTTTCCAATCGGCGGGCGCAGATGTTGTCGCTAATAACGTCAATGATTTAATTGTAACTGGGGCGACTCCTGTCGCTTTTTTAGATTATATTGCTATGTCTGGATTAAGCGAAGATTCAGTTGTCGAGATTGTTAAAGGCGTAAGCGATGCCTGTCTGTCAGACGGATTGGCGCTTATATCCGGAGAGACCGCAGAGATGCCTGGCATATATACAACAGGACATTTTGATCTCGCAGGCACTGCAATTGGTCTGGTGTCAGAGCTAGATAAGTTCCGAATAAATGAGATAAGTGCTAACGATGTTTTGTTGGGGCTGCACTCTGGTGGGCTAATGACTAATGGATTTTCTTTAGCACGTGCGGCGATAGGAATTAGTGGAGAAAAGTTGCACGACATAGAGCTACTTCAGAATCGCCCAAGTACTTTACATGGAAAGAGTGTGGGAGAGGTGTTGACGTGGCCCCACCCTTCGTTTTGGAATTTGTTTAAAAAGATAAAAGAAGCCGGAATAAGTATTAAGGGTGCGGCCCACATAACCGGAGGTGGAATCGGCGGAAACTTGTCACGCGTTATACCAGATGGGTGCGTTGCCATTGTAGACGTGACAAGCTGGCGGCGTGACCAGATCTTTAATTACATTCAAGAGCAGGGGAGCATTGAGCTGGAGGAAATGTTCAGAGCATTTAATATGGGAATTGGTATGATTGTGATTTTGTCTGAGCTAGACTCCGAGCTCGCGCTTGAAACCGTCCCCGAATTTGTAGAATTGGGGAAGATAGATCAATCGGATGGAAGCCAAAAGGTGATCTTGTCAGGAGTGACGTTATGAGTGATTCGATTGATCCGGTGGAACTGATGCGATCGGCTGAGAGCATCGCAGTTGTTGGTGTTTCTGCGCGTTCGGATAGGCCGTCATACGAGGTTGCCGAGTACCTGATTGAAGCTGGATATGAGGTATATCTTGTAAATCCTCGCGAGACTGAAATTCTCGGCAAGAAGGTTTACGATCGGGTTCAAGATTTACCAAAGTCTGTTGATATTGTTGATATTTTTAGAAAGCCAGCGGATGTTTTACCGGTTGTCGAAGACGCGATAGAGGCGTCAGCAGGTGCAATTTGGATGCAACTTGAGATAGTTAATCAAGAAGCGGCGGAGCTGGCACAGGGGTCTGGCCTTGAGGTGGTAATGGATCGATGTACGAAAATCGAACATCGGAAAATCTTATAAGTGAGATAGCTAAATAAGGAGTCAGCACTTGGATGGTCTTTCAGAGAAGTGTGGTGTGTTTGGTGTGTATGCGCCAGAAGAAGATGTCGCCAGACTGACTTTTTTCGGTATTTATTCTCTCCAACATCGAGGGCAAGAATCAGCAGGTATTGCTGCATCTGATGGACATCAAATTAGGATAGAAGCGGGTATGGGATTAGTTTCACAGGCTTTCGACGAGCAACGCTTAGGTGCTTTGCCCGGTATTGCCGCAATAGGGCACACTCGCTACTCAACAACGGGCTCTACTCGGGAGTGTAATACGCAGCCACTCTTGGTAAATGGTGTGCATGGTGAATATGCCGTGGCACATAATGGAAATGTTGTAAATGCGAAGGAACTAAAGTCATTGTTGGGCTTAGAGGATCATTTTTTTGAAACAACCACTGATTCTGAAGTGTTGGCCAGAATACTTAGTGACGGACCAGGTAGAGATTTGAACGATAGATTTGCCTATATGATGACTAAAGCGAATGGTGCATATTCTTTAGCAGTACTAACGACTGACGCGCTTTATGCTACTAGAGACCCTCTTGGAATTAGACCCCTTTGTATCGGAAAGTTACCCTCGCGTGACGACGGTGGCGGAGGTTGGGTGGTTTCATCGGAATCATGCGCTTTAGACCATCTTGGGGCCATGGTTATTCGCGATGTAGCGCCTGGTGAGGTCGTGAAGATTGATGCTGAAGGTATTAGTTCATTTTTTCCGCTTGGCGAGGATTCCGGTAAAACAGGTGAGGACGAAAAGCTTTGTTTGTTTGAGTTTATTTATTTTGCACGGCCCGACTCCGTCCTATCTGGATCGCTTTTGCATGAAGTTAGACGACGGATGGGTGTCAGGTTAGCGCAGGAGCATCCAGCCGAGGCGGATATTGTTATAGGTGTGCCAGATTCCGCAATTCCGGCCGCCATTGGTTATGCTGAAGAGAGCGGAATTCCCTATGTGGAAGCGTTGGTTAAGAACAGGTATGTAGGCAGGACTTTTATTAAGCCGGACCAACGATTGCGGGAACGTGATGTTGAGCTGAAATTGAACCCACTTAAGCACGTACTTGAAGGGAAGAGGGTCTTAGTGGTTGACGATTCTATCGTTAGAGGCACAACCACGCCTCGAGTAATTCGGATGTTACGTGAGGCTGGCGCCAAAGAAATACACATGAGAATTTCTGCTCCTCCGATAACCCACCCCTGTCCGTATGGCACCGATATGGCTACAAGAGGTGAACTGATTGCGGCTCGAAATTTTTATCCTGATGGCCGCACTGTAAATATAGATGCAATTGAGACTCATGTTGGGGCAGACAGCTTGCGCTATATTTCGTTAGAAGGTGCCAGTTGGGCCACGCGGAGAGGTAGTGGTCATTGTGCAGGATGTTTTACGGGTAAATACCCGACAGAAGGAATTCCGCTTCAGTTGGATAAGTTTGAACTCGAGTCAAGTGATAAAACGGGATCAATGCCGTCTATCTTGCCCCTGATTCGTTCATAATTTCAGTGCCCATTCAGGTATTACTCCTGGGTTGAATTCAGAATTGCTCATATCAGCTAGGGCTTTTGCAACCATATTTACTCGTGACAACGATCTGTTAGCCAAGATTCGCGCTGAACTTGATTTGCAGACTGATATTTTTCTATCATTATCCTTAATTAAGAAAACTTCCCACTCAGTTATATCTTGTAGATCGCCGGAAGCATGTTCCTCCAAGAAGTTTCCCTGTACGACTACGGATTTAATTCTATCGAAAGGTATCATTTCTTGAGTGCCAATACCTAATCCAAGATATTTTTGCTGGAGGCGTGAAGTACCCTTGTTTTTTTCCATAATAAAATTACTTCCTGCTATTCCATAAACGGTTCCTAAAATCGCGGTAGGCCCAAAAATTACTATGACCAGGAGTAACGTCATCGAAATCCAAAGCGGCAATTCAGCGAGTCTATTTATGAGAGTTATGAGCGCAGCGCTGGCAATCGCGGCTTGGAAAATCGGCACCAGCAGGGTTCGTTTTGAGGGTCGAATTACGACTTCTGTATCAGCTATCTCGGCATAACTTTTAAATAGTGGTACCGAGATTGTTTTCTGGTCTAAAGTTTTAGTTTGTTTTTGGTTCACATATATAATCATAGTCCAAGCGCAGCTCACAAGTAGACCCAAATAGTCAGTGTTTTCAAGGCAAACGACTTAATTCATGATCAAGTAAAATAACGGACTTATACTCATATAGTGTGGTTTAGGTACTACGGGTAAAAGATATTGGAAGGGGGAAATAGATGCGTCCAGCTCTTTTGGAGATTTTGGCTTGCCCCATATGTAAAAGTTCGCTGCGGCTTGAGGTTTCGATTCAGAATGAGACAGAAATACTTGCGGGTTCACTTTTTTGCGATATCTGCCCGGAGATTTATCTGATCGAGGACGGAATTCCGAATCTTTTGCCTCCAGAGCTCAGGTCCGTGTAGGTATAGCAAGCGTCACATGAATACGTCAGGCATTAATTCGATTACGACCCAGCAGTCTAGATCACTGGGTAAAGGACTAATAGTTGTTGCATTTATATTGCCTACTTTTTTTTTGAATAGAATAAGAAAACACCTACACGTTGTCTTAGCTTTGCCTATTGCAGGGTTAATTGTCGGGATTTCGGTATTTTTGTTTTGGATTGGTTACACAATGGCTACAACCGTTTGGGAACGGCCAGATGACTATCCTCTGGAAGAGTCTAGTTTTCAATAAACCAGGAACGGTCCGATATTTTCACAATGGACTGCTTTTCTAATAGTGGTCTTAAATCACGTAAACTTCTGATCCGTAACCCGATTTTTGGGTGAATAATGTCTGGTGAAATCTCAGCAAGAGGAACGAGCACAAAAGATCGCTCATGGAGATATATATGTGGTATTTGAAGTTCCATTGACTCAACAACGTGTTCCTGAATGAGTAAGATATCGATATCAATCAGCCTTTCGCGCCATCGAATATCATTCTTAGTGCGACCCATATTTGATTCGATTAATTTGATTTTGGTCAATATTTCGTCCGGATTCAGGTGTGTAGTCGCGGAGATAGTGGCGTTAAGAAAATGAGGTTGGTCCGCGTATCCCCATGGTGAGGTTTCATAGACTGAAGAAAATAACTTCGGGTATATGTAATGGTCGCCTAGGTGTTTTATGGCTGTTCGTAGGTTATCGAGACGATCTCCCAGGTTACTGCCCAGTCCGAGGTATATTTCGTAGGAAGTTTGTATCTCAGACATTGGTTGGTGGAGTTCGCGATTCTAGAAGCATGAGTTAGTTGTCATGTAGTGACTTCAATAATTTCTTCTTCAATTTCCCCACCCGTTTGGATGAAAAATGCTCTCACTTC
Organism: Dehalococcoidia bacterium; assembly: GCA_029941115.1. Lineage (GTDB taxonomy): Bacteria > Chloroflexota > Dehalococcoidia > UBA2979 > UBA2979 > UBA2979. The sequence continues at coordinate 128,234 of JAPYRK010000002.1, read as the reverse complement.
TGGAATATTATTAGCGAGCGACACGAGAATATAATAAGTATTTGGAAACATTGGCGGGTTGTTTGTTTCACCGGGAGGAAAGAAAGCCATTCGCACATCAGTTGGTGAAGGGTAGGCCGGTGACGCCACATGTGAATGATAAATCGCGAATAGATCATCGTTGTTCTTCTCACGATCCTGTTCAAGTCTGAGCATCTCAATGGGTGACATTTCATAGCGATAGGGCGACTTTGCCGTATTGGTTACTCCATCTGACTGCATAGAGTTTTTATCTTTTGATTGGCTTATTAACCCGCAAGCTTCGTTGGGCAATTCATCCTGAGCATGTTTTATTATTTTGTTAATTATTTCTTGTGAGATTTTAGGCACTTGTTGAGCTTTCATATTTTCATGGATTGAAGGTGAGAGTTTTATTTCAGAGTGAGCTGTTTACTTTTACCGTTTATGCATTACCACCAGAGTTTTTCACTCACAGCTTCTCGAATATTTTCATAATCTTCGGACCAGAGGCCGGTTGAAAGGTATTTCCATCCGCCATCCGCGAGGAGGCAAACAATTTTGGTCGACGTTCCGTTCTTAGTGCTGTCAATTTCAATTTTTTCAGCGGCTCGCTGAGCGGCTCTGATTACAGCGCCAGCGGAAATACCGGCAAATATACCTGTCTGACGTGTTAACTCACGAGTCGTACGGAACGATGTTTCGGAATCTACGACTATCCTTCCATCAAGGACCGTTTCGTCAAAAACAGGCGGGATATAACCATCTTCTAATGCCCGAAGTCCCTGAACAAGATCTCCTGGGTGGGGTGCTGCAGCAATCACTTTAATGTCTGGGTTAAATTCTTTAAGCCTCCGACCGACACCCGTCAGTGTGCCTCCTGTGCCAAGACCGGACACAAACATATTAATATCTGGTAGATCGTCAATAATTTCCTGTCCCGTGGTTTCGTAATGAGCTTTTGGGTTGTTCTCATTTTCGTATTGGAAGGGCATAAACCATTCGGGATTTTTTTGAGCGAGATCCGTTGCTAATTTAACAGCTCCGTTAGATCCAAGATCACCTGGCGAAAATATAATTTCAGCACCAAAAGCTTCGAGAAGTTGGATTCTTTCAATGGAAACGGCCTCAGGCATTACTACTTTTACAGGGTATCCCCTGAGCGTTCCAATTAAGGAAATAGCTATCCCGGTATTCCCAGAACTGGGCTCGATTATAGTTTGCCCTGGTCGTAATAATCCCTCAGATTCGGCATGGCGTATCATATATTTTGCAATACGATCTTTGCTGGAGCCTGTGGGGTTTTCACCTTCCAATTTTGCCCAAATCTCAACGTTTGGATTAGGTGATAGAACAGATATATCTATAAGTGGAGTGTTACCTACTCTATCTAAAATGCTCTCGTATTTCATATAGATTAGAGTTTCCTAGCCCCCGGCGAGAGCCGGCAAAATCGAAACCTCGTCGTCGTCTTTCAGTTCGGTGCCGAGACCGCCAAGATACCTTACGTCTTCATCATTTAGATATATGTTTACAAATCGACGCAACTCACCATCTTCTTCAAGCAGCTGATTGGCGAATCCAGGAAACGCGTTCTCTATACCTTGTATAAGTTCAGCGACGGTTTTTCCTTCAGATTCAAATGATCTTTGGCCACCAACGAATTTTTCAATCACTGAAGTCACGTTTACTTTTATGGGCATCACATTGTCCTGATTCTTTACTTACTAGTAGGCATCTCTAGGGGCAGTGACCCGCAAAATATATCGTAATCAATAAGTTCAGTTATTGTAGGATTGTCTCCACATAGAGGACAATTTGGGTCCCGTCGAAGCTTCATGGTACGAAACTCCATCGTAAGGGCATCGATCAGTAAAAGCTTGTTAGTTAGAGGCGTTCCAATATCAAGAATTTGTTTAAACACTTCAGTTGCTTGAATTGAACCGACTATTCCTGTAATCGCACCTAGCACTCCAGCTTCTGCACAGGATGGCACCATCCCCGGAGGAGGAGGAGTTGGGTAGAGGCATCGATAGCAACATTTTCCTGGTTCGTAGACCGTTGCTTGTCCGTCAAACAATAAAATAGCACCATCGACTAGGGTTTTACCAAGTAGATAGCAGGCGTCGTTAACGAGATAGCGCGTGGCAAAGTTATCGGCACCGTTTACTACTATGTCATAATCAGGAAGTATTTCCATCGCGTTGTCTGACGTAAGTGGAGCGTGGTGCTGGATAACATTTACATGAGGATTATAGGCTTCAAGAGTCTCCTGCGCCGACTGAATTTTAGGCTTATCAATATCGGCTGTTTGATGAAGTACCTGTCTCTGTAAGTTTGAGAGATCGACCACGTCGAATTCGACGACCCCAATGGTTCCGACTCCTGCCAAAGCAAGATAAATTGCGACAGGCCCACCTAGGCCACCCGCGCCAACAACTAAAACTTTGGCATTTTTGAGTTTTCTTTGGCCTGATGGGCCTACCTGTCCCATAATTATGTGTCGGGAGTAGCGCATAACCTCGTCAGGGGACAGCGTATCTGCTTTCGAATTAGGTGCACTTTGGCTCATATCGGATTCCATCTGCTAATTTTAGGTTCGTTTAATCTATCTAGGCTCGAACGTATAGCTTAATAGACTTAACCCTTCACGCATACAGTAAACATGACTTAGATGATTAGGTTATTTTTGGCCCCCAGCTAGCGCTGGAATTATCGCTATTTGGTCTCCCGAAGACACGCGAGTTTTTAGGCCTTCGAGAGTATGGATCTCCTGATTGTTTATATAGATATTGATATGCCTTAAGATTTTACCATCTTCACCATAGAGAAGATCTGTAAATCTAGGATATTTTGATTCTAATGATTCTAAAGCCTCTTTAATCGTATTTCCGGTGACAGAAACACGGTCTAGGCTTTCAGTGATAGCCCTAAATGGAGTTGGTATATAAATGCTTACAGGCACTGTACATCAATCAAACGGCACGCTTAAGTAGCGCTCACCAGTGTCACACAACATTGTTATCACGCATTGGTGTGGTTCAAGCTTTTCGGCGATTTGTATTGCAGCGAAGACGTTGGCTCCCGCAGAAATACCGACGAGTAATCCCTCTTCCTTAGCCAGGCGCTTTGTTGTCTCTAAAGCGTTCAGATCAGTAACACTTATTATTTCAGAATAAATGGACTGATCGAGGATTGACGGAATAAAAGATGCACCCATTCCTTGCAGCGAGTGTTGTCCAGCCCTTCCTCCTTGGAGTACGGGTGAGTTGGCAGGTTCTACGGCAACAATTTTGCAATTAATCTGTGCATCTTTTATAGCTCGTCCTACGCCCGTGATTGTCCCCCCAGATCCAACTCCGGCAACAAAAGCATCGAGTTTTTCATTAGTTGCTCTGAGTATTTCCGGACCAGTCGTTTTGTAGTGTATTTCAGGATTTGCAGGGTTGTTAAACTGTTGCAACATTACGTAGCCATGAGATTCAACCAACTCATCTGCCTTATGGACAGCTCCGGTCATTCCTTCAATTGCGGGTGTCATTATCACTTCTGCACCGAGTCGCTGCAGAAGCTCGCGTCGTTCATGACTCATATCATCGGGCATAGTTATAACTAATCGATAATTCTTATAAGCACAGATTACGGCAAGTCCGATACCGGTGTTACCAGATGTCGCTTCTACTAGCACGTCAGTCGACTTCAATGTTCCATCTTTTTCTGCTGCTTCGATCATAGCGAGGGCTATTCGATCCTTAACGGATCCGGCTGGATTGAAAACCTCAAATTTACCGAGGATAGTCGCTCCATCTTTTGGACTTATTTTTGCTAATTTAACTAGTGGTGTATTACCGACAAGTCCCAAAACAGATTCGACGACTGCGCTTGAGGTGTGATAACTGATATGGCTGATATCTTGGGAGCTCATTAGTTGAATGACTAAATTAGGTATCGAGGAGCTGTTGTGGCCTCGTTAGTTTTTTCGACTTCGACGAGCTGCGCTAAGGTTACAGACTCGAGGCTTTCTCTCATTCGATCGTATATTTCATTCCATATCCACGCTTGACCTGTTATGTCTAGTTCGTGGCTCAGACTGGACATAGGCTCAAGAGATCCCTCAAGAGTTTCAAGTAATGAGAGTAATGTTATCTCTTTATCATCGCATGCTAAGAGATGCCCGCCTCCGGGCCCTCGAACTGATTTTATGTAGCCGGCTCGTCGTAACAGTCCGAGTAACTGATCTAAGTACGCCTCCGGAACTTGGCGACGGGAAGCAATTTCATTTCTTGCGATGGGCTGTCCAGTATGTTGACGAGCTAGATCAATCATAGCCCGTACCCCGTAATCACCTTTAGTACCAATAAGCATTTCTTCTCCAGTCATCCTACTACCTGACAACTAGCATAGTGAGTTCGCTTGAAAATTGCAGCAATCAGAGTAAGTTTTTTGAGCCACCTGCTACCGCTGGCACGATACTTATTTCATCGGATGAAGTTACGGTAGTGCTTAGACTATCCAAGAAACGGACATCTTCACCATTTATGAAAATATTAACAAATCTTCGCAGTTCATTATTTTCATCGAGCAGTCTTTCCCTTATGCCAGGAAATTGGCTTTCCAGGTCTTCAATTACTGAAATCAAATCTTTACCATTTCCTTTCACCGTGTCTAAGTCTCCGGTTGTGACTCTCAATGGTGTTGGAATCTTAACAGTAGCCATTAACTTAACCTTCCACTATGTCGCCAACTGTGGCATCTGGGTCGACTTGAATACCGTTAGCCTGAGCCCAAGCCAGCGCTTTGTCAATTTCAGTTGCTTCACCGACGAGTCCTAGCATTACCCAACCGATCTCAGACGTAATATCGGCCATACGGATATTAGTCACAACATTGAATTCATGACCCATTTGGTAGATTAAGGGGTCCTTGATCTTGTCGTTTAGAAAGGTTAACTTCACGCGTCTTTCAGACATCCTAAATCCTTTGCATTCAGTGGAAATTTTCAAATGGATGAGTCTAGTGAGCGAGATTCATTTCAAATGAGTCAATATTAGGCTTAATCAACATAGCATTGTTTGCTACGTCAGACACGGCTTCAATAGTTTTAAGACCGCCGCCAGATATAACCGCGACGGTCTCTTCAGTTTTGGCGATTTTGTTACTTTGAACCAATTTTTTGAGACATGCGATGGTTACGCCTCCTGCAGTCTCAGCGAAGATGCCTTCTGTCTCGGCAAGGAGATTCATTCCTTCGATAATTTCCGAATCACTAGCTTGAGATGCGTGGCCATTGGTTTCAGCCATTTGTTTCAGCGCATAGTAGCCATCAGCTGGATTTCCAATTGCAAGCGACTTGGCAATAGTATTTGGCTTTTGAGGTATAAAGGTGAAGCTGTTATTTTCGTACGCAGTTGCTATCGGTGAGCAACCTGATGCTTGTGCTCCAGAGAGTCGGACTTTGGGCTCGTCAATTAAGCCTAGTTTATGGAATTCTTTTATACCTTTCCATATTTTTGTATACATTGAGCCTGACGCCATCGGAGCGACGATGTGATCAGGAGTTCTCCATCCCAATTGTTCACAGATTTCGAACCCAAGCGTTTTTGACCCCTCAGAGTAGTAAGGGCGAACGTTGATGTTCACAAACGCCCAATTTTTGACCATAGAGAGTTCGGTACAAAGTCGGTTAACATCGTCGTAAGACCCATCAACTTTTATAAGGGTTGGGGCATATATAGCCGATCCGACAACTTTTCCCTGCTCTAGGTCTTGAGGGATAAATACATAACAGTCCAAGCCTGCAGCTGCGGCATGCGCAGCCACTGAGTTGGCAAGATTTCCAGTGGATGCACATGCGATCGCTGAAAAATTAAACTCAATGGCTTTAGCAATCGCGACGGAAACTACCCGATCTTTAAACGACCAAGTTGGATTTACGGTGTCATTCTTGATCCATAAGTTATCAAGACCGATCGCGTTTGCGAGCCTGTCGGCCTTGATCAACGGTGTGAAGCCATCGCCTAAGTCAACTTTGAAGTCGGGATTACAGGGTAAAAGAGGTGCATATCGCCAAAGCGAGTTTGGCCCAGATTCAATTTTGTTTTTGCTTAGATCGGCTTTTATGTTTTCATAGTTGTAGTCAACCTCAAGTGGTCCGAAACAAAAGTCACAGGCGAATATTGGCTCTAAGTTAAACTTTCGACCGCATTCTCTGCATTCTAAGCCATTGCAATATGAATTCATGATGTTTAATTTCCGTCTTATAGTCAGTGTTAAGCTACCAATCAACCTGAGAATATTGCTGTAGAAGCAACCAGACAGGCTCGCGCACGGTAATCATGCGAGCATGACTAACTGTCACGGGTGACACCGACATTGAGGCGCTCCGCTTTGGTTAGTACTCGAATTTATTCCAGACGCTACCTTCGTTTAGTCCCTGAACGTTAGATCAGAGATAATGAAACGTCAACTAGTCGAGTTTCGCAACGCGCGCTCGGATTAGCACGACAGACACGATGAATAATGCTATCGCGGTGGAGAATAGACCAGCTCGAATCCCGATGATGTCTGCGATTTGCGCGAAGAGAAAAACTCCGAACATAGTAAATCCGAATTCCATCATATATAGGCTAGAGACGCGTCCTCTATATTCGCTTGAAGAGTATGTCTGAACGAGCACATTCGACAGAGTCTGTCGCGCTGCTTGAGGAAGTCCGGATAGTAGTAAAACGACTGAGGTGAGAAGAATCGAATTGGATATCGCGAGCACCGCAATGATCACACTTAAAAATGCTGCCGAGAGTATGAGCACCTTGCCGCGGTTCTTGGATTGCATGTTACCTATTAAAAGCGATCCAACTATTGTTCCGACGCCCGTGAGTCCATACAAGAGACCTATGGTTAGCTCATCAGCTTGGAGTTCGTTTTCAAGAAATGGTGCGAGTAATGTATGAAACGGCATAACAAAAATTACAATAAAAAAGTTGGCTATGAGTATTGATCTAACAGCGACGTTTTCTTTGGCGTATCTAAATCCGTCAACAATGTCTTGAAATCCGCGGCTGATGGTCAATCTCGAGTTAGAGGCATAGGGTGCGTACCCACGCACCGGCACTAGTGCGAGTACAGCGGCAAAATAGCAAAATGCCATAATAAAATATATGTATTTTGATCCATCAATCAAATCACCTGGAATAAGAAATAATCCTAAGGCCATCAGAGGAGGCGCGACGGCTCTGGTTATTGCCATTCCTGCTCCAGATAAGGCGACGCCGCTCGTTAAATTCTCGTCGCCGAGTATTTGAGAAATCATCGCTTGACGAGCGGGCATCATTAGTGGCATGACGGTGCCTTGTATAACCGCGGCTACCATGAGGTGACCAATTCCCATTCTTCCCAACACGAACATGATGGCGATATATAAGGCGTTGGCGCCATTGATAAATTGACCAATTTGTATAAGGCGTTGTCGGGGAAGTCTGTCAGCAATCAAGCCACCAATTGGTGACAGACCTAGCATCGGTATAGCTCCAGCCAACGTAACCCATCCCGCCCATCCGTACGAGCCTGTTAGTGAGTACGCGAGCCATGGGCGAATGACCATCTGGATATTCATAGGTATAAAATGACCGAACATCGCAAGATAGAACCAACGAAAGCTATGGTTGTGTAATGCCTCAAATGCTTTTGGAGTGCGTCTTATTGTTTTCCTAGGTTGCTGAATCGGTGGGTCAGTTAGATCAATCTCAGATATTGGTCTAATCACCATACTTTGAGTTAATGATTCGGCCTGAGTTAATCGAGATCTTCGGACGCTCGGGCGTAAATTTATTGACTGCTGGCTTGATTCGCTATCGGCGCTAAGAGTTTTGTCTAGACGGGATTTTTCTTTATTCGTACGAGAATGGGTGCGCTGCGAGGCGGCTTCTCTTTTCTTACTAGCATGACTGCGTTCTGCATTCTGCGAGAGTCGATGCCTATTTGTTACAGGCGCCCGATAATGTGTGGTCAACAGATTTTCCATTCATGTTGCAAGGCAACCCCGAAAATTTAACACGCCTCTTTCTAATGGGCAGGATTGATCTAGTAGAAAAGCTTCGAATTCAGCACTATGATGAAGCAATTATTAGGCGAGGTGATATGTGTGAGTCCATTGCGAATTCCCGAAACAGGTCCTTTAGCCGGGGTTGTCGTGGTCGATACAACAGACGCGCGGGGAGAGATGTGCGGCCGATTACTTGCCGATCTCGGAGCTTGTGTTTTAAAAATTGAACCAATTGGAGGAGTGAATTCCCGTAAACTCGGACCTTTTGATTCTGGAGATAATGAGTCGCTTTATTGGGCTCATGTGGGCGCAGGCAAGCACTCTATTTCATTAGATTTCGAAGATGCGACAGAGTTAGAGAAGTTAAGGAACTTGATTAAGCGGGCAGATATTTTTGTGGAGAGTTCTGATTTAAACTATATGAATCAACTTGGTTTCGGGTATGATTCTCTAAATAAATTTAACGACCGCCTGATATATGTGTCTATTTCAGCCTTCGGCCGAACTGGACCGAAGGCCAGTTGGCCGGCGACTGATTTCACGGTGGAGTCGGCAGCAGGACTCACGACACTTCAAGGAGATGGAGACAGACCTCCCGTCGCAGTTGGTTACCCACAAGCATCTTTTCATGCAGGTGCTCAGGCGGCGACAGATGCAGTTATTGCTTTGAACGAACGGGCATCAAGTGGAAAAGGTCAGCATCTGGATGTATCAATGCAGACCACGATGATATGGACTTTAATGCACGCAACTGGGTTCTGGCCCATGGAACAATGTGAACCGCCACTGACCGGTGATGACAGAGCAGCTGAGCACGAATTTATAGGTAAATTGGAGCTTGGCTTGGTGAACACCATAGAGTGTTTAGATGGGTTTGTGCTTGGGACGCTTCGCATGGGAAGATTTGGGGCCCGAGTATTTAAGATGGCAGCCGCGTTAGCTGAACGAGATGATGATTTGGATCCCGAGCTTAGAAACGTTGACTGGGATGAACTCAGTCTTCAAATACAGCCTGATGCGTCCGAAGAGATAACGGAACTGATAAGCAAGGCTGCCGATATGGTATATCGGGTCTTCGGTAGACGAACTAAGGCCGAAATTCTTGACAGGGCCGTTACTTATGACGCACAGGTCGCACCGGTAAATTCAATCGCCGATCTTGTGGATAGAGATCCACAGCTAAGATCTCGTGGGTTTTGGAAAAAAATTGGAGGTCGAATTCATCCTGACACCCCAGTGAAATTCAGTCGAACCTTGTCGCAGTTTTCTCATCCCGCACCAAATCTTGGCGCACACAACGAAGTACTTGATGGACCAATAGCATTTCCATCAGGACTTCCAGCTCGAACTGCGCTAGCAAACGGCTTGAAGCCGTCCGCGCGTGACCGTGATGGCCTCGCATTTTCTGGTCTGAAGGTTGCTGACTTTTCGTGGGTGGGGGTAGGGCCTATTACGGCTAAGGCGTTGGCTGATCACGGTGCTACTGTTGTGCATATTGAGAGTGCTTCGATGCCTGATGTATTGCGCATGGGGAGGCCAGCAAAAGACGGTATTCCGGGTTTAGACCGAGGACAATTCTTTGCAAACTTCAATTCATCGAAACTTGGATTGCAGTTGAATCTGCGGACACCCCATGGCAAGAGGATTGCTATGGAACTCATTGACTGGGCTGATGTGGTTGTTGATTCCTTTACGAGTGGCACGATGAAGCGGCTAGGATTTGATCCAAAAGAAATTCTTAAGTCTCACCCAGATTTGATTTGGTACAGTACCACGCTGCGAGGCCAGACTGGTCCACATGCGAGCTTTGGGGGGTTTGGTTCGCAAGGCAGTGCGATAGCGGGCTTGCATGGACTAACAGGTTGGCCTGATAGAGCACCCGCTGGTACATGGGGAGCCTACACAGATTTCATCACGCCACGATACGGGGTGTCAGCTCTGACAGCTGCAATTTTTGAACGACGGGTAACGGGACTTGGTCAATTTATAGATATGTCCCAAACGGAGGCAGGACTGCAGTTTATCGGCCCTCTACTACTTGATTACACAACAAACGGGAATATGACCGAACGGTCCGGTAATTCTTCTTTTTACGCGTGCCCAAACGGTATCTATCCAACTTCAGATGGAACAGAAAGGTATATCGCTATTTCTTGTGAAACCGATGAGCAATGGGTGCGATTAGTAGATCTTATTGATTCAGATTTTGACCTGAGTGTTTTTGGTTTAGCAGATTTTAGTTCTCGCGAAAAGCGATTAAAACATGAAGATACGATTAATGAAATCATTGCTGATTGGTCTAATAAGTTGAATGGGAGAGAACTTGAATTAAGACTTATAGGAGCTGGTATTCCCGCTTCAGTCGTTCAGCGAACTAGTGAACTATACAGCGATGATCAGTTAGAGCACCGAGGCTTTTTCGAAACATTGAACCACGCGCTAATGGGACCCACTCCATATGATGGCCACGCGACAATATTTTCTGCGCGCAAAGGGAATAGCCTAAGAGGCCCCGGGCCTGTAATGGGCGAGCATACCCACCAAGTATTGACAGAAATTCTAAATTTTGATGAACTAGAAATCGCTGAAGCTGCAGTTTCAGGTGCTTTCGAGTAGGATGGATGAGCTGATACTTTTTTAATGTGGGCGGGACGCTACTAATTTTGTTAGGTGAGTGTTCCTTAAATATGCGGATCCATGAACTCTTTCTTGTTGTGCGAAGACCTTGGCATATCTTCAGATATTTCTTTGCGCCCGCGTCGGCTATTTTAGTAATTATTTTGGTTTCACAGGCAGCGGTTTCACAGGAATCTTTGCCGGTTGCTGAAAATTCATGGATCAGGGTTCAAAATGTCGGTGATTATCCTGCGATGCTAGAAGTTTCCCATTATGACAAGTCTGGAATGACCAGTGCGAGTGAGATTTGCCCGAGCAAATCTTGTGCTGCGGTTCCATCGGGCTCAGGCTGGACTTTTTTCACGGAGACTAACTCAGACCTCGATGGAGGCTTTTACGGATCAACGAAAATAACTGGTGAACAACCATTCGTTGCGGTAGCCGGAAAGGATTCGCTGACTGCAGGAACTGATGGTTGGTACCTGACGATTGGAGGAGACTCATATTGGCAGGGAGGAGCTTCATCCAAACTTATTCTTCCCTTCGTTGAATATACAGCTGAAAAAAGTTCGATATTACACATTCAAAATGCGAGCTCGGAGTCAGGAGCGTGTATTACGATCCGTTATTTCATCGATTCGTCATTGGATATCGCGGCACTTGAACCGGGTAATTCATCAGTTGAGTGCCCGCAAGGAGGACTATATTTAGAGTCGAACGAGTCGATAGTAAGAAACCGTTTTTCATTTCCTTTTGATATTGGCTTCACCGGCTCTGTGATTATCGAAACATCACCGGTTCAGGTAGGAGATTTTGTGACTTCAGCCAGTGAACAGGCGATTGTGGCATCTGTCGACACGGTTTCGTCGGACGGGATGTCTTTTTCCAATTATCGAGGGTTTGCCGATAGTGAAGGCGGGAGAGATATTGTGTTACCAATTATTCAGAGGAAAGCAACTACATCTGGTGGCTTTCGCGGTGAGCTTTGGAGTACTAGATTTCGAATCACTGCAGTAAATCCAAGCGTCCCGACTACTGCAAATATTTTGTTTAGTGGCGCAATGCCGGACGGAACCGAATTTGAGGCGGATTATGAGGTCTCTATATACTCTTCCATAACATGTGATCAGAAGATGGACGGAATTAAAGCCTGTTTACCCGATCAGGTTAGCTTACCAAGCGGTTTTTCGGGAACTGTACGTATATCAAGTGATGAGAACATAGCAGTTGTGGTTCAGCGCGTAAGCGAGTCAGGAATTTCCGGTGATTATCGTGGGTTCACTGCGCGTGAAGCTGGCACGCAGGTGGTATTACCAGTAGTGAATAAGACGTTATCTCCCTGGGGCGGTCATGATGGATGGAATTCTACGGTGCATGTGCAACCGTTTGATGGTGGCCGTGCGACCGTCTCTTTTTTTTATTTTTCAAAAGACTTGCCCACAGGAGGTTTTTACAGATCGGTGGGAGAAATTATTGGAAGTAAAATAGTGCATCAAGGTGATGATCGATTTTTACCAGATGACTGGATAGGATCATTAATAGTTGTTTCAACTAGGCCGGTTGTAGTGTTGGCTAATCTTGAAAATGCTGGATTTAAGGGTGATCCCATCATGATGTATAACGGAGTTTCTCTTGATTGATAGACAGTCACTGGATTTTGACAACCTTTCGTCGACCCAGATAGCTTTATTGAAATCAGTTATTGCAAAGTATTCAGATGGTCCAATAACTGGAGTATTTACGGATGGTTCGTGTTTTGTTAATCCCGGCCCAGGTGGTTGGGGTGCCGTGCACGTACGTGATGATGTGATTATCCATCAATTGAGCGGCGTAGATTCGCAGACAACAAATAATCGAATGGAATTGACCGCTATGATCGCGGGGTTGCGGCTGATTAACTCTGATGAGCAGGCTGCAATTTATAGTGATAGTCAGCTTGTCGTGAATACATTGACAATATGGGCACGAGGCTGGGAGGCGAGGGGCTGGCGACGAAAGACGGGCGAGATTGCAAATCTTGACCTTGTGCAGGAGGCCTATAATCTTGTCTCGGACAGGCCAAGTGTAGAAATCAAATGGATCAGAGCTCATCAAGGATCAAAATGGAATGAATACGCAGATGCCTTGGCATCACTGTACATGGAAAATATTAGGCAATAGGATCTAGAGGACATTATCTGGTTAATAGTCGGCAGGCGCATAAATACTTAGACTATGGAGTAACGTTTACAGGTAGATATAAATCACGGGGGTAACGGGGGTAGAGGTGTGACAGATTCAAAGAATCTCGTTCGACTGTTGGCAATTGATGCCGGAAATACCAGTGTGGCTATTGGTATTTTCGAGAACGAGACGCTAGTCACGACTTTTCGAGTAGCTTCAAATCAGGATAGATTTGAAGACGAGTGGACCGTGTATATTGATGGTCTCTTGCGATCGAGCGGAGTTCGCCCGGATTCACTTACAGCAGCAGCGATATCTTCCACAGTTCCGCAATTACAGGATAAATTTAAGAATATATGCGAGTCTCATTTTGACGTTCCACTTTTAGTGATTGACCCAACAGTTTCAATGGGCCTTGAGATTAAATATCAAGACTCGAGCGAGATTGGACCTGATCGCATACTGCATGCGGTTGCAGCCTTGGAACTTTATGAACCACCTCTAGTTATTGTTGATTTGGGGACCGCCTGTGTTTTCGACGCCATCGATGCTCAAGGAGCATATGTCGGGGGCGCAATTGCCCCAGGTATCGGGTTGGCATCGAATGCTTTGTTTGATAAAGCTGCTATGTTACGAACCGTGAAGTTAGATACACCAAAGACTGCAATTGGAAACACAACTGCACACGCATTGCAATCAGGTATATGCCTTGGCTTCGGAGCTCTTGTGGATGGAATGGTGGCGAAGTTTAAGTCTGAACTCGACGGCTCAGTAACGACTATAGGGACTGGTGGTTATATAGATTTGGTTAAATCAGCAGTAAGTTGCTTTGACGTTATTGAGGAAGATCTTAATCTCAAAGGGCTCCGAATATTGAACCAACGGATGAGCGGAGAAAACCGTGACTGATCAAAATGTCTACGAAATGACGAATCATGATCCTTTGCACCAAAAGCATATTGTGCTCGGGGTAACAGGTTCAATTTCCTGTTATAAAGCGCTCGAGATCGCTAGTAAATTGGTTCAGGCTGGTGCCTACGTCGATGTAGCATTGACTCAAAACGCAACTGAATTTATTCAACCCTTGGCGTTTAAAGCACTTACGAATAGACAGCCATACGTGAATATGTTCGACCTTGCCGCTAAAGATGGGGAATCACATGTTGAACTTGCCAGACGTTGCGACGCGATGCTAATTGCCCCACTTACCGCTACTACTTTGGCGAAACTCAGCCATGGTATAGCGGACGATTTTGTGGCATTGACTGCTCTCGCGACAGACAGACCTCTTTTGGTAGCTCCGGCAATGGATTCACAAATGTGGATGAATCCAGCAACCCAGGACAATGTGAAAAACCTTATTCAGCGAGGCGTGCAAATTATCGGTCCAGCAGAAGGCCGACTTGCTTCGGGTCGCGTAGGCGCTGGAAGGCTAGTAGAGCCCATCGATATAGTTGATGAACTTCGATATCGATTAGCCCGTGACCTAGGTGATCTTTCGTCACTGAAGGTAGTCGTGACGGCAGGAGGGACGCGAGAAGCAATCGATCCCGTGCGATATCTCGGTAACAGATCCACAGGAAAAATGGGTTACGCGATTGCAGATGCTGCCCGAAACAGAGGAGCGAACGTCAGCGTTGTCACCACTGTGGACAGGCGACCATCGGCGGGAATTCGTGATATTCGGGTTGAGAGTGCTGCGGAAATGCTAGACGCCGTGCAGCAAGAGTGCCAAACCGCAGATGTGCTGGTTATGGCGGGAGCCGTTGCCGACTATCGTCCGATGAATGTTGCAGATCAGAAGATTAAGAAGGCAGAATCTGAATTGTCTAGCATGGCTATTCAGTTGGAAGAGACTACAGATATCATTGCTTCAATTAGCAGTCAGCAGAAGACAGGTCGATTAGTTAAGGTTGCATTTGCGGCCGAGACGCAAGATTTAATCAATAATGCCCGGAGGAAAATTGAAGCTAAGGGCGCAGATTTCATCGTTGCAAATGATGTAAGTGCGGCCGACTCAGGCTTTGCTGTCGATACGAATCGGGTAACTATTCTGGATGCCTCTGGTTCCGAAGAATCCCTACCGCTCCTGTCTAAGTACGAAGTTGCAAACGTTATTTTAAGCAAGGCCCTAACACTGGTCGAATGTGAATAATTGATTATAGGCGGGAGTCAATCTTCCGTAGTCTCTTTTTTCGCATCGCGGTTGGTTCTATATCAAGAGGACTTTCTGCATTCACCGTATTGTTTTGATGTGCGTACGCAGCAGCGGCAATCATGGCGCCGTTATCGGTGCAGAGATTGGGTGGAGGTATTCGGAGTTCGATGGATATGTGTTCAGAGAGAACCTCTCTTAGCCGCCTGTTTGCAGCCACTCCGCCTGCAACCAGAACTGACTTCACATTCTCTTTTTCAGCTAAATTGCGAGTTTTTTTAGCGAGGACGTCACAGACCGATTCCTGAAATGCCCAAGCGATCTCGGCTGAAGCCGGATGATCTTTTTCCTTTAGAAGATTTAGGACAGCCGTTTTTAATCCTGAAAACGAGAAATCATTGGTGCCGCGAAGCCAGGCACGGGGGAGCTTAAGTTGCCGTGTTTCGGCTGTTTCAGCAAGAGCCGATAGGGGTGGCCCACCCGGATACGGGAGGTCAAGTAGTCGAGCTACCTTATCAAACGCCTCACCGGCGGCGTCATCTCGGGTGGATCCCAGGCGAACGAATGTATTGTTTTCTTCGATACGAATAAGTTCGGTGTGACCACCTGAAACTACCAGAGCAAGTGCGGGGAGTGGTGGAGGACTTTCATTAAGCCAGCAGGCACGAATATGTCCTTCGATGTGATCTACTGGGATCAGTGGAATATTTCTGCTATATGCAAGACCGCGTGCGGCGTTAAATCCTATAAGCAGTGCTCCAGGTAAGCCTGGTCCGTTTGTTGCACCTATAGCATCGATATCGTCCCAGTTACATGCTGCATCAAGCATTGCCTGTTCAATGATCGGCACGATTGCCTGTAGGTGTGCACGAGCCGCGACCTCTGGCACTATTCCGCCTGTCGATTTATGAAGATCGATCTGAGAGGCGACGACGGATGAGTGAATAATGCGTCCATCGCTGACTACCGCAGCTGCAGTTTCATCACAGGACGATTCGATACCTAATATATTCATATTAAAGTTATTTTGCCGCGTTTTTGCAAAAGGCGCCAATGAAAGTGAAAGGTTGTAACCGGAGTGGACACTGCGACTGAAGTTAGAACCCACATTTTGGATTGGTACGAGGATCATTTTGTTGAATTTCCATGGAGAAGTTCTAGAAGTCCGTACCATTCGCTTGTAGGAGGCTTTTGCACGCAACAAACACAGATGTCGAGAGCGCTCGAGACCCATGCACGTTGGTTGCACGCTTTTCCAACTGTGGCCAATCTTGCTGCAGCTGAGACGTCGGAGGTTCTTCGTGTGTGGGGCAAGACGGGATATCCAAAAAGAGCCGTGTACCTGCAACGAGCTGCGCAACAGTGTATGGAGAGGTTTGGCGGTGAGATTCCCAGTGAACTCGATGATCTTTTATCGTTACCTGGTGTAGGCCCATTCACAGCAGAAATTGTCAGGTGCTTTGGCTTTGGGCTTGCGGTGTTAACGGTAGACACAAATATTGTGCGAATATTTGGTCGAGTTTTTGAGGGAGATCTTCAACCCATTAAAGATACGAGCAAGGATAGGATAAAAGAAATCTCTGAGCAGTTCATTGCTTTGGGTCGTACCGACCTTATCAATCCCGCATTGATGGATTTTGGCGCTTCTATATGCACAGGACGCCCGAGGTGCGATGAATGTCCAGTGTCAGACATCTGCAAAGCGGCGAGTAAGTTTATAAGTGGTCAGGTACCTGAACCTCAAAGGAAGAATAAGGTTTATGCGGGTAGTGATCGTGAATGGCGAGGAAAGATTCTGGAGCTACTGACGCGCTACTCTCGTCCTGTTTCCGAAAAGAAGATTAGGAAGATTTTGAGTTTGGAATCCGACGAGCAAACCCAGCGATTGTTGATGGGTCTAGAAAAGGATTTGTTAGTATCGCGCCAGAATCAGCTAGTGAAATTAGGCTAGAAATTTTACTAGGCGAGGGTTAGATGTGAAAAGTGTTTTTTGGCTTTACTATGGGACTTCGGAATGCCTAATTGGGAAGTGGAAGGTGTGTGAATTATGAAGCGCGAGACTTGGAAATTGCGCCTGATGGCGCACAGATATGGACGTAAAATAAGAAAAAATGCTGGCGGATCTTCATTCGCTTCGACTTCTATAGGCAGGCGAGTGCTAGGAAACTCAACTGCTAATGTTACCTCAGAGAAAGAGTCTGAAAATACTCCTGTGGCGACCACAACAGAGAGAGTTATTGATGAGCATTTGGTGCAGCATGTTGTGGCAGTAAAGATGTTCAGCAGAACGTTTCCAACATCAAATGTGTGGATTTTGCATGATGGCAATGAGGCTGCACTTATTGATTCCGGTTATGGCGATTCCCCCTCAATTGATGCGCGAAGAGAATATTTTAGAAAGACCTGGCCAGAGATAAAATTCGTAAGAATTGCGATGACTCATCATCACTTTGACCATTCAAGTGGAGGACGACAGCTTCGCGATCTCCTCCGCGCTGATACGGCTATTCATCCACTGGATGAGGCACTGCTTCACACCCCACTTGGGCCAACAGAAGGCAACGAAGACTTGCCCGATGACAAGGTCATTACTGATCGTGCAGAAGTGTGGAAAAAAGAAGCCTTTGAAACACCGATAGATGTCACTATGGCGGATGGCGATCGGTTTAAGGTAGGGAGTTTGACCGTAACGGCGGTGCATACACCCGGTCATACCGCCGGTCATAACTGCTATTACATTGAGGAAACGGGACAACTGTTCACTGGAGATAATATCTTGGGAGTTGGAACGAGTGCTATTGGGCCTCCACCGTCTGGCAATATGGGAAATTATTTGGACTCATTGAGAAGAATGCAAGAACTCCGAGCTAAGTTGTTCGCTCCTGGACATGGTCCTGTGGTCACTGCAACAGCTGCCAAAGTGCAGGAGCTTTTGGACCATCGTGAGATTCGTGACAGGCAGATCATTGACATCGTGGAAAAGGGTTATGACACGGATCAGCGAATTCGTCGCGCTCTTTACCCAGAAATTCAGAAGGGGCTTCGTCGAGCGGCTCACGGTCAGGTGAGGTCTCACGTTGCTAGAATGGTTGGGCAAGGAATTATGGAAGTCGACGAGTCAGGAGATGGATCCGTCTGGACAGTACGACTGACTAAGTAGATTTTTACCTTCTGAATTAATAGCTTGAAACGTTCATATCTCTGGGATAGACTCCAGTGGCAGAATAGACTGCACGTTCGGCTATATTTGTTGCTCTGTCTGCTATCCGTTCTATATTGTGAGAAACCCATTGTAGATGGGTACTTGGAGAGATTGTCTGAGGATCGGCCACCATAATATCTATTAGTTCCTCGTAGACGCGATCGTAAATGGCATCTACTTCATCATCCGCGGCATTTACTGCATATGCTTTTTCAGGATCAGCATCTACGAAAGCCTCAACGGCGTTACGGAGCATGTCACGAGCTTTTGAGGCCATGATTGGCAGGTCTATCAAGGGTTTGACGAGAGGCTCGTCTTGCATTGTGATTGTAATTCGAGCTATTCCCTCCGCGTGATCTCCCATTCGTTCAAGATCAATCATGACTGATGAAACCGAGACTATTATGCGAAGATCTGTGGCTAATGGTGCTTGCTGGGCCAATAACTTAAGTACTTCATCTTGAGTTTCATAATTGAGTTCGTCAATTATTGAATCGCCATCTATTACAGTTTGCGCAAGAGCTACATCCCGTTCGATGAGACTTTGCATAGCGCGGTCGAGAGCTCTGTCAACATGCGAGCTCATTTCCAGAACCGAGTCCAGTGCATCTTTGATTTGCTTTTGAAATTCTTCTCGTGGCACCTGTCGACCTCACTATTTTCGATAATTACACTAATAGGTGAATAAGTGTAGAAGAATATTACCACTATAAAATATATTTGAAAATTGTGAACAAGTAAATTCTCCGATCATCATTTGTTAACAATTACCTGCCATTATGTAAAGCAGTCTAGTTTCTTGAATGGAATGAGGCTATCGGTGGCAAAGAATTGCGATCGGACAAAGTGAGGATTTAGAAGTAATGAACGTTGAGGTAAAGCGTAGTGAATATATTTAACTCTTCGTCGACACTGTTAAAAGAGTTGATAGTTATTAATGTTTTGACTCTTTTTGCCTTGACAGTGGTTGCTTGCGGTAGTGATTCTGAGGAGGAGAATGTAAGCGAAGTTGGGTCCGCATCTTCATCGAGTAGTAACTCGATTTCTAATCTCTCGGGAGATATTGCGATTGACGGTTCCTCGACGGTATACCCGATTACGGAAGCAGTGGCTGAGGAGTTTCAGATCGCTCATAAGAACACCCGAGTAACTGTTGGAATTTCCGGCACTGGCGGTGGATTTAAGAAGTTTTGTGCAGGAGAAACAGATATTTCTGGTGCATCTCGCCCTATCAGAGATAAGGAAGTCAAGATGTGTGCCGATGCAGAGATTGAATATATCGAGATTCGGGTGGGCCTAGACGGGTTGGCTGTTGTAAAGAACAGGAACAATAATTACCTCAATGATCTAACAATGGAACAGTTAAGCAAGGTTTGGGGCCCTGCTTCAGAAGATTTGGTAATGAAGTGGAATCAAGTTGACTTATCATTTCCGGCTGAGGACATTGATCTGTACGGACCGGGCACAGATTCTGGAACATTCGACTTTTTTACTGAGGAAGTAAATGGGGAGGCTGGCGCTTCCCGTGGTGATTACACACCTTCGGAGGATGATAATGTCTTGGTAACTGGCGTTGCTGGTAACGAACACTCCTTGGGTTACTTCGGATTTGCGTATTACTCTGAAAATACAGACAAACTTGCGGTTGTTACGGTCAACGGCGTTACCCCTAGTGATAAAACAGTGGGTGATGGAAGCTACTTACTTTCTCGCCCACTCTTTATCTACGTTAGTAAGAAATCAATTACTGAGAAAGAGCAAGTCCGTGAGTTTGTAAACTATTACCTTTCCGACGAAGGAATCGCGATGGTAGCTGAGGTTGGATACTCGAATGTTTCGGCCGACGAACTTAAGGCCTCACGCAAGGCTGTAGACGAAGCACTTCAATAGCGGATTATTATTGAATTTGCGAGATGTATTGAATGAATCTCAGCATTCGCTGCTCTTTTTTAGTTATAATCCGTATGCGTAGCGCGAGATTGAAGTCATCTGATAATCGTAACTCCAGTTGGAATTAAATTAGGTGGGGGACATGTCGGTAGAGGTAAATTTACTCGAGCGGCGTTACCGCCAAAATTTTCGTAGGAACATTGGTAGCCATCTAATTGGTGCGATTTTATTTTTGTGCGCCAGTGTGACAGTGATAACGACTGTTGGGATCGTAGCTATTCTTCTAATTGAGGGATTATCTTTCTTCGTGGAAGTTAGTGCGATAGAATTTTTTACTGGGACAAAATGGACACCGCTCTTTACGTCTAAAGGATTTGGCGTACTCCCTCTTGTATCTGGGACACTTTTGATAGGTGCTGGATCTGCATTGGTGGCGTTACCGCTTGGAACTCTGACGGCAATTTTCCTATCGGAATATGCTTCACCTCGGGTTCGTTCAATTTTGAAGCCGTCAGTGGAGGTGCTCTCAGGTATTCCAACCGTTGTATATGGTTATTTTGCCCTAACTTTCATTTCACCTTTTATTAAGGAGTACATTTGGCCCGATGCCGGTCCGTACATGGCGATTTCAGCAATTATTGTTGTGGGGATTATGATTGTGCCCATTATTGCTTCGATATCTGATGATGCTCTACGAGCAGTTCCGAAGGAGTTGCGTGAGGCGGCATATGGAGTTGGTGCAAATAGGCTTGAAGTCACTACTCGAGTTGCTTTTCCGGCCGCCCTTTCGGGGATAGTCGCGTCTTATATTTTGGCAATTTCGAGAGCGATTGGAGAAACCATGGCGGTGACAATAGCAGCTGGCGCGAGACCTAATTTGACGGCAAATCCGTTTGAGGCAGTACAGACGATGACGGCCTATATCGTCAGTGTTTCTCTGGGTGATACCCCGCACGGGACGATAGAATTCAAAACTATTTTTGCGGTTGGCTTGACTCTGTTTTTTATGACTTTAGTCATGAATTTGATTTCTGCTCGAATAACGAGACGATATAGGGAGGTCTACGATTGAATGATCTCACGGGTTCATCGAGGACCGATATTAGTTCCCAGGGCTCGATGTTTAAGACGAGTCTTGCACTGCGTCATTTTCGTGGACGTGTTTTTTATGGCCTATGCCTGGTTGGTTCACTAGTAGGAATTGTGCTGTTACTGGTCTTGATGAACGATATTAGACAGGATGGATTTGAGTACTTTAGTAGCCATTTCTTTACGAACTATCCATCCCGTAAGCCTGAGATCGCTGGTTTCAGGGGCGCCATCATGGGTACTTTGTGGGTTATGACGATAGTGGCTGCCACTTCTTTCCCGATTGGGGTTGGCGCAGCTGTGTATTTGGAGGAATATGCTAAGAAGACTAGGCTAACGAGCTTAATCCAGATGAATATTTCTAACCTAGCCGGGGTACCCTCAATTGTTTTTGGGATTTTGGGACTTCAGTTATTCGTCAGAGGAACTATCGGATATGGACCGGCAATCTGTATTGGTGAGAGCTGTGGATTTGGTCGATCGGTAATGTCGGGCGCCCTTACTCTCACCTTACTAATACTCCCAGTGGTCATTGTCGCTTCGCAAGAAGCTATAAAATCTGTGCCTCCCTCAATACGTGAGGCCTCTTATGGGGTAGGTGCGACGCGATGGCAAACAGTTTCATCTCATGTTTTGCCCCAAGCGATGCCTGGAATAATGACGGGGATGATTTTAGCTTTGTCACGAGCAATTGGTGAAACGGCACCTATTATTATGATTGGTGCACTAACCTTTGTTGCATTTTCGCCAGAGACTCCGCTTGATCCATTTACTGCGATGCCGATTCAGGTTCTGAACTGGGTGTCGCGACCGCAAGCCGAGTTTCACGATCTTGCCGCGACTGGAATCGTGGTTTTACTTATTACGTTGCTTACTATGAACACGCTCGCTGTAGTCTTGAGAATAAAACTTGGTAGGGAGAGTGCGCGATAATTAACTAGCGGTCGTATTTGGGAACGAAATGTATAGTGGTGATGGCGGTTCTATGGTGGAAGCGATGAAAGAAGAGAAATCCGAGAGCATTATGAGCGTTGACGAACAAGAAGTACCAGCGATTTCAATCGCATCTAGTCCTTCTGATATTGATGTTGACACGCAAGACGAAGATGCTATTGCGATACGTATTCGAGACTTAAGCTTGTGGTATAGCGGAGTTCAAGCTGTGGACTCGGTTTCCTTGGATATTCCGGAGAATCAGGTCACGGCATTGATCGGGCCTTCAGGTTGCGGTAAAAGTACCTTACTCAGATGTATTAATCGAATGAATGACCTGATAACAGGAGTCACTATCGAGGGCACTGTTCAAATCCACGACGAGAATATCTACGAAAAAGATGTTGATCCCGTTTCGGTTCGAAGAAATGTTGGAATGGTCTTTCAAAAACCTAACCCGTTTCCAAAGAGTATTTATGCAAATGTGGCTTTTGGAGCTAAGGTGAACGGTTATCAGGGCGATATGGATGAATTGGTCAGGGAGTCACTGGAACAGGCTGCTCTTTGGGATGAGGTGAGCGACAAGTTAAATGAAAGTGGCCTGACCTTGTCCGGAGGCCAACAGCAGCGCCTATGTATTGCACGTGCAATCGCTGTCAAGCCGGAGGTTATTTTAATGGACGAACCGTGTTCTGCCTTAGATCCAATAGCGACGCAGCGAATAGAAGATTTGATGCGCGAGCTAAGGTCAACCTACACGATTGTTATCGTGACTCATAACATGCAGCAGGCTGCACGCGTGTCGGATAAAACAGCATTTATGTTGGCTGGCGAAGAGCGTGTCGGACGATTAGTGGAGTTTAATCAAACTCAGGAAATATTTACTAATCCATCGGATAGTCGCACAGAGGATTACATTACTGGGAGATTTGGCTAGTCAGGGTGTCCTGACTACTGGGCCGAACACGGTGTTGTTAGCGGACTGAGTATGTGAATGAGCGGTCAGAGTCAATCTAAATATTTGCTTTTTGCGATTTCGTGCCTTCTGTTGGTAGGATTGGTCTGTATTCTGTTTTCAGGCGGTTTAATCATTAGGTCAGCAGTTTTTGCGACAGCAGCAGCAGCCTTTATGATTGTTCCAATCAGCCATGCACGGGGCGAATTAAAAAGTATTGCTGGTTCAAAATTGGAAAGAGATCAACTCGAGGCGTTTGCGTATTTATCGGATCTTGAAAGTCTGACACCAGTCGTTTTTTCCAAATTAATTGAACCAATGCAAGAAGGTATTATTATCGTGAAAGGCTCAGCCGATGACGGAGAAGTGTTTGTAGCTAATTCGGCTGCGGCTCAGATGCTGGATCGCGATCGATCACAAATGTCAGGTACCTCTCTTATTCGCGCCTCTTTGGACGCGTCTTTACTTGAAGTAGCAAGAAGATCTGATGGCATCTCACAAGAGGTAGCCTTGCCAGGTGGGCGAATACTAAAGGTGTCTTCTACTCGCCTTAGTCACCCGAATTTTATGACTCATAAATCAGAAGAGGCAGTGGAGGGTTTAGTACTTTCATTGCAGGATTTGACTGATCGGCGACTCGCAGAGCGATCTCGGTCGGAGTTGATAGCAAATGTATCACATGACTTACGAACGCCGATCACCGCAGGTCGCTTATTGGCTGAGACTATTGAGGCGGGCGTGAGCGATGAAAAACTTCGAAAGAAATTTCATCGAAGCTTGTTGGGCGAATTGAACAGGTTGAGCAGAATGGTGGAGAGGCTTGTCCGGTTATCTAGAATTGAGAGCCATGAAGACGAATTTGCAATCCTTGCTTTCCCTGTTGAAGAACTTATCGTCACAGTTATCGACAATATGGCCACGATAAGTGCGGCATCTGGAATTAGTTTAGTGCAAAGCGAAGGCGCCAAGATATTTCTTGCAAGTGATCCCCAAATGAGTGGTGATTTCGACAGGCTTTTGGAAGTGTTCGTAAATCTTATTGATAACGCAATTAGTGTGTCGCCAAGAAATTCAAGTATAGGAATTAATGCTTTTGCGACCGACGTGATCAATTCGCAAGAAGAAATAACGTTCGAGGTAATTGATCACGGGCCCGGCATTCCTCCATCCGACCGGACACGTATTTTTGAACGGTTTTATACCGGCGAAGTCTCTCGTAATTCCCAGAATGAGGGCTTAGGGCTTGGATTGTCAATTGCAAGACATATTGTCCAAAGGCATGGTGGTGAAATCAGCGTACGCAATGGAATAGCAGGGGGCGCTGTGTTTATTTTTACGATTCCAATCGGAGTGCCTGCAGGAAAGGATGGATGAAAAAGCTATGGAACAAATTTGTAACCAATTGATCGGACCGTAATAATTCGTTGCGGTACTGCAGGATTAATCTCCAGCTTTTTTCGTAACCAGCGAATATGCACGTCAACTGTTCTGGTGTCTCCGAGGAATTCATAGCCCCAGACAGATTCAAGTAGCAATTCTCGACTTAGTGCCTGGCGGGGATGTCGCATAAAGAATTCAAGGAGCGCAAATTCACGCGGTCGTACCTTCAAGATTTCACCGCCAAGTTTTATCTCGTGCCCGATTGTGTCTAACTCTATGCCATTAGCGCTGATAATTGATTTAACATTAGTTCCAACTATTTTTGGTTTCACCCCATAGTTAACCAGGGCGTTACTCGAATCTTCAGATTTTACATCCAATGTTTTAGATCTTCGGAGTAGAGCGCTGACGCGAGCTTTCATAAGCCTCATTGAAAAGGGTTTTGTTATATAGTCATCTGCGCCGCAGTCAAATCCGTTGAGGACGTCTATTTCGGTATCACGCGCAGTCATAAGGATTACTGGTTGATCAAATTCGTCCTTTAAAAGCCTGCAGACATCTAATCCTGACATTTTAGGAAGCATTATGTCTAGCAACACAATGTCAGGGCGCGATTTCCTTGCTGCTTCGAGACCTTCTGTACCGTCCGAAGCTGTGTCTACTTTATAGCCCTCCGATTGAAGGTTATAAACTACGGCTTCAAGAATTACTGGGTCATCTTCAACAACTAATATTTTCTTTGTCACCATTTAATTTTAGTACTTATCTACTTTTATCGGAAAGGAATATAAAAGTTTGGTAAAAGCAACATGAGTCTATTAGAGTTGTATTTAGTTCTCGAGTCAGATAGATTGCTTTCTTAGTTGCCAGAAATATAACCGTTCCACCAAAAACCTGCCATGCCGATTATGGCTACCGCTACCGCTACTAGCACGTCTTTTTTAGAAATTATTGCGTCCTAACTTTCTTAAGATATTTGGTTTTTTGCAGACTTCTTACAAGAATTTATGGAAAATAATGCGTACTTAACGGTCTCCACGAGCCTGTCTTGTACCGCACACCCGTTTGTCAGGTCAGTGGTGTGTCCAAAAAATATCTGAAGCGCGGGTTTCAAAGTATTCCCAAATGCTTTGCCTTAGCTGTTAGATCTGCCCTATGGTCCGGATGAGCGATACTTATTATCTCTCTTGCTCGTTGCCTATCTGTTTTTCCTTGCAGTGAGGCAACGCCATATTCACTCACAACAATGTCAGTTAAGAATCTAGGAACTCCGACTCGCGCTCCTGCATTAAATTCAGGAACAAATCTTGAATTTTCTCCTGAGAGGCTTGGCAAAACATGAATTGAACGGCCACCATCCGCGTACAGAGCTCCAATTACAAATTCGAATTGCCCGCCTGGTCCAGTAATTTGATCGCGGCCAACAGAATCAAAGACTACTTGTCCAGTCAGATCGATCATCGTAGCCGTATTTATAGCGGTCATTTGTCGCTGTGTGGCAATAACGCTTGGGTTGTGAATATAGTCAACACCATAGACTTCCCAGTCGTCGTAATTTTTAGAGACAATTTCGATATCTTCTGGCTGTGCGGGAAGTAAAGTGACACACAATTTCCCTATGTCCCGACTTTTGTTAGACCCATTTATTACTCCGGCGGCATATAGCTGTGCAATTCCTGGGCTTGTCAACTCGGAGTGATATCCGAGGTCTTTTTTATCAAACAGGTGGGGCGTGATAGCGTTCGACGCCAGTCCTACTCCGATTTCTAATGTATCGCCATCTTTCACTAAACTCGCGGTAAGCGCGGCGGCTACATCTATAGCTTCAAGATTTGCTGGTGTTCTTTCCGGTCTTGTAGGGGCTTTTGGCAACTCATCATCAGGAATTATTACGAAGTAGTCGATCAGGCTAGTATCGATAAAATTATCTCCCGCTGTGCGGAGCATATTCTCCTGAACTTCGGCCACGACTAATTTACATTTCTGGATGTTGATTTTGTTATCCCACAAACCTATGCCAAAGCCGGACGTATTGTTCTCGTCAGGGGTTGTCATATGAAAGAATCCTATATCTGGATTTGGTATTTCTCTCGAATATCTAAAATGATCGGTGAAAACGGTTCCCGGTGTGTAATGCAGATGTTTGCGCTGCCAAGTCCCACGGGTTCCCGGTGTTAGATAACCGGCTCTGAATTCAATATGCCGGTTATCATCGTTATCAAGGGAGACGTGGTCCCAATTATTCATGTCGCGCATTAGGTCACCGTAGATAACGACATTCTTAAGCTCTGTTGATCTCGTGTGGATATATTGAGCTAAGTACCATGGATCCGAGGGCAATGCACCGAAGTGAATGAACATATTGTCTTTGACAAGTAGAGCGGCGTTCTCGGGAGATATGAGTTTTTCGCGGTATTGAACTTTCCAATCGAACATAGGTACACCTCATACTCTTGGTCTTTGTTGAGTTAGAATACTAGATTGAGTGAGGTGAGGTCGACGGCCAGTTTTATTGTTTGGTTTTAGGGGTTCTGTATAGCTCGCATAAAGCAGGATGTTTTGTAAACTAGCTGCCAGGGAGATAAATATGAGAATGTCTCAATTATTTGGAAAGACTTTGCGTGAGCAGCCGAGCGATGCTGACACTGAATCACATGCGCTCTTGATCAGGGCTGGATTTGTCTCGCAACTTATGTCAGGTGTGTACTCGTTCTTGCCGCTTGGTAATCGCGTGCGTCTGAAAATTGAAAATATAATTAGGAATGAGATGGATTCGGCTGGTGCCCAAGAGATACTAATGCCGGCTCTGCAGCCTCTCCAGCTTTGGGATCAATCTGGCAGATCTGCCACGATGGGCGAAGTACTTTTTCAGCTAACAGATAGAAGATCTAGGGCTTTGGTGTTGGGACCTACCCACGAGGAAGTGGTAACTGACCTGTTAGGAAAATTTATCTTTTCTTATCGAGATTTGCCATTGACTCTTTACCAAATACAGACAAAATTCCGGGATGAAGCTAGACCTCGAGGCGGACTTGTTCGAGTCAAAGAATTTACGATGAAGGATGCGTATTCCTTTGATTTAACTGATGACGACTTAAGTACCTCCTATCAAACAATGTTTGATTCATACGAAAAAATCTTTTCGCGTTGCGGAGTGCCTGTTGTGCCGGTAGATGCGGATTCAGGTGCAATAGGTGGCAAAGGATCACAAGAGTTTATTTTTTTATCTGAAAATGGGGAGGATACGATAGCTCAGTGCGACAACTGTAGTTACGCCGCAAATCTAGAAAAGGCCGAATTTCTAAGGGAAAATTTTAGCGAGGAGCCAATGTTAGGCCTCGAAAAAATCGAGACGCCAAATTCAACAACTATTGCTGAGTTATCAGCTTCCCTAGGTATAGAGAATAGGCAAACAGCAAAAGCCGTTATGTACATGGCAATCCCGCATAACGGTGGCAGTGAGATTCCAATTCTTTCTATTGTGAGGGGCGATCTCGAAATTAGTGAAGTGAAACTGTCAAATGTCTTAGGTGGCGTGAATCTTAGGCCGTTAGGGGAAGATGAATTGTTGAGTCTAGGATTAACTCCTGGATTTATGTCTGCAGTCCAGCTAGAAAGTTTGGCTCAAGTTGTAGCCGACGAATCGGTGATTACCGCTCGGAATTTGGTTGCCGGCGGTAATCAGAAAGATTGGCACTATAAGAACTCGAATTATGGGCGTGATTGGGAGGCGTCCATCACGGCGGATATTGCCGAGGTTATCGCGGGTGCCCGATGTAGGTGTTGTTCTAGTGGTGAGTTAAGTCTTTCTCGAGGCGTTGAGATGGGCCATATATTTAGGGTAGGCCAAAGATATTCAGATGCATTGGGAGTAGTGGTACAAGATTCAACAGGTAACTCAATTACGCCGACGATGGGTTGTTACGGAATTGGTGTTGGGCGTATTTTTGCTGCTGCGTCAGAGGTAGGGATCAATGAAAATGGGCTCAGGTGGCCAATCTCGATCGCGCCGTACCATTGTTCTTTAGTGGCTCTTGGATTTGATAAAGATGAATCAATTCGTGAAGATGCCGAGCTTCTTTATCGAGAGTTAACAGAGGCGGGAGTAGAAGTTCTGTTTGATGATCGGGGCCTGCGCCCCGGAGTGATGTTCAATGACGCGGACTTGATAGGGAACCCGATTCGATTAACGGTATCGACCCGAAACCAGAAAGAAGGCATGGTTGAGGTTTCCAACAGATACTCTGATGAGATTAGTCATGTTGCTCGGGACAGTACTGTGAACCATATCAAGGAAGAGATCAAGGTCCTGTTCGACGCACTTTGATTCGGCAGAATTCGGTCGATACCTGAA
This sequence comes from Dehalococcoidia bacterium, assembly GCA_029941115.1. Classification (GTDB taxonomy): domain Bacteria; phylum Chloroflexota; class Dehalococcoidia; order UBA2979; family UBA2979; genus UBA2979. Next base: position 99,459 of record JAPYRK010000002.1, on the reverse strand, counting down.
GACAGTTCCGGCGTAGCGGCAAGTTCGGTTTAAGTGCTAACATAATGTATACCAAATAGAGCTAGTGACTCGGTTGATTGATCGTGTGCGCAGTCTTAGGGCTAGCGTATTTTTTGTCGTTGGGGGAAAAATGAGAAGTAATGAATTAGTTACTGCTATTAAGCAAGTGTCGGATCAAAAAGGTCTTGATACGTCCACTGTTTTAGTTAAAGTTGAGTCGGCTATAGCTTCGGCGCTTCGTAAAGACGATCTTCAATATGCTGAGATCAATGTAAAAATTAACGAAGACACGTCCGATATCACTGCTGAACGCGTCTACAAAGTAATGCCTTATGAGCAGATTGAGGACGACGAAATCGAAGTTGCTCCAGATCGAGCTAAAGAGATGGGATTTGCTAGTGCTAAAGTCGGCGACCTCATAGCTGAGTCTATAGAGCAAGAGCGAGTAGACGAGGCAGGTCGGGTCGCGGCACAAACTGCGAAACAGGTGGTATCTCAGGGTTTGCGTGAAGCGGAACGGGAAGCCGTGTTCGAAGAATTTTCTCATAAAGAGGGAGAACTAACTTCAGCAGCTGTTTTGAGAGTTGAGGGTGGCCGAAAGCAAGTGATCGTCGATCTTGGGAGAGCCGAAGCCGTGTTGCCTTGGGCGGAGCAAATAAGACCTGAGCACTATAGGCAAGGTCAGCGAATTCGTGTATATATAAAAGAGGTTTATCGTGCGGCAAAGGGACCTCAAATAGTTGTGTCGCGATCTCATCCAGATGTTCTGAAACGATTATTTGAGCTTGAAGTGCCAGAGATTGCTCGTGGGACTGTCGAAATAGTAGCTGTAGCGAGAGATGCAGGATTCAGATCTAAAGTAGCCGTGATATCACGTCAACATGGTATAGATCCGATCGGTGCTTGTGTGGGCCCTCGGGGTGGAAGAATTCAGAATATTGTTACTGAGCTGGGCGGCGAGCGAATTGATATCCTCAGGTGGGACCCTAATGAAGTGGCTTACGCTGCCAATACAATTTCACCAGCAGAGGTTATCTCGATAAGTATTGATGAAGCTGAGAATACGGTAAATATTGGTATTCCGGATAAGCAAATGGCTCTTGCTATTGGAAAAGAAGGTCAAAATGCACGTCTTGCGGCTCAACTTATAGGTCGGCGAGTGTCTCTGAATGCAGAAAGCATGATTATGGAGTCAGGTGCAGATCTAGTTCCACCACCAGAGCCCAATCTAGAGGCTATTCCTATAGTGAGAACAGCGCCAGCGTCGAACCTTGGTAGAGATGTTGTAGCAACAGATACCCAAACTGATAATGCGCTACCACTGGACACAGTGCATCCCGACGGTACTGGTGTGGATTCGTCAGTGGTTAAGCAACTCACTCCCGAGCAAGAAGTTATGGCTGCCTTTGCGTCGGACGAAGAAAGTGGAACAGACGAGATTGTCGAACCTGGTGCTATATCGCAGAAGGTTGGCGAACAACCCACGACTGAAAACAAATCAGCGAGTGGCGGTTTGCGATTTGGTGATGACATTGCCGAGCTTCGACGAGATGAGGATGAAGAGTCTACGGGTGGACAAAACAAGAAAAATCAGAGTCGTCGCAAGCGTAGCGGTGAGCGAGGTCCGCAAAAGCAGACTCAATCACGACGATTTGAGTATGATGAGGATGAAGACGATTTGTTCGATGACGCAGATGATTTGTTTGAACTATAGAGTTAGTAGAGGTTCGCATGGAAGATTCTTTACGAGTTAGATTGAATAGAATACATATATAAGGCCGCAAAGAAGGGCTCGGATTCACGGATGACACTTGACCAGCAGAAGATAATTATTCCGTCTGCAATAGTAGTTCGCGATTTGGCGGAGATTCTCGACACGTCTGCAGTTGAGGTTGTCAAGGCCCTAATGCAAAACGGAGTAATGGCGACTGTTGTACAGGTTATTGATTTCGAGACAGCTGCAATTATTGCTGAAGATTTTGGATTTAGTGTTGACACTGAAGCCGAGGAAGAAGCGTCTGACGCAGATAGTGAATCAAGGCCAGAATCGACATCTTTACGTTTAGTCGAAAATGACCCTGACGCAGTACCTCGACCCCCAATTGTTACGGTTTTGGGCCATGTCGACCATGGAAAAACCACGCTTCTCGATCATATTCGCTCGACTAATGTCCAACAGAGTGAAGCTGGAGGAATCACGCAGCATATAGGCGCCTACCAGGTAGAAGTAAACGACGGCCGCGTGATTACATTTCTTGACACTCCGGGCCATGAAGCTTTTACCCAGATGAGAGCCCGAGGGGCCAATGTCACCGATGTAGGCATAGTAGTTGTGGCTGCGGATGATGGTTTGATGCAACAGACGCGTGAGGCGATTGCTCATGTGAAAGCTGCTCAAGTACCACTGGTGATTGCTATAAATAAAGTTGATTTACCTAATTCAGATCCGGCAAAAATCAAAGGTCAGTTAACTGAGGTAGATTTACTCCCCGAAGATCTTGGGGGTGATCAAATCGTTGTGGAAATTTCGGCGTTAGAGGGTCTGGGCATTGAGGATTTGCTTGAAAATGTTCTATTAATTGCGGATTTGGAGGAGCTTAAGGCTAATCCAGATAACGAATCTAAGGGAATTATTTTAGAGGCCAAGAACGATAGACAACGTGGGGTTACAGCTACACTATTAGTGCAGACTGGAACGTTACGGTTGGGCGATATCGTGTTGGCTGGTACTGCATTCGGTCGAATCAAGGCAATGTTTGGATCGGATGGTGACAAAATCGAGTCTGCTGGACCGTCGACGCCGGTTGAGATACTTGGATTATCCGCCGTGCCGCAGGCGGGAGAAGTTTTCGAGGTTCGTGCGGATTCAAGATCTGCAAGACTAGAGGCAGATAGCAGATTACGAGGTGCTGATGCTGGTGGTGTTAAGCAGGCGGTTACATTAGATACTTTGTTTGGTGAGATACACCGTGGGAATGTTAAGGATTTTAATCTTGTTGTAAAAGCAGATGTTCAGGGTTCCATTGAGCCACTAGTTCACGTACTTGAGTCACAGTCTCATGAAGAGGTAAACGTCCGAGTTATTCATGCTGCTGTCGGGTCGGTAGTTGAGTCTGATATTCAGCTTGCGACCGCCTCACAAGGTGTTGTCATAGCGTTTAATGTCATCTCGGAGCCGGGGGCTCGTAAACTCGCATCGGAAGATCACATAGAAGTTCGTGAATATTCTGTCATTTACGATATTGTAGGAGATATAGAAAAGGCTGTACAAGGGTTATTAGATCCAATTTTTGAGGACAGGCAAGACGGAGTTGCTGAGGTTAGGGCTGTGTTTCGAAAGGGTAGGCGCAACGCAATTGCAGGTTGTTACATTCGCGAGGGTTCGGTCTTGAGAGGGTCTCTTTGTCGAGTCATACGTGACGGATCAGTGCTACATGAGTCGAACCTTGACACATTGAAGCGTGAAAGTGACGATGCGCGCGAGGTCGTAACTGGCTTGGAGTGCGGAATAACGGTGAGCGGCTATGAATCCTTTGAAGAGGGCGATGAAGTAGTTACTTACCATAAGGAGCAGATACGCTGACTCGAAGAATTGAGAGTGTTCAAGATACTATTCAGCGCACGTTAGCTGAGATCGCACCGAGGCGAATTAAAGATCCTCGTGTGCGTGATGCAATATATACAATCACAGGTGTTGATGTTTCAAGTGATTTGGCCTCGGCAAAAGTATTTATCACCGTTCAAGGGGATGAAGAAACATTTTCACTCGTTATGGAGGGTTTGCAGAGAGCATCCGGATTTCTCAGGAGAGAGTTGGGAAATGAGCTACGATTACGTAGGATCCCGAGGCTGGAATTTGTTGCAGATGAGTCTTTTGATGAGGCCGACAAAATAGGTAAATTACTAAGAAATCTTTAGCTTCGCGATAACAGTTAATGCAGATTCTCGCTCTGCTTAAAATAATAATAAAAATAGATTTTAGAGTTATATAGTGTTTTAACAATGCATGGATTTTTAAATTTAGATAAGCCAAAAGGAATTTCATCGGCTGAAGCTGTCCGGCGAGTGAAGAAAATTGTGGGGCCTTATAAGGTTGGTCATGGCGGAACCCTTGATCCCAGCGCCACTGGAATCCTTCCTATCGTGATAGGCAGTGCGACGAGGTTTTCTGATGAATTTCTGCGGATGCGTAAAGTGTATTTGGCGACTGTGACTTTTGGTCTATCGACGGATTCGTATGACTCGGAGGGAAATATCACTTTCCGTGCAGAGCCTAATCAAATCAGCAAGATTGACGAGCCTTTAGTATCTGAGGGATTGGATCGATTAATTATGTCTCAGAGAATCGAGTCAGTCGATATCGGTGAGTCAGAAACTCCAATAATGCAGAAGCCACCCATTTTTAGCGCACTAAAGAGAGAGGGGATAGCAGCTTATAAGTTAGCGAGAAAAAACAAGAATATTGATTTTGATCCCCGTCGAGTTTTAATTTACAGATGGAAGACGAGTGATGTTAAGAGAAAAAATAGTGAGCTGCCTCAAGTACAAATAGAAATTGAATGTGGTCGAGGTTTCTACGTTCGATCACTGGTGCATGATTTGGGCGAATTCCTTGGATGCGGAGCGCATCTCGCGGATTTACGCCGTACGCAGGTGGGTGATTTTGTTATAAATGAAGCGGTGAAGCTCGATGAGGTTAGCCTCTATGGCGAAGAAAATTCGCTGAAGAAATTAATATTGCCCATCGATAAAATTCTTGAATCTTGGCCCGCTGCGATACTACGTAACTCCGAAACACGCGACCTAGGATATGGTCAGCCCATTATTTTGTCTCCCTATCGAAGATATTTATCAACTGACTTCGATGCAGATCTGATACGGGCATATGGCCCAAGCGGAGAATTAGTGGCGATTTTAGAGAGGGACTTGGGCGTTGGCCTGTGGAAATCCTATAAATATTTAGGTCTCTAGTTCTTTATCTGATAAGAGATTTAATGTGGTAGGGGGTAGACATGGCGCTATTCAGGCCTTACAACTGTTATAACGCTTAAGCATGTGAACAGATTAGGAGTGTTAAATGAATAAAGGTGATTTAATTAGCGACGCGGCCAAGAGGGCAAATTTGCCGGCTTCGACAGTTGAAGCAGCGGTAAATGGACTTCTTGAAAGTATTGGGGAAGCCGTCAAGCGAGGAGATAAGGCCACTCTTACGGGGTGGATTTCTTTTGAGAAAGTACAACGTAGTGCTCGAACGGCAAGGAATCCACAGACTGGTGAAACAGTCAACGTTCCTGCTCGAGCAGCTGTGAAAGTCAAGGCTGGTGCAAAACTCAAGGCAATGGTCTAAATTTAGACGTTGTTGTAAACCTGGAGAGCAAGAGCGATTAGGCTTGAGGCCTTTGGGTCAAATGGAGAATTAGCTCGGCGCAGTGCAGTAATCCTGCGTCGTGCAATCTCCTTTCCTACGTAAATATTGTTATTTTCTTTAGCCACCTGCTCTGGCAGTATGCTTGTGGCCAATCCAAGTAGGACAAGCTGTCGGAGAATCTGCGGATTTGAAGATTGAATTATCGTATTTGGTTCAAGTCCAAGCGCTTGAATTCCTTCATCTATCAGTGCCCTAGTCCTAGATTTCTCGGGATAAAGTGCCCATTCTGTCATTGGATGTTTGCCATTTAAGATTGGATTACAGAGCACGAGAGATTCTTCTAGGATGAGAGTAGAGACTAGTTTGGAATTATCTAAATTATTTTCATCTTTTGAGACTACAAAAGCAATGTCTATTTCAAAGTTCTGTAACTGTTCAGTCAAAGTATCTGAATCGTTGACTGTGATGTACAACTTGATATTTGGTGTTTCGGTTTTGAAAGCTTTGATGGCAGTTGGTAAAAGATAGAGGGATGCAGCATCGATCATGCCTACACGCAGTGAACCTTCGTTGCCCTGGTTATCTATTGAGAGAAGCTCAGATAATTCGCCTGCCCTGTACAGTGTTTCGTTTGCAAATTTGGTAACGAGTTGGCCGGACGGGGTAAGTATTTTTCTTCGCCCTTTTTTTTCGAACAGTTGCACACCTAGTTTGCGTTCTAGCTCAATGATTGCAAACGATAAGGCCGGTTGCGTTATTTGCAATTCATCCGCTGCGGCAGCCAAAGTATTCTTTTTATCTATTGTGCTCAGGTATAAAAGTTGCTTCGATGAGAATTCCATATGGACTCCGATAATATAAGTAAACCTTATATGTTACATAATAAAGATTAATTTGACTTATTGATAGTAATAGCGGAGTATTGTTTTAAATTAGTTCCGAGAGGTTAGGTTAATAAATGGCAAAGAAAAAGAATACAAATTCCGAGAATGCCAAGGTTCGTGTGGCTATTATCGGCGTTGGAAACTGTGCCTCGTCCTTGGTGCAAGGCGTCGAATTTTATAAGTCAGCAGAGGCAAGTGACGAAATTCCGGGATTAATGCATCCGGTTCTTGGAGGCTATCACATTAAGGATATCGAGTTCACAGCTGCGTTTGATGTTGATGCCGATAAAGTAGGGAAGGATCTTTCTGAAGCTGTATTTAGTGGACAGAATAATACGGTGAAGTTTTCCGAAGTTCCAAAAACAGGAATAACCGTCGAAAGAGGAATGACCCACGATGGTATTGGAAAATATTTATCTGAAGTGATTGAAAAAGCGCCAGGGCAAACCGCTGATATCGCTCAGATACTTAAGGACACTAAGACGGACGTTGTAATTTCTTATCTTCCTGTTGGTAGTGAAAATGCTACAAAATGGTATGTTGAGCAAATAATAGCGGCGGGTTGTGCATTCATCAATTGCATTCCTGTGTTTATAGCCAAAGACAACTATTGGGCTGATCGATTTGAAAAGGCTAATTTACCGATTATTGGCGATGATATTAAGAGTCAAGTCGGGGCCACGATATTACATCGACTTTTAGTCCGCTTGTTTCAAGATAGAGGCGTACAAATTGATAGAACGTACCAACTGAATTTCGGTGGAAATACGGACTTTATGAATATGCTTGAGAGGGAACGCCTTCTGTCCAAGAAAATTTCTAAAACATCGGCTGTAACGAGTCAAATTGAGTACGACTTACCAGATGCAGATGTTCATGTCGGCCCGTCTGATTATGTACCCTGGCTTTTAGATAGAAAGTGGTGTCATATTAGAGTTGAGGGAACAACCTTTGGAAACGTTCCCTTGAATCTTGAGACTAAGTTAGAAGTGTGGGATTCACCAAACTCGGCTGGCGTTGTTATTGATGCTGTTCGGTGCGCAAAATTAGCGTTGGACCGAGGCGTAGGTGGACCTGTATTTGAAGCCTCAGCATATTTTATGAAGTCGCCACCGCGACAAATGCGAGACGAGGTAGCGCGATTGGCACTCGAGGATTTTATAGAAGCTAAATAGTCAATTCACTCAGTTTATTTTTATAGCAAGGACCGTGGGAGAGACTGAAATTCTGCCGCGTTTAAGCTATCTTGTAGCTGCATGAGTAAAACAGTTATTTCGTTAATAGTTGATTTTTTTCTGCTGTCTATTAATTTGATTCCCGTTCAAGTTAGCTACAGAGTCGCTTCATTTATGGGTGGAGTGGTCTTTCGTTTCATGTCTACAAGAAGACGGATTACGATCACTAATATGGCACGACTGACGGAGGGCAATATCGAGCTAGCACACGAGCTGGCTCGAAAATCATTTCAGTCCTATGGAGTGTACGTGGTCGACTTAATTCGGTTATTACATCAATCTCGTGAGACCGGAGTTCGGGATGTTAGGAGCCGAGTTGAGATCCCCCAAGCGAGCGTTGTTCACGATCTGAGACGAGGAAAAGGCGTGATTGCCGTAGGTCTTCATGCTGGCATGTGGGACTTTGGTCCGGCAGCCGCCAGTCAGCTGCTAAACATACCAACTTCAGTCGTAGTAGACGAGTTTGAAAATCAAAGATTGAATTTCCTACTCCAAAAGATTAGGCATAGTTTAGGATTCGACCTCATTGCATCGAAAGGTCAAGCCTTACGCATTTATAGGCGACTCAAGCAAAATAATTTAGTAAGTATTTTGGTTGATGTGCCACCTGTAATTGAAGAGGGTGTTGAGGTTCAGTTTTTCGGCGAGGATGTCTTAATTCACGATGGCCCAGCAAGACTCTCAATATTATCGGGAGCTCCGATTATTGCGGGCCTTCCACTGAGGGCGGGTAGATATTCTGATAAGGCTCTGTTATTGATTGAACCCGTTTCTTTTGAATCTACATCTAGCATGCATAATGATGTTGTTTCTTTAACTCAAAGCATGATGAATGCAATCGAAAAATTAATTCGAAATAATCCGAGCCAATGGCATATGTACCGATATTTTTGGACCGAGGATAGATTTGATAGAGGAGGCCATACGAATTTGTGTCAGGATTGATTAAATATTTAGGATTGCAGTTAATGGTCAGTTTTGGGCGATTGCTGCCTGACGGGATACTTGACCACATTGCACACGCAGTAGCTTCAGTAGTATGGCTGACCAATACTCAATTGCGGCGCACTCTTCTCAAGCGTGCGGAGCGGGTATTCGGTGAAGGCACATCTGAAAGCCTGATTGAGAGAACAGCTCGCGGATTTTTACTTACTGCGGTGCGCTATTACACAGATTTACCGAGATATTCCCGTTTAGCCGGTGATAACTTTGCTCAATACATAGACGAATTTGTTGGTCTCGACTTATTGTTCGAAGCGATGGACAGAGGAAAGGGCGTAATTGTCATTTCGGCTCATGTTGGTAATCCAGAAATTATTGGGCAGGCAATAGGTAAGTTTGGATTGAATACTGGAGTGATTTCTGAGGCACTAAGGTCAGAACTGGTTAATAAGTTTATGTATGGGATTCGTCGACAGACCGGCGTATGCTTCTTCCCTGCTAACTTTCTTGGACTGAGGCGGGCTCACAGACATCTTAATTCTGGTGGACTACTTGCTTTGTTAACAGATCGTGACGTAGTTGGTAGGGCAAGACTGTTTGATTTTTTCGGGGCAAAGGCACCAATTCCGGAGGGGGCCCTAAACTTGGCTGAATCTACAGATGCTGAGGTGCTTATTTTTTGGGCACCGAGGACACGACCCGGACATTATGGGCTACATTTTACAAAGATTTGTTTTAATTTTCATGGTGACGATCCGGTGCTAGAACGACTGGAGAATATGCAGTCTTTGATATCTGAACTTGAAGCTGGTATTCGACGCTGGCCAGATCAATGGTTTCCCCTTAATCCAATATGGGTTGAGCCGACTGAATGAATATGTTCTAAATAGTTCGCTAGATTCTTAAAATAATTGTATTCAATGCGACCTTTATAATTTATATATGGTTAATTTTCCGTTATATGGGCGAGCAGATTTACAAGTGCATAGCTCATTTGGAGATGGTATGGATAGTGCGAAAACCATTTTTGACTCCACCGAACGATCAGGCTTTCTTAATGTCATAGCTATTACAGATCATGACGATATCCGTGGAGCAGTTGAGGCCCGCGAGGTACATGCGAAGGGTAATTACTCGTTCGATTTTGTGACGGGAACAGAGATAACCACATTGTCGGGTCATATATTAGCTCTTTGGATTGATAAGCCAGTGCCTTCTTTTAAACCCTTACATAGAACTATCGAACTTGTGCATCAGTTAGGTGGAATTGTGATTATTCCGCATCCATTTTCACATTTAACTCGATCGGTGGGTTATCGATCTCTTGATAAGTTGATGCAGCGAGCAGACGAGATTTACCGACCAGATGCGATCGAGGTTGGAAATCCGACATCAACTCATAGGTTTTCTGGTTTTCATTCTGGGCAGAGAGTAACAAGACTTAATCGTGAAAGATGGAATCTTGCTGAGACTGGTGGTTCGGACGCACATTTCAAAGAGGCTATTGGGAGCGGATACACATTGTTTTGTGGTCAGACCGATAACTCTTTACGACGAGCAATAAGTAGTCATACGACGATCGGATTGATTGACACTGAATTTTCATTTTTAGAGATTGGGTTGGGACGTCTAGTTGCACAGCAAGCTAGGGGTTTAGCTGTCACACCAAAAAAGATTGCCGCAAAGATGATTAGACGATTTCGTGGCAGCGAATTTTAGAATTTAAGGAGTATGGTTTTTGAAAATTGCCTATGTTTCACCTTATGATTGGTCCGTTCCAAGTGGTGTAAACAATCATATTTTTAAGCTTGCAAATATCATGCGTGATCTGGGTCATCAAGTAGACATAATTGCTCCCGCGAGTCACGAAAGCGCAGGCAAGACTGTTAACATTTTGGGCAAGCCCGTTTCACTTCCGGCTTCCGGTTCTCAGGCTAGAATTGTGATTAATCCAAAACAGATCACTTCTATTAAAGATATTCTTTCTTCAAGCCAGTTTGACTTAATACATTACCATGAGCCATTTATGCCTTTGTTATCGTTAATGGCGTTGCATTATTCCAAGAAATTTATCCCTGACGTTGTTAATGTCGGCACGTTTCATGCAACTCGAGAGAAGGGAAATCTGATGTATTTCCTAGGTAATAGGCTTCTTAAAAAATATATGGAAAGACTAGACGGGAAGATAGCGGTATCGTCTTCCGCGAAAGATTATGTTTCCAGATATTTTCCTGATTCCTATGAAATAATTCCGAATGGCATTGATATTGACACGTGGGATGATCCCGATCTTTCTCCAATAGATTCTTTAAGGGGTGATGATCGAGTTAATATTCTCTATGTGGGGCGTGCGGAGAAGCGTAAGGGTCTTGGGGTTCTGCTTGACGCGTTCAGCATTGTAAATCGTATACGCCCATCTGCCCGTTTAATTGTGGTAGGCCCTGATTCTGAAAGGCAGAGAAAATACAAAAAAAACATCATTAGTAGTGGGTTGGGTGAAGATATCGTTTGGGTCACGAATCCTACTAATGAGCAGCTACCTCGATATTATCGCAGTGCTGATTTATTTGTTTCACCAGCTACCGGCAATGAAAGTCAGGGCTATGTCTTGATGGAAGCTATGTCTGCCCATCTACCCGTCATAGCCTCGAATATTGTGGGTTATTCGTATGTAGTTCGCAATGAAAAAGAAGGTATCTTAGTCCCTGCCGAGGATGTGACAGAGTTGTCGGCTGCGATGACTAGACTAATTGATAGTCCGATTCTCCGAAGCCGTCTTGGTGAAAATGGCAGAGTGCGTGTGGCTGAATTTGACTGGTCTCGCATTTCGGCTCGTATTACGGATTATTATCAAAATTTACTATTGGAGAAGGGTGATGCCCCAATTAGCGGGGAATGAGTAAACCACTATCTGTTTCTTTTAAGTCTGAACTGGTCATATTTGAGTTAGTTTGTGATTGTTCACTAACTAATTTCAACGCATCATCCTCGCTAACATAAGGCCCAGAAAAAGATTCTTCGCGGACAACGATTTCATCCTCAGATTTAGCTATGTGTAATATTTGGTGAAGTATTTCATGCAGCGCCCAAACACCAATAAATCGATGCCCGTTGAGGGTAACTACTGGAACTTGCTCTATGAGTCTATTTTTTGCCAGTATTGGGAACTCAGCAATTTCAGTAATAGTTACCCTTACTGATTTTGTAGCTGCCGCCACGACACCAAAAATTCCATAAAGTCGACTGGATATGTCGTCATAGGGTGTCACAAACAATTCCACCTCAACCGGTGATCCGTTGTTTACGGCCGACTCAATTTTCGCTATAACCTGGTAAATCTCATCATCAAGGGGGAGGCTTAGATAGGTGAGAGAAACTATTACATCGATGAATGCCGGAAACAATGTTCCAGCGGGAATACCCACGAGTCGGATTGAATGTCCTGCTGATCGAGCAACTATTGTCGGCGCTACAGTAACAAAATCCTGTTCGGCTCTTTTGGCAAAAGTGTCAATATCATAGGGCGTGAAGGATATCGCCTCATGTAGCGAGGTAATTTGTCGTACAAGATTTGTCATTTCCATACCATGACGAGCGTCATCACGGTCACTCCTGTAAATTGAGCTCGTAGGGCGGGACCAGACGTCAAGCGAGAGTCTTCTTTGAATGTTTTGTTGTAATGTTGAGGCAAGTTGTGCTTCAGCTTCTCTCGATAACGAATTTTCCGTACTTTTGTTATCGTCAGTTGATGTAGATATAATTTTTTCAGACATAGATGTAACCTTCAGAATTTATTTAATTCACTATTTTTAATTTTTCATCGGCCAGTCTCCATCTTTGTAGAGCAGTGAGGAATGTGAGTATTGTTAAAAGAATTAACCCCTGTGGTACAAGGTTGAAGAGAAGTAGTGCACTAATGACAATTACACGTTCAGGTCTTGTGAACCATCCTTCGCTTAATTCTAAGCCAAGTCCTTCGGCTCGCGCTCGAATGTAAGACACAAGGAGAGATCCCACCACGGATCCGAATGAGAACAGGACTATGCTTTTGTCTTGAATTGACCAGCCGAAATAAAGGATACCAGCCATGATCAGGGCCTCTGATATTCTGTCAGCAACCGAGTCCAGCAGTGCCCCCCGATCAGAAATCGAGTTAGCTTTTCTTGCCAAAGCTCCATCAAATAGATCCAAAAGCGAGCTAAATAAGAAGATTATTCCACCTGCGAAAAGGTTGCCTTGTGAGACAAAAATCATTGCTGGAACACATCCGACTAATCCAGCGATGGTAATCATTGATGGTTTGATATGAAGCGCTAACATCACGTTAAGCAGAGGTGTAATTACTTTACCGAGCTGGGCACGACCGATATCTCGAATATTGCTGGCGATAGAATTAGATTTAGTCATTTGAGTTCACTGTTTCACTAGCCTGAAGGAAGCAAATCCCAATATTACAGCTAGGAGGATGGTTATAAGTCCCACTGTCAGAGCACTTCTCCCCTTTCTATTTGCTGAATCTTTGCTATCTATGGAAGTGCTTGGACTAGATATCGATGAATTTTGTTTATTGGTTTTACTATCACTTGTGATTTTTGTACCCGTGGCGATTGTGTATGGTGGTTGGGTCGCCGATGCTTTGGGAGCAGTTTGAAGTTCGGTGTTTTGAAATTCAATTGGTTCGAGTCCCTCGTGATTTCGGTACTGGTTGTAGAAATCGTCCAGATCAACTCCATAGACAGCTTGAAACGCTCCATCCGGTGTAGACCCGGCCTTGATTACGCTAAACAATTCTGAAAATTTCTGTTCGCCCCAGGTGCTGATTATGAAAGTAACCATTGCATGTGATTGTCCATAAAATGCATCGACGGTTTTGCTTGTGTTTGGTGCACCGACTCCCTCGGTTTTTGGTCTGAAGAGAGTGTTTTGGCGCACCGCCTGCTTCAGAGCGAATTCTCGTCCAGTTGTTGTTTTTTGAGCATATACGGCTGTGCCTTCGTCTAACCATGCCGGGATTTTACCGATTGATCCGTCTCCGGCTACATGCGTAACTATATGAGCTATTTCATGTCGAGTAGTGTCTGCATAACTGCCACGTGTTTCGTAAATATGGACTAGGTCTGTGGCCACTCGAGTTCCTAACGTTGACACAGCTGCGTCAAAGGTTGATCCTCTCGATCTTTGAGCAGCTTCGCCATTTTTCTCTGTATCCCATATGACTATTTTGACTTTATACGGCACCTCTACTTGAAGGAGCCCAGCAATCCTCTCTAGGGTGTCTTTGGCAGCTCCAATTCCCGTTACCCCACGTTGATCATCGCCGTAGTAGAACACTTCAACGGTGTTTGATTCCTTTTTTTTCCAATCGAAACGTCCGTCTAAGAATACATATGTCTGTTTTTCGGTCGTGAACAGAGTGCCGGTGTCACTTTCTATCGTCCAGGAATATGTGAGGGTGACTCCAATTGGGATATACCGAGAGCTATCGTTAGTGGACAGTTCCGTGATAAAAAGCTGATAGCCAGATTTCCCTTGAGCATCGATATTTTGTGTACCACCCACATTCGTTTCAGGTGATTCAAGAATGTAATTTAACTCAATTTCTTTAATCGACGATTGTGAATCAAGGGTGATTTGAAATACAATTTTCTTGGGATCTATCCCCGTAGCTTTTGACTCAATAATTTTTATGTCGTCGTTTGCCTGGGCATAAGCCACATTTGCTGGTTTTTCTGAGAGTAGATAAATAGAAAGAATTGATAGAAGCAAGACTGAAAATATAGCTCTATTTATTTGTAAATTAACCAACTGATTTCCCTACTTTCTCGTCAAGGTATGAATTGATCAGTGGCATAATGTCGCCATCGAGGACATCATCGACGTTAGACGTCTCATAATTTGTGCGGAGATCTTTGACCATTTGATACGGATGTAAGACGTATGATCTGATTTGGTTGCCCCAGCCAGCTTCAATGTGTTCGCCACGTAATTTAGCTTCTTCGTCCTCGCGACGCTTAATTTCCAAGTCTAGAAGTCGTGACTCTAATACGAGCATCGCTTGTTCTCTGTTTCGTCCCTGCGACCGCTCATTTTGGCACGTTACAACTATTCCGGTCGGCTCATGCACTATTCGCACGGCAGTGTCATTTTTTTGTACGTTTTGTCCTCCGTTACCTGAGGCTTTAAAAGTATCTATACGAAGTTCATCAGTTTTTATATCTACGACTAATTCACCATGTTGTGCTTCGGGCACTATTTCAACCAATGCGAATGAGGTGTGACGGGCCTTAGCCGAGTCAAAGGGTGATATGCGAACCAGCCGATGCACACCTTTCTCAGACTGTAGTAATCCGTACGCGAAGTCCCCACTGATTTTTATATCAGCTGACTTGATACCTGCTTCGTCACCATTGGTAATAGAAATTATCTCGGTGTCCATTTTCTGTGAATTCGCCCATCGAATGTACATCCGTAGAAGGAGTTCAGCCCAGTCTTGGGCGTCAGTCCCGCCACTTCCGGCATAGACCGAAATGACAGCTGGACGTGTGTCATAAGTTCCACCTAATTTGAGCCGTAGTTCGAGAGTGTGGAACTCGGCCTCAATTTTATCAAGCGCAGCAATTATCTCAGATTCAAGTTCCTCAGTAGAGTCATCGATGAAAAGTTCAATTAATTCCTGATTTTCAGCTAGTGATGCTTCTAAGGATTGCCAAGTGCTAATTTCGCGTTCCATTCGCGCGACGTCACGCATGATTGTTTTTGCTGCGTTTTGGTTCGCCCAAAAGTCAGGGTTTTGTGTTTTTTCGCGGAGAGCGTCGAGGGCTACTTGTTGCTTTGGGAGGTCAAAGTCGCACCTGTACGTCATGCACACGCGCTGAAAGTTCTTTACAGCGTTGGATTAGATAATTCATATATACATTTTATTAGGATATTTAGTTGAGCGCTTATAGGTATTAGTGAAGAGAGTCTCATTCATAGTAAGTGAGGCAGTAAACTAGTTTAATGGGTGCAGAAATTATTGATGGAAAAGCAATTGCGAACGATATCCTCGACGAGCTTCGGTTCCGGGTTATTCAGCGTAAGGATAAGGGCCTCAGCATTCCAAAACTTGTCGCCGTAGTAGTTGGTGAGGATCCTGCATCACGGACATATGTAACTAATAAGTCTCAAGCTGCGAGCGATGTAGGGATGGATTCCGATGTCGTTATGATTCCTGAATCTACCGATGATTCCAAGTTGTCAGCTATTTTGGGGGATTTAAACGATCGATCTGATGTGCATGGTATTATTTTGCAGCTACCTATTCCTTCTCATTTAGACGAGGTTCAGGCAATTTCGAGCATATGTTTAGAAAAGGATGTTGATGGTCTTACTGACGCAAGCTTAGGTAGACTGAGCAGGGGAGATCCGGTTCATTCTCCCGCTACACCTTCGGGGATACTCGAGATTCTTAGACGTACAAATATTTCAACAGAAGGGTCTCACGCAGTGATCGTTGGGCGTTCTATGTTGGTAGGCCGACCGCTGTCGATTATGCTTTCCCAGCGCGGCTCCGGTCTTAATGCGATTGTCACCTTAGTGCATACAGGTGCACGTTCACTTGGCAAATTCACAAGATCTGCTGATATTCTTATTGTCGCCACTGGACAGGCTAAGACGATCACTGCCGATTTAGTGAGCCCAGGGACAACAGTTATTGACGTAGGTACTAATTGGATTTTGGACAGTACGCGAAAGAACGGCCGTCGTCTGGTCGGTGATGTCGATTTTGAAGGAGTGAAGACCGTGGCGAAAGCAGTTACTCCTGTTCCGGGCGGGGTGGGCCCGATGACTGTAGCTATGCTGTTATCAAACACACTTTCAGCCGCGGAAATATTGGACGGCAGATGATGTTGGCGACCTCGGGAAATGGTTCTCATGCAGTTGGAGTAGACATGATTGAGACTGACCGGATTGGTCGAGTTCTCCGTCGACATCCGGAGAGATTTTTGAAACGTGTTTACACAGAGGCAGAGGTAGCTTTTTGTAGGGGAAGAGTAGCCGAACTAGCGGCCAGATTCGCAGCAAAAGAAGCTCTTATGAAAGCCTTGGGTACTGGGGCACGGTCAGTGGGGTGGCGTGAAATTGAGGTACTTCCGGATCAGCGTGGTAAGCCACTGGTATATCTTTACGGAGGTGCGAGATCTAGAGCTAACATGATTGGCCTGACAGCGATCGATATCTCTCTAACTCATTTAATGTCTTTTGCTGTGGCCGTCGTAGTGAGTTTTCAGACTAACCCTGAACAGGTTCATGAGGATGCTCGTCAGAAGTTATTAAAAAGACTTAGGGATCGAGGATTGCTCTCGATGACCGAGGGTGACCCCCCAGAGGATGTTGGAATAGATGGTCTAGGTCGTTTTTAATTGAAGTGATGGGGTATTAGGAAGGCAAACTTATGGCTGGCGGACAGATCGTTACTACAGAACAAATGCAATCTTTGGAACGTGAGGCTCTGGAGCCCGGTATTACCAACGAGGATTTGATGGAGGCCGCAGGATTAGCGGTAGCACAAGAATGTTGGATGGCAATGGGGACTATGGAGGGCCGACCCGTCCTCGTAATTTGTGGCTCTGGAACTAATGGATCTGACGCGCTTATTGCTGCGCGCCACCTCCATGGCTATGGTGCGTCAGTGTTCATTTATCTGACCGATCCGCGAGAGAAATCGGATAAATCGTGGGCCGCTGTTGAGGAATTGGGAATACCGTTTGCAATTGCCAATGCAGATGGCGAATTCGAAGAACTAGAGGTTTTGCTGGAGAGAGCAACGATGGTTCTTGACGGAATCTTCGGGATTGGTTTTGATACAGAAAAACGACCCATCGAAGGTCTCTATGCGGAGGTGTTAAATCGATTACAGGCCGCTGTGGAGGCAGTTCCACCCGTCAGAGTTATAGCGATTGATATCGCTAGCGGATTAAATTCGGATACAGGTCAAGCAGATGCTTGTTCTGTGCCGGCAGAAATGACTGTAACTTTTGGTTTCAGCAAAGTTGGTCACTATGTGGGTGATGGGAGAAAGTACAGTGGAAGAACCGTTGAAGTCGATATCGGAATCCCAGAGTCAGCCCTAGAATCAGTCAGAATTCCTTATCAAAGCTTAAAGCTCCATGACCTTCGTCGAGTTTTGCCTTCTAGACCAAATGACGGTCACAAAGGGACATTTGGGCGATTGCTAGTTATAGCTGGGTGCAAGAACTATCCGGGAGCTGCCCGTTTGGCGGTTGAGTCGGCTGCTCGAACGGGCGTGGGATCCGTAACACTAGCTGCCCCAGAAAGCATTCAATCTCTACTTGTGGCACTTCCAGATATTTCTCATATCCCGCTTTTCGATAGGGGTGGTTACTTGGGCGGGAGAGCAGCAGCAGAGGAATTATTGGCTGCATTAGGGACTCGCTCTTTCAAATCGATATTGATCGGTTCAGGAATAGGTAACAATGAAGATACTGTCGACTTTGTAAGGGTATTTTTGGCTGGATTAGATGAAGCCGTATCAGAGGATTTTCAAGGTTTAGTGATTGATGCGGACGGGCTGAATGCGCTTGCGGTTATTGAGGAGTGGCGAGCATTGACTAACCAAGCAATCATTATTACTCCGCACCTTGGTGAAATGGCTACATTGAGTGGCTTGGAAGTCGATTATATTAGACAAAATAAATTGATGATCGCGGCTGACTACGCGCAGAAATGGCGTTCGACAGTTGTTCTTAAAGGTCCGGGAACTGTGATTTCGAATAGCAATGGTGAAGCGAGGCTTTCAGACAGTGCTAGTTCGGCTCTATCTCACGGCGGCACCGGTGATGTGCTGGCGGGAATTACTGGGGGTTTTTTGGCTCAGCAAATTAATTCATATGATGCTGCCAGTGCGGCAGTTTACATGCATGCGGAGGCCGCGCGGCAAGTAAGCGAAGTGTATGGTGATGCAGCTACGTTGGCGTCTGATATAGTCCGTGCCTTACCAGAAGCTCGTAAGATTTTGGACCCCCCATCCGCAAATATTTAATCAATTTTGTCATAATAATGCTGGTGTGGAGTACAATCTCAAATACGGGGAACGGCAGCGCTGAATCCAGTCTTCTATGAGGACACGTAGAGAGCGATGGTTGGTTTTTATGATCGATTCTCGGGTGGCTAAGCTTGGTAAGCGTGGGGCTGCGATTGTATTTCCAGGGCAGGGCGCCCAGTCAACTGGAATGGGCCGCCGCACATACGATACGTCACAGGCCGCGCGGGATACGTATTCAGAAGCTTCAGAGATTGTCGGAGTGGATCTAGCAAGAATTTGTTTTGAGTCAGATGAAGATGCTTTAGCTTCAACTCATAATACGCAGCCTGCGGTACTCACAACTTCCCTTGCTACATATCGTGCCATGAAGGAAAAATTGGACGAAATTAATTTCAAGCTTGATCCTCAATTTTTTGGCGGGCATTCTATGGGTATGTTTACTGCAGCTGTTGCCTCGGGAGCTTTGTCTTTTAAAGATTCGTTAGGATTGATTCTAGAACGCTCTAGATTAATGGGGAGTTTCAATGAGGCACGACCTGTAGGTATGGCGGCAATTGTAGGCTTTGAATATGGCATGGTCGCCGAAGTCTGTTCGGAGGCCACGTCGGGTCTGGACTGTCGAGTAGACGTAGCAAATCATAACGAAGATTTACAAACTGTAATTTCGGGTGATGTGGTGGCTTTAGAACGGGCGATGAGCATAGTTAAGGACAAACATGGGAAGGCAATTCGACTGAAGCTTAAGGTGAGCAGCCACACTCCTTTACACGAGTCCCAAGCGAGCGAATTTGCGGAAATTGTCCGTAAGGTGGAGTTCAAATCGCCATGTGCCCCAATCGTAAGTAATATCGGATCTCACTTAATGGTGTCCGGAATTGAAGTTAGAAATGAATTTGAAGATCAGCTAAAATCGCCAGTCATGTGGGCAAGTAATGTCAGAAAAATGATATCTGAAGGGATAGAGTTGTTTATCGAGGCTGGCCCAGGACACTCGCTTTCAAGAATGATTCGACGTATTAATTCAGCGTCGATGGCCGTGTCGCTGGATGATGCTCGCCAGCATCCAATTCCTATTTCAGTCTTTGCAACCGAGTCAATGAATTAGCTTAGACGAGTTATTCATGCCATCTAAGAACTCACCCGAGACATCAAAACGACGTGTGGTAGTGACGGGTATTGGGGTGATATCTCCAATTGGAAATGATGTCAAATCAACTTGGCAATCTATTATTGCTGGAGACTCTGGTTTGGGCCATATCTCAAGATTTTCTGCCGATGATTATGAATATCCAATAGCTGCGGAGGTGAAAAACTTTCATCCTTCAGAATTTATTGATTCGAAGTTGGAGCGACGAATCGATCTTTCGACTTCTCTCGCAATTGTGGCCGCGAGACAGGCGTGGTCCGACGCGGGGCTAGAACAAGGAGAAGTAAATCCGAATCGGTCAGGAATAGTTATCGGTACTGGTATTGGTGGTGGCCATTTGATGGTTGAAGCTCAGCGAGTTCTAGATGAGAAAGGGCCAAGACGAGTATCTCCTTTTTTGATAACCAACATGCTCGCGGATACTGCGTCCGGGCTAATTGCAATCGATTTGGGTCTGAAGGGGCCTAACTTTGCTGTAACCGCTGCATGTGCCACAGGGGGCGCTGCCACAGGTGAGGCGATTTCAGTTATACAGAGAGGGGAAGCTGATGTTGTTTTGGCGGGTGGTCATGAAGCTCCCTTACAGCCGGTGTTTTACGCGGGTTTTAATGCAATGAAAGCTCTCGCGACATCTGAGGATCCTGTTAAGGCTGTTAAACCGTTTGATAGTGAAAGGAATGGTTTCATCTTAGGCGAGGGTGCGGCAGTGCTTGTTTTGGAGGAATCTGAGCGAGCACTGGCCAGAGGTGCCCATATTTACGCTGAATGTAAATCCGCAGCGACTTCGTCTGATGCGTTCGATATGGTCGCTGCGGATGGAACAGGTATTGCAAATGCGATGACAGAAGCTTTGAAGCAGGCAGAACTTTCTCCCCAGGATATTGACTACATCAACGCTCACGGGACAGGGACCCCACTCAATGACAAGGTCGAGACAAAGGCGATTAAGTTAGTTTTTGGTGAATCGGCATACCAGCTTGCTGTGTCGTCTACCAAGGCAGCCACAGGTCACTTAATGGGTGCGGCAGGTGCGGTTGAAGCCGCACTAACAGTCCTAGCCATAGAAAATAATATATTGCCTCCGACCTTAAACTACGAAAATCCTGATCCAGAATGTGATCTAGACTATGTACCAAATTCAGCAAGATCACGTGTGATAAGGAACGCTATCAGCACCTCAGTTGGGTTGGGCGGCCACAACAGCGCAATCATATTTAGTGAATGGGCGGGATAAAAAATTCAACTTAGCAAGATCGGAGCTCTAACATCGAACTTAACAATACTGAGAGTCAAGCTAATTCAAGACGGGTCGTGATTACCGGTGTTGGACTAATAATCGCGAACGGTGTCGGGCGAGATGCAGCCTGGGAGGCACTGAGGTCTGGGGCTAATGGAATAGGCAACACTCAAAGGTGTGATGTAAATGATTTGGCTTCTCAGGTATCTGGTGAGGTACCGGAGTTTGATTTGTCTACATATTTGGATAAGAAAGAATCTCGAAGAATGGACAGATTCACTCATCTCGCAATCATGGCGGCTGGAGAAGCGATAGATCATTCTGGATTGGATATAAATAGCGAAGCCGAGCAAATAGGATGCATGATCGGTGTTGGTATTGGCGGGATGGAAACCCTCGAGCGTGAATTCAAAAATTTGTTTGACAAAGGTCCTGACCGTGTGAGCCCCTTTTTAGTACCGATGTTCATTCCGGATATGGCGGCCGGTCAAGTATCGATTAGGTATGGCGCAAAAGGTCCGAATTTCAACACTGTTTCAGCCTGTGCCTCGGGTGCAGACTCAATTGGGACTGCAGCTGAACTAATCCGGCGTGGTGATGCCGTCGCAATGATTGCGGGAGGAGCAGAAGGAGCAGTCACACGGATGTCAATTACCGCTTTCGCCAATATGCGTGCCTTATCACGAAATAACGATCCAGCAACTGCGTCTAGACCATTTGATCGGGAACGAGATGGTTTCGTGCTAGGTGAGGGATCGGGTATTTTGATCTTGGAGAATCAAGAGCACGCCGAGAGGCGGGGTGCAAATATTATTTGTGAGTATCGAGGATATGGTCAATCTGCTGATGCGTTCCATATAACCCAACCGTCTGAACAAGGAGAAGGAGCTGCGCGGGCGATGAATATTGCTTTGACGAAAGCACAAATAAGCCCTTCGGATGTGGACTATATTAATGCACACGGAACTTCAACTCCTATGAATGATAAGTTCGAGACTCTTTCAATAAAATCAGTTTTTGGTGAGCAGGCCTATTCAGTGCCTATTTCATCAACGAAGTCGATGGTCGGCCACACTCTAGGCGCTGCGGGTGGTATTGAGGCAGTGGTAACCGCATTGTCGATTAAAGATGACATCATACACCCCACGATTAATTTAGATAATCCGGATCAGGATTGTGATCTGGATTATGTAACTAATGAATCGCGCGCAATTTCGGTTAATATCGCGATGACGAATTCGCTCGGTTTTGGTGGACACAACTCATCATTAGTATTTTCTAAGTATCTTGGGTAGTGGATAATTAGCGTCAACACTTGTCTCGCTGTTTAGTCGAGTCAACTGCTAGTAAGTTGAGAGTAAAATTTGGACTGGATTATAACACCGGAGCCAGACCTTAGCGGTTTTGAGGATGCAGGTCCTGACTTACCTGTATCGATAAGAAAGTTGTTGATGTTGCGTGATATTGATACGACTCAGAAGGCTCGTATTTTCTTGGGTTCACCTAAAATACTTACAGATCCTGATTTAATGCCGAATTTACGCCCTGCAGTTGAACGGCTTATGCAGGCCTGTAAGAATTCCGAAAATGTCGTGGTTTTTGGAGATTATGATGTTGATGGAGTGACGTCATCAGTTCTTCTTGTGGAGGGTTTACGGGAGCTCGGGGCCCACGTGGAATCCTATATTCCCGATAGGAATATCGATGGGTATGGACCGAACTCTCGGTCAGTCCGTCGGATTGCAGATATGGGTACAAGTCTTCTGGTGACTGCAGATACAGGTACATCCGCTGTAACAGAGGTTCAAGAAGCTAACGGCCTAGATATGGATGTTGTGGTAATCGATCATCACGCGATTCCTAATGAGCTGCCTGAAGCTTACGCAATAGTTAATCCGCTACTTTTTGATAATTCGTATGGTTCAGAGCCGGCGGCAGTCGGTGTTGCGTATAAAGTGATGGAAGTGTTGTTCAGTGAGATGCAGGTGATGTTTGATGCGGACAGATTCCTTGATTTAGTGGGCTTAGGGATGGTCTGTGATATGGCTCCCTTACGAGGAGAGAGTCGTGATCTTGTTAGGTTGGGTATAAGTGCACTTCGGAGGACTTCAAGATCTGGTATCAAGGCTCTTTGTGAAGTTGCCGGTTTAGCCGAAGCCGACATTGATGCGGAAAGTATTGGCTGGATTCTCGGTCCTCGATTGAATGCTGCTGGCAGAATGGCGCACGCAGATCTGGCATTTGATCTATTAATTTCTACGAACTCGGATAACTCTCACATACTGGCAAGACGGTTGGATGATCTTAATAAATTTCGTAGAAAAGAAACTGAGGCTGCGGTGGCAATTAGTGATGATATTATCCGAGCCAAATATCGGGAGGAAATCCCTGAAATTTTAGTTGTGGCGTCAGATTATATTGGCGCTGGCATCATAGGCCTGTGTGCCTCACGCATAGCGGATGTGTACAACAGACCAGCAATAGTTATTGACACTTCAGGTGACGAGGCTCGAGCTTCATGCAGGTCGATAGATGGATTTGACATACTGAGACCACTGCGGGAAGTGTCAGATTTACTGCTAAAGTTCGGTGGACATCGAGCTGCAGCAGGTTTTTCGATAGAGAAATCAAAACTGATGGCCTTGGACGAGAGATTGTACGCACTCGAATTATTTTCAGAGCCAGGTGACTTAGAGGCTCGAAATTTGACGCTTGATCTCAATCTTCCATTTGATTTGATTGATGATAAATTTCTACAATATTTAGCGCTATTTGAACCGCATGGAATCGGAAATAATAAGCCGGTATTTTTTGCGCCAGATGTCTTGATGAGTGATTCTAGGGCGATCGGTAAGAATTCCAGCCACCTCCGAGCCACATTCACTAATGGTAGTCAAACGTGGCAGGCTATTGGTTGGGGCTTTGGAGAATATTCCACTTTTGGAGGACAGCGTTTTGATTTGGCGTATAGATTTAAGAGGAATGTGGCAACGTACGGTCGATTATATGGGTCTTCTTTGGAGCTAGAGATTATTGATTTGCAAGTCCGCAGCAGTAACTAATTTAGTCATATTAATTTTCTCTAATGCGAAAAAACGTGTGACGGCCTATTTTTATGAAATCGCCATCCGAGAGGATAAAATTTATGTCTTGGGCTTTCTGGTCATTTATCTTGACCGCACCTTGGTTCACTATGCGCCTCGCCTCGCCGCCGCTGTAATTCATACTTTCCATAATTACACTAATCAGCCTCTTGTCCTCAGATAACACGTACTCAGGAGCATCATCGATAGGCTCCTGTTTTTTTTGGAAAGTGTTCTCAAAGTATTTCTCGGCAGCTATTGCTTCGTCGAAGGAATAAATAAGTTTCACTACTTCTGCGGCTACTTTTTTCTTAGCCTCAATTGGGCTTACTTTTTTTTCTTCAATATTCTTAAGAAGTGTGTTAACTTCCGTCGGATGTAAATTTGTTACGAGGCGAGCATATTGATCTAGCGCTTGATCGGGGAGAGACATGACTTTGCCGAACATGTCATTAGGTGCATCCTGCAATCCAATGGTATTACCAAGTGATTTTGACATTTTTTCTCTGCCGTCCGTTCCAACTAATATTGGCAGAGTCAGAGCGACTTGAGGCTTTTGTCCTCTTGATGTTTGGAGGGTTCTACCGACATCCACGATATTGAATATTTGGTCACTTCCACCTATTTGGATATCAGTTTTCATGTGCAGAGCATCATAAGCTTGGAGGATAGCGTACATAAACTCACTAAGTCTAATTGAGTCACCCTTTTGTATTCGATCCCGAAATGTACTGTGTTGCAGAAAGTGTCCTACCGAGAACTCAGCCGCTAGTTTTATGACATCAGCAAAGTTTAGGGGAGCAAGCCATTCGTGATTGTAGAGAACTTCCGTTTTTTCAGCATCAAGAATTATGAAGGCCTGGTCAATATAGGACTGACTGAAGGCCTGAACAGCCTCCTCATCCAGCATAGGACGAGTTGATTGCTTTCCAGTTGGATCTCCAACCTGAGCGGTGAAGGAACCTATAAGAAATATCACTCGGTGACCAAAATTCTGAAATTGACGAAGTTTAACCATGGTTGGAATATGACCTAAATGGAGATCAGTCGCTGTTGGGTCATACCCACAATATACTGTGAGTGGGCGATCCTCTTCGAGTAGAGCTATTAGTTCGCTTTCCATAGCATTTTGCAAAGTCGCTGAACCTAGATCGACACCATCCATCAAGATAGTTAGCTGGTCAGATACCGGAGCCATGGTTCTAGGTTTGTTCATGAAATCCCTACCCAATATTACTAAAGTAGTCCAGCGCTTTTTTTACATCATTTTTGATTTGCAGGACTAGCTCATCTCCAGAGTTGAATTTTTTTTCATCTCTTAGGCGTGAAATGAATTCGACGGTGGCATGCTCACCATAGACATCTTCATTAAAGTCGAAGAGATGAGTTTCAAGGTGATTCTTGGATTCTATCGTAAAAGTTGGTCGTGATCCGATGTTGGTGATGGACGCTAGTTTTTTACCTTTGATAAATGTTTCTGTTATGTAAACCCCGTTGGGGGGGATCGATCGGTCTGCCGCTATATCTACGTTCAAGGTGGGAAATCCAATAGTTCGTCCCCTTTGATCTCCCTGAATGACTGGACCGTCGAGTTGATACCGATGTCCCATCAGTGAACCGACCTCCTCCATAGAACCAGACGAAAGCGCTTCGCGAATACGGGTAGATGAAACTTTGGAGGTGCTTTCTCGAACAAGTGGAACGTTAATGACCTCAAACCCGAGTTCTAATCCAATATTTCTTAAAATTTTAATATCACCTTCGCCATTTCGTCCCAGCCTAAAATCGTCTCCCACAACAAGGAGTTCCATTTGGACCTCCTCGATTAGCATTTCACAAAAAGTTCTAGCTGATACCTGCTGCAGTTGATCGTCGAACTCGAGTACAGAAACGAACTCGACACCAGCGTTCTGGATCAGGTCAATTCGATTTTGTAACGATGTCAGGTAGGTGAATTCAATATCCGGCCGTATTACAGCGACGGGGTGAGGGTAGAAGGTTACGACACCGCCTGTTAGACCTCGTGCCTTTCCTTCAGTTAGCATTTTATCGACTAGTGCTAAATGGCCTCTATGAACACCATCAAATATACCGATAGAGATAGCGTGCTTCCCAGCCGTTACGGTTTTGTTTAACTCTTTGCGAGTTTTCAACACAGAATTTCCTAATCTTCCCACAAATCAGTTTGGATGTTTGATATTAATCTTCCATAAGCTTCTGATAAAGTGCCAAAGGCTAATTGTGGCAAGTTACACATAAAGAATTAAACGGCCTATGTGGACAACCTCTCTAGATATATTTCACCAAATCTCTCGGATTGACCTGCCTTGATTGTTTGGGATTTAATCAGTTCCAACACCGCCAGAAAATCTACGATGACTTCCGCTCGTGTTGAGGCAGATTCAATTATCGATCGGAATGAGATTTTGGATGTCATAGAATCGTCGAATAATTTTTCAATTCGATTTATTCTGTCAGCAAGGATAATAGGTTCACGTTCAAGTTCTAGAGAATCCTCCTCCTCAGGTAGACGCTCCAGTACATCTCCAATGATCTCTACAAGTGATTGCAGAGTAATCCCATCTAACCCTGTTGGAATTTCTAATTTTGATGAATTAATAATTGGTTTAGGAGACCGTGGATAGCTGACAGAACCCTCCTTATTACTCAATAGATCGGCAGCTTGAGCAAATTTTCGGTACTCTTTCAAAGCGTCAATTAGAGCTAATATATCTGGGGCTTCCTCCTCTTGCTCCTCTTGCTCAACTTCTGGGAGAAGTGAGCGGGACTTAAGCAGTAAAAGGCGGGATGCAATCAGTACGTATTGAGATATTTGTTCTACTGATATTTCGCCTTTGTTTTTGACTTGCGATACATACTCCACGAACTGTGATGCGACTGATGCTAGGGAGACAATATTGATATCTAGTTCGTGGTGTTCAACAATTTCTAAAAGTGCGTTGAGGGGACCACTATACCCATCACTGTTTATTAGAAAGAGATTTCTTGTTTCCAACGAATTCTGCGAATTCTCGATATGGTTTGTTTTGTTATCTACCATAATTCACTGACAATCAGATTATTTCTCCGATAAGTCGACGCGCAGCGATTTGGCATCTCTTAGGTAAACATGTTGTATTTCTTGCTGAGATAAGTTGGTATTAATATGCATTAGTATGCGAATGCATTTTTGCAGTGATCCCTTGACATTCAGTTCGACTAGGCATTCAAGCGCTGCGTTTGTAAAACCTATCTTTCGTGCGGCAACCGCAGGAAATTCAGCATTTAAGTCGGGAGTTGTAGAAAAGAAAATCGAGGCAACATCGTCGATTTCTATTCCGTTTCTATTCACTAGTTCAGTCAAGAGTTCTTGAGATGCTTGAAGAATTTCTTCCTGGGTATTAGACGATGTTGTAGTTGCGCCCCTTACACCTCTTACTCTCATGACTACCCTCCGTTCACTAGCGCTGTTATGAATTTTTCAGCTGCTGCTTCATAATCATTATCTTGTGCGTTCGATATCGCTTCAACAAATGCACTTCCTACTACCGCCGCTTCAGCAATGTTTCCTACTGAAACAACATGATCGGCATCCGATATCCCAAATCCAACAGCAAGTGGAACGTTGGTTTTTTCTTTAACTCGTTTTATAAACTCTGGCAGTTCAGAAGATAAAGCCCTACGTGCACCGGTTATTCCCACTACAGATACACAGTAGATCATACCTGTTCCATATGAAGCTATTAGCTCAATTCGTTCATCAGTGGAAGTTGGTGCCAGAAGAAATATTGGGTGTATGTTTGACTGCTTTAAGACACCGGAAATTTCGATCGCTTCTTGCGGCGGCAGATCAACACAAATTAAACCGTCTACACCCGCCGCCTTAGCGTCAGATGCCCATTTTTCAACACCGTAGGATAGAAGGGGATTAGCATAGCCCATCACAATTATTGGTAAACGGCTGTGTTTGTTTCTTATTTCAGAGACATTTTGGAGTATGCTCGAGCCGCTACTGCCGTTTCGTATTGCGCGGTTATAAGCAACTTGATTGACTGGTCCATCTCCAAGAGGATCACTGAAAGCCCAGCCTAGCTCCACTGCATTTGCGCCTCCACGGACTGCGGCATCAACTATTTTTGTAGTGGAATCGAGCTCCGGCCAGCCAGCCGGTAAAAATGGAATCATGGCCGTTTTTTTATCTTTCTCTAATTCTTGAAACATTAAGTCGAGATGATTTTCCATTAATACCTCTCAGTTAAATTTTTCAAGCACTGATCGGATGGCGAAGAGCGCTTTGGCCCGATGCGATATCTCATTTTTATAAGATCCCAGCTCCGCGAATGAGCGACCATCACGGATTAGAAATATCGGGTCATATCCAAAACCATTTCCGCCCTGGGGCTCGAGTGCAATTCTTCCTTCACATAGTCCCTCTCGAGTAGTGGGAAGATTTCCTGGCAAGACTAGAGCTATACAGGTACGAAATCGGGCCGAACGACCAGAAATCGGTATATCTCTTAACCGCTCCAAGATTAACATATTGCGGTCTTCGTCATTCTTAATGCTTTTGTTGTACAAATTCATCCCATAGCGCGCAGAAACAGGTCCCGGTGCGCCATTGAGAGCGTCGATTTCTAGGCCACTGTCGTCGGCAATTGTGGCTAGGCCGGTGAGCTTGGACATAGCTGTAGCCTTTGCTAGTGCATTACCTGCATAGGATCTACCGGTTTCAATGATGTCTGGGGACTCAATCTCTAGTTCCCTTGGACTGATCACCTGAAATAACGAGTCGCCCAGAATTTCTTTGAATTCTTTAAGCTTTCCTGCATTAGTGGTCGCAACAACGAGCTTAGGAATTATCATATTGAATTTGCAATTCGTGGGTGAGTAAATCGCCTAGATCTCAGTCCATCTATCTGCCATCTTCGCCGCAACAGCGGGCATTGTTGTATATTCCATCTCATCCAGTGGTAGCCGATGTGGCTCGAACGGACCGTGTTTTCGAAGGATATCGGAAATAACATTGGCTTCGGCCCGTGCAGGATCGAATGAAGGATCATCAAACATATCTCGCGGTCCAACGAGTTTACCGTCAGCAAGTTGAAAACCTAGCGCAACTATTCTAGGTGGCCCGTCGAATCTTGAAGGATTTGCATTTTCAAGTGATACGGGCATCCAGGGTCCATAGTGGGAACCACGCATAAAACCTTCGACTATCCATGGCGTAGTAAATGCTTCTAGGACTTCTCCAACTGCTGGAAAGGCGCCCTGGCATCGAACTATAGCGGTCGGATCATCTTTACCCACATACCTTCCCGCAATTAGCGAGAGTTTATCAGTGGAGGATACGCCGGCAACTTCGCCGGTTGATCTGGCTACAATTCGTTTCACGGCATAATGTGCCGGTGAGCCGATGAACACGAGTAAGTCGTATATTTCTTCGGGAGATTGGAACACGGCTTTTTTGTTATTAGCTATGTCATGCACCTCGAACGCGAATCCGTCATGCAGACTTTCAGCTATAACGAGTCCCGCTGTGTTAAAAGGATCAGCAAACATTTTGTAGAATGGTAGGTTGAACGATCCCGCAGATGTTTTGTCGCCCATGAATACAATAACCGGCTCTGACGGTCGTTCGACGAATTCTAGTTCAGCTGAGCCGGGACCGGCTCCTCGAATGTTGCCACTAAAGGCATCTACGAGCAGATCTTGTCCCGCACCGTAGAGATGAAGTTTTCGCGCGACGTCAGTTCCAGACTGAAAAGTATCCCAGGCGAATTTGTGGAGTGTTTCGTCATCCTGACCTCTATCATGCGACATAATTAGGAACAGATCGTCACCACATGCATGTGCTTGTCCATCAATTAAAAGGCCATTTTGGACAGCTTGCTCAATTTGTTCTCGACCATGAGCGAGAATATCCGGATGCATAGATGAATGCCCGACCATTCCACCGATATCTGCCTTGATTACACTAAGTGCTTGGGTCATCTCAAGTTCCAATCTAAGTATTTATATTTGCCAAAGACGAGTGTAGCATGGCATATGTTACGAAAATCAGAGTTAACTTCAGGGAGCGTAGACTCTGAATGGCTGTATGCTGACCTTATAGTGTTTGGCCAGAAAGTGAGAATATAAATGGCTTCGAAAGTCGGGAATTTTTTGGCGATCCAGACGGAATCTGACGATCCGAGTTTCTTTCGGATTGAGCGAGAAATAATAGAGTCTGCCGGTGGTTCTCTTCTCATCAAAAAAGCCACAAGTCAGGAAGAGCGTGCGGACCTATTAAAGTCTGCGAATGCAGTGTTGGTGGGAGGGGCAAAAATTGATGGTGATCTGTTGGACCACTGCCCCGACCTGCAACTAATAATTCGATATGGCGTGGGGCTCGATAGTGTGGATATTCCAGCTGCTACGGAACGAGGTGTCATAGTGGCACATTACCCTGATTTTTGCCAGCCAGAGGTCGCTAACCATGCGTTACTTTTGTTGCTGTCGGTTGCTAGAAAGGTTGTGACGCACGATCGCTCGATTCGCGAGGGCAATTACAGAGGAGTTTCGCTAGGATATTCACCTCCGCTTACGGGGGAGACTCTGGGTATAGTTGCTTTGGGCAATATTGGCCGACAAATGGCAACGCGTGCTAAGGGTATCGGAATGAACGTCATGGCTTTTGATCCCTACTTGTCGGATTCTACGTTCATTGAGACACAAGTGACGCGTGCGAACTCATTGGAAGAGCTTTTAGAACTTGCGAATCATGTGACGGTGCACACACCTCTGAATGATGAAACCAGAGGTCTTATGAACGAGGAAGCTTTCAGAAGAATGAAATCAACTGCGATATACGTAAACACTGCACGTGGACCGGTTCATAATCAAGAAGATCTAATCAGTGCGCTCGAGTCAGGAGAGATATTAGGTGCTGGGCTTGATGTATTTGATCCAGAGCCGCTGAGCGTCGATTCGAAATTACTTTCTATGGATAATGTCGTTTTGACTCCTCATTCAGCTTTTTACTCAGAAAGGTCTAACACGAATATAAAGAACCGAGTAGGTCAAACTGTTGCCGAGGTTATCGCAGGAAGATGGCCGACAAGCGTCGCCACCGTTCCGAATAAAGATCAAGTGATTCCTAAAAAACTATTAGTTTAATCATTACAAGACATTAGCTTCGAAGATCAGTTAACTTTCTGAAACGAATAGAGTGAAGAGCTAAGTAGCGTGAGGTGAGAAATGCGGCCAAATAGAGTTTTAGAAGCATGGCGAAACGATAAACCAACGGTTGGGGCATGGTTGGCCATTCCTGATGGACACAGTGCCGAGATTATGGCCAATGTCGGCTTTGATTGGCTTTGTGTTGATATGCAACATGGTGCGATAGACTACGCGGATTCTATTGAAATGTTCCGGGCAATTTCCACTACTGCAACGACTCCTTTTGTTCGTGTTCCGTGGAATGATCCCGCAACCATAATGAAGGTATTGGACGCAGGAGCTTATGGCGTGATTGTCCCGTTGGTTAATAACCGAGAGGAAGCTGAACGTGCGGTTTGGGCTGCGAAATATCCACCTGAGGGAGGAAGATCATCAGGTCCGACACGTGCTGCGATTTATGGTGGACTGGACTATCAACAGCAAGCAAATAGTGAAATCGCCGTCATTTGCATGATTGAAACCGCTGAAGCCTTGGAAAAATTGGATGAAATTCTCTCCACTCCTGGCGTGGACGCGGCATACATTGGACCCTCGGATCTTGCCTATGCTCTAGGAATGGAGCCCACCGGCGATAATCGAGATGCAAATCATGAAGCCAAAGTAATGGAAATTTATGCAGCATGCCGAAGGCATGGTGTCACACCCGGTATACACACGGGTAGCGCTGAGTTTACTAAAAAGTGGTTGAAGGCGGGCTTTCAGATGGTCACTCTTGGCACAGATTCGGGATTCATGCGTGCACGTGCAGTGGCAGATCTTAATGAGACTCGGCAGGAAACCGGTGCAGAGTCAACTTTGCCTGAAGGAAATACTTTTTACTAAGAATTTAGATTTGAGAAACGAATGTGGAATCAAGGGAGATTTTTTAGATGATTACAATCAATGCGTTAGTTCTCAGGGAGTACATCCAAAAAATTTTTCAAGCGGCTGGGTGTCCGGCTGGTGACGCCGAGATAATTTCTGATCACTTAGTTGGTGCCAATCTTCGCGGACATGATTCCCACGGCATCATTAGGACACTTGGTTATGTGACTGGCTTAATGGAAAAGCGCTTTACAGCGGGAGCGACTTTTGAAATTATAAAAGAGACCCCGTCTACAGCGGTCACAGATGGGGGTATGAATCTTGGCCAGGTGGCTGCACATCACGGGATGCATCTGGCTATTGAAAAAGCCACGGCAAGTGGTATTGGTTTAATTACGGTCAGAGGTACCGGTCATATCGGCCGATTGGGTCACTACGGCGAAATCGCCTGTAGAGCTGACATGATCGGTATGGCTGGTGTAAACGTGCCCGGCGGTCAGATAGTTGCGTCATATGGAGGTGGCCACCGAAGAGTAGCGACTAATCCAATCATGTTTGCGTTGCCCACGGATAGGGTAGACGCCCCTTTCGTACTCGATATGGCGACTTCAGTACTGGCTGAGGGCAAGATGAAGGTTGCAGTTAACAAAGGAGTGACGGTACCAGAAGGTGTATTGATAGACGGTGATGGTAAGGCGACTGTGGATCCGAATGACCTTTATGGGACAGGAGACAACGAGAAGCGTGGCGCGCTCCTTCCATTCGGGGGATTACTCAGCGGGTACAAAGGCTTTGGACTCAGCTTGGCTATGGAAGCGCTCGGCGGAATATTATCAGGGTCAGGGTCAGCCAAAAAGGCGGTACGAGGTACCAACGGTACTTGGTTGATGGCGATCAACATTGCGAATTTCCTTGATCCTGAAGACTGGAAACAAGAGGTATCGGAATTGTTAGAGTTTGTTAAGGAACCTCCCTATGCGGAGAACTTCACCGAAGTTCTTACGGCGGGAGAACCCGAAAGAATACGGATGAATGAGAGGCTTGGCTTAGGTATTCCGGTGGATGATGAGACTTGGAAACAGATAACTGAGGCTGCGACAAGTGTCGGAGTTTCTCCTTTGCAGTCTTTCTGATTAGCCATGACAGATAAAGCCGGTCGACCATTTTTGAAATGGGCAGGTGGGAAAACGCAACTTTTGCCTGAACTTCTTATGCGTGCACCAATGGAAATAGCTACTTTTTATGAGCCAATGTGTGGGGGAGCTGCGCTTACATTCGCGCTTCTTGATCGGGAATCACCACCTGAACGAGTCGTGCTTAATGATTCGAATACAATTCTGATGGATTCTTTCGTTGTGGTCCGTAACCAATTAGATGAATTACTCGAGAAGTTGGCAGTAGTCGAGTCAGCATATTTATCACGAGACGAGACAGATCGGTCAAATTTTTATTATGAACAACGCGCGACTGAATATGAAACAGTAATTGATCGGGTAGTCCGATTTCTGTTTCTAAATAAGACATGCTTTAATGGCCTTTATCGTGTAAACCGAAAAGGAGAATTTAATGTCCCGCACGGTCGATATAAGAATCCAAAAATTGTAAACGAGGGAATCCTGAAGACAGCCTCACACTTACTTAATAGGACGGAAATTTTTAACGGTGATTACGTGGAATGTTTCGCTAATCTATCGAAGAATGATTTTGTTTATTTTGATCCCCCATTTGAACCTTTATCGGCAACTTCTTCGTTCACCTCGTATAACCCAGGCGGCTTTGGCCGGACTGAGCAGATTCGCTTGAGATCGGTTTGCGACTGGCTCGGTGATCATGCAGTCAAATTTTTGCTCTCTAACTCAGCGCATGATTATATTCGTGGGCTATTTGACGGTGCGCTGAGAGATTATGCAATATCTGAGGTCGAGGCTCGACGATCTATTAATTCAGATAAAATGGGTCGATCTAAGATTAAAGAGATACTCGTTTCCAATTATTAATAAATCTATCGCACCGGTTTTTGCATTGACCTGCAAAAGGGCAGGGTTACCTAGGCGCAAGATACATTTCACTGAACTTTCTTTATTTTGTAATATATTTGTAATAATTTCGATAGATCCTTAGAGAGTACTTATTGATGAGCCGTAAGTTAATTTTGCGACTGATTCAAAGAGAGAGGGGTTTTACTAGTGGATAGTGGAGCAACAGCTTGGATTTTGACGAGTAGTGCGTTGGTGTTATTAATGACACCTGGTCTTGCACTTTTTTATGGAGGAATGGTTCGGGGTAAGAATATTTTAGCAATGTTGCTGAAGAATTATATTGCCATGGGAGTCATCACCATTGTTTGGACCCTAATTGGGGGGTCGTTAGCATTTGGCCACCTAATTGGTGGCAGTGCATTAGAAATTTCTGGTACGACGATCCTTGGTAATTTGGATTATTTCGGACTTCGTGGAATTGATTTGCCCGGTACTGAGAGTATTGTGGGGGGAATTCCGAATTCCGCGTTCATGATGTTTCAGCTCATGTTTGCAATTATCACTCCTGCCCTGATTGTGGGAGCCGTAGCTGAACGAATGAAGTTTGGCGCATGGACACTCTTCATTATTCTTTGGTCAATCGTGGTGTACGTGCCACTCGCGACGGCAGTATGGGGCGGTGGATATATTGGAGAGAATCTCGGAGCGCTGGACTTTGCGGGTGGACTGGTTGTGCATATAAATGCCGGTGTTGCGGCTTTAGTGCTAGCAATAATGATCGGACCAAGACTTGGTTACGGAACGAGCGCTATTAGACCGCATTCGCTGCCATTGACATTAATCGGAGCCGGCTTGCTGTGGTTTGGTTGGTTTGGCTTCAATGCGGGCTCTGCCTTAGCTGCTGATCAGGCCGCCGCAGACGCATTCATGGCGACACAGGTTGCTGCAGGAACGGCTGCAACCGTATGGTTGCTTGTTGAGAAAATGGTACAAGGCCATGCTACAACGCTTGGATTTGCATCAGGAGCTGTTGCCGGACTTGTAGCGATTACACCAGCAGCAGGGTTTGTAGATCCTCTTGGTGCCCTAGTTATCGGTGCAGTGGCTGGTGTGGTATGTTTCTATGCTTTGAGACTTAAAGCAATATTTAAGTTTGATGATTCACTTGATGTGGTTGCGGTGCACTTAGTAGGCGGAATTATTGGATCCGTACTCCTCGGGGTTTTGGCTGTCGGTGACGTTGCCGGCGGAAGTCAATTAGTTAAACAAGTTATAGCGGTTGTGATCACCATTGTTTGGACCGGGGCGTTGACGGCTATACTTGCTTTATTAATTGATAAGTGCATTGGGTTAAGGGTTACCGAAGAAGAGGAACGACAGGGACTGGACATCAGCTTACACAATGAGCAAGGATACCTCCTGACGGAATAACTACTTTTGTTTCGGCGGGGATTGATGTAAATGAAACTTGTATTAGCTTACGTCAATCCCTACCGAGTAGACGACATAGTCGAAGCCGTTAAGAACACTGAGATTAGTGGTCTCACCGTGGTAGAAGCTCAAGGATTTGGCCGGCAAGCTGGACACGAAGAGATCTATCGTGGTGCGGAGTACGAGGTTGATCTAGTTCAAAAAGTGCGTATTGAGATTTTGATTGATGACATCATGGCGCCGGAGACGATGAGCATGATTGAGGAAGTCGTCCATACTGGGTCAATAGGCGATGGGAAAGTACTAATCCTTGATGTAGAGGATGTAGTACGAATAAGAACTGGTGAGCGAGGCGAGGATGCAGTTTAGTCAGCTCGGCCTGAAGCGGCTTTATTTCTACTAAACTTAACACTGACTATTTAGATTTATAAGAGATCTGAGCTCATAATGCATTCCAGCGAATTACTCGCAAAGTTTCAAAATTTGAGAAACGAAAACTCACCAACATCTGTAGACCTAGCGGGTCTCAAAGCCTCAGACAAACTTACTCGATATTTAGATGAGGCCCTGAGGGCAGTGGTGGATGAAGCCGAAGCTGAGACAAATAGAAAGACTTTTGCCCTAATCGCGCACGGAAGCAACGCCCGATTTGAGGAGACGCGTTTTTCCGATATTGACTTGATGATTTTGGCCCATAAAGATTCAACCGAGTCTGCGGCAAAAGTTTTATATCCTTTGTGGGACGCTAATTTTAAGCTCGGATATTCAGTACGGGAAATTGAGGATTTGGAGCATCAATCGTTAGAGAGCGTAGAAACAGCTACCTCTCTAGTTGATGCAAGATTTATCGCTGGCTCAGAAGACCTTTGGCAATCTTTCCTTCATGAAAGATCGCGCATAATGCGTGTCCATGGACAAGCTTTTATTGATGAGTTGAACAGGCGGTATAAAATTCAACGCGACAGTGAACCCTGGCAAACTTTAGCGATCGATATTAAGTCTGGCCGAGGGGGCCTGCGGACTCTTAGTTCAATAAACTGGATTCATTCAATTCAGAACTATATTAATCCTGAGTTGCAGGTAGACAGCCATCATTTAACGACCCTTAGCAATGCTCGCGAAGTTCTTTTGGCTACTCGAAATGCCCTTCACGCTCAGCACCGTAGTTCGTCAAGGACAGTTAATTTACTTCATCCTGATATAGCACCGCGAGTCAGTGATTGGTTACAAGTCGATATTGTTCAGTGGCAACGGCATTTATTTTCTGCTATGCGAGATGTCGATTTATACCTTTCTAATTTATTAAGAGTCAAAACGACTGTTACTGAATTAGGTTCGAAGGATGGGTTTGTGATTGGACAAGAGCCTAGTCTTGATGTGTTTTTGGGAGGAATAGATCGAATGAAACGGCGGATGGATAAAGGTGATTTGGAGCCACTTCCAACAGACGACCACTTGGCAGAGTTACTGCCAGAGTGGGAACCTTTGCGTGCGAGGCCGCACAGAGTTTCTTTTCATACACATCCAATTGACGTACATAACGCTAGAGCGGTTTTAGAGGCATATTGGATTATTGAGAACGGAGACGAGTTTGATAAGTCTCTTCAGGATATATACAACAAGCAAGAAAATTCATACGAATTTCTTATAGCGTCTCTTCTGCATGACATAGGCAAAGGTAGAGGTTCAACACACAGTCCTTTGGGAGCTGAGTTTGCGGAAACGATATGCAAGCGATTTAAGATTCCTGCTGCGGCGAGTGATCGAATAGTGAGAGCCGTTCGACACCATCTCCTTTTGCCTGAGACCGCGACTCGTAGAGATATTTCAGATGAGTCAGTGGTTGCTGATGTGGCGAGCCAACTTGTCGATCTTCCAACGCTGCAATTAGTTTATTTAGTCACTGCGGCTGATGCTCGTGCCACGGGTGGAAAGGCATGGAATCAATGGAGAGCTCAACTGATTTCAGCTCTTTACAAGCGAGTCGTGGCATATTTCGAAATTGATGGTTCTTCACAACTTGCGGAACGATTACTTCAGGTAAAGACCTATCTAGCTAATTTTTACGATTCTGCCACTATCGAGAGCCATATAAATTTGGTGGATGAGAGTTATTTATTTGGAACTAGATCTGAATTAATTGCGCAACACATCATTCAGATTAATGACTTGTTTAGTTCCGCCGGACAAGTATCACTGAAGTACGAATCCTTGGGCGATGTATATGAGTTTAGTATTGTCTCTCGGGATAGAACCGGTCTACTCCGTGATATCGCTGGCCTATTGGCCGGTTTTAATATGAGTGTCCTTTCTGGAGTTGCACACACGCGTGACGATGGCCTGGCAATTCAGGTATGGCACGTATCTGATGCACTCGGTTATGAAATTGACCACACTCGTTGGGATCGATTATTTGACGAATTTCCACGAGATGCTGGGATGGTTACTAACATTGAGCAACGGGTGGACGAAGTTTTGGCTAGGTACCAAAACACTTACTTCGATGAGTTGCAGGTGAATATAGACTTCGATAACTCCAGTTCAGAGCAATATACAATTCTGGAGGTGAGCGTTAGGGATCGGCCAACTCTTCTGTATCAAATAACTAAAGCTTTGTCAGGTCTCGAGCTCAACATTCATCTCGCAAAAGTGGACACGATTGGTAACCAGGTAGTTGATATTTTTTATCTGTCTAAACTTGAGAATAAATTGGAATCCGACTTAGATCTAGCGCCTGTGCGCGAGGCCGTTTATCGTGCTGTACAGTTATAAAAAATAAACTAGGAGATAAAAGATTTATTTCGAATCGATGAGTCTTGGAGGAATGATGACTGAAACTAAGGATTTATACGAGCTTGGTGAAACACCTCCATTAGGTCATGTACCGAAGCAGATGTACGCGTCATTGATAAGACCAGACCGGTTTGGAGATCCTTCTGACGCATTTGAAGTGGAGGTTGTAGATGTCCCTTCACCAGAATCTAATCAGGTTCTTGTCTGGGTCATGGCTGCTGGCGTCAACTACAACAATGTGTGGGCGGCTTTGGGAACTCCGGTAGATGTAATCGGTGCACGAAAGAAGCAAGGGGCTGAAGAAGATTTTCATATTGGTGGTTCAGATGCGTCTGGAATTGTTTGGGCGGTCGGTGATTCAGTTTCATCTGTGAAGGTCGGTGATGAAGTTGTCTTGTCATGTGGTAGCTGGGATGAAAACGACCCCGATATCGTATCGGGTGGAAATCCGGCATTTTCACCAACTTTTAAAATATGGGGCTACGAACAGAATTATGGGTCTTTTGCCCAGTTCGCATTGGTCGATCACTATCAGTGTTTTCCAAAGCCCCCTCAGCACACTTGGGCGGCGGCAAGCGCATACATGTTAGTTGGCGCAACTGCGTATCGGCAGTTGCTCTCTTGGGAGCCACACGTCGTTAATGAAGGTGATCCAGTGTTGGTGTGGGGAGCGACTGGTGGATTAGGAGTAATGGCGTTACAAATCGTCAAGGCCAAAGGCGGAATCCCGATAGCAGTTGTATCAGATGAGAGCAAGTACGATATGTGTTACAAGCTGGGCGCGCATGGTGTTATTAACAGAAAAGATCCAGAGTTTACCCATTGGGGTCGTTTACCAGATGTTGATGATGCTGAAGCATTTGGAAAATGGATGCAAGGGGTTCGTGCGTTCGGGAAGAAATTTTGGGAGGCATTGGGCGACAGGAGATCGCCGAAGATTGTATTTGAGCATCCTGGTGAAGGAACGATTCCTACGTCCGTGTTCCTGTGTGACAACGGTGGGATGGTTGTTATCTGTGCCGGTACGACAGGGTATAACGCTGACGTAGACTTGCGCTATCTTTGGATGCGTCAGAAGCGGTTGCAAGGATCACATTTCGCGACGACTGAAGAATGTTCAGATCTAAATGAGATGGTTATTTCCGGTTTGGTAGATCCAGTTTTATCGGATGTGTATCAGTTTGGTCAAATAGGTGAGGCACATCAAGCAATGATGGAGAATCGGCATGCCCCAGGGAACATGTCAATTCTTGTAAACGCTTTAGATAGAGATCAAAAGTCAATCTCGTCCGTGTCGTAGTGATGTAACTGACTTTTTTTGATTTATACGATTGCGATGTTTTGCGAGTTGGTGGGGTTTAAGCGCCGCCAGCCGCTTCCCCGTATTTAGACCGGGACTGATCTGTTAGCGATCCCTCAGTGGCGTCTATAACCTTTCCAATTATCGATTCGTCCATTCCCAATTGCTCCGCAATTTCTGAAATTGGTATTTCAATAAAGTCAGGTAAATTTGGCATATCTGTTGCTTTTTCAAGGCCAAAGTGTGACAAAAATTTTTGAGTGGTTTTAAACAGAAGAGGTCTTCCGGGCCCACTCGCTCGACCAGCTGGCTCAACTAGACCTCGGAGGCGCAATGTTGCAAGAGCTGAATCTGATCCTACACCTCTGATTTCATCGATTTGACCTCTGGTTGTGGGTTGGCGATACGCAATAATTGACAAGGTTTCAAGCGCGGACCTCGATAGCTTTCGATGCGCAGCTAAGCCCATAAAATGTTCAATGTGATTTGATTGCTCGGGCGCGGATACCAGAGTTATTCCATCCGGACCACTTTGTACGCGGATCCCTCGAGCGGAGTTACGAAGATCTTTTGTGAGTAGCTCTATTGAAAGTGCCACCGTTTTTGGAGACTTCTCAAGAGCTTGAGCAAGAGATCTTATTTCAACAGGTTCGTTTGCAACAAACAAGATAGCCTCTATGGCCTGCACAAGCGTACGCTGTTTATTAGTCGCGATTTCTTTGAAGTCTAGAGCGGGTTGCTCGACTTCGGCTATTTCATGTGTTGTCATGGTGCAGAACCTGATCTCTCGTGCACCCCGCCTAGTTAGATCCTAAGATATAAATAGCGTTTCCGTCGAGGGGGTAAGGTAGATCTATGCTGATAGACATACATACTCATATTTTTCCGCCAAGCTTTATTAAAGCGAGGAAGACTCTTATGAAGACGGAAAAGCAATTCGCCGAAATTTATGCTGATCCAAATGCCAAGATGGCAACAGCTGAAGATTTGCTTGATTCAATGTCAACCGCAGGGGTGGATATTTCGGTTGCGTGTGGGTTTTGGTGGTCAGATGCCACCCTGGCACAAGAACATACTGATTACTTGACTGAGGTTGGAGAGAAATCTCAGGAGTCATTGGGTTCGAGAATTATTCCGTTCGTACCAATGCAAACAAGCGATCCACCCCATTTCACTATCGGTGTTGGAGAACTTCGAAAAAATCAACGGACTGATCTAGGTTCAGTGACCGATCTTCAAGGTGTAGTGCTGGTTCACGTCAGTGAGGAAGTGGGTCATGAGTATCCGGGAAAGAGTGGCGGCTTATCATTAAGGGAGCTATGGCTTCTGTTGATAAACAATCCGAATCTGCGGGTTATTGCCGCGCACTGGGGTGGCGGTCTACCTTTTTATGGGTTCATGCCGGAAGTACGGACACTGATAGCGTCGGGTCGAGTTATTTTTGATTC
The DNA here is from genome assembly GCA_029941115.1 of Dehalococcoidia bacterium. Lineage (GTDB taxonomy): Bacteria > Chloroflexota > Dehalococcoidia > UBA2979 > UBA2979 > UBA2979. The sequence goes on along the minus strand of JAPYRK010000002.1, from coordinate 58,545 downwards.
AGCGGCAAGCCAATATTTGTACACACCAGATATTTATAAATTGATACCGGCCATAATAGGCGATTCTTCTGTTTGCTGGGGGTCTGACTTTCCTCTTCGCTCGCAGCTGAAGGACCTTAGAGATGTGAAAGCAAATCTTTCAGACAAAGCTTTTATCAAAAAATTCACAAGTGAGAATGCCATGAAATTCCTCAATATAAATAATGAAGCGTGAGTCTAAATAAAAGAAGGCAGTTATGAGTATGGTCAGTAATAATGATTCAGGGCGTGTAGTTGTGACGGGAATGGGAACACTCAATCCGTTGGGAAACAACGTTGAATCATTTTGGGAAGCGTTGATTTCTGGCCAGTCAGGTATCTCTAGGATGACTTTGATCGATCCCTCGGGGTATGAATGCCAAATAGCTGGCGAAATTAAAGACTTTGATTATTCAAAATACATGGACAAAAAAACTGGAAGACGAATCGCTCGATTTTCGCAAATTGCGATAGGCGCCAGCCGCATGGCATTAGAGCAGGCTGGCCTTGAAACATCTCAGATGGATGAAACCAGTCGACAAAGGATCGGGGTAATAATAGGTAATGGCGGTGGTGGCATCGACGAGGATCAGAGGTCTATGGAGACAATTCATTCTAAGGGCCCCGGCCGAGTTGATCCTTTTTATATTTCTAAACGTTTAGGCAACATGGCTGGAGCCAATATCGCGATTGAATTTGGATTACTTGGGTACAATGGCACGCTGGTTACAGCCTGCGCGGCGGGCACTCAAGCTTTGGGGGAGGCTTTTGAAATAATTAAGCGTGGCTCATGCGACGTGATGCTTGCGGGAGGCGCGGAGGCAGGAATTAGCCAGCTTGGCTTGGCGGGATTTTCAGCTATGAAGGCTGTGTCATTGGGTTTTAATGATAATCCAACCAAAGGATCAAGACCATTCGATAAGGACCGATCTGGATTTGTACCTGCAGAGGGAGCTGCCATTCTTGTTCTTGAGTCTCTTGCTCACGCACGACAACGGGGAGCAGAGCCACTAGCGGAAATAATCGGATTTGGGTGCTCATCTGACGCAAGTTTTTTGGTGGCGCCAGCTGAGAACGGGACGGGAGCAGCCAGAGCTATTGGGTTGGCGTTGGAGAGTGCGAGAATAAATCCTCAAGATATTGATGTAATTTCGGCACACGCGACATCCACGGGCGTCGGAGATATTGCGGAGACTCGGGCATTACACTCGGTATTTCATGAACATGTGACGGATATACCAGTCTACGCAGCTAAATCTATGACGGGCCATATGTTGGCGGCTAGTGGGGCCGTGGAGACTATCGCTTTAATAGAAGGCCTCAGGCACTCTATCGTTCCGCCAACTATTAACCTTGAGAATCCGGATCGGGAGTGCGATTTAGATTATGTGCCTCATCAAGCACGTGATATGGAGTCGAGCATTGTTATTAATAATTCATTCGGGTTCGGGGGGCAAAATTCGGTTTTGGTTTTAAGAGATATGGTTTAAAAACTATTGACTTAACTATCTGAGTTTCTCTTTCGTCTCATCAATTAAGTTAAGTTCGAAGGCCCTGGCTTCACTCGCGGTGTAGAGACTTCCTACGATTAATATTGTGCTGGTTGGCTGTGATATTTTTCTTGCGTATTTTATTGAGCTTGTAATATCTGGTTGGACGCTAATGTGCGAGGATCGTTTCCTTAGGTGATTTGCAGTCGTTTCTGCTCGGAGAGTTCGTGATGCTGATAACTCCGTGGCAATAACTATATCCGAGGGCATGACCAGCTGATCAACAATTTTAGAAATAGACTTACCTTCTAGAAAACCAAAAATCCAGACCAAATTTTTGGTTATATTTAGTTTTTTAAGACTTTCTGAAAATCGTTTTGCTGCCAGAGGTGTGTGTAAGCCATCAGTGATTATTAAGGGATTCTGGCTCAGTACTTCAAATCGGCCGGGAATCGTAAGCGAGGCTAGTCCTTCAAAAACAGCCCTTTTAGGTAGTTTGGTCCCATTGACTTCTCGCCAAGCTATTTCGGCGGTTCGAATACCACTACAGATGTTTTCTAGTTGATGTTCTCCGAGTAACAAAAAGGTTAGATTTTTGTATAGATGCTCGGGTGTTCGGAGTGTAATAACTTGCTTGTCTAGGCTGACAGTTCTGGAAATAACAGCACATTCATTTACGATATCATGAGTGTATTCACTCGATAGTTTAGATTTATTTTTAATAGCATCATGCGCCGACGCGTTCATTGCTGCTAAGACTAAGTGTGAAGATCTTTCAATGATTCCCGCTTTTTCCAAGGCTATTTTCTCAATTGTTGAACCTAGTATCTCTGTGTGTTCTAGGTCTATGGCAGTGATTACGGACACTTCTTTTTTTAGCACTGCATTTGTCGTATCGAACCTCCCGCCTAGGCCAACTTCAATTACCTGCCAATCTGATTGAAAATCATGAGCCGCCCACCAACCAAGTACTGTCATCATTTCGAAATAAGACCAGTCGGATGTGACAGGATCATCTAAAAGCTTATTTGCGAGTCGTATGAACTCTATTTTCGAAATTAGCTGTCCGTTTATTTGAATACGCTCCCGTGCACTGTGCAAATCCGGTGAGGTTAATAAGCATGTGGAAGCGCCACTAAATCTTAAAATTGTTTCGACAATTGATGCGGTTGAGCCTTTCCCCTTCGAACCTGCGATGTGCACCGTATGTCGATTGTCAGGTCTTCCGTGGTCATTTAGATAGTTCCATATTCGGCGCAACCTACCTTCCTGATTATTGTGACTGGACCGAATACTTTGATATCTACCTTTATCTAGTAATCGTTTTAGGGCGATGGCGTACAGTCGATTTTCTGTCGACGAGTGCTGAGCGATTTTTTTTTCATGAATGGAAGGCATAAACTCAGAGGATCCCTGTTATATAGTGAATTAGAATTAAGATTTATATGAACTCATCGTATGTCAGGAAGTAGTCGGGGTACACCTGTGTGGAAACCTATTTCAGAGGAATTAGAGCACGAGCTTTTTTTTGTTAATGGTCGTGAAGTAGGTGACGGTGTTTTCTTACAAATCGAACTTGGACCAAAGAATAAAGTAGGATCTTCAAATTTTCGCGTATTTTTAGATTCAAGAGATTTGGGGCGATCGCGGTTTCCCGTGGTAATGGGACTTCAGAACTCAGGTAAATTTCCGGGATTTAACTGGTTGGAAATAATTTTATTTGCCGATGTGTTGGAGTTTGATCAGGGCCAGGTGAAAGTGCCCGAGAGTATTGATTTGAACATTATTGCGGCATTATCAGAGATTGTCCCCAGTGGAGGGCATCTTATGGTTGAATATGATTCTATTCGAAGAAAGACCACGGCTCGGGCGCTTGCGGCAGGCGTACCACCAATCATCACTCCTTTAGGATCTATGATGTTTAGTATTGGATGCGGTGTTGCTTTTAAAGATTGGTATATTTCAGAGGGAGGCCGTGAAGGCCCAAGAAAGTTGCAAGGATTTAAGGCGATCGACTCTCATCACGAAAATCTTCGCTTTGGCCAATCACTAGATTCAATTGAAGACTGGATGTCAAGTTTTCGAGAGTTAGATTGGGATCTTCAAATCTTGATACGACCACTGGCTGATGCCACGGTTACGTTGCTACGGTCAAAATTAGAGATTCCACATGGTCCTATTAAACGCCCATAATTAATCTCCAAAGGTCTGAGTACAGACAGCTGCTCCAAAAATGAAAATATACGCAGAAATAAATATGAAAAGCATAATCGCCATTATTGATGTCAAGGGTCCATATATTAAGTCGAAAGTGATTGATCGAGAAATATAGAAAGTAAAGCCATATTTTAGGACTTCAAAGCCGAGAGATGAAATCATTGCTCCGAACCAGAGAGTTCGTACCGCCGGTTTTCTAGTGGGTACAAAGCGATACCAAAGCACCGCCGATACTAGGGTTAAGGATAGCGATATCAAGGGCCCGATTGCGAGTTCAGGCGTTATAAGATATTGGTCTATGTCCAGAACAGAAATGTCGCCTCTGCCACTCGTGGACAAGCTCCATATTGCGGTCGTTATAAAACCACCGATCAAAGGCAAAGCGAGGAATGGTATTAACGCGTAATCGATAAGTCTTGATTTTAGAAATGACCTATTTCTTGTAGGCCCAAAGGTCTCATCTAGCCCTTTCCGCAATGAAGAAGTCATGGTGCCCGATGTTAAAATTAATGCCGGTGCAGAAGCAATCAGGACAGCGGGTCCAAGTTGAATGAAATTTTTCAGCGCAGATTCGACCGATGAGTCACTCATCTGTAACTGGTTAACGAGTAATTCTATAACAATTTCCTGAGTGTCACTCTCAAAGAGAATTCCACATACGCTACTGAGTAATAGTGTTAATGGGAACAAAGAAAAAATCCCGAAATAAGCAGTTGCTGCCGCATGTTGGGGTCCATGAACACGAACAAAGCGCTTACCACTCGAATAAAGAAGTCTAATAAGACTTTTCCCGTTTTCTGATGTTAAGTATCGAGATTGCATATTATTACTTTAAACTCTAGTAGATCAAATTCTAGTCCGTAAGATGTTTTCATCAGTAGCGGCCGAAATGAAAGTGACGAAGCCTTGGTTAAAAATAACTCAGATTTATACAGAGTCGTGGTTAAGATTGGAACTAATGTACTCACTCAAGGTGGTAATCAAGTCATTTTTGAGAAAATGCAGGATATAGTTCGTCAAATTTCAATGCTGCAGCGAGAGGGGCATGAGGTACTTTTGGTTACGAGTGGTGCCATTACTGAGGGGTTATCTCTTTTAGATCGATTTAAAAAGAATCAATTTTCTGGTGAATCGGGGAGCACTGCTTCCAAGCAAGTTTTGGCTGCGGTTGGGCAAGTTCCACTGATGCGGGGTTGGGAGCGGGCATTTTCTGAATTAGATATTCTCTCTGCTCAAGCACTAATCACTCGTCGCGACGTGAGCGATAGGCTTTCCTATCTGCATGCAAGAAATACTTTACTTAAGCTCTTGGAGCTTGGTATCGTTCCAATTATTAACGAGAATGACGTCGTTGCCATAGATGAAATCGCCGAAGTTAATATAGGTGATAATGACCACCTTTCAGCCCTCATTTCAAACTTAGTTGATGCAGACCTATTGGTCATTCTGAGTGATGTAGATGGTTTGTATGAGTCAGACCCTAGAGCAAATAAAGAAGCTGTTCTGATCACTGAAGTAGAGTCGGTCGATGATTATGTATTGTCGATTGCTGGCTCCGCGGGTGACCGGGGCAGAGGAGGAATGGCCACCAAGGTTTCGGCCGCAAAAATTGCAACTGAAAGTGGCGCAGATGTATTAATCACAAACGGCAATGCGGAAAATTGTGTTTTATCTTCAGTGTCGAATGAAAGAAGTGGTACTTTTTTTCCGGCTCAGTCGAGTAAGATCGAGAGTCGCCGAAGATATCTGCTTTCAAACGTGGTAATAAAGGGCCACCTGACAGTGGATGGTGGCGTTGAAAAGGCGTTGCGGAGAGGTTCATCTATTTTGCCTGTAGGGGTTGTGGGCAGTGACGGAGATTTTCAGCGTGGAGATGTGGTCGATATTCAGTCGGTATCGGGAATGCGTATTGGTGCGGGTATCACAAATTATTCTGCTAACGAATTAGGGCAAATTAAAGGGATGCAAAGCTCTGAGATTCTTAGCAAACTCGGCTATGAATATGGCGAGGAAATCATACATCGCAATAATATGACACTGACCTAAACTATTTGTCGAAGCAACTTGGTGAAACTTCAGAGCCCCACCATTCAATTTCTGGGTTAAGTCGAATGCCAAATGATGATTGCACCTTTTTTTGTATCTCTGTGATCAGGTAGACAATCTCATCGGAACCAGCATTACCATTATGTGTGATGAAGTTCGCGTGCAATTTATTAACTGAGGCATTTTTGGTACCAAGTTCTTTGCAGCCCGCAGCTTCAATTAGTCTTCCTGCATAGTCACCGTCAGGGTTTTTAAAAATTGATCCTGCGTTGGGTTCAGCCGTAGGCTGGGTGGCCTTTCGTGAAGCAAGGAGTGCTCGCATATTGGAGTTAATAGCATCGCTTGATTTGCCTACGAGGTTGAAACGGGCCTCGATAACGATGTCTCCACTACTTTTGAGGGAGGTTTCTCTATACCCCCAGACAATATCGTTGTGAGAATAGTTTTTAAATTTGCCGTTTTTTAAGACGGTTACGCGACTGACGATTGTGCTCATATCTGAATTAGCGGCTGTACCAGAGTTTGATTGGAGGGCGCCTCCCACTGTTCCGGGTATTCCTATGCAAAATTCCGCTCCTGACAAACCAGAATTTGCAGCTTTCTTTGCTAGGGCGGGCAGCATCACTCCTGATCCAGTTGTGATATTGGTTCCGCTCACCTGTATGTTGGAGCAAGCTATTTTCAGAGATATAACTAATCCCCCTACGCCACCATCAGCGATTAGAATATTTGATCCTGCCCCAATTATTCGAACGGATAATGTTTTCTCATGGGCCCATTTAATTAAGTCGTGAAGTTCATCAATGTTGTTAGGTTCAGCAAACCATTCGGCTGCCCCCCCAATTCGGAGGTATGTATAACCAGTCAGTGATTTGTTTGCTACAACATTGACCATGTTTATCCATTTACTCGTATACGGGAGGTCTCGACAAGTGGAAATTAGTATTTAGCTGATATTGATGAGCTATTCGAAGCGCAAGCGCGTCGTTCTTTTGGGCCGTTGTGATCATCAAACCTGTTGGAAGTCCTTCGTTGCTGAATCCGTTTGGCACTGAAATAGATGGTTGTCGAGTGTGATTGAACACGCTTGTATTGCGAAATTTTACTGCTGGTTCTATACCCACGTGGGGATCGCTTGTTATCGGTTCTGCTACTTGCGGAGAGGTAGGAACGATATATCCATCAATGGTTGAATGGAGCAGACAATTCTCAAATCTACTCTCAATTTCCTTGCGCCAGTCAAGAGCACGAATGTAGTCATGTACAGAAATATCGATGCCTCTCATCATACGTTCTCTCACTGCTTGGCCAATCAGATGAGGTTTAGTTTGAAGAATGTTTTCGATGTATGTAGATCCTTCTGACAAGAGAATGGGCGAGAGATTGCGAATAATGGCGGGGAGAGGCTCTCCCCAAGCAATCTCAGAGTCGTATCTTCTTGTGTCTTCTGTATTTAACTCATTGTTCGTCGTGGGTTCAATTTCCGTGATATTCACACCCATTTGCTCAAGAACTTCGATCGATCTTGTGAACGATTGAGTCACTCCTAACTCACTGTCGACCAGCAAAGATGGAATTATCGCTAGCGTAATTCCTTTCACGCTTTTTTTGATATTTTGTGTGAAGTCAGTGGAAAAGTCAAAATTGATATTGTCAGGATCGTTGATGTCTCTTCCGGTCATTTGATTAAGTAACAGAGCACAATCGAAAGCCGATCTGGCCATGGGGCCTGGATGATCTAGCGTTTTCGAAAGAGGTATTATTCCGCTTTTACCAACGAGGCCGTATGTGGGCTTGTGGCCTGTAACTCCACAAAAAGCCGATGGAATCCGCACGGACCCGCCAGTATCAGTACCAAGCGCCAGTGAGACCTGACCTGAGGCCAAGGCGGCGCCCGAGCCACCTGACGAGCCACCCGGGACGTTTTCTAAATTCCATGGGTTATGGGTCGGGCCATAGTGTGGATTATTGGTTGTCCCCCCTAGGGCTAGTTCATGCGTATTTGTTTTCCCGACGATTAGTGCTCCTGCTCGCTGTAATTTACCGACAACGTAAGAATCGTAATCAGGTGTTCTTTTCTCGAATGCTGCAGTGCCTCCTGCAGTGACTACTCCAGCGGTGTCGTATAAGTCTTTTACCGCTATTGGAATTCCATCAATCGGACTAACTGGCTTACCTTGTTCAATTCGTGCATCAGCGGCTTCAGCTTGGGCCCGAGCTAATGATTCTGTTATCAAGATAAACGAATTAAGGGTGGGATTTGTTCGGGAAATTTCAGATAATGTGTACTCTAAAAGTTGAGTTGCAGTTATTTGACCTCTATCTAGAAGCGCGCGTATGGTCTCCACGGTTGCGAACGAAATATTCTGATCCATTGTTAATAGATAGTACTCTTAATTTCATAGCGAATGTAAAGGCTGGGTTGTACCTCAAGAGGTTCACCCTCTACGCTTCTTAATATGATTGATTTTGGTTTAGTCGATGCAGTCGATGCTGATGCGGTGGGACCACCAGGGCAGCGGCATTTTAGGTTACGTGCACGGGTAGGTGATCAATATGCGTCGCTCTGGCTGGAAAAAGAGCAGCTTATAGAGATCGGTAGGATATTTTCAAGACTGTTAGCTGAAAGGTCTCGTCAAACTGGTAGAGTTAGAGAGATAGGCGATTCGATTGATTCTTTTCCGGAAGAGCCACAGATTGACTTTCAAATCGCTCGAGCTGGCTTTGATTATAATTCCGAACGTGAGCATTTGGTTTTTATAGCGGACGAGCAAGCGGCAGATGATAAAGCATCATCTCCTACCTTTCGAATGGAGATTACTCGAGGTCAGGCAGTAACCTTTGTTAAGAATATTTCTGGACTAGTGGCGTCGGGAAGACCGCTTTGCCCGTTATGTAAATCACCTCTAGAGGTGTGTGAGGCGACGATTTGTCCGCAGAAAAATGGACACTCTTTAGAACTGCCTATTTTTGAATTTGGTCTCGACGCTGAAGAGTTCGACGATTAGCATTATGCTAAATCTTCATCAATAAGATTGTGGATGAAGAATTTTTAAAGGTATCGTTTTATTTACGGTACATGTGGGGGTGCTATGTCGTTTACTGACCGAAAACTAAAGTGCAGAGATTGCCCGGACGAATTTACATTTACTGCTGGTGAGCAGGAATTCTATTCAAGTAAGGGACTCGAGCATGATCCTGTTCGCTGTCCAAATTGCCGTCAACAAAAGAAGACATCTAGTGGAATGGAGTCAACTGATAGTCCAAGATATGGTGTCTATGCTTCGTACGGTGGCCGTACGCCACGTCAATTATTTGTGGCTGAATGCGGACAGTGCAAGAAACTTACTGAAGTTCCCTTTCGACCACGCGATGATAGGCCAGTGCTCTGCTCCGATTGCTACGGTGAACAGCGTAAGCGGGATGAAGTATTAGCCGCCGCCGAGGAAGCCGCCGCCGCCGCTCGTATAGCGACTGCAGGCCGCACAAAGAACGAGTTAGAAAGTGGGGGTTTGGGACGGGAGTAGAAATTTATTCTCCTAATTCCAATTTGTATGTGTCAACCTTGGCAGCATTTCTATAATTCTCAGAGACTTAAGCTTTCCTATTGGAGTTGGGGAAGTGACAAAAATCCACCGCTGATATTGCTACATGGTGGTCGCGATCATGCCCGTACTTGGGATAATGTGGCTGCTGAATTCAGTGCAAATCACTGGGTACTTGCGCCTGATCTTCGGGGACACGGAGACTCAGAATGGGCTCGAGGTTCTTACTATGCGACGGTAGATCATGTTTTAGATTTGTTTAATTTTATTGAATTAATTGGTGGAAACAGTACTGTTGTGGGGCATTCTTTTGGTGGATCGATAGCGCTTCTTACAGCAAGTATTTTTCCTGATAAGTTTAGTAAAATTGTAGATATTGAGGGGGCAGGCGCTCGACTAGACGACAGCAAAGATGGCAGTGGTGAAACCACGCCAGAGAGTTTAGCAGCGTGGGCTCGGAGCTATCAAAAAATTGAGCAGCAATCGCCAAGAATTTATAAGAAATTTTCGGAGACGGTAGATAGAATGCTGGACGCGAATAAGTATTTGAGACCAGAAATGGCGGAACATTTAGCACGATGGGGAACTATTGAGGAAGATGGTGGCTATCGATGGAAATTTGATCCTTGGGCTAGAGGGCGTACCCCCACCGAGATGCAGGCGGGTGAGATGCCCGCTTTATGGTCAAAAATTTCTTGCCCAGTACTCCATTTATCGGGTGATAGATCAGGTTATTCTCGAGCTAAATTTTTGGGAAAAGAGATTGACACCTATTTTCAAAATTCTATAAGCGCAGTTGTACCGGAAGCAGGTCATCATGCCCACCATGACAATCTCGATTTCGTGGTCGATCAAATCAAGGCGTTCATTTAAATAGTCGATTGGCAAGGTCGTTGATGCTTGAAGATCCGGGCAAATTTTATTGGAAATGGCAGGTGGTTGGTTTTGGTCTTCTAGCCTTGTATGGCGTCGAGCGATTCATAAGAACTGATTGCATTTATTTTTATTGCTAGATGCATTATTGATTTTTATTGTCCCCAGCAGGAAAACAAACGATTAGAGAAGCCTCTAATCGTTTGTTAGGTCCAGCTAGTCCAATCTTGCAGACGCGTAACCGATTGCAACAACTTGACCGTTTTGGTTGCTAGTTGTGACATCGGCTTTAACCACTTGTTCACCGTCTTCTTCAATAATTTCTGACACAATCGCCGTGGCTGTCAACGTATCGCCAGGCCAAACTTGCGTTCTGAAGTCCAGACCGAAAGTTTTCAATCTGCCGTCTCCCACCCAGTTTGTTAGCATTTTCCCTGTCATGCCCATAGTGAGCATGCCATGAGCAAAAACTGTCGGATACCCACCGATTTCTTGCGCAAATAGTTCGTCCGTATGAAGTGGGTTGTAATCACCCGAGGTTCCAGCATATTGGACTAATTGAGTTCTTGAAAGGTCATTAACAATAACTTCTGCATGCTCATCACCTACGTTTATATCTGTAGCTTTTAGTGACATTTTTCTTTCCTTTCTTAGGCTTTACCCTTGATCAACGACTCGTTCGGTTTGAATTCCGACTGAGCGCGCAGTGACAACAAGTTCGCCATTCTGATCGCTATATTCGGTGATTGATTCGGAGAAGATGAGCTTTCCAGCCCTTTTGCTTTCTTTTTCCCAGCGTTGGCCCGGTTTGCTGACTGCTGTTAAGATATCACCCGGTTTCATATTTCGATGGTACGTGTAGTGCTGCCCACCATGTAAGCCGGTTCCACCACCACTTGTTCCACCGGCATCTCCAGCCAGTGATTCCTCGGTCGGAGCATTCGATCCCGAGGGCTTAGCACCCGATCCGAACCATTTCTGACCAATTTTCGGTCTCAATGATGCATCTGGATCATATTGTGAAGACGCCTGAATAAAAGTGGGTGGAGCAATAATCCCCCCTGTTTCAGTAGTTTTCGCGTAGTTTTCGTCAGCATAGATTGGATTTGCATCCCCAACCGATCGAGCAAACATCATAATATGCCCTGCCTCGACTGGAAACTTTTCTACAGCCATTTTGTACCCCTTCCATAAATAGGTTTTAACATCTACCGTCAGATTGTAACTACTCAATCAGGAATATGGTCAAGTTGGTTAGCTAGCAATATGTGCAAAGGATATCTTAGGCTTGGATAGTCGTTATCAAATTATTTTTTGTTAGGCGTTGCTGATAAAGTTCTGCTCGTTCGAGAGGACATTTCACCAGAATTACAGCTCCAAAGTTGTGTGCTTTGAGCATTTTTTCGAGCGCTTCTTCCAATGTAATTTCAGGGATATTTGAAACTAGCGTCTGAACTACGTGATCCATTGAATTAATATCATCATCGTGTAGGACAAGCGCTACTGGATTTAACGAGCTTAATTTGTTATCTATTGCGACGTCGGACTTAGCCCCTAGCTCAGCGGGCATTTAAACCTTGCCATGATCCCACGATCGGTAACGCTTTGGAGTGATTTTGACAACAACTCGTTTGTAGGCCACAGGCGGAAGCTCTTCATCACTATCGGAGTTAGTATCAATCGTTCGATTGGTCATTTGATCGCTGTGCTTCAGGCCAACTAATCTCATGATATTAGCAGTTTGTTTCGGTTCACGAATGACCTCTGCTATGCCATCAATGGAAACCCCTGTTATCTCATTATATTCATGACCCGCCTCAGCTAACAATGTAACCCGACTATCTCTTTCTAGATTCTTGATTTTTTGAGACCGTCCGTACGTGGTGAAGGATATGCTGTCATCATCACCTAACACAAACCACATTGGTGCGAGATGGGGCGTTCCATCCGGATTGATGCTTGCGACCTGGACTACTCGTTCAGTTTCCATAAGCGTTCTGATTTCTTGTGGGGTTAACGCGATCGCGTTTCTTCTGCTAGGCATAGTTTCCTCGGTCCTGTTTCTGAGTTTTAGAGATACTTAATAATAGCTTGTTCATAATATTGTTTCTATAGAAACAATATTTTTGTCTGATATTCAGTCTTTCCTACCCATGTAGTTCCTGTGTTTACGATTTCGCTCTGATAATCGAGATAGCTGCGTTCGGTCGGAGCTTGAAATAGGAGATTCTCTCTCGGGTGCAGTGAATTCAGTAATAGTGTCTTCAGATCCTAAGATGTTGATATTTGGATTTACCGTATCGGTTTTACTTTCAGATGTTTCGACGTTTTTTGATGGCTTTGGAATAAATAAGACCAGTACAGCTCCGACAAACCAACATATAGCTGTCGCAATAAATGGGGCATCAAGACCTCCTCGAACTTCCGCCCAATAAGCCGCACCTGGCGCTGCGACGGCGCCAAAAAGAATTGAGAAAGGCATACCTACACTTCTCACGGCACCAAGGTATCGTCTCCCAAAGAATGAACCCCAGATTGTCTCTTGTAGGGGGATTTGCCCTCCAAATCCCACGCCAATCAAGGTGCAGCCCAATAGAAGTATTAAAGGTAGCTCCCCTCTGAATTTCCAAAACTCGATTGGGTAGTTTACTGTTGGCTGGTCAGGCATTTGACTTCCGAAAGCTACGACCAAGAAACCAATACCGGCGACCGTGAACCCCAGACAGGCTAGTTTCTTGGGATCGAAGTGATCGATCATATAGCCCCAAAAAGGTTTCGAGAGTGCTGCCCACAGCGACATTGTTGCGGTGAGCGTGGCCGCAACCATTAGTGAAAATCCAGCGTCTGTAGCAAGAGGAACCAGCAGTGAAAGAGCCACGGTTATGCCGATGCCAGCCGTTCCGAAAGCCAATACTAGCAAGTAAAGTGAGGGTGTGCGCAGCGCTTCAGCTCGCGTGAACGAGTTTTCGAAGTCCGCACGAACCAGAGATCCGGATGCTTCTTGCATTTCTTGGGCGGTACGATTATCCGGATTTAACCCATAGTCTTCAGGCTGCCGTCTCATTACCATCGCCGCTAGATAGACGATGATCCAAGCGATAACCGCATGCACTTGCCACGCTTCTCGCCAGCCCCAGGTTTCGATAATAGTTGCCGTTAGCAATGGGTAGATTACTCCGGCTATGGATACACCGGTCGCAGCCGAAGCTATCATGAGGCCGCGTCTTCCAACCCACCATTTGGCTAGAGTTACGTTGACTACTAGGTTTCCAATCATTGCTGCGCCTACGGTGAATGTCACCGACCGAAGAATGAGCCACTGGGTTAGAGGTGAAATTTCTTTTCCCAGAAAAGTGATATCTCTGATGGCACTAGTGAGAAACATTGATAGCCCGACGATAGTAACTCCGGCTACCATCAAGGGTCGCCCACCCCATTTGTCTATCCATCCACCAATAATGAATCCTACGAAGGCCATCGTTATACGGGATCCGGTTTGTCCCAGTAAAAACTGAGATCTTTCCCAATCGAACTCATTACTCATTGAGTCAAGCATCGTGCTCGTCACGCCATTTTGTGTTCCTACGGAGACTAGCTGAGCAAAAAACGCACCCATAGTTATCCAGTAACCGTAGTAGATAAGGGGCTTTTTCTTCGTCGCTTGGTAAGATGGATCAGTGACTAAGTTTTCAGGCATATGAATTAATTCACCATGGGCGCACAGGTTTTATCTTTACAGAGGTTAACCCGTCCACTTGAATTTAGTTATTTTTTCTAAATCGATTCTGTCTAGTTATGAAAAGAAAGGTGCCAGCTACGACTAGGATCGCTATTGGGGCAAATGTAAGAACATTCTCAACGCCGATAAAGTTGGCCAAGATGCCGATAGCTATTAGTTGTGGTATCGCCAGTCCGTCTTTTAACACTCCTAGTAGTGCGAATATTCTCCCATGAATTACAATTGGTACAAATTTACCGATGTAAGTTTGAGTGGCTGCTGCTGCTAGTGTTATTCCCAAGCCGATGAATAGAGATAAGGCTCCGGCAGTTTCAGTCTGATCGTTAATCCGTGGGATATCAACTATTAAAAAAAGTTGAGCTAAATTGTTAGCAGCTTCTATTTGGCCCAGCGATGAGACACCAAGCGCAACAAGAAGAAAACCTAGCATTCCAACAGAGTTCTCAGAAAATGCATGTATTAGTTTAGGTGCTATCAACATTCCTGCTATGACTCCGAGGGATGCCGGTGCAAATACATAAAATGCGTACTCTGGTGGTACCCCGAGAGCACTGATTACATATTTGGGTCCTAAAATCGTCAGAACCACCCCGACAGTAGAAGCCATCGCGGCCAACAAAAGCATCAATAGCGTGTCTTTTTCAGAAAACAGCCACCTAACCGCGTCGAGACTAGTATATTTCTGATGAGTTGAAAACTGCATACTACGTGAAGTAGCTTCGGTAGATTGTTCAGGCTTTTTTCTCTGATTCGCGTCATTTCTTTTATTTAGGACCACGTCCGAGTTCGGGGTAAACCTCGTAATCCGAAGCGATGATAGTAGGAATAATATTCCCGCCATCAGGGTGACTGAATTGAGGCCCCAAACACTAATAAATATGGGTGCTAGTATGGCTTTTCCCAGTACTTCGCCAGCCGATGAGCTAAGTGATAAGAAGGAATTTGCCGAAGCTAACTCTTCATCATTCGCGACCAGTGGCGCAGCAGAAGCTTCGGCTGGTTGGGTAATTTGGTGGAGAACTCGGACAAGTAAGAGAACCATAAGAAGACTTGTAGAGTTCACTCCAAAACTGATAGGTAATATGAAGCATATTGATCCCATTAGTAGATAAGCAATGGTGAGGACCAGTCGTTTGGGCAGAGCATCAGCGACAGCTCCGCCCCATAGGCCCAGAACCAATCCCGGCAGAAGGAAGCATATGCCTATCAAGGCCGCATCACCTTCATCGCCTTGATTTTGCGCTGAATTAATCAGTGCTGCAAACAATAATGCTTGTAATGCAATATCTGAGAGAAAGCGGGAAACTAGTAAAGCTTGAAAGCCTAAATTCCGAGCGATTGATTGAGGTGGCAGCGCGAACCAAAGAACTCGAAATAATTTTGCTTGGCCAATATCAATAGCGGTATCTATTCGCTTTGTGAGGTCGCCAGCTGGCTGGTCAAATTGTGGGGGTAGTGCCATATGCCTATGTTAGCGGCTTCTGTAAGCTGTCAATATTATGGTTTCATGACTTTTATGTTTATGGGTAGAGTGGTCCCCGTTCGAGCCCAGTTTTTTCTTTGTAGCCAAACATAAGATTCATGTTTTGCAGCGCCGATCCTGATTGACCCTTCATTAAATTATCAATACTTGTGATAATTACAGCACGCTTACCATCATCAGAGATAAATCCAGATATATCACAGTAATTTGATGAGATGGTGTCCTTGAGAGTTGGTGCGGTCTCTAGAACTCTGACAAACTCATTATTGCGGTAAAATTCGCCGAGAATACTTAGCAAATTCTCTCGAGTTAAAGTTTTGTTCAAACTGATATGCATGGTGTTGAGTATTCCTCTAGTGGTTCCCAGAAGGTGGGGAATAAAATCTATAGTAGCTCGTGAGCCGTTACCAAGATGCCCTAAGGTTATTTCCGCTTCAACTGTATGTTGATGGGACATGACGCGATAGGGGATTACATTATCATTAAGGTGTGAAAAATGTTGTAACGGTGCAGGTTTTTTCCCGGCACCAGAAGAGCCTGTTAATCCATCCACTGATGCGGTTTGCTCCGTAACTAGATTCTGCTTAAAAAGAGGAGCTAGTCCTAAAATAATGCCAATAGCGAAGCATCCTGGATTGCCGACTATAGTTGAATTTGAGATTGCCTGTTGATTCAGTTCAGAGACCCCGTATGCCGCAGCGTTTAGCAAGCTCGGTGTTTGGTGGACGGCATTTTGGATTGAAGGATGCTTTCCAGCATAGCTTGCATAATCCACTTGAGACTCGAATCGAAAATCTCCCGAGTAGTCAATAAATCGAATTTTTTTATCATATAAATTCTCTGCGTACTGTTGTGAGACACCATCAGGTGTAGAGAAAACAACTATATCGGCGTCGTCGCCTATGTTTACTTGGTCCACAGTTGTAATTTCGAGATCGCACCTTCCAACAAGGTGGGGATAGATGTCAGAAATTTTTCGACCAGATCTGACGTCTCGTGCAACTAGACCACTAATTTCAAAGTCCGGGTGTGCAAGAATTAATTCCAGCATCCCCAAGCCGCCATATCCCGTTGCACCAACTAATTGCACTTTAGGCATTGTTCAGAAGTCCTTTTCTCTCTTACAAGAATACCCTTTACTAATACAAAAAGCTGTATTTGGCTTCAAGAATTTCCGGAATGACGAAGATTAGTCTTGCTTTTCTCCTCGGTCAAGGCTCGCCACACTGTACGGTCTTTTTTTAAAGTACGAATCAAAGGATTTATTCTGATGTTAAAATCTCTGGCCAATCGTTGATGATCCCAGGCTTTCGATTCGAGTAGATCGAAGAGGATCGCAGTGGTAATTGGAAACATTGAATTCTTTGGATTGATTAATAGGTAATTATTTTTTTGTAGATCGTCTAGAGCTGTGCTTGCTACATCAGATCTTAGTTTCACTGCTATTGCTAGCCTAAGGCGTTTTATAGCTTTGAGTTTGTTCTGGTGTTGTGACCTCGATTCTGATGCAATAGCTTCAATTTCTTTATTGTTTTTCAGTTTTATTCGAACAGCTGAATTGGTCACATTCTTTTTCTGACCGCCGGGGCCGGGCACTCTGAACGCCTCAATCGAACAGTACTTTTCTAAATTCTCATTACTTAAGTAGAGGTAGTCTCTCCAGCTTTTTTCGCACATAGGCTAGGAATATTTCGTTTACATATTTGGTGATCTAATTAGTCCGGTCGTATCGCCCTCTTCAAGGATGAGGCGACGAGCTGGATAGTTAATAACGATATTTTCCTCTTGGAATCGCTTGTGAGTTCGCTTAAGCAGTTCGTGTTTGAGGGTGTAAGAGTCGGCTAGAGTTTTAGACCTTATTTTTAGAAGAATATCGATATTTGAATCACCGAAAGCAGTGAACATCACGACTGGATCTCTTTCAGTAATTGTGATTTCGACAAAATCACTTTTTAAAGATTCAAGGATTTCTCGACAAACTTGTTCCACGTGGTCCAGATCGACTTCATATGCGACACCAACAACGAGGCGCGCGTCAGCGGCGGGATCAGTACTATCAAAATTTGTGACTGTTGAGTTAGCGAGAGTAGCGTTTGGGATCATCACTATATTGTTGTCAAAGGTCCGGACTCGTGTCGCTCGCCAGCCGATATCATCAACGTATCCAAAAGTCGTACCTTCGATCTCGATCAAATCTCCAACGCGGAGCGAGGAATCTGACAGCATGAAGGAGGAGGCGATGAGGTTTGAAAGTAGGGGTTGAATCGCGAGAGCTACCGCGATCCCACCAATTCCTAGCCCCGCAAGAATTGGTGATATCTGGACTCCAAGCGCCTGAAAAACAAAGAGAACACCCAGCGAAATAATGACGACGTTGAAGAGTCTTCTCCAAAAGGGGAGAGCCTTCGCATCTACTAGATCAGATATTTGGAAATCTTCCTCAGGTGCCGACTGGGGTTTTGTCGCAAACTCCTCTATTAGTCCGGTAATTATATTTTTTAGCCCGAGGGCAGCAACAACTATCATCAGCGCTTGAATAACGCTGAAAGTGGCCTCCGCTGCGACATCGCCGATATAGGATGTTGTTTGAGTGGTGAAAAGCAATCCAAAGAGAATTAGCTCCCATGTAATCGGACCCCGAACTGCTTGTAAAATCAGATCGTCGTAATTATTTGAAGTGCCACCGACCCATTTATGAACGTATCGATTTATTGCCCAAGAAATCACGATGCCCGCAATTGCAAAGCACAACAACGTTATCAGGGAATAGATAGTTTCTTTCCAAGTAAATAGCTCTGGTATAACAAGATTCATGTTGTAATGATACCCGTGAACACTATTTGGGGTCTAGAACATACTCTTGGGTAGAGAGCTATATGGTTAGACTTATCGGGTGCATGATTTTTCAGATAACCAAGTTCAAGACGAACGGCCGAGGGAGCCCAGTCCACGCGTGAGCCATCGCTCTAACTTGAGCAATGCGATTAAGTTGTTACGCAGCGAACTTAAGACACTGGTTCTGTTGCCATTGGGTGTTGTCGGGATAGTAGTGTCAAGTTTTATAGTAATTTTTTCTGTGGCAGCGTTTTCTGGTCTAGATACTGTTGAAAACGAAGAAATTTCTTGTTCATCAGTGGCAGTCATATTTGGCGCCATATCCGTGGTCGGGCTAATCATCTGGAATTTCGCACTAAGCTCGCTCGCTGCTGCACTTATCCGAAAATATAGAGGTTTAGAGTTTAAGTTTAGAGAAGTCTTTTTTATAAGTATGTCCGCAGCTCCTGCTATTATTTTCTATTCCGTGATTGCGAATATAGTTATTCTTGGCACAATTAGCCTGACTTCGATAGATTCATGGCCTGAAATTGCAAGCTATTGTAGGGCTGCTATAGAAATATCTGAGGCAAGTGAGACAATGAATTTACCTTCGATCAGCTTGGCTTCGGGTAGCCACTGGGCCGTTTTGTTGCGAATGTCAACTTTTTTTGGTACAGGTGAGAGTAGTTTTCTACTACTGCTAGGCGAGATAATTTTGCTGAGCTGGAGCTACACGACATTTTTCTGGTTACCTCTTATTATTTTCAAAAAATTTGGATTAAAGGTAAATTTTTCCATGTCTTTCAGCTGGGCTCGGAAGCTTTTTCGCACCATTGCATTTTGGTTACTGATAGTAGAATCAGTTCAGTTTTTAGTTATCTTGCCGTTCGTATCTCTAATTGGGTTTGCGGGGCTGCTATTGATTATGCCAATATACCTTTTTGCGCTTACCCCCTTAACTATTTCGTACAAGATTATTGTTACTCAATTATTGATCAATGATTTGAATGGTCAGTTCGAGGAAGATACCGATAGCAAAGTTTCGGATGTTCTTGATAATTCATTTGATCCGGCGAGAGCGCTGTGAAACTACGCTCCTAGGCTTTTTCTATTAAAGCCCTTTTTAAGTCGGCTGGAGTATCAAGGTCACGAAATGAGAGCTCGTTGGGGTCATAGGTTATCCACTTATCTCGCGTTATTTTGATTGCATTTAGTTCCTTAACTAGACGGCCAGGGGCACGCGCAGAATTACTAATTGCTCTTTCGATAATTGGCAGGGCGTTGCGGTGCATGACCGAGCACAATGGTTGCGGGTGACTAGATTCTGGAAGAACCCACATTATATTTTTCTCTGGCTGATTTGTGATGGCTGTTTCCAGAACTTGAGATAAATATAGAAGCAGGCTTTGTTGAATCCACGGCATATCGACAGCAACTATAAAACAAATATTGCCTTTAGTGGCTTTGAGACCGGCAGCGATTCCAATTAGTGGTCCCTCGCCAGATATCTCATCTTCCACTATCACCGTAGGAATATCAACGGTTAAGTCATTAGGCAATTGCTGTCTATTTGCTTTCACTATACATATTTCTTCAAGCCGTTCGATCGTGCTTAGGGTGGACGTTACATGCGCCAGTAGTGATTTATCGTGGAACTTTAAATTTGCCTTATCAACTCCCATTCGCCGAGATCGTCCACCAGCTAGTATTATTCCAGAGCGAATGATTTTTTCGGCCATTAGTTGGGATCCTTAATTAATCTACTTTAGATTAGCGAGTGCTTCGAATTGAAACTTAATAATTCCTTACATAATTTTCTTGATATAGATTCTCTAGGTGATCAGACCCCGGTTATTTCTATAGTAGGCGCAGGAGGGAAGACCACCATTCTTTTTTCACTGGCTGCGTCAATGGCAGCTGATCTGTCTGCCACAATCATTATTTGCGGAACGACTCGATTTACGCTTGGGACACCCACTCCAGCAGTGTGGTCTTTCACAGATGCGATGAACATAGGAATTACAGTCCCTCCTCCAGGCACTATAGTGGTTTCGAATTCCGTCGACCCCGGAGATAAAGGGCGATTTAGTCCGCTTGATAGTAGACAGATTTCGCAGCTTGCGCAGCTTAGGCAAGTTGCTGCCGTACTTGTCAACGCTGACGGCTCAAGGATGAGGCCATTCAAGGCACCTAAACTTGAAGAACCGATATTGCCGGATTCGACTACCCACATGATTTGTTTGGTTGGTGCCGATGCGCTCGGACTTCCAATCACTGCTGAAACAGTGCACAGACCAGATGAAATAAGATTGGTTTTGGATTTAATAGGCTTGAGTGGATTGACAGAACTAGATTCAACTTCTATCAGCGAGGTCTTAGTGCGCACTTATGGGGTTATCGCTGAACGTATTAGTTGTGAATTTTCGGTTGTTGTCCATAAGGCTGATTATCAAGATGCGGCCGAGGCTATTGCAAACGCGCTCACGGAGACTTCTTTTTTTTCCAGAAGAGAATTTCCAATTGTTTTATCAAAGAAAATTGACACCCACCTAGTGTTGAGTCGATGGTGATGTCTCTGTAAACGAAGGGGACAGGCGCTGTGTTATTTGTTACAGTTTCAGATATGTAATTCGGTAGAGAGCAGAGCTGTGCACAATGCTTTGGTTAAAAAATAGTGATAGAAGTAACTGATTAAATGATGTTAGAGTTATCCGCTCTTTTGGCACTTTTGATAATGTCGGCTTTTTTCTCTTCCTCGGAGACAGCATTTCTTTCTATGTCCCGACCGAGGCTGGATTACCTAGCCGAAGACGGATCCGAAAAGGATAAGATAAGTGCACGGAGGATTCAAAGGCTTTTAACTCGACCAAAGAGACTTTTAAATGGAATACTGTTAGGTAACAACCTGGCAAATACGGCTATTGCCGCCACAGCAGGCGCCTTGGCGACCTCTGTTTTCGGTCTTAGCGAGGGAATGGGCGTACTTCTCGCCACGGCAGTAGTTACGATTGTGCTGGTTCTATTCGGCGAAGTGTTGCCTAAAGGATTTGCGCTTATACGCCCGTTCACACTTGCTCGTTTTATGGCTCCAATTCTTGGCCTGTGGATGTGGCTGGTTGCACCACTTTCACATTTACTGGAATTATTATCTAACACTTTATTTCGAGTTGACCGTAGTAAAGATAACGCTGACGGAAGCGTAGATTCTGCACTTTCTGCTGACGAAATAAGAGCTGCAATTTTAACCGGAGTAGACGCAGGTGAGATTGAATCTGAGCAGGCTCAACCGTTACTAGGCGCGCTTACGTTACATGATTTGCAGGCTAGGGAGATCATGGTATCCCGTTTGGACATGGTCACAATCCAAAGTTCTTCAACCATCAGGGAAGCATCACGTTTACTTTCAGAAAATGGATTCTTGAGATTACCCGCTTACGGCAACGATACGGATAGCATTACTCATGTTATTCATGTCTCTGATATAAATGCGGCGATACAAATGACGGAATCAGCTTTTGACTTGCGGGTAGAAGATATCGCAAGACCAGCTATTTTTGAGAGTGAAACAGCTACGGTTGAGCGATTGGTACAAGTCATGCGAGAAAACCACACTCATATGGTTGTTTTGTCTGATGAGTCTGGGACTTTAGCCGGACTGGTAACGTTAGAGGATATTATTGAGGAAATATTTGGTTCGCTTCTATCTGAATCGGGAACTGACCGTGATGTCACAAAAGAGCTGAACGGAGAGACTTTGTCACTTCCGATTGAAGTTGATGGACGTGTTTTGTTAGTTGACCTTTCAAAGCAACTGGATGTTGATTTAACGGGTGTAGCTGCTAGTACGGTGAGCGGCCTTATTTTGGAACATTCACGCAGGTTTCTTGAAAAAGATGAGTGGATGGAATATGCGAAGCTGCGATTCACCGTAATTGAGCGAGATGACAGGCGACTGACGAAGATAGCGATTGATTACGCTCTCCGCGACCGAACAGATGAAGGATAGTCCTTCGAGATCAGAAGGAAGGCGTAATGACTGAGATTTACTGCTGGGATTTTGCGATGGATACGCCTTTGGGCATACTTACGGTCACGGGCGCTAATTCATATATCTCTGGAATAAAGCACGATAATCCTGATAGTGAGTTCGCAAATTATAACGAATCTCGAGCTAGCTTTAAGTCATCGATGAAAGCATTAAAAAAACAGTTATTGGTCGATCCAAAACTTAATTTCGGTGACTCGGATTTTCCTATTCAAGAGGAGTGGATTGCTGTTGCTATCTGTGTAAAGAATCAATTGGTTAAATATTTCCTCGGTGAACTTCAAGACTTTCAAATACCTTTTTATCATTTTTCCGGCAGTGATTTAGAGAACGATGTGTGGTCTGAAATGCTGTCTATTCCCTATGGAGATACAACTAGTTATAAGAGAATAGCCGAGGCTATTAGCCGACCTAAAAGCTTTAGACCGGTTGGCAGAGCTGTTGGTAAGAATCCGTGGTCAATTGCTATTCCGTGTCATAGAGTTATTGGGACTAATGGAAAACTGGTTGGATATGCGTCCGGCCTTTCAAGAAAGTCTTGGCTTTTAGCTCATGAGGCGCGGGTAGTCGGATCATAATCAGAAGTTTGATATATTCTTAATCTTGATAAATAAAAGGGGGGAAACATGGGAAGCTTAGACGGAAGAACGGCACTTGTAGCAGGCGCCAGTCGGGGTATCGGGGAATACATGGCAAAAGCACTTGCGGCTGCTGGCGCAAAAGTTGTGGTGGCAGCACGGACAGTAGAGGTAACCGACAAGAGGTTACCTGGAACTATTCATAGCGTTGCACAGTCAATTAACGAAAGCGGCGGCAAAGCAATTCCAGTAGTTATGAATATGCGCGATCCGGAGAGCATATCAGCGGGTGTTGCCGAGGCAGCTGAAAAATGTGGCGGTTTAGATATTGTTATAAACAACGCTGCCATTCTTGTGCCAGGTTCTCTCGAATCTGTCTTAGACCGGCATATTGAACTGATCTGGCAAGTCGATCTTCGTGGACCACTTTTGTTAATGAAGGCTGCACTACCGTATTTAAAGAGTGCTGGAGCCGGAGACTTAATTAATATTTCTTCTGTAGCTGCTGTTTTTCCAGGCCCTGGTCCCTACCAGAATGTTAGACAAGGAGATGGTGCTTTTTACGGTATGGTGAAGGCAGGACTTGAACGGGCTTCACAGGGGTTAGCGCGCGAGCTACAGGCCGATAATATTAAGGTTAACGTTCTATCTCCTCAAGGCAGAATTAAGACGCCCGGTAATATTTGGGCGGAAAATGACCCAGACAATCCGATTCTTGAATTTGAGGCTGCTGACGAGATGGCCAAGTCATCGGTATGGATTTGTGAGCAACCGAGCACGTTTACAGGCCATATTTTGTATGACCAAGATCTCTGTAAAGAGCAAAACCTCTAAAGGTTACGCTCACGAATTAGCTCTTTCACCAATTCGTTTCTCTGTAATTTACCGTTTCTTGTTCGTGGAAGTTCTTTGTACTCAATCCACTCGTGGGGTTGTTTGTACTTTGCAAGATTAACCTCGCAAAATTCTTTGAGCGTCTCAAAATTTAGTTCGTTGTCGGTCGACGCGGTGACGCATGCCACTACTATCGTCTTTTGAGCGTCGATTGAAAGACCGATAATTGCAACTTCATTAACAGAAGGATGTTTTGCGATGGTACTTTCTATTTCTGGGGGCGAGAGTCTGAATCCAAAAGATTTAATGATGTCATCTGATCTTCCGTTGAACCAAATATTAGAGTGTTCATCCATTGAGGCTAAATCTCCACCAATAAACCAGTCACCCCGATATACGGTTTTTTCCTCATCCGGTCTTTGCCAGTAACCAATCATTAGTCCAGGGTCAGATCGATGGACCGCGAGCATACCAACTGTTCCAGTTGGTAATGGCTCTGTTGATTCGGAGTCGGGTTCTAGAATCACTACCTTCCGTCCGATTTGAGGCTGTCCCGGTGAACCCGGAACCACCGGCACGCGCGGGCCATTAGAGATGTAGGTACTAATTTCAGTCATTCCTAGTGACTCGTACATCGGTGTTTTGCATCTATCAGTCCATTCCTCTCTTAGCGTGCTTGGGAGTGGCTCGCCGGCACAAAGAACATGTCTGAGTTCTTTGAGGTCATGAGATTCAGGCGTCCCGTATTTAAGTATTTGTCGGAAGACAGTAGGAACCGCAGCAAAAATCGTCACTTTGAGACGCTCAATCAGTGGCAGCCATTTTTGGGGATTAGGTTCGCCACCCGCAAGCACGGCATGGGATCCCCACCTCCACGCGTCCATTAAGCCGACACCGAGAGTGTACGTCCAATTTATAGTTCCGGCATGGAGCGTTATATCGCTGGTGTTGAAATCTAGCCAACCTTCTCGGACCAGTTCACGACCAAGGACACTTCGATGTGCATGCACCACACCTTTGGGTCGTGATGTAGTTCCGGATGTATAGACGAAGAATGCAGGTTCTTCACTGTAAGTCGTGGGTAGTGGAATTTCAACAGAGTTTGATTTCATCTGTTGTATAGAAATATTTTTTATATTTTCAAAGGTTACGGCGTCATCTAATGGATTCATGGAATCGATTAGAATGCATTTTGCTCCACTATCAGCTGCGATTATCTCTACTTCGTTTGGTGTGAGTTGCGGAGAGAGTGGTATTGGGGCAAGACCTGCTGCCACGGCGCCGAAAAAAGCAAAGGCGTGATCCGGGTTATGGGGCAGGCGCAATAGTATCCTGTCACCTTGTTCAAGACTTAGGGCTGCAAGTGAATAGGCTATTTGCAGGGTCTCTTCCCATACTTCTGCATATGTCCATTGAGTGTCTTTATTTTCACCATCGACAAAGGTGAATGCCGTACGGTTTTTATCAGTGTCACTCTCTGCCCATCTTTTTATACAGTATTCGGCGAGGTTCAATTTAGTTGATTTTTTATTTACCATTTGTTTTTTCTTATTCATAAGGCTTATCTTAGGCAAAACGTTTTGTTATTGTTTTTGGAAATGTACTTAAATATTTTGTGAGGAGCTGATATATGCGATACGACGATTTTGAAGATTTAAGAGTCACAATAGTGGACAAGGTTGCTGAATGGCAAATCGTTCGACCAGAAAAATTAAATGCGATGCGAACTCGTACGTTTTACGAGATTGTTGAACTCGGTAGAAGATTGAATGCAGATGAAGATGTAAGGGTGGTCGTAGCCACTCATGAAGGTCGAGGATTTTCTGCCGGAGCAGATCTCACATCAGATGATCCTGGGCAGGAAACCTCATCAAATCCGAGACCTGGACCACAAGACTCAATGGGTGTTAGTAAGGTCGGGATGGCCATGGCAACAATTGATAAACCAACCATAGCCGCTATCAATGGAATTTGTGCCGGGGGAGGAATGTCGCTAGCATTGTCTTTTGATATTAGATATGTCGGCCCGGACACAAGATTTCTAACGGTTTTTACTCGCAGAGCGCTTGGTCCTGATTGCGGTCTGACCTACCATCTACCGAGGCTAGTCGGTCAGGGTAGAGCACTTGAGTTGATGTATACCAGTCGAGAGGTTGATGCGGAAGAGGCGGTGCGCATCGGACTAGCAAATGCTTCGGTCGAAGATCCGAGAAATCATGCGCTGGAGATCGCACGTGAATTGGCCACGTCTCCTCCTTTGTCACTGATGTGGGAGAAGCGTGAGGTCCAACATACGTGGGAGTCTTCGCTTCAAGAGCAAATAGAATTTGAATGGGTCGCGCAGGGACAAATTAGCAAGAGTGAAGACGTTCGTGAGGGAAGGCTAGCTTTCGTTGAAAAGCGTAAGGCCAATTTTACAGGTAAGTAATGGTTCGATTATGGAACACCTAGTTTTATGAAATTAAAGTCTCTATTGGTCGGCATTGCCGGCGGATCAGCCTCTGGTTTAACAGGAATCGGAGGAGGTACCGTTCTGGTGCCGTTGCTTACAGGAACCCTGAAAATGCCTCAGCGGCAGGCTCATGCGACATCGCTCGCGATAGTGATTTCTGTAGGGATCGCTGCTGTTATTCCATATTTGCGTGAGGGGCACGTGCAGGGGGCTCTCGTTTTAGCTCTGGGTGGTGGAGCGATTCTGGGAGCTCAAATAGGGGCTCGCACCATGCATAACTTACCGGATGTATGGCTAAGATTAATATTTGCTTGTTTTCTTTTCCTAGTAGGTATAAGAATGATAACGATGGTCAGCCCAGACGCCATATCGGATTCACAGCTGCAGTTCTTGAGTAAAGAGACGATACTCGCACTAGTGATTGGATTAACAGGTGGAGCATTTGGTGGATTATTAGGAATAGGTGGTGGCACACTTTTTGTACCAGCGCTTGTATTGCTCTTATCACTTAATCAGTTAGACGCTCAAGGCGTGTCATTAATAGTAGTCGTGCTTACAGCAATCTCTGGAACAATCACAAATGTGCGTGCCGGGTTTGTAGACAAACCGACGGTTATTTGGGTTGCTCCGAGTGCGATCGTAGTTGGTTTCCTGGCGGGATTACTAGCTCAAAATCTGGACGAAACAATGCTGACAAGATTGTTTGGGCTTGTGGTGCTCTATGTCGGTGGCAAGACAATACTGAGTACCGCTCGAACCTTACGGTCTGCTCGAGAGTTGGCGGAATAGATATTTGTGCTGATATCCATTATTTCTGATACACATTTGCCTTCTATTCACAAAACTCCAGATGGTCTTGGTCCGGAGCTAGCTAATTTTTTGGTCAGCACAGATTTGATTATTCATGCGGGAGATGTGGTAAGACCATCAATTCTCGACTGGTGCGAACAATTCGCTCCTGTGATATGTGCTAAGGGTAATAATGACGACTTTGAAGATAAGCGTGCAACGAACAAAATCCGAATCGAATTAGAGGGATGGCGATTTGGAGTTGTGCATGAGCTTAGACCCGAAGACAGGCCAATGGACGTATTGATCGATCAGGCATTTCCGGGAGAATCAATCGATATGATTGATGTCTTAATTGCTGGTGATACACATGTTGCGCGACTAGAGTATAGAGACGACGTTTTACTGATTAACTCGGGTTCACCAACGCTACCGCATCACCTAGAGTGGCGTCTTGGTTCAGCAGTGTTATTAGACGTATCAGAATCACAAATAAAAGCTGAAATAGTTTCACTTGGTGAAACTCGTGGCAAGAAGAATCCTACGTCCGTGAGCTCTCTTGTTGTGAAACGTTAATCCTGTAGACTTGTTTTATGACTGATCGTAGGAATAACGAAGACCATTCTGCTTATGAAGATTCAGAGGCGACGTATAAAAGTCGTTTAGCTCGCGAAGCGAGTCGTGAATTGGCCAATTCAACTGACGCAGTCAGGACTAGAGCGTTGGAGTTGTTAGCTGAACAAATCGTAAGTTCCGAATCGAAGATACTTGCGGTTAACGAAGATGAATTAAGGCAAGCGGCTCAGAATAGCCTCGATATGGCATTTGTAGATCGAATGACCTTAAATCATGAACGGATTGTCGCTATTAGTGAGGGAGTCAGAGAGGTAGCAAGCCTTCCTGATCCCATCGGGAATATTGAGGATATGTCGGAGAGGCCGAATGGACTGAAGATCGGAAAGATGCGTGTGCCGTTGGGAGTTATGGCATCCGTTTATGAGGCGCGTCCTAACGTAACTATCGATATAGCGGCCATCGCAGTCAAGTCTGGAAACGCAGTCGTTTTAAGATCTGGATCGGATGCTCATAGAACTTCGTCTCTCTTAGCGGAAATTGCTCGGCGTGCGATTGAAAGTTCCGGCCTCGACCCAAAAATATTGCAGTTTATAGAGTCGACGGATCGTGAAGAAGTCAGCGCTATATTGGCAGCAGATCAGTACATTGATTTGGTAGTGCCTCGAGGCGGTTCTGGACTAATCAATAAGGTGAAGAATGAGGCTAGGATGCCGGTTGTGGCAGGGGGCGTAGGCGTGTGTCATACCTACGTACACTTGGACGCAGATATTCAAATGGCTATCGATATTGTTGTGAACGCGAAGACCAGGCGTCCGTCCGTTTGCAATACCTTGGACACTGTTCTAGTTCATCGTGAAGTAGCGCCGCAATTCGTTCCCCGCCTAACGAATGTGTTGGCAAAAATGGGAGTCACGCTCCATGCGGATTCGGAAAGTATTCTTATGATTGATGAAGCGGCAACTGTTTTTCCGGTAAAACCAGAGGATTATGATACTGAATGGCTTTCGTTAAATTGTTCTATCAAACTGGTAGATGGTATGCATGACGCGTTGGATCATATCGGGAAACACGGAACAGGTCATTCAGAAGCAATCATCACCAGTTCAACAGAAAGCTCAAAACACTTCTTAAACTCAGTGGATGCGGCGGCTGTTTTTGTCAACGCCAGCACTGGTTTTAATGATGGCGGTGAGTTTGGTTTGGGGTGTGAGCTAGGTATCTCAACTCAAAAGATGCATGCACGAGGTCCAATGGGCTTGCGTGAGCTCACATCTTACAAATGGATAGTATTGGGCGATGGCCAAATACGACCGTAGAGGTCTGAAGCATTGATTTCCTTAGCCCCCCCTTGTGGTCTTGGCTCGAGCCGATTAACCTTTCGATTGTTCGCAGTATTACGAATTTTTAGGAGGACTACAGTATGGCTCAGGAACGAAAAGCCGCAATTGGTGGCATATACGAATGGCCGAAACGAGTAGATCCCAGTGTTTCTTCAATGCAGATCAAGGCAGCAAGTATTAAGGCTGCTCTTGATGATGCAGGGTTATCTTGGGCAGATGTCGACGGTTTGTACGATGCAGGCGATGGCGAAGGCGGCGGCGGCGGACTAGGTCTGGCGGCTTATCTTGGGATGAACCCGACTGTCATAGATACGACCCAGGTAGGCGGATCCTCGTACGAATTCCATGCCGCTCACGCTCTTAGAGATATTGCGTCAGGTAAATGTAAAGTCGCTGTAACGTCATACGGTTCTAAAGCTGCCACGCTCCGCACACCGATTGGAACCGGCGGACCACGAGGTGGCGGTACTTGGCTTAGCAATATGGAAAATATGTACGGGTCGACGTTGATTTCGAACTATGCGATGGTGGCGCAACGACATATGCACCAATACGGCACCACGACGGAACAATTAGCTGAGATATCAATCGCCACTCGAGCGCATGCTATGAGAAACCCTGAGGCCGTTCAGGCGATGACTGATTTACAGTTCGTGGGTGTAAGAGAAATTTCAGTTAACGATGTTTTAGAGTCGCGTGTTCTGGCGGATCCGCTTCACCTCCTTGAGTGTTGTATGATTTCAGACGGTGGTGGTGCGGCGGTATTCGTATCTCCTGAAGTCGCCGCCGATTTAAAGAAGAAACCAGTTTGGATACTTGGCAGTGGTGAGGCCACAAAGTATAGAGAGAATGATGGAGATATCACCGTTTCAGCCGGCGCACAGAGCGCTCCTATAGCTTTTCAGCAAGCAGGCATAACCCCAGAAGATATTGATATCGCAATGATTTATGACTCGTTCACAATAACGGTCGCAGTAATGCTCGAGGATCTTGGGTTCTGTAAAAAGGGTGAAGCAGGGCAATTTATAGCTGACGGCCATTTGCGTTGGGATCGTCCTGGACTGACTATTAATACGGATGGTGGTGGCCTTTCCTCGAACCATCCCGGTATGCGCGGTTTATTTCTATTGCTTGAATCTGTAAGGCAACTTCGAGGTGAATCAACCAGTCAAGTAGAAAATGCTAAATTAGCGGTTGCACATGGAAATGGTGGCCTTTTAGGGGCTACGCACACCGGTGGAACAGTCATTCTGGCAGCAGATTAAGTAGTAGACAGCATTGGTAATTGAAAAGGATAAATTCATATGCCGAATAGACCGCAACCAGCATTTCCCGAGCAAGATAGCGAGTATTTTTGGGAAGGCTGTAAGAAAAACGAGCTTCGCTATCAAAAAGACTCTGATGGCAACGTAATTTTTTACCCAAGAGCGCATTCTACGATTACCGGTGATGGAAATCTTTCATGGCACACATCGTCTGGTTTAGGCACTGTCTATACCTATTCGGTTGTGCGACAGAACAGATCACCTAGTTTTGCCGAGCTTGGCGCTTACTCAGTGGCTTATATCGATCTTGATGAGGGCTTTAGGATGCTTTCAACGATTGTCGGAGTCGATGACCCAACCACTGATATAGAAATTGGTATGAGGGTGAAGGTTGATTTTGAGCAACAAGATGAAGGTGAATATCCTGTTCCCGTGTTTCGATTAGTCGACTGAACCGCGCTTTGATCTTATGCAGAAGGGAAGGGGTGATTAAATCGGTTTGCCTACCGCTGACTCACTTGTGGTCGTCGAGGTAGGATTTCGTGCCAGATGCTTCGTCTTTAGCGGTCAGACGGACTTGCCTAGTCAATTAGATTTTTAACCTGATCTGCGATTGGTAGCGATGCTGTAAGACCAGGAGATTCAATGCCACCCAAGTGTATATAGCCCTTATCTCTCCATATGAGAAAATCAGTTAATCCTTCTCCCTCTTTTTGAATTTTTGGTCTGTAACCGACTTGACCTGGCGCCAAGTGTTCTTTTTTTAGATGCGGAAGGAATCTAACTCCTGCATCAAGAAATGCCGCTAGCCAGACCTCATCGGGCTCGTTTTGATATTGGGGGATTTCATCTTCGTTCATCCATTCCATTGATGGGCCAAGATGAAGCCCCCCGTTAGTGTCAGTCGTTAGATGAACTCCAAGCCCGCCGGCCTGATGATCGGGTAACGGATATATGGGGCGACTGATTAACCGACAGATATCAGGGTTAATGATGTCGTAGTAGCGCCCTCGGTTTATAGACTGACTTAGTACAGGTAGTCCTTTTTTCTCATCACCGCCCAGAGGATAGCCAGCCATACTGGCTATTTGATCCGCCATCAAACCGGAGCTGTTCACGAGAACATCGGATTTGATAGTCGATATATGCTGGTTTGTATCCGTCAGAGTGCTTACAAACTGCGATCCTAACTTATTAATATTTGTTAGCTTATGTTGATAAGCGATGATGGTATTAGCTTCTAAGGCAGCTCGCTCGTAAGACTTAGCAAGATTGTAAGCATCTACCACGCCTGTCCACGGAGACCAGAGCGCTCCGGCAACGTTTAGTTCCGGTTCTAAATCATTAATTTTTTTCATCGTGATTTGTTCAAAATCAGGTACCGTGTTTTTAATGCCCTGCTGATAAACCTCTTGCAGCTGGTCAAGTTCTGAATTATCAAAAGCGACTATTAGTTTTCCACTTTGAACGGCGTCGACCGAGTGGGATTCGCACCACTCATATATTCTGCGATTGCCTTCCTGACACAGCCGGTGCTTTAAACTTCCAGTTTCGTAATATATCCCTGCGTGGATCACACCACTATTGTGTGATGATGTTTCTCGAGCAGGCCCAGGGTGTTGCTCAACAACAGCTACTGAATATTTCTTTGCGAGAGTCATCGCAATTGCGAGCCCGACGACTCCAGCTCCGCATATTAGGATATCTACTTCCAATACTTCTTCTTGAGTCATTCTGTCCCAATCTATATCACTGAAGTCAATTGGCCATCTGGACTTATCACTACGTCGTGTCCACGAATATTTTGGAGTACTGTGCCTGGTGCTACTAGTGCGTTTTTTAGATCAACATTGGTGAGTTGGCAATTTGGTCCGACAACGACATTATCCTGAATTGTCGAG
This sequence comes from Dehalococcoidia bacterium, assembly GCA_029941115.1. Taxonomy (GTDB): domain Bacteria; phylum Chloroflexota; class Dehalococcoidia; order UBA2979; family UBA2979; genus UBA2979. Next base: position 26,537 of record JAPYRK010000002.1, on the reverse strand, counting down.
TCGTTAATTTCAGCAGACGGATCAATTAAAGATTGATTTCCTCTGAGAAGTATCTTTTGGGTTTTGAGTAGGGCGGATAGAGTACCTGTGTCTAACCAAGCTCCGTTCCAGACCCGTCCACCAACAGATGCATTCTCCCGATGAAGAGTTTCGAGCATTCCGCTAATTTCAATTTCGCCTCTAGAACTAACTTCAGGATTTAAGCAGATTCGTTCCACGACTTCATGGGTCAACATCCATATTCCGACAAGCGCCAGATTGGATTTAGGCACATCGGGCTTTTCTTCAATCGAAATAATTTGCTCGCTAGCGCTTACTTCTACTATCCCCATTTGTGATGGACGATCAGTTTCGTGAAGTGGGAGCCAAGCGTCCCAGCCACCGGTAATGAAAGTGTGAATTTGATCAGTAAGTTGATTTATGAGAGGTGAACTTTCCTCTAAAATCGTATCAACAGCTACCACGACTACCGGTCTATTTTTTAAAATTGACCCGCAAGCTGCGAGCGCGTCCCCGGATCCCATTGGCATTGCTTGAACATGTGTGGATATCTTTAAATCTGGCCTGTAGTCTTTTGCGATAAGCTCAGTTTCTTGATCATTTGGGCTCGTAACTATAGCGATTTCATCAATTGTTGCGCCGGCTAATAAATCTATGGCATAAGCTATGAGCGGACGATTCAGAAGTGGAATTTGAGATTTCGTGAAAAAATTTGAGAGCGGTTTTAAGCGAGAGGCTTTACCGCCTGTCAGTATCACCCCGAGCATTTTTTCGTCCGTTGGCATCGTCAAACTCCACGAGTCCTTCAAAAGAGCTGGTGCAAGCAGCTTTCAGGTAACTCCCAGTATTAAAAAAATCGATTTACCTACCAAGAATAACTTTAGTCCCTACATTAGCTTTTCGCGCGTTCGTGGAGAAACTTTTCCTACTACAGACATTAACATTTCGACTAGTGAGCAGCTAGATTCAGTGTGGCAGGTTGTTCTAGAAGATGATGACTTTCACACATATCAGTACGTGATAGAGATGTTGGGAAAAATTTTTGGCTATAGTCAGGAGAAGGCATTTGCATTGGCTCGGATAGTTGATGCGAATGGTCATGTAGCGGTATATACCGACTCGAAGACTCTATGTGAGGATATGCAAACTCAGATTCACGCGTATGGTGCGGATCCGAGAATCGAGAATTCGAAGGGCTCGATGACGGCTATTATCGAACCTCTTTAAGCTTAGTTCTTGCTCACTCGGGACAGCAAGTTAAGTGCATTGTTATACCTTTTCATATTGAACGACACATGAGACACTCGGATTAGCGGATAGAACATTTGAGAGGCAACATATGGACTGGTCGGACGATAACGTACAAGCAAATTTTCGCAGTGAGGTACGAACTGTAATAGAGGATCGGTTACCAGAACGGTATAGGGCTTCGGGTGGTAGCTGGGAGCATGATCGGCGATCTGAGAGCGCTGAGGCTCGAGCCGCAGCTACAGATTGGTCTAATGCACTTGCCGAACGAGGATGGGTGGCTCCCCACTGGCCCAAGGAGTACGGTGGTGCGGGGCTCTCCCCAATGGAGCAATTCATTTTTAAACAAGAAATGTCACTAGCTGCAGCGCCTTCGGTAGGTGGTCAGGGTGTATCCCAACTTGGACCAACTTTGATAGTCCATGGAACCGACGAGCAAAAAGCCGAACACCTACCAAAAATTTTGTCAGGTGAGGTTGACTGGCGTCAGGGTTATTCTGAACCAGGTTCTGGATCGGATCTTGCGTCACTACAAACACGAGCGATTCGAGATGGCGACGAGTATGTGATTAATGGGCAGAAAATATGGACGTCGTTAGCACATTTTGCTGATTGGCTTTATGTTCTGTGTCGAACAGATCCTGATGCTCCAAAACACCGGGGTATTTCTTTTTTGCTCGTAGATAAACATGCTCCGGGTGTGACCGTCCGTCCACTTATTGACATGAGTGGACGGCATCATTTTAACGAGACTTTTTTTGAAGACGTACGGGTTCCTTCGACAAATAGAGTCGGTGAGGAGAATCGAGGCTGGTATGTTGGAATGACTCTGTTGGATTTCGAAAGATCCAATATTACTGGCGCTGTGGCTTCGAGAAGAACTTTGAATAAACTCCGAGATTTTCTTCAAACTGATGAAGGTCAGTCGAGAAGCCCGGGATATGAACCTAATCGCCGTCAGATAGCTGATCGATATATTGAGACTGATGTGATGTATAACTTCTCCTTTCGAATTATTTCAATGCAAGACAATGGTCTAATTCCAAACTATGAGGCATCTGTATCTAAGCTATTCAACAGTGAGATGTCACAGAGAATTGCTCTGACAGGCACACGGATATTCGGTCTTTATTCGAATATACATGACTCTAAAAGCCGATGGGCAGCAATGGAGAGCGATATGTCGAACTCCTACCTCTTGTCAGTGAGTTCCACGATTGCAGCTGGGACAAGTGAAATACAGAGAAATATTATCGCTACTCGCGGCCTTGGATTGCCACGAGGTTAATAATAAAAGATAAAATGAATTTAGGAGGATTTTATGAGTTCTGAGATAAGCATTCAGGAGTATCTTGCGTCGTATACTGATGTACTTCTGAAGAGTACCGCTCGGGCAGTCGCCGATCTTACGGCTACAGAATTGCAGTATCGACCCGAAGGTCCGTGTAATTCAATTGGTTTCGATGCGTGGCATATCGGCAGAACTGCTGATAATTTGATTCATTTCGCATTTGATCGAGATAAACCAGTCTGGCTCCAGCAAGAGTTGAATGAAAAATGGGATCTTCCCAAGGTAGATCAGGGCACTTCCATGACTCCGGAAGAGGCCTATGCGCTTGTTTTTCCCGAAGGAGACGAACTGGCGAAATATATTACAGACGTCAGAGATGCTATTGTCCCGAGAATTAAGGATATGAGTATGGACTATTTGCTTGAAGAGATGTACATACGCCCTAATGGTGATCTAGCCAAATATGAGATCATTGGCCAAGTAATTATTAATCACGGTAACCAGCATTATGGACAGATCAATATGGCAGTGACCATGATAGGTAAGCCTGGCTTGGGTGTTTAGCAAGATCCTAAATTAGTCAGATAAGTAATTGAAAAATAAAAAGGCCACTGACAACAGTGGCCTTTTTATTTTGTATCCCTATAAGAGATTAATTAGCAAACCGCAAAACAGTTTATGTTTTACTGGTTTCCTAAAATAAGGGTGCTTGTAGCGCTAAACATTCCACCTGGTGCATGTACCAATGAAGTTTCAACGCCGTCAACCTGTGCTTCTGCTTCCCCGCGAAGTTGCCTAACAGACTCCAGAATGGCAAACATTCCATACATTCCAGTATGTGTGTACGACAAGCCACCGCCATTGGTGTTGATTGGGAACTTACCGCCAGGCGCAGAATTCATCTCCGCAAACCACGGACCACCCTCCCCTGGTTTTACAAATCCCAAAGACTCAAGAGCGTAGATAGGTAGATGTGAGAACGCATCGTAAAATTCAGCGTGGTCAATCGCAGAGTGATCTAGTCCAGCCATCTTGAACGCTTCAGGTCCCGTGTGTCGAGAAGCACTAGTCCATTCGGTGAAGTCCAGCATTTGACTTATATTAGTGTGAGCGATTGCCTCGCCTCGACCGAGCACATATACCGGCTTCTTTGGAAAGTCTTTCGCACGTTCTTCAGAAACCAAAACAAGTGCACCACCGCCATCTGTCACGAGGCAGCAGTTCAGGAGATGAAGTGGCCAAGCAATGATTCGGCTTTCGAGCACATCATTGATGGTGATTGGATCTCGCATCATTGCGCGAGTATTTTTCTCCGCCCATTGCCGTGTAGCAACCGATACAGCAGCAAGTTGTTCTTCAGTCGTACCGTATTTTTTCATGTGCTGCGCAACAGGAACTGAGAACATCGTTGGAGGTCCGGCTACGCCAAATGGTGCTTCGAATTGCCCACCAGGGGTTGCACGGCCTGCACTTCCTCCACCCACTCCCACACGCGATCGACCAGATTCACCGTGAGTTACAAGAATCACATCGGCATAGCCGGCTGCAATAGCCGCCACAGCATGGCTCACATGTATTAGAAATGAGCACCCGCCGACTGATGTTCCATCAACATATCTTGGGATAATCCCAAGATATTCAGCCAATGCGGCTGGTGATACTCCGGCAGTGGCAAGCCCGTCCACATCGTCTATTGTTAGGCCACAGTCGGCGAGGGCATTGAACGCTGACTCGGCATGTAATTGTAGGGTTGAATGAGTAGGTAATTTTCCTACAGTATCTGTTTCAGCCGCTCCTACGATTGCGACTTTGTGACTGAGATTTCTTGTATCAGGCATAATTAGTCTCCAGTTAATCTTTCAGGTTTATTAGGCTAGGTGCCATATTGGTAAGGTAATTTCCTCAGAAACATCCTCGTAGCCGATTTCCATAGGTGCATCAACCGGCAAGTTGTCCGGTGTAGCCTCTGCTCCACCAAGATCGAGATTTGTCATCATTTTTCCACCTTCATTGAGCTCTATTACGGCAATGACGTAAGGTGTTTCAAATGCAGGATGACCACGATGCGGTATTACGTACGAAAGTAGTGTTCCTTTACCAGATGCAGTGAACCACTCTACATTCTGCGAGTGGCATCCCTCGGCAGGGCAGAACGGTCGTGGGTAGAAATACCCTTTTCCGCAGTCATTACATTTTTGAATTCGCAGCTCATGCCTTTTCATTCCATCCCAGTATTCTTGTGTCTCAGGGCTGGCTTCTGGCAGAGGTCTTTGAGGCGTAGTCATTCTTTAGTCCCCCCTATACTTCAACTGTTGTCTCTCTATACAAGGCGGATGGTACCACTTGGTTGGGTTCAGGGGTTAGAGTCAGTGCCTAGGACTTGCCATCTGTAGGAGTAGAAAATGATTTTGGTGCAAAGAGAATTTCAAGTTGATAAAGCTCAACGTGGGGCGTTCGAGAGAATGAGTAGTCGCGGTTTGTGGCCCGCTATGCGAGAGATGGGTATGCAAATGGTTGCGTATGGGACATGGGGTTTTGCCGGCTCAGGCCAGGTAGTCGTCACCCATTCTGTTTATGCGGATTTTGATCATTGGTATGCGACTCGCAGAAGTCTTCCTGGCTATTCGTCAGGCTCAAAGGTTGGAGCATTTTATGAAGATCCGGAGATACTCGAACGATTCAAGCATTTGATGCACACATATGCTGAGCGAGAAAGTTTGGTCAATTATTCGGAAGCGACACCATTTTTAATGGACGAAGAGTTATCTCGCCCAAAGGTACATTATCGGTTGGCAAATGGTCCTTCGAGTGAACTCCCAGCAACTTTTGGACGTGGATCGATAGTTGAGCAGGCTGATTTTTCCTACGAAAGCAAAGAAATCGCAGAAACCAGTAAAGACCTATTGGCGACTCACATATGGCCTGATTTGGAGTCCCAAGGGGCCCGTGTAATTGGCCTCGGTACGAATGCGCTTCAAGGTAATGAAACATTTTCAACTTTTGTCGCATATCCGTCATTCCGGGAGCTCGTTGAGTATGGAAGATCTCCACGCCAGGATGCGTCGGATGATGTAGCACAAGCCTGGGTGCAAAATACTGGACTCATACAAACAGTAAAGCGACGATTGCTGATTATTGGAACAGACTATGGCGAAACAAACTGAATCACTGCTTGTCGATTCCGAGCTGATAGAACTCGAGAGACTTGCGGTTGAGTTGGCAACTTGGGCAGGTGCTGAGGCGTCGCAGGCTCTCAACTCGGAGCCAGAAATCAATTACAAACCCCGTGGCCCTCACCGCAGACCCCGTGCAGACGGTGATCCTGGAGATCCGGTTTCTGTCATAGATACGAATATTGAGGCGGAAGTCAGGAAACGAGTATCCGAGCGGTTTCCTACACATACGCTTTTGGGAGAAGAAGAACAACAACTTCCAAATCCTGATGCAGATTGGGTGTGGGTCATTGACCCCATCGACGGGACATCTAATTTTATTAACCGATTTCCTTTGTTTGCGGTCTCGATCGGTCTTCTTCATCGAGGAATTCCTGTGGTTGGTGCTATTTGGTGTTCAACAACACACCTTACGGGGAGCGGTGTTTATCATGCTCGGTACGGGAGCGCACTCCATCTCAACGGACAAACTTTGTCAGATCCGCCTTCGCAGGTTAAACGGAAATTAGGGGCTGCTCCAGGGGGATCGCCAGGAAGTACTCCTCATTGGGACAATCGAGTCACTGGTAGTGCTGCTTTTGAATTAGCAATGGTTTCGGCAAAGGTGTTTACATCGGTTCCACTATGGTCACTGTCAATTTGGGATGTAGCAGCGGGTGTATGTTTAGCGTGGTCGGCTAATTTGGAAGTATGGATAAGAAAAGACGATGAGTGGGTTGAGTTTGAAAAATTTGACCCTGCACACGAGGGTGTTGGAAAGCCTACGAGTGAACACTCATCTTTGCGGCACTGGCGATCACCCTTGATTGTCGGGAATAGTCAGGCATGTCAATATTGGGTGGCTCGAGCAGGCACAGTATTGGGAGTGCGGGGACGTATTTCCCGACGACTCAGGAGATTCCTTAGTGTCTGAGTATCAGTCGGAGTTGATTTTCGGGGAAATTAAACATTCTTTCCATATCCCTTTCATTCCAACCGCATTCCAGAGATTGGCTGAGACTCAGGATTATCTGCAACATGTATGGCCAGCCTTGAAATTTTCTCTTGATACCGTGGGATTTTTGAATTCAGCTTGTTATATGGCTGATATGGCAATGGATGCAACCGAAGAGGTGTACGAGCCTATTTTCTCTTTAGCATCTAGTGAGACTAGAGAACTCGCTCAGACAATAGATTTATTTCACTATGTGCAGCCTCAAATATTATTGATTTTGGCGGCGCTTCGGGAAGCTTTGGATCGTGACTCAGTAGGGGGCGCTGGCAGTGTTGAATCACGAACTCTCACTGAAAGAGAATCAATTCACAGAAATACTGAAATAGGGTTAGAAAAAGGATTCAAGGAATCGGGCGATATAGTTGGTGTGTTGGGAGTCGACAAGCCGCCCGACTTGTATCAGGCATTAGCTCATTTCCCCAAATTCCTTGGTCCTGTGTGGGAGGAAATCAAGGAATTGCAGGCCTACCCTGAATTTCGCCGACGAGCCCGAGCACTGTATTACTACTCAAAATCAGGATCGCGTTTTTTGGCTTCACCGCTATCAGCGAATGATTTGGTGCTAGGCAAATTGGGGATTAATGCGAACTCGATTTCAAAAATTCGTGAGTGCTTAGAAGAAGAATTATTACAAACCGCTACGATGATGATGCATGTAGAGGCGATGCGGCTTGTAATAGGAATTAATACACGAGAAGTGGTAACCAAGTAATGTATGGGAATTAAGTCAGAGAGCGCAGCAAGGTTAGGATCAGCAAAATGGAAAATGAAGAACAGCAATCGATAGGCTTGATTGAGGCGCTGCATTCGACGCCTGCGCGTAGATACCTTTCAGACAATCCAATTGATGACGAAATATTGTGGGAGATCTTAGATGCGGCTATCCGAGGCCCGTCAGGAGGTAATAGCCAGGGCTGGGCTTGGTTAGTGGTTAAGGATCAGGCCGTAAAGGCTCAAATCTCTGAGTGGTATAGAGAGGGATGGAATCAGGCTTATGGAGTTCGGAGATCTAAAATTCTAGAGAGAGAAGATGCAAATGATACTCTAGGGCCGAAGAATTATTTGAGTGCCGAACATTTAGCGAATCACATTCAAGAGGCTCCTATTTGGATCTTTGCTATTCAGCGTAATACTGCCTCATCTACGAGCCCCAGAGCAGGTTCATCGATATACGGTGCTGTGCAGCACTTGATGTTGGCGGCAAGGGCTCATGGGATTGGAGCTACTTTAACAACGCTATACGCGGGTCATGAAGCGGAGGTTAAGCAATTGCTCGGAATCCCTGAAGATGCGTTAACGATGGCACTCATTCCTCTTGGCTACCCTAACCGTGGTCGGTGGTCGCAACCCAAACGTCAGGCTGTAGACGAGGTTACCCACTGGGATCGCTGGGGTCAGCAGAGTCCGAGATAACCTACTTATTCCCCCGAGACCTCGGTATCTGTAAGGGTTTCTAATGCGCTGATCAGTGCTTGCGTTCCAGCATCTTTGCCATGCAGTCTTTCAGCAACGGAGAACATTCTGTCGACGAGGGTAGTGCCGAAGAGCGGCATATTGACTGAATCTGCAGCATCGATCGCCAAACCTAAATCTTTTCTCTGCAGTCCGAGCTTGAATCCGGGAGAGAAGTCACGCTTTAGTATTAGCGGACCAAGATTGCTTATCTGCCAGGAACCAGCTGCTCCAGCCGATATAGCCTCGAGCATTACGGCTGGGTCAACATTATTCAAACTGCAGAATACGAGAGCTTCAGCTAATGCGTAGTTGTTAATGCACACCGCAATTTGATTGCAAAGTTTTACTGTTTGCCCAGAGCCTGACGGTCCGCAATGAGTAATTTGTGAGCCCATTATTTGAAGGAGAGGCATTACGATATTCAAGGCGTTTTCATCACCACCACACATGATTGAAAGTGTTCCACCAATTGCACCTTTATCGCCGCCTGACACGGGAGCATCAATTAAGGGCACTTCTAGTTTTTTGAGCTCAACTGATAGCTGTCTGCTTACCTCGGGAGCAATTGTCGAGTGATCCACGACGATTGTTCCTTTTTTCACCCCTTCAATAATTCCTTTTAATTCTTCAGTTCCATGTACAACGTCGATTACATCTTGGGAATTAGTGACACAAATGAAAATGAAATCACTTTGCTCAGCGACATCACTCGGTGAAAGTCCCAGTTGAGCTCCCTCTGTAATGAGCGCGTCTGTTTTTGATCTGGTTCGATTCCAAACGACTATTTCATTACCAGCATTTAACAAATTCCGAGCCATTGGCTCACCCATAATACCCAGTCCGATAAACCCGCACTTTGCCATGATTTTCTCCATTTCGATTGATGATTTATTAACTTTGTTTGATGTCTTCTGAGCATAGACCAGTCGCCGTATTTATTCAGCCCTGAAAAAAAAATCAAATCATGCTTTAATCACACTTAAGCTATTTTAAATTCGACAGGAATATTTTTTTAGATATGCGACGCACAATTAGCTTTTTTGTAATTTTTTCGGTTGCCGTGGGCGTAGTACTCAAAGCTTTGGGAATGAGAGGAATTCTTCGAGGTGGCGAATGCGGACCGGTTTGTGATTGTTCGATCGGAGTTAGATCCTGTCGGTGTGGTCATCCAACTTGTCTTACTCCAGTCGGCTAAATAATCATGAAGTGTTGAGCTTGAGAAGAACTAAGTTTTGAGTAGTAGTGAAGGATTAGGTATGAAAGCTGCAGTATTGAACGCCCCCCAGACTCCATTGAGTATTGAAGAGTTAACTCTTGATAAACCGGGCCCTACCGAGGCAGTAATTCGAGTGATAGCAGCTGGAGTGTGCCATTCTGATTTACATTTTATTGAGGGTACATATCCGACGCGTCACCCGGCAGTTTTAGGCCATGAAGTTGCCGGAGTTGTTAGTGAGGTAGGCTCCGCCGTCACTAACGTTTCGCCCGGAGATCGCGTCATAATTGGTTTTGTCCAGCCGTGTGGACACTGTGCGGATTGTGACAGTGGGCGCCCTAATTTATGTAGTCAAGGCGCGCCTCGAAGAGAGAGTCCTGGTTTAATGAGGGATGGTGAAGCGGTTACTCAGATGGCTAATGTTGGTGGATTCGCTGAATATGTAATCACCTATGCATCGGGTTTGGTCAAAGTAGCGGATGATATTTCTCTTGAAATAGCGGCTTTGGTTGGTTGTTCGGTGATGACCGGATATGGGGCAGTAGTGAATACGGCTGGAGTCACTCCAGGGTCTACGGTGGCGGTAATTGGAGCTGGCGGTGTTGGTTTGAATATTATTCAAGCAGCTGCACTTGCTGGTGCTGAAAAGGTCATTGCGGTCGATATGGTTGAGCATAAATTGACTACTGCGCGTGATTTCGGCGCGACTGACGTAATTGATGCAGGCGATGGCGATCCTGTGGCTAAACTCCAAGAATTGACTGGTGGTGGTGTGGACTTTGCTTTTGAAGCTATCGGTCTAAAGGTTACGGCCGAGCAGGCATATCAGATGGCTAAGCGCGGTGGTACGGCAGTTGTTGTGGGAATGGTTCCGCCTATGGACAAAATAGAAGTCAGTGGCATGATATGGCTGGAGGAGAAAACCCTTAAGGGCTCATTTTACGGAGGAGCCCGTTTTCACCGCGATATGCCGAACATTCTTAACCTCTATAGACAAGGAAAATTGAATCTGGATGGATTGGTAACTCGCAGGTACAAGCTCGAGGAAATCAACGAGGCCTTTGATGCCTTGAAGAATGGTGAAGTTACAAGGTCGGTGCTGGCTATTGGTATTGAATAAGTAGCATCTTTTATTTCAGGCTTTCGTCGACTACAACATTGACTTGTGCGGACATAGCAGGACTTTAAAATTGGAAAAGTCTTATAGGTTTTGGCCCCCTAGCTTCGGTGTGTCATTGACTGTTGTTTTATTCAGTTCCGGTCTAGTGTGTATTTTTGTTTTTTATTTGAGCACGATAAACTCAAACACTTTCTCTGGCCAAGAAGATTCTGTGAATTCAAGTTTGATCTCTTCTAGCAACAAGAGGCAGCAGATCAATCCGAATGTTGAGAAGACAGAAACTACTACCAACCTCATTCGTTCAGAAGCGACGACTACCAACCTCATCCGTTCAGAAGCGACGACTA
>JAPYRK010000002.1:0-15593 GCA_029941115.1 Dehalococcoidia bacterium | reverse complement strand
CGTTCAGAAGCGACGACTACCAACCTCATCCGTTCAGAAGCGACGACTATACACACACCAGAACCAATTATTAAGGAGAATGAAGCGGTAGTGAGCCAGACCAGAGCGAAGCCACGGGTACGAGCCACCCTTTCGCCCAACATTAGCTCCGATATAGGCTCGACTATAATGATTCCGTCTTTTGTTACAGCTGAAGGCTGGACCGATGTCAATCCACGCCTCTCGACTGGCCCTGGCTTTCCAGAAGAAAGTAAATATCTCTCAGTATTTGAACACTCAACCGTTATAGGATTTTATGGCACTCATGAGATATGTCAGATGGGAATATTAGGTTGCCTTTCCTTAGATGAAATATCTGAGGTACTGGATGACTATTTGCAACAATATGATGAGTTAAATGGTCCGGACAGGTCCGTAATCGGAGCTCTCCACTACATTGCGGATATCGCCCAGAGCGAGCCAGGCGACTTGGGTGACTACGTGCAGCATGTCGAATTAGAAAATGTGCTGGAATATGCTAATTTTTGTGAGCGAGAGGGTCTTCTTCTCTTCATTGATCTGCAGGTGGGTTGGGGAGATGTGTCGGAGCATATAAACCGCTTTTTACCGCTACTGAGCAGGCCCCATGTTCATCTCGCCCTCGATCCAGAATGGGCTACTGAGTACTCGGGAGTTCCTCCTGGTGGGGATTATATTGGTCGATTAACGGCTGCGGAGATAGATATAGCTCAGGGAATATTATCGGATTTAGTGATTGCTCTCGATTTGCCGAGAAAAGCTTTGGTGGTGCATCAGTTTCTTAGCATCATGCTTCCGGATGAAGTTTTTGCCGATGTGCCCGAAGTAGACTTAATCATCGATGCTGATGGTTGGGGTACTCCGGCAGCCAAGTTAGCAGACTTTTCACAATTTTCTCTTGGACCCTCCTCCGAATGGCCGGCGATTAAACTCTTCTTTGATTGGGATGATCCAATTCTTGAACCGATTGAATTGATGCGGTTGAGTTTTCCGCCTGTATACGTAATATACCAGTAAAGACAGACTCGATTATGCTGAGGGTCTATGAAATATCATCTAAAAACATTGGGTTGTGCAAAGAATACGGTTGACTCATGGCGTATGGAGTCGGCACTACGCTCTTCCGGCCATGTTCCAAGCTTTGACAAGCAGGAGGCGGACCTGCTCCTAGTAAATACTTGCGGCTTTATTGATGAGGCATCCACCGAATCACTGGAGGCAATCCGAGATTTAGACAGTAATCGGAGAAAAGATCAACAATTGTGGGTTGCAGGCTGCCTTACTCAGATTGCGAGTGAGCGAGTAAAAAAAGAAATCCCCGGAGTTGATCACACCTTTGGTGTTGAGGAGTGGGACTCCATTGCCATGAAGCTTGGCCCCTCGCAGGAAAAGTACGACATTCCAGATGCAACAATGCCTGGCGCTTCTGTGTCGGCTTACTTGAAAGTATCTGATGGTTGCGATCGTCCATGCACATTTTGTATTATTCCTAAAATAAAAGGTCAAATGAAGTCGGGGGATCAGCAAAGACTGCTTTCGGAAGCCAAAATGCACGCGTATGCTGGTGCCAAGGAACTAGTGTTGATTGCACAGGATACCACTGCCTTTGGTGAAGACACCAAAGATAATGATGGACTAGCACATTTACTTGAGGCGTTATCTGAAGCTGTTCCAGAGGTGCCATGGATTCGATTAATGTATGCGTATCCAGGTAAGGTCACCCCAAGACTTGCTGAAGCTATGTCGAGATTACCTAATATTGTTCCGTACGTTGATATGCCGTTGCAGCATGGCAGTGACGCCACCTTAAGAAGAATGAAACGCCCCTCTCTCCGAAAAGCAAATCAAAGTCTTGAGCTTTTAACAAAAGAGATGCCAGAAATCGCCTTACGTACTACCTTCATAGTCGGTTTTCCAGGCGAAACTGAGTCTGAGTTTTCAGAATTACTAGACTTTATAGAGGAATGGAAATTCGATCATATCGGCGCGTTTAGTTACTCACCGCAGGAGGGAACACCTGCTTTTTCGCACGAAGGATTTGTTGATTCAGCAGTAGTTGCTGATAGGTATAGTCGGCTCATGATGCTAGCTCAGGATATCTCTTCGTCACGAACAAAAGAATTAGTAGGCAAACGAGTAGAAGTACTCATTGAAAGTGAAGAACCCGGTGAGAACATTGAAGGTGATTTATTTTCTATTGGCAGATCATTCAGAGATGCCCCCGAGGTTGACGGCATGGCGTTTGTCAAAGGCGTATTTAAATCAGGTGAGCTGGTGCCAACTATGGTAAAAGGTGCGCTTCCCTACGATTTGCTCTGTTACCCTGTTTGAGCGGGTTGCGGTTGCGCTAGTCTATCCACCATTCTATAATCATCAGTTGAATCGTTGCGTGGGGCATGACAACTGACAGGCAAATATTTCATTCATATTAGATGAAACTAAGTTAATTAAGTCGACTAATGGTCGGCTTTGGAACTCTCTCTCGTAGGGTCTAACAGGTTTCTCCAAAATATGAAAGTAATTTGCTGACGCAACGTGTGACTGGAACTAGAGCTCGGAATTAGTGATTTTGAGCTACAGCAGAAAGGTACCAACTTGACGTCAGACTCTAAAACTTCCACCAGCAATGAAGCAGGTGAGAATCAGGACATACGATCGCGGAGAATTGTAAGAACAAGAAGGGCCCTACCAAAGCAAGAGAAAATATTTGGATCGAAGCGTCCTGCTGAGAGTTTGCCAGGACTTATAGAAATGCCCCGTAAGTCATATGCACGATTTCTTGGAACAGACTTCACACGAGCGGTGCCTATCCCAGTCGATTTCGGTGTAGATGAAGTATCAGGATTGCAAGAGCTACTTGACGAGATGAATCCTATACAGGATGCCGGTCAGAGAGTTAAATTTTCGATTACCGAGCCGTTTTTTGACGATGCAGAAAGATCTGAGGCAGAGTGCCGTGCGAACGACCTCACCTATCAACGTAGGCTCGGCGCGAAAGCAGTTCTAGAATTTACCGATGGCGGTGGTGCTGAACAGCCCGTATGGCTGGGTTTTGTTCCGATGATGACTCCACACGGCACCTTTTTAATTAATGGAGCTGAGCGTGTGGTGATTTCTCAACTAGTTAGGTCACCTGGGGTTTATTTTTCGGCCGAAGATGAGGCCGCATCCGATCAGCCTTTGGCAGCAGCGAAAGTTATCCCTAATCGGGGAGCTTGGCTTGAGTTTGAAACGTCTATTAGGAACGGTATTGGTGTAAAGGTAGATCGAAAAAAGCGAGTGCCCGTCACTGTTTTATTGCGAGCTATTGATTCTGAGGAACTTTTGCCATTTTCTTCGGAGGACAAGGGTCGAATAAGACATTATGAGGAAAATTTTGAGCGTGCACAGCAACGACTAGCGAGCGCTCAACTGCGTAATAAGGACCTACGCGGTAAGAGCGATAAGGAAGATATTGCAGAATTGCGGGCGGATGCCCAGCTTGAAATTTCAGAGGCAGAACATTCTTTGCAGGAGGCGTCGGCAAATTTTCATAGTCGACTAGAGCTGACATTAGGAACTAACGATCGTATTCAAAGATTATTAGGGGAACTTGACGGAGCGTCTGCCACTAATTATCTCGATTTGACTCTTTCGAAGGATAGTTCGACGGATCAATATTCTGGCTTGGTCGACTTTTATAAGGTGATGCGACCAGGCGATCCCCCCGCCGTCGATACAGCAAAAATTCAGATCGAGGCGATGTTTTTCGATCGACGCGGATATGATTTGGGCCGAGTAGGCCGACATAAGTTAAATGAACGATTAGGTATTGAGTCAAGCGCGAATCAACGTGAGTTAACGCGCTTTGATGTTCTTCGGATAATCGAATTGGTATTCAAACTTAATCACGGTGATGGTTATATCGACGACATTGACAATCTAGCCAATCGACGTGTAAGACCAGTCGGTGAGTTAGTTGCTAATCAATTTCGTATTGGTTTACGTAGAATGGAACGAGTTGTTCGCGATCGTCTAATGATCGCAGATACCGAGAAGTTGCAAGAGATGTCGCCTGTTCAGTTTGTAAATAGCCGGCCGGTGGAAGCAGCGATGAAGGAATTTTTCGGCGGGGCGCAACTTTCGCAGTTTATGGATCAGGTTAATCCTTTATCGGAAATTGCTCATAAGCGTAAATTATCGGCGCTTGGGCCAGGAGGTTTATCACGAGATCGAGCTAAATTTGATGTCCGTGATGTTCACTACAGTCACTACGGTAGAATTTGCCCAATTGAGACACCAGAAGGTCCGAATATTGGATTAATCGGTGCGTTGGCAATGTATGGCGAGATCAATGATTTTGGATTTATACAGAGCCCCTATTATCGCGTAGCTACGGATGTTCCAAAAAGCCAACGACGAAACCTGACTAATAGAATTCTGGCAGCAGACGTGGTTAACTCGGCGGGTAAAATTATTGGAAAAAAAGACACATTTATCGATGCTGATTTGGCAAAATCGTTAGCAGATGCGAAAGATTCGAAGATATTGGTACGGCCTTTTGTGTCTCTCGAGCGTGAGATTTTCACAGCTGAGAAGGAGCGTGACAAGCGTATCGCAGAAGCAAGAACTAACATCGATCAGTGGGGCAATATTATTGACGATCGTGTTTCTGTCCGATTTGGCGGAGAACATGAGACGGTAAGTCCAGAAGAGGTTGATTATATAGATGTATCTGCTCAGCAAATTGTTTCAATTGCTGCAGCAATGATTCCTTTTTTGGACCATGATTTAACTCATAGAGCTCTAATGGGTGCAAATATGCAACGTCAGGCAGTGCCGTTAATTCGCCCTGAGGCTCCTTTAGTGGGCACTGGAATTGAAAAAGAAGCAGCAGCAGATTCAGCGCAGGTAATATGTGCCCCAGAAAACGGAGAAGTTATCTCTGCCACTGCGGATTTTTTAGAAGTCCGATATGATAATGGGGAATCTGAGCGTTTTCCGCTGTTGAAATTTGTCCGATCAAATCAAGGTACATGTATTAATCAACGAACGCGCGTGCTTCCGGGTGAGCGTTTCAAAAAAGATCAGGCACTCGTAGATTCTTCGAGCACAGACGACGGTAAATTGGCCCTGGGGCAATCCGTCTTGGTGGCCATTATGCCATGGGATGGATATAACTATGAGGACGCGATCGTATTATCCGAGTCCGTGGTTAGGGAAGATAAATTTACGTCGATTCATATCGAAAAGCATGAAGTCGAAGCACGCGACACAAAGATTGGGCCGGAAGAGATTACTAGGGATATTCCTAATGTGAGCGAGATGGCTTTGTCACATCTTGATGATCAAGGAGTGGTTCGGGTTGGTGCCGAGGTGCGTGAGGGAGATATCTTAGTTGGAAAAATTACTCCGAAAGGTGAGACTGAACTAACACCTGAAGAGAAACTTTTGCGCGCTATCTTTGGTGAGAAGGCGCGTGAAGTTCGGGATACTTCACTTCGAGTTCCACATGGCGAGGCAGGTAAGGTGATCGATGTTCGAGTGGTAGAGCGGCCCAAGGATGAAACTAAGTCTTCAAAGCGTTCCCGTGATGAAAGTGGGTTTGAACTACAGCCTGAAGTAAATGCGTCGGTTAGAGTGTGGATTGCACAAAAAAGACATATTACTGCTGGAGACAAGATGGCTGGGCGTCATGGTAATAAAGGCGTGGTCTCGAAGATTGTGCCAACTGAGGATATGCCGTTCCTTACGGACGGACGTGCTGTAGAAGTAGTACTGAATCCGCTAGGAATGCCTTCTCGTTTGAACTTAGGTCAGGTACTTGAAACGCATCTTGGTTGGGCAGCGTCTACGCTGGGTTTCAGAGCGATATCACCGGTCTTTGATGGTGCTAGTCATGAAGAGATAGAGGATATGCTGGCGCGTGCCTATCTGGCTCTGGAGGCTGGAGCAGTTGAGACAACAAACTCTCAGGTCGGAGGAGATCTCGAGATAGGTGAGCGAGTTGACATTGATAGACTTGAGTCGTATTTGAAGGATGCCGGTTTTGATCCCGGAGAAGTACTTAGAGGCAATGAGAGTCGTTCAGCCAGCCGAGCAGCACTAGCTTTGTGGCTTGAGGCGTTTAAAGATCACGAAGGTATTGCCGATCTAGATCTGTCGAGTATTAGAAAAAAAGAATATGAGGAATTAGAGAGCTTGGCTACTATAGTTTCTGAGAGAATTAATGTTGCGTCTCCCTTGTGGGGAAAACAAACGTTATTTGATGGTCGAACGGGAGAAACTTTTGATTCACCAGTGACCGTTGGTTACATGTATATGCTTAAGCTTATTCACTTAGTTGATGACAAAATTCATGCTAGGTCGACGGGACCTTATTCGCTGATCACTCAGCAACCTCTGGGCGGCAAGGCTCAGTTTGGTGGTCAAAGATTTGGCGAGATGGAAGTATGGGCCTTAGAAGCTTACGGTGCTGCTCATGTCTTGCAGGAGATATTAACTGTTAAATCTGATGATACGGTTGGCCGAGTAAAAACTTATGAGGCAATTGTTAAGGGTGATGACTCGGTTGAACCGGGAGTACCCGAGTCTTTCCGAGTGTTGATGAAGGAGCTTCAAGCTCTTGGAATTCAAGTGGACATTCTAGGTTCAGATTCTTCGACGGACGAGGGGCCTAATGAAGAAGCTGAAGAAGCTGTATCGCGATTAGGTATAAATCTTTCTCGACGTGAAATCGGCGCCTAGGAATATTTCTATTTTTCAAATAAAGAATCAGGAGCGTATTTTATGTCTGAAGTAAATGAATTTAGTTCCATTCGTCTTTCACTTGCATCCCCAACCCGAGTGAAGGATTGGTCGCACGGCGAAATAACAAGGGCTGAGACCATTAACTATAGAACTTTAAAGCCCGAGCGAGACGGACTCTTTTGCGAAAGAATTTTTGGACCAACAAAGGATTTCGAGTGTCCGTGTGGAAAGTTTAAAAGTCAGCGCTATAAGGGAATTGTTTGCGATAAGTGTGGCGTGGAAGTTACACGATCAAAGGTTCGGCGGGAGCGTATGGGGCATGTAGCCCTCGCCGCTCCAGTGACACATATATGGTTTACGAAGGGTATTCCGTCTCGCCTAGCTTTGTTACTGGATATAACGCCTAAGATTCTTGAGTCAGTAGTTTATTTTGATTCCTATGCTGTCGTTTCTGTCGACGAAGAAACTCGACTGCTAGAGCAGGCTCGCTTGGATAAGATGATTGAGTCTGAGGTAAATACTTTGTCCGGCGGTGTAGCCCTTAGTCTTGCAGCGATGCAGTCTGAAAAAGACACTGAAGTTAGTACGATAGAGACCGAGCAGATAGTCGAGGTAACTGAGGTTGAATCGGAGTATCAAATAAAGGTGTCAGCGGTTGAAGAAGTCGCTAAAGATTATCTAAAAAACTTTAAAAAACTCATTGGCCAAGATGTAAAACTTAAGCAATCAGCTAAATTTGGCAATAGAATATTCGCGAAACGTGGCATTATTGTCGACGACGGTTTATTGACCTTGCTAGGGGACGGCAAGACTGCAGCTTTAGCTCGTGAAGAAGCGAACTACTTAAGACAGCACAAGCGAGTAACTACTGGCTTTGCTAAGCGACTTCGTGAGGTAGAGCGCCGTTATCGTGAACCGATAGCGGATTTAACCTCGGAGCAAGGCAAGGTGATGGATACCATTCGGGATCGTTACAAAGATCAGCTAGACTTTATTGGCGCTGTTCGTGACCCGATAAGCGAGGATAAATTTCAGACACTATCACCAGCTGATTACGATCGCTTTTCTCTTGAATTTCCAGGAGTTTTTTCGGTTACAATGGGCGCCGAGGCTATCTCGGAACTGTTAAAGAAAACGGATCTTGATCAACTTTCTGCCAGACTCAAGAGTCAAATAATAAATGACCAAAGCGATTTACGGCGAAAGAAAGCTGTCAAGAGATTGAGAGTAGTCGATGCTCTACGACGGTCTGATAACAGGCCTGAATGGATGATTATCGAGACGTTACCAGTTTTACCGCCTGATCTACGACCAATGGTTCAGCTGGAAGGTGGACGATTTGCCACCAGTGATCTGAACGATCTCTACCGGCGTGTTATTAATCGTAACAATCGTCTCAAGCGACTTTTGAATCTTGGTGCTCCAGAAATAATTATTCGTAATGAAAAGCGAATGTTGCAGGAGGCGGTCGATTCACTTATTGACAATGGCCGAAGAGGACGGGCAGTTTCTTCTAGTGGTAACCACAAGTTGAAGTCATTATCTGACCTGTTGAAGGGTAAACAGGGTAGGTTCCGACAAAATCTTTTAGGAAAACGAGTCGATTATTCAGGCCGTTCAGTCATAATCGTCGGTCCGACGCTTAAGTTACATCAATGCGGTCTCCCGAAGAAAATGGCTCTGGAACTTTTTAAGCCGTTTGTCATGTTTGAACTTGTCAAGCACGGTCAGGCACATAATATTAAGAGTGCGAAGCGTGCGGTAGAGTCGGCAGACGGTGCAGTGTGGGATGCATTAGCAAATGTTGTGAAAGACCGCCCAGTGCTTCTGAATAGAGCACCGACTCTCCATAGACTAGGAATTCAGGCCTTTGAACCAGTCTTGGTTGATGGCGCCGCGATTCAGCTTCATCCATCAGTATGTGGGGCATTTAACGCTGATTTTGATGGCGATCAAATGGCGGTTCACGTTCCTCTATCTTATGAGTCGGTTGCTGAAGCACGGCAGTTAATGTTGTCTACGAAAAATATACTGAAGCCTTCAGACGGCCAGCCTGTGGTAAGCCCAACTTTGGATATAGTGGTTGGTTGTTATTATCTGACTCATGACCAGAGATTGAACCCGCCCGGAGACCGCCCGGCTCTACTAACGGATGATGAGATAACTGCCTTGTTTGGACCAGACACGAACACCAAACCTCAGGATAGTCAATCGAATTTAATCAAGGATGAGTCTACGGAACAGGTAGTGCAATTTAAGGCATTCAACTCATTGCTTGATGTCTTGCTCTGGCACGAAATTAATAATATACACGTGCATACGCCTATTGAGCTCAGAGCAATTGATGGCTTAATGGGCGGAAAACCTTCAGATGAGAAAAAAATCATAACAACTGTTGGTCGGGCTATTTTTAACTTAAATATCCCTGCTGAAATCCCCTTCGTTAATGAGACTATGAGCAAAACTGCACTTAATGATCTTGTTTCAAATGTTTACCAAGATTATGGTGAAGATGTAGCCGTGAAACTGATTGATGACTTGAAAACTACTGGCTTTAGTTATGCTACGAAATCTGGTCTTACCTTAGCTACAAGCGATATCCTCCCTCCAGAAGATCGAGGGAAAATTATTGCTGGTGCTGAGAAGAAAATTTCGGAACTGGAAGATCAGTGGGGTATGGGCGAAGTCGGTGATGCAGATCTTTATCGCGGCACTATTGATACGTGGGAAATTGTAGAGCGGGAAGTGCAACAATCATTGGCTAGGCACTTACCTCCATCTGGTCCGTTAGCGGTCATGATGAACTCTGGTGCCAAAGGGAGTCCTGCTAATTTAAGACAAATGGCGGGATTTATGGGTCGAGTGACTGATCCAAAAGGACAGGTAATTCGCACGCCAGTATATTCTTCCTTGCGTGATGGGCTCTCTGCGCGAGAGTATTTTATATCTACTCATGGTGCACGCAAAGGACTTACGGATACAGCACTGCGTACGGCTGACGCGGGTTACTTGACTCGTAGAATGATAGACGTTGCGCAAGATGTAGTTGTTTACGAAGGTTGGTGTGTTCCAAAAGAAGAGTCTATTAACGGACTTGATATCAGTAGGTATGAGTCAGATGATGATCAGATTCTTGGCGGCCTCGCGGAGAGAATAGCGGGTCGCTGGACCGCTTCACCTGTGATTGACTCTGATACAGGTGAAGTTTTATTGAATGCCAAGGCTGAGATCACAGAGGAAATAGCGAAGACTATTGAAAATAGTCAAGTTCAAGTAGTTACGGTCTGCTCCCCAGCAACTTGCAAATTACCGAGAGGTATTTGTCAGTATTGCTATGGACATTCGATGACTACCAAGCGTTTAGTCGACCCTGGTACAGCAGTAGGTATCATAGCTGCGCAGTCCATAGGTGAGCCAGGAACTCAGCTCACTTTAAGAACTTTTCATGGTGGTGGGGCTGTTGGATTAGACATTACGCTTGGTTTACCGAGAGTTGAAGAATTAGTTGAGGCTCGTGCACCTAAGGGTGAAGCACCCATGGCAGAGCATGACGGATGGGTGTATACCACGTCTCAGGGAAGATCTGTAAGTCTTTTACACGCTATACCTGAACAGAAAGTATGGGAGCAACCCTTACCGCTTGGATATTCGTGGACGATAAAGAGCAAGGGTTCTATGAAGCTTAAAAAGCATGATTCTTTGGCACACGTTGAGGCTTCTGAGGACGAAAAGTCACGTAATGCACTTGTTGCTGCCCCTATTATTATGCCGTTTGATGGTGAAGTTGAGATTAAGGGTGACGTCGCAACCGTGACTCGCTCCAGAGTTAGTAAGCTGCCTACTGAAGTAGTTCAGCGATTTGCTCCGCCAACGCGACGCGAAATTGAAGAAGATCTTCCGCCACAAAAGACTATTGGGGAAATTGATCCCAACAGGCTCGCTTTTTTGGAAATTCCAAAAGGTTGGAACTTAATGGTGGAAGAAGGGACTGAGGTAATTCAGGGCGATCTTCTTGCGGTTCCGGTTGGTACAAAAATTCCGGCTACAACAAGGGCACGTTTGGAATTGGCAGGTTTTTCTTCACCTTTCACGGGAGTGATTAATATTATTGAGGGTGCTAAGGGGACCTATATAGTATTCGGATCAACTTATCAAGGCGCTGCACGAGCCGGTTTGTACAGAGGACTCTATCAGTTTGCGCCTGTGAGCTATAGTGATCAATTGATGGAGGGTTCCTTAAACCTTCAACAAATCCTTCGAATGAGAGGCGAGGCTGAATGTCAAAGCTACATAACAAAAGAGATTCAGCGTGTCTATAGAACGCAAGGGGTGTTCATTAACGATCGTCATATCGAGATAATTGTGCGGCAAATGTTGAGACGGGTTGAAGTCGTAGAGTCAGGCGATTCGGATTACTTAGACGAAGATAGAATAGACCGCATTTCCTTTGAAGCCCTTTCGAGAAATCTTGTGGCTGAAGGAAAAAAGCCTCCAGAGGGGAATGTAATTTTACTTGGGGTAACGCGAGCATCACTGGCGACCGAATCTTTCTTAGCAGCAGCCTCTTTCCAAGAGACTACTAAAGTTTTGACTGAGGCAGCAGTTGCAGGAAAAGTCGACCACCTATATGGATTGAAGGAAAATGTAATCATTGGGAAACTGATTCCTGCTCAAGCTGAAGTGGTTGTGATACGCCCTGAAAAAATTCCTGAGATGGCTATTCCAGAATCTTTAATACTTCCATTCTTGTTTGAATTTGAGCAAGTTGAGGTGTTTAGCGAAGATTCTTCCGAGGCTCCGAGTGCGGCTGAGCTTGCTGCGGTTGGAATGACCACACAGTATATTGCTGAACCAGAGTAGTAGACGAGAGCAAGACGGGCCAGACTAAGAATAGAGTTACCCTGTGTTGTTCTTGGCTAACAGAAAATTTTATTTCGATGATTGATCTCGAATCTAGCTACGGACAATCAGCTGCAATTTTGCTCGCTGGTGGTCAATCCTCTCGAATGACAGGAATCAATAAGATCTGGGCTGAAATAGATGGTGTACCTGTTATTAATTATGCGTTTGATTGGATGCTAGATAAAAATTTCATTAGAAAGATAAATCTTTCGGAGATCGTTATCGTTGCTGAGATCGAGCAACAGGCGATAATTAGGCAGACATTGGATAGACGCCTTCCATCAAGGGACATACCTCTCTTGAAATTTGCTTCACCAGGTGCACGTAGGCAGGATTCGGTAAAATCAGGCCTAGAAGTAGTGTCTGAAGAGGTTGAATGGGTACTGGTCCATGATGCTGCACGTCCTCTCGTAACAGTCGAAATGGCTTTGAGGGTATTTTTTGCAGCTGTGAAATATGGCTCTGCAGTGCCCGGAATTGCTGTTAGTGACACAGTTAAATCGATAAGAAGGTTAGGAGATGCTCGCATGCCGCTTGTGGAGGCAACCTTGGATCGGGCGCAATTACGTCTTATCCAAACACCTCAGTGTTTTTCTTATTTAACCTTAATAAAAGCCCATAGGCTGTGTGAGGGCAATTTTACGGATGACTCTGCCATGGTTGAGTCGATAGGCGGCAGGGTGGTGGTAGTTGAGGGCGCGATTGATAATATTAAGATTACTTATCCGGCAGATTTAGAACTAGTAAGCGAGATGCTGAAAACGTTCAGTAAGGACACCTAGATGAGAACTGGTATCGGCTACGACCTACATAAGTTTGAAGCTAATGCTGAATTATCTCTCCGTTTAGGTGGAATCGATATTCATGAGGCTCGACGGTTGCTAGGGCATTCTGATGGTGATGCATTGATTCATGCGGTCATAGACGCAATCCTAGGTGCAGCTGGCGCTGGAGACATTGGTAGTCATTTTCCTTCTGATGACCCAGCGATAGAAGGAATCGATAGCCGAGAGCTGCTCAGGCGGGTTCAAAGATTGGTGGTTGCTGATGGTTTTTCGATTGTAAACATAGATGCAACAGTGATTGCCGAAACTCCGCGTCTAGGTGATTATCTGGGACTTATGTGCGAGTCTTTAGCGACAGCTCTAGAGATTCAGAAAAATCAGGTTAATGTTAAGGCAACGACAAATGAACAGGTAGGATCGTTAGGTTCTGGTGAAGCAATAGCTGTCATGGCGATAGCAAGTTTGACCGAGACTGTCGAGTAAGTGTGTCTCACAGAAGTGGTAGTTCGAGATCAGGTTGAAAATGTTTCTTAAGTTTGTAAAATTGATGAAGGAGGATGTGGCGTTGGCCCGAGAGATTGATCCGGCCGCACGTTCTTCTTTAGAGGTAGTTTTAACCTACTCAGGGGTTCACGCTATTTGGTTTCATAGGATCTCGCATTTTTTATACTTAGCTAACTTTTTTCTTGTTGCACGAATTCTTTCCCAGTTATCGAGATTGCTTACTGGAGTAGAGATTCATCCAGCAGCTCAAATAGGCAGGGGTGTTTTTATCGATCACGGTATGGGTGTCGTAATTGGAGAGACTGCAATAATCGGGCAGCGTTGTCATCTGTATCAGGGGGTTACGCTGGGTGGCACTTCAACCAGACACGAGAAGCGACATCCAACATTAGGCGATGATGTAACTGTGGGTGCTGGTGCGAAAATTATCGGTGCGATTAAAATTGGCAGTAACGTGAGAATAGGTGCTGGATCAGTTGTTATCACATCGGTTCCGGAAGGAGCGACGGTGGTAGGTGTACCTGGTCATATTACTTCCGTCGTTGGAATAACTAATGAAACTATTGAAAGACTTCCTGACCCTGAGTGGGAGAGATTGGAAGCAGTCGAAGGCCGTATTAACATCATCGAAGAATTCATAGCTAAAAGTGAAGAAGAATGAGATAGGAAGGAATGGTCTAGAATCATATCGCTTTTCAAGTGAATACTGATGTCAGCTGCATAAAGATGAAACTTTCTAATACTCTTACGGGCTCAAAATCTTCACTCAAGTTGGTGCATGATAAGAGCGCGATTGGAATATATGTATGTGGAGTAACCCCATACGATAGCGCGCATGTTGGTCACGCTATGTCACTCATGGTCTATGACGTCCTAATTAGATATTTGCGTTGGCGAGATTATGAAGTTAATTTCGTTTCGAATTATACCGATGTTGATGATAAATTGATCGACCGGGCTCGAGAACTTTCATTAGAACCATTGGAGCTTGCCGATCGCAATATACAAGAATGGGAAGAGGAACAGCAGGCCTTAGGTTTATTGATTCCTGACGTCAGACCAAGAGTAACGCAAGAGATAGAGTCTATTATTGAAATGATTAAAGAAATTATTGATCATGGATTAGCATATTCAACGGACAATGGCGACGTTTACTACCGAGTTCGTTCAAATTCAGATTATGGAAAATTAAGCCATAGACGAATTGATGATCTAAGAAGTAGTTCGCGATTGGAGATGGAAACTCTCAAAGAAGATCCGCTGGATTTTGCCCTTTGGAAAGCGGCTAAACCGAGTGAGCCAAGCTGGCACTCCCCGTGGGGAGCTGGGAGACCTGGTTGGCATATTGAATGTTCAGCGATGGCACGTCGTTATCTCGGGGAGAGATTTGAGATACACGGTGGAGGTTTAGACTTAATTTTCCCTCATCATGAGAACGAAATAGCTCAGGCTGAGGGTGCCGCGAATAAACCTGATGTGTTTGCTCAAATATGGATGCATAATGGCATGGTTCAGCGTGATGGTGAAAAAATGTCTAAATCAGTGGGCAATGTGGTCACAGTCCAGGAGGCTTTGGATCAATGGTCGAGTGATGCGATCCGATTATTTGTGCTGTCTTCTCATTATCGATCAGGTCGAAATCTGACAGATGACGCGATGCATGCGGCAGTACTAGGTGCTGAACGTTTAGGAAATGCGGTTAACCTTAGAAATCGAAGGGTCGCCCAATCAGAGATCGATTGTGCCCTAGTAGTTGAAAGATTTACAGCTGCGATGGATGATGATCTTTCAACTCCCCAAGCAGTAGCAGTTTTGTTTGATTTAGTTAAAGAGATTAATCGGAAGCACGACCAAGGGCTTAATGTGTCAGAGGCCCAACTACTTTTGAAAGAATTATCATGCACGGTCCTTGGGTTCTCGTTAGAAAATGTGCCAAATAGTAGTGTGGAAGTGAGTTTGGTTCAATTACAAAAATTAGTTGATGATTTTGGACTCAGTATCAATGTGAGTTCTGTAAATCAGACTATTGACGCTTTGGTTGAATATAGAGAATCCACCAGGAAAGATAAAAATTTCGCACTGGCAGATTCAATCAGAGATGAATTATTAGGGCTAAGGATCGCGCTAGACGACTCTGCAGACGGTACTACCTGGACTGCACTTATACATTAGCCTGTATTGACCCTAATACTCCTTGGATCATACACTTATAAGTCTGTCGTAACGGTTGTATAACTTTGTCATACAGTCGTTAATAGATTTTGATCGTCTGATTATTTTTGATTGATTTTTAAGTGAATCAGCCCATTATCTGATAGTGATAGCGGAAAAATATTTAAGTAGAGGGGTTTTATTTAGGGCATTATAGTTAGCACGGGTGGGAGAGTGGTTAAATCCAGCGGTCTGTAAAACCGCCGCCTTACGGCTACGCAGGTTCGAATCCTGCCCCGTGCACCAGAAGATACGTGCCCCCATAGCTCAGTGGCAGAGCGCGTTCTTGGTAAGAACGAGGTCATGAGTTCAACTCTCATTGGGGGCTCCATTTTAGTTATTTGAATTGGGCTGTAAAGTAGATGAGTAACAGAAGGTAAAGGTCATAGAGTAGCTGGTCAACAGAGTAAATAAGAGAAGAAAACGATACGTAGATTGAGAAGA
>JAPYRK010000001.1 GCA_029941115.1 Dehalococcoidia bacterium | reverse complement strand
GTTGATGACGCTGTTGATGACGCTGTTGATGGCGCTACGGCTGTAGCGGTTTCAGTACCCTTGACTTCTGTTGTTGCAATTGCCACCTGGATATCAGCAGGCTCCTCCGTGCATCCAACGAGCAGGCTGAATCCCAGCAATACTACCACCGCTACACTTCTCACCGCTCTGTTGATATCCAGGTGGCAGGAAAATTTTCAATTGCACTTTTCACCGGTCTGCCAGCCATTCCACCGAGCATACACAGCGACGCTTCTTCCATGACTTCAATTAATTCTTCAACTTTTTTCAGGTCCACAGTCTCCTGCTGCAGCAGTTCAGTAAGCCGCATAGTACCTTCTCTACAGGGGGTGCATTCTCCGCACGATTCTCGCTCATTATAACCGGCAAGAGAGTTCGTAATTTCCTTAACCGACGAGTTTGGCGACAATACGAAAATTCCTCCGGCCCCAATATTTTTCATCTCTATCTGTTCTTCAAATTTGTCACGGTGTACAAATGTTCCAGAAGGGCCGCCTAAAAGAATAGCCGGCACAGTTTCTAATTCCGCACCAACAGACAACAAAAACCCATTCCAACTCAAGGTTCCATCAGCAGGAACTTCGTAAACGCCCGGGCGCGCTATGTTGCCAGAAAGAGAAACAAGTTTTGTTGGGGGAGGGAAATCTTGCCAAAGAGTGGTAACCGCAGCCAGAGTCTCCACGTTATTAATCACCGTCGGCATGCCCCATAAACCCTGATCGGTTGCAAAAGGTGGCTTAAACCTAGGGACGGGGCGCGCTCCCTCTATCGAATTCAAAATTACAGACTCTTCCCCGCAGACATATCCACCCGCACCCGCCCGCACCTCTATATCAACAGTCATTTTTTCCGGAAGAAATTCGGGGCCGGTAATCCCGGAATTCCGGGCTTGCTCAAGTGCAGTCATAAATGACTCAATTCCTTTATGAGCTTGACCGTTTATATAAACGAATGCTTTCTCTACTCCGACGGCGTAACAGCAAATTAATATTCCCTCGATCAACCTGTGGGGGTCTGCTTCTAGCAAATGCCTATCTTTAAACACCCCAGGCTCACCTTCTTCAGCGTTCACAACCAAATAGCGAGGTCCTTCATTCTGTGCTGCTAGCTTCCATTTTAGACCCGTAGGAAAATGCGCACCCCCTCTTCCCGACAGCTTACTTTCTTCAATTTTGCTGAGAATGCTTTTTTGATCTTGTTGAAATACTTTCTCCGCCACGCCGTACGCGCCGAGCTCCACCGCAGCGAGAAGGCTTCCGTCCAATTGACCAAATCGTGAAGTCAGTCCTGTTGCCCCATCATCAAACACATTATGCACCGTTGATAAATCAAGTACCTCACCTAGCTCTTTAAGATTTACACCCAAGTCAATGCGATCAAATCGCCTGCTATAAGACGCACCCCTATCATTGTTCTTTTGGGCAGTAACCGACGGTGCCGCCCAGCACCTACCGTCACAGGATGTTTCAATGATCTTCGCGTTCAGGCTCATCGCCAGCTCAATTATCCCTAGCTCCTCACAAACCGAAACAATATCTGTCGCCTCACCACAGGTACCCTTGTGAATAAATAGTTGGGCAATAGAGTGTTTACTCGATTCATCGAGAATAGTTTTCAAAAAGGCTTGCTGAATCGTCATGAAGCTGGTTAATCTCCTCTGTCTTCCAGAAAAATAGCTCTTACTCTATTTTCAGTCAGTCTCCCAAGGATTCTTCCGCGGTGATCTGTGCATATCGGCGCCAATGAACATAAAAATTGACAATCTGTACGCCCAAATTTTCCAGGTACGGTCTCTATCGCAGCAATTATGCGCTGCGCGCCTGCGGCCTCACAGGCAACGCCAGTACACATATACCATGCCCCGTATTCGGGCTTTTCCAGACGCAGTTCGGAATACGCAGTCGCTGTGGCATATACCTCCGACAAAGGAATTCGCAAATGACTCGCGATTACTAAAATAGATTCTCGCGGAAGCCAGTCAAGATATTGTTGGGCCATATGAAAGGCTGGTAGTAAATACGACTTTCGTGAGGGTAGTGTTAGCAACTGTTTTTCAAAATTGGCTAAGCGATCTCCCGCGTCATCTGCTGTCGCGTCGAAAGGAATCATGCTAACTGAGCTCCTTTTACCTATGACCTCACCACCAAATTATCATGAAGCTTCAGCAGTCCACCTTTCTGAACTGGTTGTAAAAGAATTCCGAATGTCGGCTCTTCCTGTCCCAGGTTTCGAGTCAAAGTTGTAAGTATTTCCTCATCACGCACCCCTGTAACGGGATTTGCGTGAACGGCTAGACACCTGATCACTGGGCCAGTTACTTCAAAGTCTAAATCACCGACCGATACTCTTTTGCCTATTAGCTCAAGTTCCTCCCATGGTTCAACTCCATCGATTACGATGTTTGACCTAAACCTGGATTCATCTAATGACTGTGTCCCCAAAGCACCCGCAAGAGCATTTAGGCTCGCCAAGCTGTGCAATGACAACTGGCCGGATGGTCGGTCATGAAATCTTCCGCCAATTCCATCACCCTCTATATGTATGGGGAACTGTTCATCTTTTGGCCTTAAATCCTCAGGAAGATCGCGCAGAAAACCCTCCAACTGGGTCTCGATATTTGACCTTCCTTCGTCAGTTTCGATAGAGTCACGAACCAACACCATGTCGTCCTTCGAGATAGTCAAATAACGGGTATCGTTATCAAAGATGACGTCCAGTCGGGCAATGTCAGGAAGATGCATTAACGACACGAGGTGGGACTTATACCACCAGCCACCGTGCGGTGTCTCCTTCATTGCCTCACCTGAGTTATCAAACCTAAAAGCCAGCACCCTATCCCCTAAAGCTCGCCCATCATCAGCTACCTGAAGAGATTGAACGGATTCTGGCGTGAATGACTTCACCGGGTACTTAAACAGTTTGATTACTCTAGCTTTATTACTCATCATACGATTCTACATCAACTGCACAGGAACGCTTGTGCGTTTACTCTACCTAAATGGTACCTAATAAAGATTCACTCGACGATATGTTTAAAAATCCCGAAATACGAGCTAACTACGTGCAGAATATGTTCAGCGAAATTGCTCCGAAATATGATCTCGTCAACAGAGTAATGACTTTTGGTCTGGATATCCGTTGGCGAAATCTTGTCGCATCGGCTGCAGTTAGAAGTGACGCCAATTTAATAATCGACACCGGCACCGGAAGCGGGGATCTTGCCCTTGAATGCTCGAAGATGGGGGCAAAGAATGTCGTCGGCTTGGACTTTGCTCAACCTATGCTGGTAAATGCTCGTTCAAAATCCAAAAAAAACAACTTCCCTAATGTCGACTTCGCCGCGGCTGATGCGACTAGCCTTCCTTTACCTGATTCAATTGCTGACGCTTGGACAGGAGCCTTTGTCCTGCGCAATATTCCAAAACTAGACACGGCGCTTCAAGAAGCGTACCGAGTGCTAAAACCGGGGGGAAGACTTATTACCCTCGATGCGGCTCGACTACAGCCAAGCACATTAGTGCAGCGAATCGCAGCTCCGGGTGTGCGCTTTCACTTCAACAAACTTGTGCCACTAATAGGCAAAATTCTTTCGGGCCATGAAAATGCCTATAGCTACTTACCTGTTTCAGCCGAAAAATTTTTTAGCCCGAACGAGTTTTCCGCTCGACTTAGAGTTAACGGATTCACCGTTGTACGAGTCTTTGAGTTTGTTTTTGGCACCGTAATGATGCATATTGCCATCAAGGAACAGTGATATCTAATGACAGTCAGCTCGGATCCCGGTATCTGCGGAGTATGTACACATGCCAAAACTATCGCCACGAAAAATGCCGCCGAATACCTGCGGTGCTCACTGCATGATCAAAATCCAGTCACATTTAAAAAATACCCTTCCTTGCCACTCATAGCCTGCGACGGATTCAGTGAGCATAGTAGGAAAACTCTCTCCAGCGCGGAGCAGACCGCTCTACCTCAAAGCCTCCTGCAAGCGATTGGCGGCAGACCTGTGGTTCAAAAATTCGTCGAAGTATTTTACACCCGTGCTTCTGCGGACGAGTTGATTGGCCACCTCTTCGGTGAAGACCTAAAAGCCGGTCAAGCTAAACAATCTTTGTTCATGGAACAATGGCTCGGTGGCGAACCGGTGTACTCACAAATATGGGGACACCCGCGCCTGCGAATTAGACACTTCCCGTTCGTCATTGGCCCAGCTCATTCAGAAAGATGGCTGGAACTGATGGAAGAAGCGCTACTCGAGTCAAGCGTTACGGTAAAATTGGTCAATGAGTTAATGGCCCGATTAAAACCCCTAGCAAAGCATATGATAAACATCGACGATGACGTACCAAGGGAGCCCCAAGCCAAAAAATGGATGGATTGACAAAAAAAATTCACAGATCCCTTGATCCAACGGAAGTTCCTGCGTAACCTTAGGATCCAGATTTCTTAAGCCTTTAGGAGGGCAATAATGCCCGATAATAATCCCTTCAAAAAATACTCTCCCTCGATCAAGAAGCGCTGGAGAACCACGGAAAAGCGAACCGCTCGCTTAAAGCCTTATCGAACCCGTGCAGCTAGTAGTGTCCGAGATGCTCGGATAGCGATCCAAAACAGCGATCCTGATAGTGCTGAATTAGTTAAAGCCGCTCAGGCCGCAATAGACCGGGCAGCCCGCCGAAACATCATTCACAAAAACACAGCAGCCCGCAGAAAGAGTAGATTAGCGAAACTACTGAAAGCGCAAGCTGACGCCAGCTAGATATTCCTAGTTTTCGTAGGCCCACTCTGGCAAACTTGCCGCGGAATTCGAATCATATTCAGGAATATA
Source organism: Dehalococcoidia bacterium (assembly GCA_029941115.1). Classification (GTDB taxonomy): domain Bacteria; phylum Chloroflexota; class Dehalococcoidia; order UBA2979; family UBA2979; genus UBA2979. Next base: position 160,472 of record JAPYRK010000001.1, on the reverse strand, counting down.
CGGCTTGATATCAAGCACAGGCGTATTATTAACCAAATCTAATCCCTCGACCAATATCTTATTCTTTTCTATTTTAAGTAATTTACAAACGGTCACGGAAAGTGGATTCGGACGTGCGCCGCGCAAAGCAAAGCTACCCAATTCAGGTAATGTCGGGTCACCCCGAGGAAACGCAGATGTTCGATTTCTTAGGTCATCTGGGAAAAGGTGCAGCCAGCCAAGGACAAGAATATGAGAGAAGTCCGCCAAGCCCTTGAGAGCCTCTTCAAATTTTTCATTAATTAAGATAAAAGACTTTACCTTCCCCCAAGAAACTTTGGTGACATCATCATACTTATTCTCAACGTGTCCTATTGGCACGATATGCAGACCATCCGATGGGCTCATTTCTTTCTATTTCCCTCTAACATCTAACATCCTGCTTCCAGATTCACCATTGCGGAGCATGAGTATTTCAGCAACAATAGCAACCGCAATTTCTTCTGGGGTTTCAGCCCCTATATTTAAACCAATCGGAGTACTCACCGAATCCAGCAATTCTTGCCGAACGCCCTCCTCTGCCATATGCCGCAATACGGTTTCTGTTCTCCGCTTTGAGCCAATCATTCCTATGTAGCCTGCCTTAGTTTTAAGTGCTTGGCGCAATCCTTCCTCGTCTAAGCGATGACCTCGTGATACAAGCACAATGAAGGTCTCTCCTTGCCCGATTAATCTCGGGATAGCATCTGAAGGTTCGGCGACGTCTATCAAGGTGGCCATCGGAAATCTATCTTTATTAGCAAATGAATCTCTGTCATCCGTAACGACAATTTCAAATCCGACGATTTCACCTACCCGCGCTAGAGCAAGCGCTACATGTCCTCCACCTACTATAAGCAGCCTTGGTGACCCAGTAAAAAGCTGTGCCAGCACCCGAGCCGACTTTTCTTGTGCCTCGCTGCGACGATTAGTCAGGCTCAGTACCCCTTGTAAGTCACGGCTAATATAAACAGTCCTCGCGTCACTTCCTCTACTCTGAGATAATCCTGAGCGAGCATACGACTCTAGCAAGCCATCCAACTCTGAATCTCCCAATGACCCGAGCTGTTCCATTTCATCGTTTCGAAAAGCAACTTTGCTGCCAGGCGATAAATTCGAAAGCTCTCCCGTCTCGGTGACCGTAAACACAAAAAGTCCAGCCCCACCCTCGAGAGCGGCCAAGGTGCCTTGCATTATCGCTAATGTGTCATTGTTATGCTTCAAAACATCCCTTTCGTCAATAGGACGATCATACGCGCTTAGGGTGAGAAACTTGTAATTATGGAACTAGCTATATTAGGATTACCACTCTCAGGCAAAACAACTTTTTTTAATGCCATCACAGGGCAAAATGCTGAAACTGGCGGATACAGTGGCGGCGATCCCAATATAGGCATTTTGAAAGTTCCAGACCAGCGACTCCAAATTCTAGCGCAAATAGATAACCCAAATCGGATTATACCGGCAGAAATGAAATGTATCGATTACCCCGGTGCGGCATTTATTGACTCTGGTGGCACTGGCCGAGGTCTAGCAAGATTTATAGATCAACTAGCGCTATCCGATGCACTTGTTTACATAGTTCGGGCATTCGAGGATGAGCGAGTACCCCTACCTAATGATGGGGTCGACGCGAAACGAGATATTGAGACATTAGACCTAGAGCTAACAGTGGCTGACATCGGGCTAATCGAGCGCCGCCTGGATAGGATAGAGGTGGAAACTCGCTCAATGAAAGCCAGTGAACGAGTGAATGCGGAACGGCATGCGGCACTATTAGCTCGAATGCGTGAACACCTCGAAGCAGGAAACGCTCTCCGGTCCTTCGCGCGAACGGGTGATGAGGAGAGGGAGTTACAGGGCTATCGATTTGTTACGGACAGACCATTATTAATACTTATCAACATAAATGAATCCGACGTAAGTCAAACCGTTGATATTGAAAATCAATATCAAGATTTATCAAATGATGACTACACGGCCGTAGCAGCAATTTCAGCCGAAATTGAACACGAAGTCAGTCAGCTTGACCCATCTGAGGCTGAAGCCTTTAGAGAAGACTTGGGATTACCTCAAGAATCTTCCCGGGATAAGGCACTAAACGCCGCATACTCATTACTCGGAATGCACTCGTTCCTCACTACTGGTGAGGATGAAGTTCGAGCCTGGCCAATTCCCATAGGAACCACTGCAGTTCAGGCAGCCGGAAAAATACACAGTGACCTAGAAAGGGGCTTTATTCGGGCAGAAGTTACCTCGTTTTCCGATTATCAGGCAAATGAAGGCTCAGCTGCATCGCTTCGACAAGGTGGCTTAACAAGGACAGAGGGGAAGGATTATGTGGTCAATGATGGGGATATTTTAAACATTTTGTTCAACATTTAACCTCGATATTTTAATGGTACACTTGTTTAAATATTCATATAGGAAAGTTTATTTACTTTGAGTACGGAAATTTTTAAAGAACTGATAAAATCTCAAACTACTGGTGAGGCCCGCGTTTTAGCGACAGTGTCGGAAACCACTGGTTCCACCCCACGATCGACTGGGGCGGTAATGCTTCTGCGTCCGGATGGAACATTCACCGGAACGATCGGAGGCGGTTGCGGTGAGGCAGAAGTCTGGCAAAGCGCCATGGAAACAATGCTTGATGGTGAAGCCCGAACAGTAGTTGTCGACCTGACTGAACCATCTGAAGGCGAAGATAAAATTTGTGGCGGCGTCATGAATGTGTTTGTTGAACGAATTGCACCTCCGCAGATTTCCAATTAACTAAAAAGTCTATATGGGTAACCAGTCCGTCCTTCTAAGACAGTATGACGCATGGTTTGACTCGGCCGGCCTTAAAGGGTTTCTTGCTCGGCACCTATTCGGCACATTTGGCCTTTGGGCTACGTCAACTCCTCTGGTGAGATTGCCGGAAGAATTATCACTAACCACACACACAGTACATCTCGATATCGGCTCTGGAACGGGTGCACTCGCGCGCCATCTGTCCCTTCGTACCGGTAGCTCTGTCGCCCCGGTATTGGTTGATTTTTCATCATCAGCTCTAAAGATTGGCCGTCAAAATGAGCCATTGGGGAAGTTTGACATAACAATAAATCCTCATCTTCTTCAAGCAACAGCAACCGACCTTCCTCTAAAAACCGCTACTTTTACTTTGATAACTTGTGGCTATATCGCTAAACACTTGGATAAAACTGATTTATTAAAACTTTTTTCCGAGGCGTATCGATTACTGGCTCCCGGCGGCTTGTTTCTACTTTGGGAATTTGGCCCGAGTGGTAATAAAAAACTTGATCGCTGGAACTCTTTTGTTCTGTCTCGCTATGTCAGCAAGCCTATTCTACGATCCACTGAAACGCTCCAGGAGTTGGCAGAAAGTGTTGGTTTCGATTTTTACGAGGATGCTCGACTTCGCCCTTTTCTATTCCCACCCATTCCGCGTGCATCGATACTCACAGGAAAACCTCCTGATGGAATCGAACTTCCTGACCGACTGCGCAACTAAACACAATGAATTCTATGTTCGTATTCACCGTTTATGTTTTAAAAATTTGTGAATGTTTTCACCGACTGTTTTTGGGCCCCACTGAAATCAACTCAGTTACCCTCAGTGCCGTCAGTTCTTAGTTTTTTTGCACATACCTTTAACAAATCTTTCTGGTTGCCTTAAACGTACAACCGGTTGTAGTGAATGGGAATAGGCATTTATACCGATATTTTCACACATTCGTTACACCTACTACTACTATTAAATAACTTACTTCTAGTCACACGATCATTCTCTAAAAGAACCATCGACGAAAAAAGAAAGAAATAAAATAGGAATTTTCATGTTAGATGTGGTGAATTTTGAAGTGAATGGCGGCACAGGTGGGAATGGGGCTGTTTCCTTTCGGCGAGAGAAGTTCATTCCGCGAGGAGGGCCGGATGGTGGTGACGGGGGGCGAGGCGGAGATGTGATTTTTATTGCGGTAGATAACATAAGTACTTTGCAAGAATACTCAAATACGCGCACAATTCAGGCGACAGATGGGATTAAAGGGCGCACGAAGCAGAGACACGGCGCTACCGGTAACGATGTCATATTTTATGTCCCGACAGGGTCAATAGTGTGGGAGCTAGTGACGGGAAGGTATCGAGTAGGAGTGCCTGTTAAAGATATAGCTGAGAGCGGTGAAAGAGTTGCCGATTTAGATGAAGACGGCATGGTTTTCATCGCAGCCCGCGGCGGGCGCGGCGGGCGCGGGAATAAAAGATTTGCTAAATCGACTCGACAAACCCCGATGTTTGCCCAGAAGGGAATGGTTGGGCAACAAAAGCATTTACAGATTGAGCTGAAACTCCTGGCCGACGTAGGGTTAGTGGGTCTACCGAATGCAGGAAAATCAACACTACTTTCAATGTGGTCGCAGGCACATCCGAAAATCGGTGCCTACGAATTTACGACACTTGAGCCGAATCTAGGAGTTGTATATCTAGGGTATGATTCGTTTGTTGCGGCAGATATGCCGGGCTTAATAGAGGGAGCTAGCCGGGGGGTTGGCCTGGGGCATGAATTTTTAAGACACATCGAGCGAACTAAAGTGTTAATTCACCTGGTGGATATGAGCCGTGAAGATCCTGTCCAAGATATTCGAATAATTCAAGGAGAACTGGCAAGTTCGGGACATAATCTTGACAAAAAGCCCGTAATTCTGGCTCTTAATAAAATAGATAATCTTGATGCTGGTGCTCAAGTTGAACTTCTGGACGCAGAGATCAGAGCCGAATTCGGGGAATTCCACCAGATATCTGGGCAAAGTGGAGAGGGGCTAGATAACTTAGCAAACAAAGCGCTTGAGCAAGTCCGTCTAAATACCCAACTAACAACGGAGGGTGTGCCGATATTAAAGCCACGAGTCACAGAGAGACGAAGATTTTCAGTTGTGAGACAGGATGACATAACGACAGTATTGGCAGGAGAAACTCCTGAATGGTGGGCGTTGACTCTGGATCTTCAGCAAGAGGAGGCGCGCGCGGAGTTTTTCGACAGAATGAAGAGACTTGGCGTTGAACGGGAATTGCGGAAGGCAGGGGTTAAAGATGGTGACAGAGTTAAAATCAGAGAATTGGTTGTTGTGTGGGATATGTAAGGCAGATGAAAAATCGTATCGGGCTACTTGGCGGCACTTTTGATCCTCCGCATTGTGCTCATCTCGAGCTTGCGAGTGCCGCGAGGCGACAGCTGAATCTTGATTCGGTGATATTTATACCTGCGGGCAATCCCTGGAGGAAAGACAGAGTCGATCTAACTTCAGCAGAGCTAAGATATGCAATGGTACAGGAGGCGATAAGCGAATTGAGTTGGGCTACGGTGTCAAGGATCGAGGTTGACAGAGTTGGCCCTACATATACGTTTGAAACGCTAGAAGCATTGCAAGCCGGACAGCCAGAGGCTGTTTTTTGGTTTGTAATCGGTGCTGACTCTCTCGCAGATATGAGTAATTGGGTTCAGCCGGAGAGGATCATAGCAAAGGCTCGCCTGGCTATTGCCGATAGAGAAGGCGCGGGGATAGATCCGGATGACAGGCTATTAAAACTAATTCCAAACATTCGCGAAAAGCTTGATTTTGTGCAGATGGAGGCTCTTGCAACGACATCAACTAACTTGCGGGCACGGCTGCAAAGTGGCGTAAATCCACTCGAAGAGGTGGACTTATCCGGTCCTGTTGCGGAATTTATTAAGCGAAATGGCGTTTATTCGTCTAGTTAAGCAGCTTCGTTAATTTTTTCAATCAAAGTGGCTACAGAGTCTCGCAGCGAAGGGCTTGATTTCATTTTGAGCGCAATGTCTTTCTCTGCGCGTGACGCGTTCGAATAGTGTTTAAGCCCCACGAATCTCGCAGTTTCCTTTACAGGTAATTCACACACGGTTCTGAGCAGGTACATTGCCATATGTTTAGCCCGGGTGAGGTCGTGAGTTTGACGACCAGAGGTAATCTCATCCCAAGGAATATCGAAATACTCCGAAATCACTTGAGAGACGATAGACGCGTCGATTAAGCCTTCGGGTGCAGGATGAGCACTTATCTCTAGCGCGGCATTAACAGCCTCAACGGTAGGTTTCACCTTAGTAACTTCCAAGTAAACAGCGAGCTCGTTCACTCCCGAAACGAGCCTTGAAACGGACTGCTGTCGCCGCCGTGCGAGAGTGGCGGCGGCCTCTTTTGAAATATTCTTTATACCGACAGCCGAAGCAAGATGCGTCACGATAAGCGCGCCGTCGTCGGCTTTTGGCTCGGCTAATCGGACAGTGAATCCGCCATGCATGCGATTTTTGAGCTCTTCATGCACCTTTAAGCTAAGTGGGTTTTTTCTAGATGTGACAACCACTAGCTTTGATCGAGTATTCAGCTCATTAAGAACCTCGGCGAGCTCTAAGACAGATTTAGGCTTAGAGCCGTCAAAAAAGTCCAAACCGTCGATTAGGAGTGCATCGACTTTTCTGTACTTATTTCGAAAATCCGAGATTTTACCCCGTTTATTTTGACCATCTTTACCCGTGACTGCAGAAATAAATTCCGCAGTGAATTCGTCAGCCGTGGTAATTGTTATTTTTTTACCAGCCCTAACGAGCTCGGCGCCAATTGCATGCAAGAGGTGCGTTTTCCCCATGCCAGCAGGACCACTAATTTGTAGAGGACTGTAATCTATGGCTTTGCCTACGGCGGCTTCTCTAGCTCGGCCTAGTGCAAAGGAATTACAGTTGGCTTCAGCGAATGTTTCAAACGTAAATCTGGGATTTAAGCCAATGTCGCCAAGGTGATCATGTGCAAGAGCGGAAACGTTTTTAACAGGGTCGGTTTCATCGTAAGACTTTGGCTCAGCCACCCGTAGGATAATTTGCAGTCCATGGCCGCCGGCGTCAGATATAGCTGATTCAAGTTCATCAAACCATTGCTTCTTTATCCTTTCGACGGCGAGCTGTGACGCTTCCATAATTATTGATGTGAGCGTTATCTCTGAGATGCGGACATCAGCAAACCAGGTTGTCCAGAGTCGTTTTCCTATATTTTTTTGCAGCAAAACAGTTGCCTGTTCCCAAATATCTCTTGCGGTATCTTGGTGGTTAGTCGGCCATTGAGTAGTAATTTATATTCCCCTAAAGAGCAAACTAGTGTCGCGCTCACTATGAGCCACGGCTTCGATAATAAAATATCGATTGTATTTATTTAAAAAATCAGGAGTTTCCCCGCCCCTTAGTCAAGAAATACAACTAATTATTAAAAGTGTTTTCCGACCACTTCAAAATACGGCAAAGAAGCTATGCCGTGCAAGTGCGAATTAAGAAGATTTAGCTATTTTTTTTAAAATTCAATGCAAGACTCGCGGCTACTTGAGAGAAAATTAACACGGATGAAGTATGTGAAGGAGTTAATAATTTAAAAAATCGTCCGTCACTTGCCTGGAGGCAAGTCGTAGTAATCTAAGACAAGCGTTTTAGGCTATAAGGATGCCAGAGATACGAGAAACAAAGGGGGTGAAATGCCAGAGTTTATAAGTTCAGAGATGCAAGACTTAAGGTCGCGAGTTGAGTCACTACTAATTGACCTTGAGGAGCTAGAAAGTTCTGACGCTAACGACCTCGATCGTCGCAAGGCTGCGATAGTTAAATCCAAGGAGTATGGGGTATTTCAACTCACTCAACCCAAGGAGTTTGGCGGCGCCGGCGCGGGACCGCTGGCGCTTACGATAGCGCGTGAGGCGGTGGGCGCAGCGAATAGTTTGGCGGGTAGATTTGTGCTTGGCCCAGATCCTGGTGTTTTGCGTAACCTCGACGGAGAGTTAAGAGCTCTCTATCTAGATCCCGTGATACAAGGAGAAAAGCGCTGGTCGTTTGCGTTCACTGAGGTCTCGGGGGCTGCTGCTCCTGAGAAACAAACATATGCGATTCGAGAAGGGGATGATTTGGTCGTTACAGGATCAAAATCATTTGTCACGGGTGGAGCAACGGCTGATTTTTTTGCAACATTAGTAAATGTGGAAGAGGGTGATGGCTTAGCAGCTGGTCTGACGATGGTGTTGATTGATAGAAATCTTCCAGGTGTTGAAATAACCAGGGACTTTAAGTCTCTAGAGGGTGGCAGTCACGTAGAGCTACGGTTCCAGCAGGTGCATATTCCGAGTAGCCATACCGTAGGAGCCATTGGTGAAGGTATGCCACATGCCATGTCCAACATAGGCGAGGAACGGTTACAGATTTCAGCAGGAGCTTGTGGAATGGGGATATGGACTATTCGACACATAACTGATCGATTAACTGCGGCCCATAGATCTGGATCTCGATTGAGTGATAGAGAAGGAGTACGGCTTCGCTATGCGGACATGCGAATAGATTTATATGCAGCAAGATCCGCACTGTACAGGACTGCCCGATTAGCAGAATCTGGTGAAGACGTCGTTAACGAAGCTGCCGCAACTAAAGTACTCTGTACCGAGACGATCGGTAGAGTCGTGGACACAGCAGTTCAACTCGCGGGCGGGCAAGCTCTTATAGAGGGTGAGGCACTGGAACAAATGTATCGTCGAGTAAGATCATTAAGATTCGTTGGAGGGGCTTCAGATATTTTAAGGCTTTCTATAGCCCGAGGTATATTTGACTTCGATTCAGGCAGAGTTTAATCAATAGTCAAAAAGTCAAGGAGGACTTAGTGATGGTAAATCCACTTCCAGAGAATATAAAATACTGTCCACGATGCGCAAATTCTCTGGTTTGGAAAATGGATGGCGGCAGAGAGCGGCCAGCCTGTCCCACACCCGACTGTAAATTTATTTTTTTTGGCGAATCTTCCATCGGATGTGCGGGTGTGGTACTGCGAGATAATAAGGCTCTTTTGGTGCAGCGAGGATGGGAACCATTTTCAGGTACCTGGCAGCTGCCGGGTGGGTATGTAGAGCAGGACGAGGTGATTACAGAGGGCGTAGCTCGTGAGGTGATGGAGGAAGCTGGAGTAGAAGCAGAGGTAAATCGAGCTGTAGCATTTAGGCACTCATTAGGTGGGACAGCTGGAGGTCCTTCCGCGAATGTATATATTGTTTTTGCTTTAGATTATGTTTCAGGTGAGCCCATTTGGGATGGTGACGAGATAGCGAATGCGGGCTTTTTTTCTTTGGAAGAAATGGGACAAATGGAAGGAGTTCAAGGATTGTCGCGTTGGGCTATTGAACTAACTCTTAATTCAAATGACAGTCAAGGCCTCCGACTTCAGCAGGGAGGATCTATGGCGACTAGGCCGGGCTGGTCTCTGTTTGGGATTGATATGCCTGATCCCGACCGACTATAGCTTTGTAGGCACTCGTTGCCCGTTTCGCAAACTCAATGTCACGTTCAGTAATTCCGTTTACGTCATGTGACCATACTGAGAGGGTTACTTGATCGTAGAGATTCCAGATCTCCGCGTGATGATCAAGTTTTTCAGAAATAGATCCAATTTTCTGAATCAAAACCAAAGATTCGTGGAAGTTTACTAGCTTAAACGAAGTTCTGAGCTTATTTTCAACAAGCTCCCAGTGTTCGAGCTCATGTTTGAGGGCATTATTAATCTCTTTAATCGTCAATACTAATTTACGCATTGACGATTAAAGATACCCGTCATTTCTCAAGTCATTTATCGCTAGGTCGAATGCCTCAATGGTAAGTGTTATCTCTTCTGTTCCGTGAGCCGAGGAGACCATGCCACCGTCAGCCATTAAGTCCACACCGTGATTATATAAGGCCCATCTCAATGGCTGAAGCAGGGCTTTATTTATTCCAGAAGGTCGATAGTTAGGAGTATTTTCTACATCCGCTGGAGGGGGTGAATTTTCTCCGAGGTTAAGGTGCCACATACTTGACATGTGCCAAGCAGATGCATCCAATTCTTTGGCTTGAAACAGTTTATTCAACTGAAATACGAGGTCAGCGGTTGTAGCATCAGCTAGGTGGTTGTGTTCGCCACCCGCTATCAGATCAAGTGTCTTCGAACCGGCCGCAGCAGATACTGGGTTCGCGTTATAGGTGCCCTGATGTGCAATTCGCTCTTCTCTATTCCAGACCTCGTCTGACTCGCGGAGCTCTAGGATATCCATAATCTGGCTTTTGCCAGTCACACAGCCACCAGGGAACCCACCAGCCAATATTTTTGCGTGCGTAGATAAATCCGGAGTTATCTTGTACTTCTCTTGAATGCCACCCGGAGCGGTTCGAAAACCTGTAATTACTTCGTCCATAATAAATAATGTAGCGGTTCGGGTTGTATGTGTTCGTATAGCTTCGAGAAATTTTTTGTGGATCGGATTCGATCCCCAGTGAGCGCCTGTAGGTTCGATAATCACAGCGGCTATATCATTTCGCCCTAATGCTTCAACGAGAGTATCTTCGTCATTTGGTTCCAGAACAATAAGCGATTCATAGAAGTTACTTGGAACGCCGATCGAGGAAGGTAAAGCCTGATCATCTTTTTGCTGGCCAACGACAATGTCGTGCCAGCCATGGAAATGATCCTTGAATTTTATAATTTTGTCTCGGTTCGTGTAAGCCCTGGCTAATCGAAGCGCCATCATCGTTGCCTCAGTTCCGGACGAAGTGAAGCGAACTTTCTCAGCGCAAGGGACGAGTTGTAAAACCAGCTCAGCCCAATCTATTTCTAAATTATGCGACGAGCCAAAGTGAGTTCCTCGCTGCGAAGCCTTCGCAGCGGCATCCATAACCTCGGGATGCCTGTGTCCTAATAGCAGCGATCCATGCCCGCCAATAAAATCAACATACGTATTGCCGTCTACGTCCGACTTTTTACCCCCGACTGCCTTTTCCACATAGATAGGGAATGGAAAAAAAGACCTCGCATCATGCGTGACCCCAGATGGAAATAACTTAGCTGCCCGGTTGGCTAAAGCTCGCGAGTTGGGGTGCAATTTTTCGTAATCGGATAGAATTTTTCCAGACATTATTTTCCTCACGATGACCACGATTCACTAGCTAGGATATCAAGCCTTTGCAAAATAGTTGAAAAGGGGTCTAGGATTAAGCGACAGAATGACGCAAAAATAGGGGGGTAGCTGTGGCGGGTGCATTAGAAGGAATACGGGTGTTGGAATTTTCTCAAATTATAGCCGGCCCATATGCTTGTCAGAATTTGGCTGAGATGGGTGCCGAGGTGATTAAGGTTGAGCCGCCAGATGGAGAACCATGGAGACAATTTTCCCAATTTTATCCAGGGGAGGCGAAATATTTTCAGAGTCTAAATAAGGCGAAGCAATCTCTCGCCATCGCACTGCAGGAAACCGAGGCGCAGGAATTTATTCACAGATTGGTCCCAACATGCGATGTTGTTTTGGTCAACTATCGTCCGGATGTAGCTGAAAAGTTACGGATAGACTATCCGACCCTCTCGGCGATTAAGAAGGACCTGATTTACGCAGACAACACCGCACTTGGTAGACGAGGGCCTTCGGGCCACCGGCCCGGATATGACATCGTGGTGCAGGCGATGTCTGGGATGATGGCTGGCGAGGGCAAGGTAGGTGATGGAGGTGAGCCTAAGCTCATGAGTTCAACCGCTGTCGCTGATTATGGGACGGGACTAGCGTTGGCTTGGGGCGTAACCGCTGCTCTCTTCCATAGAGAAAGGACAGGGGAAGGACAGATGATCGAGGCAACTTTGCTGCAAACTGCTATGGCCTTTCAGGGGGCCTCGATTTTTGATTTACCGTTAGCAGACGAACAATCCGGTGTATATGTTAATCGTGAGCTTGTGAAGGAGTTGCGGGCTAGGAATGCAAGCTACCAAGAGACGCTTGACGCGCGTGGGGGGACGATAGCAAAAATTCTAGGAGGAGTGGCCAACATTTATTATAGGCCGTACCAAACGAAAGACGGCGCGGTAGTCGTAGGAGCCTTGTCCGCAAGCTTGTATGCCAAGGTCCGCTCAGCTCTTAACACTGACTTCTTAGGACTTGCTGACCCAGAGCTTGGGACAGCTGATGCTGCATGGATGGAGCGAGCGCAAAGCGAAGTGGCGAAGATAGAGGACTATGTAAGGTCAAAGACGACCGCGAATTGGGTAGAAATTTTCGACGTTGAAGGAGTGCCGGGTGGCCCGGTTAATTTTCCGGAGGACATGCTGACCGATCCACAGGTCATCGCGAACGATATGCTCGTGGAGCTCGATCACGAGCTAACTGGTCCTCAGACTCAGGTAGGTCCGATTATCAAGATGTCTGGAACCCCACTTGAAACTGCTGCATCGCCGCGACTCGGCAGGGATAACGATCTATACGCGAGACTGGCAGGCTTTTCGGAGGAAGAAATATTATCCTTACGAGAAAAGGGAGTGATCTTGTAATTAGCTGCCTAGCTCTTCCAGTATCCATTCAAAAAGAGTGCCGCACGCACTATACATTGTCTCTGTGCGGTCTCCTGGGAACAGTAACAACTCGCTTCTGGCTGTCCCTGATTTTCGAACTAGTGACAGGGCATATAGACCACCAGGGCGTTCAGGGTTTCCGGTGGCACTGGCAATACCACTTTCCGATACTGAGATGTCCACATCAAGTCGCTTCAGGGAGCCCTCTGCCATTTTGATTGCTGTTTCATGGCTCACCGAACCGGCGTCAAGAAGAGTTTCTCGATCAATGTCGAGCAGATTTATTTTAGGGCGCCCATGATAGGCCGTGATACCGCCGATAAATACCTTGGATGCGCCCGGGATTGACACCAGCAAGTGGCCGACTAATCCGCCCGTGGTTGATTCTGCGGTGGCAATAGTAAGACCCAACTCAGTGCATTTATTGATCACAGTCTCCGCCAAGCCTGAAGCTTCGACTGGCGTGAACGACATCCCACTTTTATATAAATCTGACATTGTATGGTCCGGATCCAATCAAAATTGCTAGCTATTGAGGGTAGCCAGCACTCTCTTTTATTGTAGCTATTTGGTTTAGATGGTCGGTATCGTGAACGCGTAAAAACAGGAACCAGGCCTTACTTGTAAGTTCCCCGAAAAATGAATGAGGGGCCGTTAATTCCATATTTGGATTTTCGGGCACTCGTTTGCGCATTGTTGCCAAGTGCTCAGATGAATCAAGCAGTAAGGGCATTAATTCTGAAAGTTTAAGGCTATCAAGGTTTGGCGAGTTCCGATCAGGTGCGACGTTTCCGTTCGCAAGGGCTTCAGTAGAGGCAAGAGTGCCATCACCCGCAGAGATTACATGTCGAACAATTTGAGTGATTCCCCAAGCTTCCTCTCCAGTTCCACCTCCTGGTTCCCAATCACCCTGTTCATCGGAAACTCCCGCCAGCGACTCAACTAATGCTGCCCGCGAACCGACAATGCGAGGCCACAATTGGTCCCATGTGTATTTTCTACCCTGAGCTAAAAGATAGCCACGTACCTTTTCGGCTTCTTCAGCACCTGGGCCACCTGTGTTTTGATTTGCCATAATTATCCCCTATTCCCCGTAATTCTTGCTGTGGCCCGACCAAAGCGTTCCTGATGGTCTGTTCCACCTCGCAGAAGCAGGTCTGCCTGAACTTCAAGACCGGTAGCATCTCCACCATTTAGAGACGCATTAATTGTTGATTTTGACCACTTCAGAGCGAGCGGAGAGGCCGCAGCCACTTGACTGGCCGTTGAATCCACAGCTGCAGTAAACTCCGCTTGGGAGACGCACTTATTCACAAGCCCAATACTTAATGCCTCATCAGCATCTATTACTCGAGAAGTAAAGATTAGTTCTTTAGCTGTTGGTCCACCAACGATGGATGGCAGAGCAGCGGCTCCGACGACTAAGCCATAATCAGCGCCAGGAAAACGGAAGCGAGTTCTATCGCTACATATTCTGATATCACATGCGCATGCGAGTGCGGCGCCAGCACCGTATGCAGGACCGTCAATGCTTGCAATAGTTGGTTTTTCCGAGGCGCCTACGCGGTTGGCTGCCTCTTGGGCGGGATTGAATCTTCTTTCGCCTCGTTCGTAAGCCGCGTTTGCTTCTGCCATATCGGCGCCAGCACAAAACGAACCGTCAGACCCTTCGATAATTATAGTGATGACGTCCGAATCTGCATCGAGCTCTGACATTGCTTCAATGATTTCCGCGGCCATTTCCTCATTTATGGCGTTGCGCTTATCGGCTCGGCTTAGCCGGAGGCGGCCTACGCCGTCTTTTTTCTCGATAGTGACAAATTTAGAAATGATAACCCCCTGATTTGAAATTATTACGGTTATAGAATAGCTCCATTTTGCCTGAGCTCAGCTATGTCGCTTTCTGAATAACCCACTTCAGCAAGTAGTTCATCGGTATGTCGTCCTAAAGTGGGACTAGCCCCCTGAGCGGCGGGGGGAGTTTTTGACATCTTCCAAGGAGGTGCTTGCATTTTGATAGGTCCGGCGAGCTCGTGTTCGAGTTCAATTACGTAGTTATTGGAGATGACGTGCTCGTCTTCGAGCAACTCTTGGACGAATTTTACCGGTGCGCACGGCACGCCACCAGCCGTAAGAATTCGCTCCCATTCATCAGTGTTATGGGTAGAAAAAATAGCCTCTACGTGCGCGACGACTGATGCATCGATCGCAATCTGAGCAGGATTTAGCGGATCGTAACCTGGCTCATCTCGGTTATGTTCAAAACCGACAACAGTTCGTATTTTTTCGCGCAAGCTTGCTGAAAGTGCACCAATCGCAATGGCTCCATCAGCTGACTCAAAAACTCGATAATATACATTTCCCAGAGCCATCGTTTTCAGTAGATCGTCGCGCTTTCGGAGAACATTTGCGTACGGAGTTCCGGTTTCGCGAGATTCGTTTAACATTTGCAGAAATGAATCTCTTTGAACTTGGTCGGCGACAGGAACGCTGTGAAAAGCACTCATATGAGTTGTGAGCGCATTTATCAACAAGCTGGTTTCTACTTTCTGGCCCTCCCCTGTTCGCTCACGGTGAAACAGGGCAGCGAGAACACCGGAGCAGATGGCATAGCCGGTTGTGGTGTCTGCATACGCTGGGCCGACTTGTGGCGCACCAGCATCTGTAACTTTTCCAACTGACGACATCATTCCACTGAAGGCCTGAACCACTATATCGTAGCCAGGTCGGTCAGCAAGATGACCCTCACGCCCCCAAGCGGTGTTGTCGAGATATATTATGTCTGGTCTAATCTTTGAAAGTGTCTCGTAGTCAATTCCTAACCGTTTTGCTACGTCTGGTCGATAATTTATAACGACTACATCTATTTCGTTAACAAGCCGGTGAATTGCTTCTCTGGATTTCTCGTTTGCGAGATTGATTGCTAAGGATTTTTTCCCACGGTTAAGTCCGATAAATGTTTTTGATTCAAGTGGAATAAATTGGGCTGCCAACCTCCAGGGTTCTCCGGTAGGAGGTTCGATTTTGATTACTTCCGCTCCTAGGTCCGCTAAGAACTGGCACCCAAGAGGGCCAGCTATAATTTGGGTGAATTCGAGAACCCTTATTCCGGCAAGTGGTCCTGATACCATATGCGCTCCTATTTTTTTAACGCTTTAGTGCTTAAACTACACCGGTAATCTTAAGACCTAAATCAACAAAAGATGAAGATCTCTAATTAGCTGCTGTATCATAGTTGATTGAAGAGTTAGCAATGAGAGCAGTAAGGCCACGGCAGTGTTATTTGGTTCGTCGAAGGAGTACGGGAATTTAATTAGGCTAGTTGAGCTCGCTGTGGTTTTGCTTATTTCTATTCTTCTTTCGTCGGCATGCACAATAGAAACTGATACTAGCCTTGTACAGCCAAATTCAAATTCCGCAGTGACTGTGGGGTCAAGCAACTTGACTCAAACAATTTCCACCTTGGCAGCTGATAACACCGAAGTGGCTTCAGAGGGGAGCTTGGATTTAGAGCAATTCACTAGTCGTTATGGCTACCATTCTGATTGTGATAAAAATGCGCGATTGGAAATAAAGAGCTTGGGAGTAAACGCTACTATTTGTAACCGTTTTGTTCCGATTGGGTCGAATATGCCAAATCCGTACGGTCCTGCAGATGTTGCTATGTATGACTTAACACAATGGAATCGACTAGGCGGAACGCCTGGGTCCGGGGGTAACACAATTTTGGCGGGTCACGTAGATTACAATGCGACTGTTCCTTATGCGGGCGCACACTACCGGGGGCCTGGCGTTTTTCAGAACCTTCGATTTTTGTCACAAGGTGACAGAATTGAGATACATACTGATGAAGGGGTTTACGTATATGAGGTAATTTGGCGTCGAGCCTTTGATGTAGCTGTTGAAAATTGGAGAGACGCATGGACAGCTGATGTTCCGATCGAAAGCATCACCCTTTACACCTGTGGTGGTACTTTTGACGCTGAGTCACGGAAGTATAGCGATCGTTTAGTAGTCAGGGCGCAACTGCTCCCCCAAGGATAGTCAGGGAAGGCACTAGAAGAGAGGACTGATGAGCGTTTCTGATGACGATAACTGGCTTCGTGTACTCCTTTCCACCAGATTGGATAAGCTGAGTTCACCAACGTCGATTTCAAACTTGAAATACGACCTTAATGCGGGAGTTCCGGACAGCGGATCTCTCCCACTTGAGCCGTTACGGCGTGCATTTGACGAAGTGCTTTCGCTCAACCCCAAGCAGGCGCTTACGTATGACACCCCAAATTTTGGATTTGAGCCTCTGAAGGAAGCAGTTATAGAAAAGATCGCTGAGACATTTAGGGACATTGACTCCTCTTGGGTGAGCTTAGTATCAGGTTCAGCACACGGACTTGATAACATCGCGGCCACCTTTGTGGATGAAGGTGACGTGATTCTTGTTGGAGCACCGACGTATCCCGGTGCGATTAGAACATTTACTTCGCGCGGAGCAAAATTAATTTCAGTAGAACAGGACGAATATGGATTCAGCGCAGCAGGCTTGGAAGCTTCTTTAACAACTGGTGCCGCCTCTAAATTAAGAATAAAGGCAGCCTATTTGATTCCAAATTATGACAATCCTTCTTCGACATTAATGCCTCTGGAGCGTCGTAAAACACTGATCGAAATTGCAAGACGACATGAGATTTTGTTGATAGAAGACGGTGCGTATGCGGGTATCGATTTATCGGGGGCACCCCCGCTATCTTTGTTTCAACTAGCCCAAGGCCGAGGTGTGATCTATTGCGGAACCTTTTCAAAAACAATAGCGACAGGCCTACGAAGTGGGTATATATTGGCACCCCCAGCTGTCACGAAAGCCCTTAAATTTATGAGATTTGATAATGCGTCATCGTCTTTGGTTCAGCAGGCTATTCACAAATTTTACACGTCCGACGAATACCCGGAGCATCTGGAAAAAATCCAGAAGGTTTATCGAGGGCGCCGAGATGTCGTAACGCATGCGCTTGATAAGTATTGTAAATCCTTCGTGAACTTCTCTGATCCCGAGGGTGGATTTTTTCATTGGCTGACACTGCGGGAGGGGCTTTCGGCTAACGAAATTAGAGAAGCGGCAGCCCTGCAAGGTGTGGCCATTTCACCCGGTCAGGGTTACTATCTGACAGATCACGGTGAACAGGATTCGCGGGTGAGAATTGTTTTCTCAGCTCTTGATGAGGAGTCTTTAGTAGACGCGATTAGATTACTCGGTAAATCCTTTGAAATTATTAGTAAGTAAGTCGACTACAATTGCTTTATCCTTCAGGGCAGGACGCAGCCTTGCCACACAAAGCAATTACGCTCTAGGATCTTGGCAGCGTCTGCATAATAAAAATGGAGCACTTACATGAGTATTACTGGTGAACTGGAAGCCATATGGTCTGATTATGATTTAGATGAATTGGCATCTGAGGGCGCCAAGTTTCTCTCGAGAGGATCGTCCACTGACTGGGGGTTGCCCGCGGATATAGAGCCGAAAGTTCCACCGATTACCCTTGGGGGAGGAATTCCTGATCCGGACACGCTCCCGAGGCAGCAATTACTCGAGTCCATGGCACGTATCATAAATGTACCCACAGATGAACCGCTTAGATACGGCGGCGGCGTAGGATACGAGGATTTAAGACATGAACTGGCTAAGCGATTCAATAAGGAACGCGCGGCTAATGTAACTGCTGAGCATTTTTTAATGACCAATGGCAGCGCGGGAGCAATTGATTTAGTTTGTAGCGCATATCTGTCACCAGGAGACACTGTTATCACGGAAAGGCCAACCTTTTCAGGGTCTGTTAGAACATTTAGAGGACATCAAGCAAACATAGCAACAGTCCCTATCGACGATAATGGGATGTGCACCGATCAGTTGGAAGACTTGATCGATAAAGTCAAGAAAGATGGATCGCGGGTAAAAATAATTTACACCATAGCTACCTTCCATAACCCAGCAGGCATTTCAATGTCTCAAGACCGTCGAGAAGAGCTCTTGCGAGTCGCCGCGAAGCACCAAATTTTAGTGGTCGATGACGAGGCGTATTCGGAACTATATTTCCCATCTACCCAGTTACCAACGGATCTATCAACGCTTTCAGGCTGCCATGGCGTGATTTCGGTAGGCACTTTTTCAAAAATTATTGCGACCGGACTTAGAGTAGGTTGGATTCACGGTGATCCGAGAGTAATCGATCATGTATTGCGAATGAGATTTGATATGGGAAATTCACCTTTATTGCACCATATGATCACGGATTTTATGAGCTCAGGCCAACTTGATGAGCATATTATCTCGATGAGGAGTATTTACCAAGAAAAGTGCAATGTGCTTGCAAGAGGCCTTCGTGATTATTGCGAACCTTACTTAACATTTCGGGAGCCTCTAGGTGGTTTTTTCATGTGGATTAACCTACAGCAGGGACTTGATCCGAAAAGCGTTCAAGCTGCGGCTGTCGAAGAGGGCTTGATTGCACCGGCGGGGCATGCTTTTTTCCCTAATCAAGCGGAGATGAACTCTCGGAATATCAGGCTTGCGTATTCATGGGCCCAGAAGGATGATCTCGAAGAGGCCACTAGGCGACTCGGACGAGCCTGTGAGAGGGTTGCCTCAGGGGACATATCCACTGCTTCTTGAAACTGATTAGAGGATGGTTGATGTCCAGAGGATAAGAAAACTTACGCGGCTGTATTAATTAAGGACTCAAACTCAAGCCAACCTTCAACTTTCCTGACGTGATCCGAGACTCGGGAGGATGTGCTATCTCCTCCAGCAAGACTCGTGGGCATCCATCCGCCGGCAATTAAAACCGGGATAGTGTGATGGTCAGTAGTGAAGGTATTAATTTGAGAAATCATGTCATCTAGGTGAAACGCTAGCCCTAACTCTTCGGCTATAGGCCCCTTATCTTCACGATTTGTTGGATAAACATTTGCCTGAAGTCCGTGCTTAGAGAGCCATTCATCGATATGGTGAATTTCGCGATCATATCTTGCTGTTAAGACAATAAATTCATGGCCATCTTTGATTAGTCGTTGCATCACCTCTACTGAATGTTGGCGGGGTGCAAGGCGAAGTGAAAGATCTGTCTCTAGAACTTCCTTTACGAGATTTTCGCTTATTTCTTTTCCGATAGTGGAGGCTAGTGTTTCACCAGATTTCAGCTTTTTGTCGTGACGCTCGCTGACCAAATCTTTTAGTAGAGAACGGTAATCATTTAGCGTGTCGTCAAAATCAATTCCGATTTTCATACGGGCAATCTCCTTGCTGGTAATTGTCTTCAGGCATAAATGTTAGGGTTTAATTAATTATTTTGAGAAGTCTTGTCAGGTGATTGTAGCAATTGGATCGTATTATTATCTGGGTCTCTCATTGTGGCGATCCACCCACCCCATGATTCTTGTTCAGGCTTCCGAATGAAGTTAATTCCGACAGACGACAGGTGTTTTGTGATTGCCTGAATATTTCTCACATGGAGGTTAATCATTATGCGTTCAGGGTCAGCGCTTTCAGCCTGTACTTCGGAATGGACACTAATTGTCAGATGAATATCTGCTTTATCACCGGGCCATTTGAAATTAACAAAGTAATCGCGCTGGTGGAGAGGTACCAAGCCCAGTTTGTCTACATAGAAATCTTTCATCTTTGCAAATCTATCTGAGGATGTCCAGATGATTATTCCAGCGATTCCAAAAGGATTAATTTCAGGCATAGTGCACGGTTTTCTAATTAGTGCTTTTAGCGGACACGTATTCAATCAGTGACTTGGTTGGGACGCCGGAACTCCCTTTGATATGAATTCCAGAATCACTTTTAGCTGTCATTAAACCCGCAATATCAAAGTGAGCCCAAGGGTTATCGCCAACAAATGCTTCGATAAACTTAGCCGCAGTGATTGAGCCTGCGAGGCGACCACCCGTGTTTGCTAGATCGGCGGCCTCGCTCTTAATTTGCTTAGAGTAGTAGTCATCGAGGGGCATTCTCCAGATTAACTCTCCGGTGGATTGCGCCACTGAGTCGAGTTGTCGAAATAAGTTGTCTTGGTTGCAGAAAACTCCGATCCGATAGTCTCCCAACGATACGCTCATAGCTCCAGTCAAGGTCGCTACGTCCAGTATGATTCCCGCATTCTTAACCTTTTTAGCATATGCAATACCGTCCGCCAGTACTAGCCGACCCTCAGCATCTGTGTTGATGACTTCGATAGATTGACCGTCCATGGCGTAGACGACGTCACCTGGTTTAGTCGCCCCGCCCCCCGGCATATTTTCAGTACAAGGAGCGATCGCGACCACATGCGTTTTAAGCTTTAAGCGAGCTATGGCACCGATTGCTGAAATCACGGTCGCTGCGCCTGACATGTCATATTTCATACTTTCCATACCGCCTGGAGGCTTGAGGGATGTGCCACCCGTGTCGAAAGTAATCCCCTTACCCACTAGGGCAATTGGTTTCCGCGGCCCGCCATTCTTGTAGGTCATGACGATAAATTTTGGTGGTTGGTGTGAGCCGTTCGCAACTGAGAGATACGATCCCATACCTAATCGCTCAGCGTCAGATCTCTCGATAATTTCGATTTCAATACCAGCTTGGTCAGCTATCTCTCTCGCCCGTTCAGCCACGATGGTTGGGGTCATTAAATTTGCTGGAGTATTGGCCAGATCTCTTGATGTATTGATAGCTTCGGCTATTATCGAGCCTTTGGATACACCGCTGGCCAATTGCGGGGCCGAGGTTTTTGTTCCGACAGCGATCGTAATATTACCCAGTGTGAATTTTGGTCTATCAGTTTTTTTTGTGTGGTGGGTATCGAACCGATATTGACCAAGAATTAGTCCTTCTGCAGCGGCCTGTGATCCAAGTGGAACTGATTTTAATGCAGAAATAATCGGATCAATGGTGACAACAACTTCACCCGCGTTCACAGAGCGAAGTTTTCTCGATAAATTTCCAAAAAAGTCCCGCGCCTTAACTTCGGTGTAATCCGATGGCTTACAGTCCCCAGCACCGGCTAAGGCAACTCGCTTGTAATGAGAAGTTTGTACTGGTAACCAAACCAACTCGCCTAAACTGCCGGTCAACGAGCCATTTGATTTCAACACGGCTAGCCCACCTTTGGACAACGTGTTTAGTTTGTTGAACAGATCGCCCCTAAGCGCATCTCCTTTTTTAATGGTGATGACGAGGGTATCTCCAGAAAGAGTCATTGGGGATTTATTAGATGTGAGAATTTGTGTATTAGGTCCAGGCATAAAGTCTATCTTTTCTACTTCAAATATTGAAGAATTTGTTAGTGGTTGGTAAATTTATTTCATATTTAGTTTAGCTCTTTAGAGCAACAGGGTAGCGAAGGAAGTTTTATTGGCGTAGGAAAACGTAGTCGCTAAAGCGCAGAGGATTTATGTTGAGATTTGGCTTGCATCTAAGTAGTAAATTTTTAGACTTCGGTTGGGTAACCGTGGGCTTACTTCTATATTTTTTAGTTAGGGGTTCGGTCGTCGACAGGCAGGTACAAGCAGAACAAAATTCCGAGACAATTATCAATTTTGAAAAAGCGGCACATTTATTTTTTGAGCCACAGCTTAACCAGTGGACTGCTTCCAATGAACTGGTGTCTCATATTTTCAATAATGTATATTTTTGGTTTCATTTCCCAGTAATTGTGGTCACCGGCATTGCCTTTTCCTTGATTGCTCGGCCGGCATTCGTGCTGTTAAGAAACTCTATGCTGCTCTCTGGCGGCGTATCACTAGGGATCTATTGGCTTTTTCCAGTGAGTCCACCTCGTCTTGTTCATGGACATGATTTTGTGGACACGATGGAGGTGTTTTCCCAAGTATCTTATCAGGCGCAGGAATTTACTCCATTTGTAAATCAATATGCTGCAATGCCTTCACTTCATGCAGGCTGGGCTTTATTGTTGGTTTTGGCGGTTATGAGTAGTTTTAAAAGTATGATTCTTCGGTTTTTTGTCGCAATGATTTTTTTATTTCAGCTTGTAGCGATTATCTGCACAGGTAATCATTTTTGGCTTGACGGATTAGTCGGAATAGCGATATGTCTTTTAGCCTGGGTGGGCGCACTCTTGTCACGACGGATGCTATATTTTGAATGATGTGAACAAGGCAAATTGATTCACTTTTTACAGACTTAAGTTAGTTCTATGGGTGGTAGTTTTTTTGTGACAACGAATATATTTTTGGATACTGATGTAGCGGTTCTTCTTCCATCCCTAGAAATGAGCGGAGTCAAAACACACGCGTTTCCGCTAGCTGCTACCGATCTATCCAATCTTGCTGATCGGAGTGTACTAACAGTGCCGTATCTTTTCTCGTTAGTAGGGCCTTATTCAGAGCAAGTTATTGAAGACGGTTTATCTAGACTACTGCATCGACTTAATTGGAGTGTAAATTCTGCGGTTTGGGTCCGTTGCCTCGAGGGACAGATGCCTCCTAATCTCCGAAATGAGATGGGAACAGACGTGCTGCAAAACGCGGTGGAAGATTTTTTCACGAAACGAGAAACCGACTTACACATAGTGGGTGGAAGTAACGGTGCAGCTCCAAGCATTGCTGCTAGTTGGCAGGCTAGCAGTGTAGCTGAGCGAGTAGCGAAGGGTGAGACTGGAGCAGAGGCAGCCTTTGCTGTAGAGAGTGAAAAGAAGGCACCTTCTTGCTGCTCTCGCATCTTATGCCTATTTGAGTCAGCTTCTTTACCTGAGCGGCACGGGTATGGAACATTCCGGCACCATCGATTTATAGGGCATTTTATAGATCAGGAGATTAGAATGCTCACACCAGATAAGGAGCGTTCCAGTCGTTCTAGTCTTTTACAGGAGCTTAGAGATCTAGTGGCCTTTGAAATCCAGAAGTCACATAGTGGCGAAGCTGTCCATCTTACGATCATGCATTCTGGATCTGATCAAGCGTCGGAAGCTTTGGCTCATTCTGTCAATAAAACGGTAGATAGTGCTCAGCTGAAAATAACAGTCACGCCTATGACACTGAGGTCGGCGACGCTGTATGGGCCAGATGCAATCGTCGTCGGGTGGAAGTGCTTTAGTACTTAATACCACTCTGTTTCGATAACTCGACCTGCGTGAGAAGCTAACGTACTAAGAATCAGTTGGTCGTCCAAGTTGAACCCTCTCCTGCCTTTCCGGTCCGTTGCATAAAGTGCTCCTCGTACCGATCCTGAGACCCATATAGCGACACCTATCATCGCAGTCATTTCTGGATGGTTACTAGGAAAACCAAAGGCTTTGGCGTGATTTTGAACATTTTCAAAATGCACAGGACGGCCATCTAATCGTAAGGATCCAAGAGGCCCATGGCCTTGAGGAGGGGTAGAAAGGCGAGCAAGTTCTGAATTATTTAGCCCAGATGTAATAAATCCCTCTACCCGGTCATGCCTGTCTGTGACAGATAGAGCCACATATGTTGCACGAGTAAGTTTTTTGGACAGGTCGGTAACAAATTGTAAGGAAACGTGAGGTTGGCGCTTGACGGGGAGATTTTTTAGACCTTTATGGAGTGCAGCGAGAGCGCGGCTTTCTGGATCGCGCTTGATTTTGCGCTCCAGCAATTCTGACTTGGTCGCGATTTTTTTAGGCAAGTATTTATCCGTAAACGTAGATATCTAGTTATTTTACTTTTTACCCAGATACTTATCGATTGATTCGTAGAGCTCTTGTGTTATGTGATTTTGCTCCAGAAGTCGCCTTGCTAGGTATGAGATTTTTAGAACTGCATGGACGCGAACGCCGAACTGTTCCATTTTCCTAGTTACTCCAGCCTCTCTATCAACCAATACAATTGCATCTGACACCGTAATTCCCATGGATCTAAGCACTGCTACTGTTTCACGGAGTGATGATCCTCCCGCCGCTAAATCGTCAATAACAAGGGCACTTTGGCCTGGTCGATATGAACCTTCAAGGTACGGAGGTTCGGCGAGATCGGCAGGAATACGGGGTGGTCGTACATAAAGGAGAGGTGAGTCAAGATATAGAGATAGTGCTGTAGCGAGATGTAGTCCACCAAATGGAATTCCGGCAATAAAATCGAAGTCACTTAGATGTTGGCGACGACGAGTACGCAGCATTTCTAGTTCAGCTGCGATTAAATGTGCTGCTGACATAAGCACAGATGGCTTTGAAATAATTCTTTTTGTATTAATGAATATCGGTGAATTCCGAGTAGTATTGCCTTCCGAGAATTCGCCAAATTGAAAAGCACCAAGACTCCAAAGCTGCTCAATTAAAACGTCTTTATCGTGGTTAGCAGTGCTTTCAGGTTGGTTAATTGCCAATGCGAGGGTTCCAAACTAAGGATTTACTAAATTCGGAGGAACAGTTCCTTCTATTGCTGCAATGATACTGTCCGCTACTAAATTTGACATAGCTAGTCGAGTTTCTAGTGTGGCACTTCCAATATGCGGAGTAATTGTGCAATTTTTAAGATCTAGGAGAGGATGATTCGCTGGAAGTGGCTCTGGCTCCATAACATCGATTCCCGCTCCAGCAATAGTCTGATTCTTGAGAGCACTTATCATGTCAGCTTGATCTACTAACCCACCTCTACCAGTATTAATAAAGATCGCACTTTTTTTCATTTTAGAGAAAAAGTCTGAATCACAATAATATTGAGTGCTCTCGTTCAACGGTATGTGCATAGAAACAAAGTCACTTTGCTCAAGTAACGAATCTAAGCTCAGGTGTTTACCGGGAAAGTTCTTTTTTTCCTTATTTCCATGGTAAAAAACATTCATTCGAAAACCAGCAGCACGCTCGGCAACGGCTGTTCCAATTTTTCCTGGCCCGATGATACCTAGCGTTTTGTCAGCGACCGCTGACCCTAACATCCATGAGGGATGCCAAGCACCCCATTTGGATTCCCGAATTGCTGAGTTGGCTTCAAAAACCTTTCGGGCACTGGATAGCAATAATGACCATGTGAGATCAGCCGTTGCATCAGTTACAACATCAGGTGTATTGGTTACAAAGATTCCACGTTCACTGCAAGCAAGAACATCAATATTGTCATACCCAACACCCAACTGAGAAACAATTTTTAAACGAGTTGCATCTTCTAAGACATCACGATTAATTTGCTCTGCGATTGTTGTTACGATGGCATCAGCTGTTTTAATACTTTCTTTTAGCTCCGAAGATGTAGGGGGTATTTGACTTGGCCAGATATCGAGTTGGGCCACTTTAGCAAGGCGATCAAGCGGGCTTCCAGGAGAAAGCTCCCCTGGAAGCATGCGTGCCACGAAAATACGTGGCATGCGAGTGTCTACCACTTTCTTCGGCCAGAATCGCCGCCTTCATCACGATTACTTGATTGACTGTCATTCCGCGGAGCCCTATCGCTTCTAGGAGCCCTATCGCTTCTAGGAGCCCTATCGCTTCTAGGAGCTCTATCGTTTCTAGGAGCTCTATCGTTTCTAGGAGCTCTATCGTTTCTAGGACCTCTATCAGGACTGTCAGTTTCATCAGATTCGTTACCCGTCAGGCCAACCCGACCCTCTGTACCCACAAGCCCAAGGTTAATACGTCCACGGTCGTCGATTTCGTTAATTCTTACCTTTAATACATCTCCAACATTGGCGAGTTGCTCCATCTGCTGGTCACGAGATTCAGCCAGTTCAGAGATATGGAGTAATCCATCTTTTCCGGGAAGTAGTTCTATGAAAGCGCCAAAATTCATAAGTCGTACTACAGAACCTTCAAATTCTTCACCAACTTCTAATTCCCGAGTCAGTGCATCTACTTTACGTAGGGCTGCCTCAAGTGATTCACTGCTCGCGCCACCAACATAAACGGTACCGTCCTCTTCGACATCAATCGATGCAGAAGTTTCGGCAATAATTGCATTTATATTTTTTCCACCAGGTCCAATCAGAGCACCTATTTTCTCAGGATTTATTTTAGTAACTGCAATCTTTGGTGCGTGCAGACCAACTTCTGCACGAGGCTCAGCCAAAGCTTCGTTCATGGCATCTAAAATAGTCATTCGACCTATGCGCGCTTTCTCGAACACTTCGTTCAAGAAGTTTGACGGAAGTTTCTTCAGCTTTATATCTAGCTGCACGGCGGTGACTCCAGCGGCGGTACCAGCAACCTTGAAGTCCATGTCGCCTAGGGCATCTTCAATCCCAGCGATATCTGTTAGGATTTCATATTTACTTGAATCTGAATTCGATACAAGTCCCATTGCGACACCTGCCACAGGGGCCTTGATTGGAACTCCAGCGTCCATCAAAGCCAGAGTGGAGCCACAGGTTGCAGCCTGAGATGTCGATCCATTCGATGCGAGGACGTCTGAGACGAGTCGAATTACATATGGGAATTCATCAAATTCTGGTAGAACAGCTTCAAGTGCTTTTTCGGCAAGCATACCGTGACCAATTTCACGTCGGCCGGCTGTTCTAAGAGGACGAGCCTCACCAACTGAATAAGGTGGAAAGTTGTAGTGATGCATGAACATGTTCCATTCACGCGGCGCGATAGTGTCCACGCGAGCTCTGTCACGTAAAGAGCCAAGAGTGGCTACGGTTAATACTTGCGTATCACCCCGTTGGAAGAGTCCGCTCCCGTGTACTCTTGGAAGAACATCTACCATTGCTGACAGTTCACGTATTTGATCGGATGATCGATCATCAGCGCGCTTTCCTTCGTCAAGAATTCTACCGCGGACGTATGTTTTTATAGTTGATTCTGTTTCAGCACGAACGGCCTTGGCGTCCAAATCTTCTTCGTTAGCACCCTCTTCAATCAATTGTGCGTGTACTTTTTTGGACATCTCATCCATGCCACGAAATCCGTCACCCTTGACCGCATCGAGTATTGCTTCTGGGTTACTCAATAACATATCTTGAATACGCGAGCTAAGAGCCGCGTCTGCTTCAGCTGGAATCCATTCATCTTTATCAACACCAGCAGCAGCAATAACTTCTCGCTGGAGTGAATTAAGCTCCTTACAAATCTCCTCGGCGTATTCTATCGCTACGATGAGATCCTCTTCAGGAATTTGTTTTGCGCCAGCCTCAATCATAATTACAGAGTCATCACTTGCTGCAACAACAAGATTCAAGTCACTAGCATCAATTTGTTCGTACGTGGGGAACGGAATGAGCTCACCATCTATCCGGCCAACTTGTACAGAAGAGACTGGGCCCTCGAACGGTAACGGTGACATGTTAATTGCTGTTGATCCGGCTGTTGTGGCGAGTACATCAGCTGGGTGTGCTCGATCCGACGAAAGAAGTGTGTTTACAAGATGAACTTCACGCCGATAGTTTTTGGGAAAAAGGGGCCTAATTGGTCTATCAGTCATTCGGGCCGCGAGTGTTGCATCAGTACCTGGTCGACCTTCGCGCTTGAAAAAAGAGCCGGGGATTTTTCCAATTGAGTACATACGTTCTTCAAAATCAACGGTCAGTGGAAAAAAGTCCGTACCTGGTCTTGATTCGCCGTCGCAGAGCGTTGTGAGCATTACGGTGTCGCCGTATCTAATGGTTACGGAGGCTAGCGCACTTTGGGCAAGCCGTCCTATACCAATTTCAAAAGTGTTTCCACCGATCTCTCGAGAAAAAATCTGGGTTTGTCCACCGGTAGTATTACCAGTGACGGTTAAGTTAGTCATGTTTATTTATTTCCTTACTATTTGTTTAATCATGATTTGTTTTTTAAATTAAGAATTCAGAAATTGATTTTGTGGTGTCGAAGATTAGACTGAAATCTAGATATTGACGAGCAGCTAGTACTTAAATTGAAGCGAGGCCGTGAAGTTAGCGACGAAGCCCTAATGACGCAATAATCTTGTGATAACGATCAACGTTAGTTTTCGATAAGTACCTGAGAAGTCTTCGTCTTTGGCCTACGAGCTTTAACAACCCGCGTCGCGTGTTGTAATCGTGGATATGCTCGCGCAAGTGTTCAGTGAGTGAAGATATCCGTCCGGTCAAAAGTGCTACCTGAACCTCAGTGGATCCCGTATCGCCTTCTTTTTGTTGATATGTCTCTATTGTCTGTAGTTTTTTTTCGTCAGCCATAGTAAATTCGAAGCATCACAGTCCATTGATATTGCTTCCGATCGTCGAGCGCAGAAATTTTCAAGCGTAATCGACTTAGTATTTCCTTTTCTTTTCGTTTCTCTTAATTTATATCAACTGAAACTCTAGCAGTTAGCTATCATACGTGCGAACGGTCAGAGCGTTTCTTTATTTTAAGCCGGAGATCTTAGTAGAGTGTGGCATTTGATTTGGTGGGGTTAGTTGGGGGTTTCAAGTAATTAGGGATGTGGTTTCATGACAGTAGTTTATCGTCCTAAAAGAATGCAATTCGGGGTATTTTTAGCCCCATTTCATAGGGTCGGCGAAAACCCGACACTGGCTTTGAATCGAGATATTGAGCTAATTGAATTGTTAGATAGTTTGGGTTTTGATGAAGCTTGGATTGGCGAACATCATTCTGCTGGTTGGGAATTGATAGCGGATCCTGGATTAATAATATCGGCAGTTGCACCTCGAACGAAGAATATCCGACTAGGCACAGGAGTAACATCACTTCCCTATCATCATCCATTAATGGTGGCAGATCGTGCGGTCCAACTAGATCATATGACTAGGGGTCGAGCGATGTTAGGCGTAGGACCAGGTGCGCTATCTTCAGATGCATACATGATGGGAATAAATCCTGCCGATCAACGACGGCGTATGGATGAGGCATTGACTGCGATAAAGGCCTTATTTGCTCAGGAGGCACCAGTAAGCATGGAGACTGATTGGTTTACCTTAAAAGATGCAAAATTAATGCTGTCGCCGTACTCAGATCCTCATCTTGAAATGGCTGCAGCTCACATAGCATCGCCGGCCGGACCGACAGCAGCTGGTAAGCACCAGATTGGAATGATTTCGATAGGCGCGAGCGCCGGTGGGGTTTCTAACCCAGGTGGATCGAGCTCGTTGGCACAAGCTTGGCTTTGGTCCGAAGAGGCTGCTGATCAGGCTGGCGTTACCCCACCATCGCGAGAGAAGTGGCGCATAGTTATACCATTCCATCTATCAGATTCTAAGAACGATGCTCTAGCTCAAGTTAGAGAAGGTTCAGCTAGTTATAACAGAGACTATTTTCAGGGTACTTTAGGGCGTGCATTTTCAAAGAACGAAGAAGATATTTCACAGATTGTTGATGGGGGGGGAGCTATTGTCGGGACACCTGATGATGCAATTAGGACTATTGAAGAATTAGTTGAAAGTACAGGCGGCTTCGGTGGGTTTATGGGACTCGCGCATGAATGGGCGAGCTCTGAACATACTAAGAGATCTTATGAACTCTGGGCTCGATATGTCGCACCTCATTTTCAAGGTCAGTTGGACAGCATAAGAGCGTCTCGTGATTGGGTGAAAAATAATCTGGAGGCTATTAATCAAGGTCCAAGAGGCGGAGTTGTTGCCAAGGCCTTTGCGGACGCGGGCAAGGCCGTTCCCGACTCAATTGCGTCGAGAAATACTCCAGGTAGAGCCTAGTTAGCAAGTCATTCAAGCTGTTGCAGGCGTTTGTCCTTTTCATAGACAGTTTGCTCGGTATTTCTTTTAAGTTCTAGAAGTTTATTTGATAGTTTTTCGTCGGAATTCGCGAGTATTCGGGCAGCCAGCAATGCGGCATTTCGAGCATTCCCAATTGCAACCGTAGCCACCGGGACACCCTTTGGCATTTGAACAATCGATAAAAGAGAATCGAGGCCATCGAGCTGATTTAGTGCCACCGGGACCCCAATTACGGGTAATGTTGTAACTGAGGCGAGCATGCCAGGTAGATGGGCAGCGCCGCCAGCTCCCGCAATGATAACTTTTAATCCTCTTTCCCTCGCTTTTTCACCGTACTCAATCATTTTCTGTGGGGTACGATGTGCCGAGATGATTCTGAGTTCATAATCTATACCCAGCTCGTCCAGGCATTTTGACGCGTCTTCCATAATCGGTAGATCTGAGTCGCTCCCCATTGCGATACCAACTTCAATATTCTTTCGAGCCATCAGATCTATCCTTACTTTTATAGAGCGTCTTATTGTAGATGCCTCATTAATTCTTGAGCACTTCGGTATGCTGCTTCAACATTTTCTCCGACAGCGGTGATATGTCCTAATTTTCGTCCGGCACGAGCTATTTTTCCATAAAGATGAATGGCTGTGTCAGTTGTATGGTTTAAAGGCAGTTGATTACTTGGATCAACCTCACTGGTGCCTAGTATATTGATCATCAGAGCGAATTTGCTAGTCATGGTTGTAGACCCAAGTGGCCAATCCATTACCCCACGTAAGTGATTTTCAAATTGCGATGTTATTGTTCCATCGATTGTGAAGTGGCCACTATTGTGAGGACGAGTTGCTATTTCGTTGATGAGAATGTCCCCATCTGATTTAAGAAACAGCTCGATGGCCACGATTCCTCCAGCCTCTGTGAACTCAGCAACATCTATCCCAATTTTTTTTGCCCTCTGAGCGATCGAATTACTTATTTGAGCTGGCGCTATTGCCTCATGGCATATTCCTTCTTCTTGGCGAGTTTCTATAACTGGGTAAGTCAGTAGCTGACCTGAGGGTCGCCTAGCGACTAAAACCGCTAGTTCTTTCTCTATTTTGACATGTTCTTCGACGTACAGGCCGATGTCAGCCCCTTGAGTTTCGGTTAGTAGCTTTTCTGCGGCTTCTAGATTGTCAATTATCCAAACACCGCGACCATCGTAGCCCCCTGTAATTGCTTTAACTGCGATCGGCCAGTCATGTAGGTCTCCGAACTCGACGAAGTCATTTAATATTTGGATCTTTTTGAAGCTTGGAACTGGAAAGCCAGCGGCTTGGAAGGATTTGCGCTGGTAGAGCTTGTCCTGAGCAAAGCGTAAAGTTTTTGGAGTTGGTTGAACGCTAACCTTGCTTGCCAACAGGCTTTCTAAGCCGGCTAGACTTACCAATTCGTGGTCTAGTGTTATAAAATCACACTTCTCAC
Organism: Dehalococcoidia bacterium; assembly: GCA_029941115.1. Taxonomy (GTDB): domain Bacteria; phylum Chloroflexota; class Dehalococcoidia; order UBA2979; family UBA2979; genus UBA2979. The sequence continues at coordinate 129,023 of JAPYRK010000001.1, read as the reverse complement.
CAAAGGAAACTATTGCTTTTTCATCAGATGGGTCTCCAATTTCTACGCTTGGAGCGATTAATGCAGCCGAGTCATTTGGATTTTTTGCAAGTATACGGACGTCAATATTTAGCGGAATGGCCGCCTGTATCATCATCCTCGCAAGTTGCCCTGCTCCAATAATACCTATAACGGGTCTGGTCGATTTCACAGTAAGTTTTGGTTTCGGGGGGCAATCGCGGGAATGCCATGTCGTCGGAGTCTCCAGATCCCTGATAAATCTTCCAGCGCAGTTTGAATAATTTTTACTCTGGTGTCCGTGTCCTCATCCCATCGCACGGGAACTTCTTTCATGGTTATTCCGTTGTGTTGTGCGATTATTAATAACTCAGAATCAAAAAACCATTGAGTATCGATCACTTCGGGTAACAACCTTATGGCTGCCGATGCAGACATAGCCTTGAAGCCACACTGCGCATCGGTAACCTTAAGACCAGCCAGCACGCGGAGTACAAAGACGTAGCTGCGGCTAATAAACTCGCGCTTGAATGATCGTTTTGTTTCGGCATCCTTGTGCAATCTACTTCCATAGGTGATTTCTGAGTCACCTTCGGCAATTGGTTTGATTAGATCGGTTATGTGATTAATATCAGTAGATAAATCTATATCCATGTACGCAACAATATCGGCCTTAGACGTAAGCCAAACTGTTTTGAGGGCGATGCCTCGTCCCTTTACCCCAATATCATGGACGGTTACTAAATCGTTATAAGTGCGAGAGAGCTCTTGAGCAACAGATAATGTAGCATCGGTCGATGCATTATTAGCTATTGTTATTTGCCAGTCATATTCAGGATGCTTAAGGCACCAATTTCGAAGCTTTGATACGGATTCGGGGAGTATTTGCTGCTCATTATAAACGGGCAATACTAGCTGAACTTTAGTCATTCTCAAGTTGCTTTCTATACGCTACCAAAGCCTTCTAGAGGCATTATAAATATAACCACACCTCCGACTCGAATATCGATCATGTGGGAGTTTGGCCAATCTGGCTCAGAGATAAAAGGCAAGCTCGCCGCTGGGACGGACTCAACAGTCTCTGGAAAATTTTTACGAAGCATGCCAAGTAGATCCCCCACGCGATCTTCATTTAAGGCACAAAAAATTGTTGTTGAGCCCTTTCGTAAAAAGCCACCACTGGAACTGATTTGGGTAGACTGATAGTCGTGCGCCACTAGTGCATCTGTCAGCCTGTCAGCATCTTCCTTTGGGGCGATAAGAATGCATAACTTGGTGGTTTGATTATCCATCGGGAAGTTTTGCTGAAGCATAGTCTACCTGTCGCCTAAGAATTAAGATTCCTTGTAGATCATAATGCTTCGCCCAGATATTTTCCCGCTTTCTAGTGTAGCTACGCCTTCGTTTATCGAATCAAGTCCGTCATATTTGACACTAATCATCTTTTCTAATGGAAGCGCGCCTTGCTTATACCACTCGATATATTGCTTGAAATCGACCATAGGGTGACTGGTGCCGCCGAGAGAGCCTATATAGTTGCGTTCTCCCATCAGCAGAGCTTTCGCATCTATAGTCGCATCAGTCTGTGGCACACCAATCAAGACCGCGGTCCCTCCTCGGTCTCCTCCACCGAGCACTCCCGGGCGCACCGCGTTGAGGATTTGTCGCATAGTGACTTCATATCCAATAGCGTCGAACGCAAAGTCAACGCCACCGCTAGTCATTTCCACAATTGCTTCAACTGGATCTGTTTCAGATGCATTTATCGTATCCGTCGCACCAAACTCTTTGGCAAAGTCAAGTTTTTCGTCTGATAAGTCAACCGCAATTATTCTCTCTGCATCAGCAATCTTGGCTCCCGCGATCGCATTTATACCTACCCCACCTACCCCGAAGATGGCTACAGTTGCTCCAGCCGGAACTTTGGCTGATCCCAATACCGCACCAACGCCGGTGACTGTTGCGCACCCTACAATTGCGGTCACATCAGTAGGAACGCTCTCGTCGAGTGGCACCACCAGTTGCTCGTGAGCTAGAACATGTTCGGCCCAAGTATAGATGCCTCCGCTATTAGTTTTCCCCTCGAATTCCCAAGCAGCGCGAAACGCATTTCGGTCGCGACCTGTTTCAGGAGTCACATCCCGCGGCACCCAAGTCAGCATTACGCGCTGGCCCTCTTTTACGTGGCTTACTTGTGACCCAAGAGCAATAACTTTCCCCGTTGCCTCGTGGCCCATAAGTGCAGGGGTTGGAGTTTCTGGATTATGCAGAAGATGCAGCTGGCTATGACAAATCCCCGACGCGAATAGTTCAACGAGTACGTCGGTTGGACCAGGATCAGGCAAGGTTATTTCAGTAACGGTCAAAGGGGAGCCGTGCTGTGTATGCACCGCTGCGCGAGTAGTAAATGCCATTTATTAAATCTCTTTCTTTCAGGTTGTTGATTGTGATGTCGGCACACCATACATGGTTGAAATGATTTATGCACATACAGTTTCCCCATGGGTTATATCTGTGTGGCTATGATCGTTGCTTTAGGGTACTCTTAGCATTCTGATAGGCGACTAAATGTTATTGTCAGGGGGAATCCGTGTCAGCTCAGTTTGGGCGTTTAATTACAGCTATGGTCACTCCTATGCACGAGGATGGCACTGTCGACATCGAATTGACTGGTGTCTTGGCTAAAGCCTTAATCGACGCGGGCACTGAAAGTATTGTTTCGACCGGATCGACTGGCGAAGCCGCTGCTCTGACGGATGAAGAAACCATATCTGTGTGGAAGGCAACGAAGGACGCTGTTGGCCCTAATGTGGCCGTCATAGCAGGATCCACGAGTAATAATCATAGGCGCTCAATCGAATTAACTCGGGAAGCAGAAAAAATCGGATTAGACGGGATATTACTCACGGCGCCAGCCTATTCGAAGCCTCCGCAAAGTGGTTTAATAAAGCATTTTACGTCTATTGCGGAATCAACTTTGCTACCTTGTATGCTCTACAACATACCGGGTAGGGCGGCTATAAATATTTCAACGGAAACCATTCTAGAACTTGCTAATATCTCAAATATTGTTGGAGTTAAAGAGGCTTCAAACGATATGGCTCAAATTGGGCAACTGATTGATCGTTCACCGGAAGGCTTTTTAGTGTGGTCTGGTAATGATACGGATACGCTGATGGTCATGGCTATGGGTGGCTATGGCGTGGTTTCCGTCGCGGGACACATTGTGTCTCCTCAGATTAAAAGACAAATAGATGCTTCACTTGCTGGAAAAACAGACGAAGCGGCTGGAATTCATCACGAGCTAATGCCGCTGATCGATGCCCTTTTTATTGAGAGTAATCCAATCCCGGTGAAGTATGCTTGTGCTAAGGCGGGAATTTCGGTCGGTGAGGCAAGGCTGCCGCTGATGCCTTTATCGGAGGGAGCAGTCGAGATTCTAGATCGCGAATTGGACCGCCACTCTCTGACGTTGGGCTAATAAGGATTAGCTTATTTAAGTAGGGAACTCTCTTGCAATCTCAATACGAAGATACGATTCTTTATCCATACACATCTTCGACTTCCAGGTTGGGGAGCGAAATCACTACGTCTTTTTCTGAGTCAGGCTACGTGAATCAAGTCGGCTTAGCGGGGCCGTTGGCGCTGGGCAATCACGACGGATACGATGAAATTCAGATTGTGGTATCGACTGAAAAGCCTCGGTTTATAGTTGACCTGTTGGATGATCTGTTTCCGATCCGTTACTACAGGCAGTTTTCATATATGGATCAACCCAGCGGAAGATTCTGGCTACACGATGAGTCACCCTTTAATTTTGTCGCACTGGCTTTTTACCCGGAATCAGAATTTACAGCTGCGATCAATAAGGGTGAACTCGCGCACGGGGCCCCATTTCGGGAACTTGATTATTCTAGTGAGAAGAAAATAACTAATCCTCGTAGATATCAATTTTCCGACACATCCGGAGAGTCGGCATTATCCAAGGAGATAGAGCCGACTCTTGGTGCGATTAGAGCAGTGATGCGGGGCGACGGGGAAATGGCTAGAGTGCGTGAGTGCGTTTTAGAATTACAGAGCGTTCAAGGCCAAGCTCGCTCGCTTTCGCCCGCCTTGAATACTCTGCTAGAGGACGTTATTCAGATTGGCGCGAGGCTCATCAGTATTGACATTCAAAGCCAGGAAGTTTAGGAGACTGACAATGACAAATTTGGTAGTAAGTGGTGATGGCCGCATGGGATCTATGCTTATTCAGGGATTGGAACAGGAATCTGATTTCGACGTCGTCGGAGTAATTTCGCCTTTGGCGTCAGAGCCCTCAGGCAACATGAACACATCTCGAGGGGGTGAAATTCCATGGTCTCGAGATCCGTCAGATTTGTTAAACGCTGTTAGGCCGGACGTTGTAATTGATTTCACAAACGCTGAATTTACTCCTTCACTGGTTGATGCATCTCTGGAATACGGTATAAGACCAGTAATTGGCACTTCAGGGGTAGATGAAATAACGATTGGGCGTTTATCGGCCCATTGTTCTGAGAATGGTTTAGGCGGAGTCTATGCGGCGAACTTTGCGGTAGGGGCAGTTATTTTGTCTCACTTAGCGAAAATAGCAGCTCAGTTTTTCGAGAGAGCTGAGGTTATAGAGCTCCACCACGAAGGTAAGGTTGATGCGCCATCAGGGACGGCTATTGCTCTTGCTGAGGCCATGCGCTTAGCCAGGGGATCTGACTTTATTTTTAATAAGCCTGAGCTTACTCATGTAGAGGGCACTCGAGATGGGAATCTGGGGGGCGTTGGAATTCACTCGGTGAGGTTACCGGGCTTTGTCGCGTCGCATGAGGTAATTTTTGGCGACGCAAGCCAAACTTTGACTTTGCGCCATGATTCAATTGGTCGGGACTCATTTCTGCCAGGTGTGAGCTTGGCGATTAGAAAGACACTAGAACTTGATCACCTAGTAGTTGGCCTAGAGTCACTTATAGGCTTGGGAGAAGATTAGTTCATCTAGACGTCGAGCGTGGCTTCTGAGGCGTTGCTCATAATAAACGCTTTTCTGGGCGGTACTTCGGTGCCCATAAGCTCTTCAAACACGATGTTAGCGATTTCAGCATCTTGAACTTGTACCTGGCTGAGGGATCTTGTTTCTGGATTCAAGGTGGTATCCCATAACTGCTCAGCATTCATCTCACCTAGACCCTTGTAGCGTTGAAGATTGACTTTTACGTTATCTTGCTTTGCAACATAGGCGTCTCGTTCAGTATTTGACCAAAGCCAAGCTTTGGTACGACCGTGGCTGGCTAAATAGAGTGGCGGCTGAGCAATATATAAGTACCCATGTTCAATTAATTCAGGCATATGTCGAAAAAAGAATGTTAGGAGTAACGTTCTAATATGAGCCCCATCAACATCAGCATCTGTCATGATGACTACTTTGTGATATCGTAGTTTTTCGACTGCAAATTCTGTGCCGAAATTCGTACCCAGAGCTGTAATTAGATTATGGATCTGCTCACTTTTCAACATTTTATCTAGGCGAGCTTTTTCAACGTTTAGTACTTTGCCTCGCAGCGGCAGGACTGCTTGAGTGTGTCGATCGCGAGCACTCTTGGTGGTTCCTCCAGCGGATATACCCTCAACTATATAGATTTCAGATTCTGCCGGGTCCTTACTGGAGCAATCTGAAAGTTTGCCGGGAAGAGTGGATCCTTCTAATAATCCTTTTCGTTGAACAAGATCACGCGCACGTCTTGCAGCCTCTCTTGCCTGCGCTGCACGCTGCCCTTTTTCCACTATTTTTCGAGCGTACCCAGGATTTTGCTCTAAGTATGCCTTAAGCGAATCGCTGATAGCTGATTCTACCAATCCCTTCACTTCCGGATTTCCAAGCTTTCCTTTTGTTTGGCCTTCAAATTGGGGATTTGGATGATATACGTGTATAACTGCGGTCAAACCCTCTCGAACGTCTTCACCAGTAAGGTTGCTATCGCCGTCTTTGATCATTTTCGCTGATTTTGCATAATTATTCATAACTTTTGTGAGCACGGAACGAAATCCGGCCACATGTGAGCCGCCATCAATTGTGCGAATTACATTAACGAATGAGTGGATTGATTCGTGGTGACTGTCTGTATACTGTAACGCAACCTCACATTCAACTTTATCCTTTTTTCTGATGACGATTGGCTCTGGGTGTAAAACTTGGCGACCGGAGGTCATTTTTTGAACAAAAGCCTTAATACCTGAGTCGAAGTAAAATGATCGCTCTTGGATATTTTCCCTATAGTCGGTCAGGCCAATTCGGATTCGTCCCGTCAAATAGGCCATTTCTCTAAATCTTCCCGCCAGAGTCAGAAAGTCCATACCGTTCGAAGCCTCATTATTGTCTTGATCCTCTGAGTCATCATCGTCGATATAGACGGGGGTAGCCGTAAAAATTTCGGGATCGGGAAGAAATCGAATCGTGGTACCTGTAGTTGAGGATCCTAAAAGTTTGGCCTTTTTGCTTTTCGTGAGCTTGGTAACCGCTACTCCCCGCTCATATTTCTGATAGTGGATGGATCCGGCCCGTCGAACTTCGACCTCAAGTTCTTGCGACAGAGCATTTACTACTGAAGCACCAACTCCATGAAGGCCACCTGAAAATCGATAAGCTCCATCGCTGGACTCGGAGTTATCACCATCGGTGTTCTCGTCGGGTTCGAATTTACCCCCTGCATGGAGAGTGGTCAGGACTGTTTCTACCGTCGAGAGGCCCGTACCAGGATGTTTTTCTACAGGTATTCCTCTCCCATTATCGGTTACAGAAACATGCCCATCTGCCTCTATTGTCACCTCAATTTCGTCACATTCACCTGCTAACGCTTCATCAATCGCGTTGTCTACGATCTCATAAGCTAGATGGTGAAGGCCAGTTTGCCCGGTACTTCCGATATACATACCCGGACGCATTCGCACAGCCTCAAGGCCTTCTAAAATTCGAATATCCTTAGCTCCGTACTCAGAGCCCGTACCTTTATTTTTTGAAGATGATTTAGCTTTGCCGGGGGGTGATTTCTTGGAAGTTACGATAGCTAGACTCCAGTTTCCTATTGAACGAATGAGTCCCCCGACCCAGCCTCCATTCTAGCATGTCGTGACTATATGGTTTTACATAATCACGGCTTTAGATCGAGTTTGCGGCGCCAAGTTTAGATGGTTTTTAGGCGTGGACTCGCGGCTTAGATACGCTGAGTACTCTCACGTTATACAATGCAGTCAATGCTTTTTAGGGGGTGACTGTGGACAGTTCGGCTCGATGGTTTCTTGCGGGCATATTCGTGTCTCTGATAAATATGGCGTTTGTAGCTTTCTTTATTTTTGGACCGAGGTTACCGGAAGTTTTCGAGGTACTGTCTTCGGGTTCAAAATCATCACATTCTGCTTCAGCTAACGAAATTGTCTATAAAGTTGTGGTGATTGATGAACGGAGCGAAGTCGTTTTTTGGGAGTCGGGGCTATCCGATGAGGCGATCAAGAAGCTAGTAGAAGAACTTCGAATTAATCCACTTTCTCAGACTGACACTGAGAGTGTCGTGGAGAATGCCCAGGCTCAAGAGTTAGTAGTTAGCTATAGGCCGAAGACGCTAGAACAATTTACTTTTTCAGATGGACGAGATGTAATCTCCGTCACCGATAAGGTGGCAGATCTGCATAACTTCGAGGGAGTCTCGTGGCTAATTTCTGACGAGACAATGACCTTAAAGGGCTTTGGAAAAATATTAAGTGACGGATTTATCGAGGTGCCAATCAGTGCGATCGAAGCACACTCTTCTTCGGGTGCCATAGCGTTGACACTAGATCAGTCGGGACATTTATGGGTTCTTTTGACAGAGACTGACGGTTGGCGTGTTGTTAAGAAGACATTTAATTCAGATGACTGGGTCGAAGTCGTCAGCCATCTCGATACTGACGTGGAATTTATACCGACTGATATAGCACTCGGAGACGATCGATCTATTTACCTCTCATCGAGTTACCCACCGGCGCTTTACAGGTACAAACAGGCAACCAAGCAAATCGAGATTGTTTCTCCTATAAATGATGCAGCGAGCTCAGTAACATATACTCCGACTGGACTGATTGTTTCGGGAGAGTCACGATCTGCTGTCGCTTTTGATCATGCAGAGTTACAGGTACTTTTTATCGAGCATTCAACTGTGAGTGAAATTATACTGAACTCGGCTGCGCCAGGTGAAGTTAATAGAGCTTTTATCGCTTGGGCCGGTACCTACCCCGATTGCGAGGCTGGCAGTCTTTTCAGGGTGAGAACCGCCGAGGACAGGAATCTCTTACGAAACCCTCTATCCGTTGGAATGGCAGATAAAGGTAGGGCACTGCTAGTTGATTTTGAATCGAACGTGGTTTTTGCTCAAGCACACGATGGCAGTGGTGAAATTTTATGGGGTAACAAGGATTGCTCGGTGGGCGATTCAGGCCGAGGGTTAAGTGGGCCGACCTCTGCTGCTATGGACGAGGATATGAATCTTGTAATTATCGATGACGGAAATTCACGAATTTTGTTTCTGCAGCCATTTCTACTGCACGGCTCAGGGGCGACCACCCCTGTAGGGAATTAATATTAGTACTTGAAAAATCTTCAGCTCTTCAAGGTCGACTAGAATTAGTACTAACCTAGGTGTTACGATTCTCTCTTAAGGCGAAGGAGCTTTTCTATGATCGGTGGACTTGGTTGGCAGGAACTATTAATTGTTCTGGTAATACTGGCACTGTTGTTCGGCGCGAGTCGGGTTGCGGATCTGGGAGGTGCACTCGGGCGGGGTATCCGAGAGTTTAGGACTGAGGCAAAGTCTGATGATTCCGATACCGATTCTGTAAGTGCAGAATCTGAGGTGAAAGCTTCTGATTCCAAGGAAGACGACTCCTGATTACCTGGTGCACTGTATTCCGGATTAGATATTCATAGTCGTTTAGTACTGTCTACTCACGACATTTATATATCGGAATGACTGAAAACGTTCGGTAATATTGATGTATGTCCGTTATGGGTATTTTTAACTTAATACGATTTGAACTTGCAATTTGTTTGGGTAAGTGCGCTTTACTCTTTTCACAGATTTTTCGTCGGGGAGGAGGTACAGCAGTATCTGGCCTAGTGGCCACTTTTATTCAACCAAACATCCAGCAGCAGATTAGTAAAATTTTATCTAGGGAAGTCATTTTTGTAACTGGAACAAACGGCAAAACTGGGACATCGAGTTTAATTTCTCAAATCCTAAGATCAAAAATTGACTTTGTACTATCAAATAGCTCCGGTTCGAATTTGGCTCGTGGGGTTGTTTCAGCATATATAAGCTCACTTGGTATCGGCGGCATATTAAAGAGGCGGAGACACAGCCTAGCGAGTGTTTTTGAAGTGGATGAGGCGGTTATACCGAGCCTTTCTTCACGCATGAATCCCAAGATTCAGGTGTTTCTTAATCTATCAAGAGATCAGCTTGATCGGTATGGTGAGATCGATAGTATCGCGTCATCGTGGGTTCAGTCGTTTTCGAGTGACTCTAGAATTCTGCCGGATGCCTTGGTTGTGAATGCCGATGACCCCAAGTTATTTTCTCTGATTGATGTAGGGCGTAAGAATTCGATTCGGACCATCACGTTTGGTCTAGATGATTCGTCAGTAGCACTCGATGATTCGTTTAACGGACAGGAACGAGACTATTGCGCATGTGGCAGTCATATTCGGTATGAGCTGAAATATCTAGGGCAATCAGGCGCTTGGTCTTGTTCTAGCTGCGATATAAGAAGGCCAGCTCCGGATGTGTTGGCAACTAAGGTTGTGCTCGAGAGCGATCGAAGCTATGTGGAAGTAGAGCTGGCGGATCGTAGCGAAATATTGGACTTAACGGTTCATCAGCAAGGTCTTTACTCTGTTTATAACGTGTTAGCTGCGATAAGTGCTGCTTGGGCATACGGGATCCATCCAGCTGATTCGATTGATGTAATTGAATCAGCCACTGGTGTGTTTGGCAGACAAGAGGAGTTTCTATTTGCAAATGTGAAAACAAAGATTTGGTTAGCAAAAAACCCACAGGGGCTTAACGAGGTCCTGAGGACACTCACCGAAACGGCTGAGTCACCTTTAAATTTATTGCTCGTACTTAATGACGAGATACAAGATGGCAGGGATATTTCGTGGATTTATGACGCTAATTTTGAGATTCTTGCGAGCAGGTGCAAGTTTTTGGCCTGTTCGGGAAGTCGGGCACATAATCTTTCTTTACGTTGTTTAATTGCCGGAATTCCGGTAAGCAAGTCTGATTCTAATATTATGAGCATGCTGAACTTTGCTCTTGATCGAACGTTGCCCACGGAAACTTTAAATATAGTGACGACGTACACCGGTATGATTGAGATTCGCGAAGAGTTAGCTAATAGAATAGGTATTTCGCCTTATTGGAAGTAATTAAATGACAAGTTCGCATTAACACAAGTCAGGTAATATTGACGTATGTCGAAATCAAATTCACCTTTATCGATTCGGGTTGTTAGTTTGTATGAGGACGTTTTAAATATTTACTCGGATAGAGGCAATCGCCTAGCGCTGCAAGCACGCGCAGTCGAACTCGGGGTAAATTTGGATGTACATTTGGTGTCGATTGGTGACCGATTACCGCCTAATGCAGATTTGGTACTTATTGGTGGCGGTCAAGATCGTGAACAAGATATTGTGGCTGCTGATCTTCTTTCAAAGGGTGAAACGTTAAGAAGCTGGGCCGTAGCCAACGTGGCAATGTTGGCGGTTTGTGGGGGATTTCAGCTATTTGGCCGCTGGTTTCGTAATTCTAGGGGAATATTCCTGAAAGGAATTGACGTGTTTGATTGCGTAAGCGTTACTCCAACTTTTGATAATTTACGGTTAGTGGGTGATGTTATTTCACAATCTGCAATCGACGGCCTCGGGACGATTGTCGGGTACGAAAATCATGCCGGCCAAACCTTTTTGGGCGATTCAGCCGTGCCTTTCGCGCAAATTGAGATTGGTTATGGCAACAATGGATTTGATAGGACAGAGGGAGTGTGGCGTAATTCTTGCGTTGGAACTTATTTGCATGGCGCAGTTTTTCCAAATAATTTGCAATTGCTAGACTGGTTATTTAAAAGAGCGATTGAGCATCGAATGTCGCAGGATGGCAACTTTGACTTGGCGGTGTTAGAGAGAATGTCTGAGTATTCCAAGCTAGGCGAAGCATCTGAATTTGCCAGACAGCTGATTTCGATTGCCGTTCGAGAGGAGCAAGGATAATCAAGTTTGATAAATTTTTACTAGGATTAATTTTTTGTATATTAGTACTCGTCGCATGTGAGTCTGATCCTGACAATATATCTTCGTCAGATGTGCAAGGCACGGAGACGTTAGTGGTAGTTACGATTTCACCGACACCGACACCGACACCGACACCGACACCGACACCGACACCGACACCGACCGCTGTACCTGAGCCCACTGAGCCTGCTACGTCACTTGATATCAGGGAATTGCGAGGTTTCTTGTTACCGATCATGGGAGTTTGTTTACCTTCTAATCCACAGGTCATGCCGAATGCCCCGAGGGCTTATCGAAGAGGTGTTCACGAGGGTGTTGACTTCTACGATGGTGACGTTTGTATGAAGATCGCGGCCGGAACTCCGGTGCGAGCCGCGTACGCAGGGGTGATAATTCGGGCTGATACTGAATATGAGTCGCCAACGCGGGAAGATTTTGCAAGAGTAGCGGCAGTTATTAGTAGTAAGGGTGAAGGCGACGCAGAGATATTGGATTTTTATCGTGGGCGCCAGATCTGGATTTCGCATGGAGTAGGGATAGTTACACGATACGCACATCTGGGTGGGATTACTGAAGGTCTCTCCGTTGGAATTCCCGTCAAAGGAGGAAAAGTGATCGGGCACGTAGGTGAATCCGGAACACCCGAGAGTGTGGTTAATCCAGGTACTCAAAATCACTTGCATTTTGAACTACGAATTGAGGATAACTTCTTGGGGCACGATCTTGAAGTTGACGGAGTCCGTGCTGCCTATGAGCTGTTATTCTCTAGTGCCAGATGATTGCTATTTGTTATTGTTAAGCACAGCTAATTATTATGTATAAACAGAAATTACACGGGAGTGAATAATGTTGTTATTAATAGATATTCCGTGGAACCCAAACATATTTTCTGTATTTGGTTTGTTGATCACCTGGCATGGTTTTTTTACCGCGGTAGGCCTTTTGTGTGGTGTATGGTTAGGGGTCCGTTTGGCCGATCGGTTTGGGTATGACCCAGATCAGGCCTACAACCTAGCTTTAATAGGGATTCCCGGTGGTGTTATCGGTGCGCGAGCGTTGTACGTCGTAGAAAATATTTCAAGAATGGATTCAATCTGGGAATGGTTTGCCATCACAGAGGGTGGCATTTCAGTTTGGGGAGCGGTGTTAGGCGGAGTGTTGTTCCCTATCACCTATGGATTGGTTCGAAAGATAGCGCTTAGGGTAGTACTTGATGCGGCCGCCTTTGGGATGATTCTCGGAATGGCTATCGGACGACTTGGGGATTTGGTGAATGGCGAACATTGTGCGAAATTGACTAATTTGCCTTGGGGTGTGATGTATAGTAATCCTGGGTCACCTGGCTTAAGGTGTGCAATCATTCACCACGGGACATTTGATGTCGCGGTTCATCCCGCTACAACCTACGAGATATTCGGAAATTTATTGATATTGGCGTTTTTATTTTTAGCTGTTTGGCAGCTTAAATTTTGGAGATGGCCAGGAGTAACTTTCCTACTTTATCTTGATTCCTACGCGTTGTTGCGTTTTGGCCTCACTTACTTTCGTGTTGATTCAAGCGAGACATTTCTATTTGACTTGAGAGTTCCTCAACTTGTTTCGATACTAGTGTTGGCTATTTCTTTGCCAATACTAGTTTATTTTATTAAGTTCCAACCATTGGTTGTTAACCGACCAGAGCGCTTCTTTGCGAAAGTAAATAGGCTCTAGTGTGAAAAATAAGATTGAGTCATATAAAACTGAAGTATTTTTACATACAAAGATTGGATGTCATATTTGCGAGGTTGCCGAACAGATGCTGAAGGCACTAGGGCGGACACTTCCCATAAAGATTACAAAGGTGCTAGTCACCGAAGAGGATAAGTTGTTTGAGCGCGTGCCGGCGGTCTATGTGTCTGGTGAACTGCTTACTGAGGGTAAAATAGAGCTAGAGATTGTTCGAGCTGCCGTAGTCCAGAATCGGATAGAAAGCGGTAGGATAAACCCGAATCTTTAAGGACACAGATGTAGGAGAGGATTGTGCCACGTACATTGTTGTTGGCTGAGCCAAGAGGGTTTTGTGCTGGAGTTGTTCGCGCAATCGATGCCCTTGACAGACTTCTTAATCAGATGGATGAGCCGGTTTATGTTTTTCATGAAATTGTCCACAATCGGTATGTAGTAGATGGCTTTAGATCAAGGGGCGCAGTATTTATTGATGATATTTCAGAAGCGCCCGACGGGTCCGTTGTCGTCTTTTCGGCACATGGAGTTGATCCGGCGATTATTAAAAATGCAGAGCGTCGAGAATTAAAAGTTATCGATGCTACCTGCCCCTTGGTAACAAAGGTTCATTTGGAGGCCCGCAAGGCTGCTAAGGACGGATATAAAATACTTTTGGTCGGTCACGATGGTCATGACGAGGTCCAAGGAACGAAGGGTGAAGCACCAGACAGGACCTCAGTTGTTGATTCGGCACAGGATGTGCTCGCAATAAGCGAGCCTCAGGCCCCAGTGTTTGTGGTTACGCAGACTACATTGTCAGTCGAGGACACTCTAGGGACGATTGAAGCAATAAAAACCAAATTTCCTGATGCGGAGATCAGGAACGATATATGTTATGCAACTACCAATCGCCAACAGGCGGTTAAAGAAATGGCAGAGAGGGCTGATTTGGTGATTGTTGTGGGTTCTACGAATTCTTCTAATTCCGTTCGGCTTGTTGAGGTCGCAAAGTCCATGGGTGTGCAGGCGCACTTAGTTGACGGGCTCAGCGACGTAGATCCAGCCTGGTATACGGAGGTGGAGACTGTGGGATTAACTGCTGGTGCGTCAGTTCCAGACGAACTTTTAGAGCCAATTATTGAAGATTTGAAGATCCGCGGGGTTATAAATATTGAACCTATAGTGGTGGCAGAAGAGACCGTAGAGTTCAGATTACCGTTAGAGTTGTCTGGAAACATGGAGTAGGAAGTCGCTATGCCCTTAGTAAATCTAGATGGTGTGAATATTCATTACGAGGATCAGGGGGATGGTCCGGTTACCTACGTTTATTGTCATGGTCTTGGAGGAAACAGTAAATTTTTTGAGCAGAAGGAGCTTGATTGGTACAAGGCTCGATTTCGGGTGATCACATGGGATAACAGAGGATTGGGTAGATCAGGGATAGCCGAAGAGTATTCGTTACCCTTGTATGCGAAGGATTTAAAGTTACTTCTTGACTATTTGTCGATTGATCAAGCAGTTTTGTTTGGTGTTTCTTGGGGAGGTGTGGTGGTTCAGCGGTTCGCTCTTGATTATCCGGAAAAATGTAATGCATTGATTTTGGATTCGACATCGAGTGAAACAAATGTTGCAGGGTCCGAAAATTGGTATATGCGAGGAGAGATTGCTCGGCTTGGACCAGAGGCAGCGTTGCAGGGACGTGAGCTTGAGGCAGCGTTTGCTGGGCATTCTACGGCCGGTGATAATAAAGTAATTTTAGAGAAAGATAGTTATTTAGAGTCCTATGTAGCACAATGTAGGTCTACTGCTGGTTTACGTGAACACCCCTTAACTCCTCAGTTGAACCAGTTAATAATGCCAATATTAGTGGTTGGTGGCGGAAAAGATGTAGTTGCGGGTGCTGGTGGGTCCGTGATTATAGGCCGTCGGGTAATGAACTCGACGGTCAATATTTTTCAGGAGGCAGGTCACGGGGTTTACACGTCAGACCGGGCTGGATTTAAACGTGTACTGCTGGATTTTTTGGATAAACAGGGAATTTACTAGCTGGTAGATCTATTAGCTTTACTTTGCTAGATAGCTCTCTTCTAAGGTTTTCAGTATTTTAAGGATTTTAAGGGTGATTGTCGAAGAAAATAATTCAGACTCAGTGGTACTTAAGATTCAAAATTTGACCAAGATCGTAGGTGGAACTCATCAGGTAGCTCTTTCAGATGTCACCTTAGAGGTTAGATCGGGTCGTGTTCTAGGCTTAGTGGGAGATAATCAAATTTCGAGAGCGACCCTTTTTCGGCTTATTTTGGGTTTGCAGTCACCAGACTCTGGCTCACTGAAAATCTTCCATCAAGATTATTCAGAGGACATGAACAACGTAACAAGTAGGATCGGGTTCGTTCCGGAAAATATCGAGTTAACAAAAAACATTAATAGCATTGAGTATCTTAGATTGGTCTCACAATTATCAGGCGTTCGGAAGCAAGTAGCCGTAGCCCAAATAGCTAAGTTCTCGGAGATACTTCATTTCGGAGATCATTTGGGGACCTCGATACGAAAATTAAAGCGCTCTGAGGCACGTTGCCTTGCCCTTATCGGGGCGCTGGTTCATGATCCGGAACTTTTGCTGCTAGAAGAGCCTGCAAAGGATTTCAATCTGGGCATGCGGAAGGTGGTGCGACGTCTGATAAGAGATCTTTCTGACGAAGGAAAGGCAATTATTATTGCAAGTGATGATTTACCTTTCTTGGAGCAAGTGACTGGAGACTTAGCTATCTTTGCGGATGGCCATATAGCCTTTCAAGGATCCGTGATGAGTATAAAAGGAGCCAAGGATATTCCGACGGTTTCAGTTAGTTTTGCGGGATCTGTTGATAGACTTGAGAGTGAACTTCGCGTTCATGTGAATCGCGGTATCCTTTCGTATCGTTTTGTAGTTGATACATGCCATATATATTTTGACCCTGAGATGTTTTTGTCTGAGAGACTTAGATTGCTGCTTGATATTATCGAGAATAGTGAAGTCACTTTGTTGGATTTACGTCCCTCGACTGTAGATTTAGAGGATGCTGTTGACGGGGTAGTGAACAACTTTAGGGAGACGAGAGTCTCCAAGCTACTGGGATTGCGGCAGCCTGAGTCACATAAGAGTCTAGATTATAGTCAGATTGATGGTAATTGAACCTAGGTGTAGGTATGCAGAATTTAATTAGGCCATATTTTACTGTTGGTCTCAGCGAGATGCGCGAAATCAGTGTTAAACCAGTGCTTTTGACAATCTTGCTAGCTCAGATAATTCTGTCTGTTTTCTTCGTTGCGATCGGAGCTATTGACGACTGGATGACGTCAGAGCCGATTACGTGGTTTGTTATTTTAGCGTTGATCCCTCTTTCTGGGATTAGATTGGTTATTTTGTTTTCCCTTAGCTTTAGGTCTCGCGATCGATTCATGACGGACTTAATTTTGGTTCGGGGAATTTCTCGATTGGAGTATTTTGTAGGCAAAATTGTCGGTATATACGTTTATTTTCTCGCAGAGAGTTTGATCTTGCTAGGTGCTGTTGCATATTTCTCGAAGGAATTTTCAGCCCCGGAGGCGAATGACATTGAGTTAACTGGATTGTTGCGTGCTTACATTATTGTGTTGGCTATTCTAGGCTTCGGGGGATCCATACTAAGTTGTCTAAGCGCGAGTGGATTGGGAACAATAAAAATTCCATCGATTTTTTTCCTAATGCTCTGCATTGCCTTTCCATTAATGGAGTTGGCAGGGTCGATTAGCGTAGTGCCGGAAGCTATTTTTCAAAGTTATGGGGATATTGTCCGAGGTGTAGCTAACCTTAGCCTACCCCTGATACTACTCTCTCTGGTGAGTTTGGTTGCCACGGTCGGCGCGTATCGCTTTTTTTTACGACGGGATTTTTAGCAAGTTTCTTATTAGAATAACTTCAGGAATTATTAAGTTATGTTATTGGTAGATAGGTGAGAATGTATGAGACGCTATTTGTTGGTTGTGACGATATTGGCTTTGGGGGTTTTCTGTGATGCTAGCCTAGTGCACGCGACCGGAGGCTTAGAAGCGGCTGCCACCAACCAGGGCTTGATACTTTCCGATACTGCAGCGCGAATCTTCTTCTACGGGCTTGGTGGAGCTTTGATTTTGCTCGGGCTTGCGGGTGTCGGCTACCTATACCGCGTGAACCGAGGTCTTAGCTGGAAGTTTCAGCAATCTGATTCTGATTACTCAGACGATGGTCACTAGTCATTAGTTTTGTGGCTAGTGTGTAGAGGTTATTAAACCCTTGATACCCAAGGCTCGAAGCCAGTCAGGGTCGGAGTTTGACAAGTTCTCGGCAATAATCAGCGGCAGTCCAACTGATTCGTTAAGCCTTTGGATATTTAGCTGATTTTTTATGATACTTAGGGCCTCGGAGAGGCTACCAGTTAATAAAATCGCGTCTAGTGGAAGAGCTTGTTTACCTTGCAGTAATTGAATGAGTTCAGTGATATTTTTAGTGTCTTCGTCCAGTTCGAGTTCAAGAACTAGCCCGCAGTCTTCAATGTCAAGCGCCATCCAAGTACTGCTTAAGTTTACGAGCGCGAAGTCGATTTTCTCAAACTGTCTATTATTTGGGATTTCATTGTGCTTACGCAAGTCAAGCCCAATAAGTAGCGCCTCTGGCGGGTCGAATGATTCGAGTATTGACTCGTCAGTCACGAGGATTGCTGACACATCCGTCGCCTTAATGGATTTGAGGTCCGTTTTATTTTCGATCGAGAGAAAGGTTGCAACTGCTGACTTTTCTACATCTTTGCGGCTTGTGAAGCCAAGGGTGCCTGGGCGGTCACTTACCTGATTAAGCATTTTTGATAATTTTCTCACTGACAATACCTCCTAGTCATGTGAAACCACTTGAATCATGGAGCCACCGGAGGGAATCGAACCCTCGACCTACGATTTACGAAACCGTTGCTCTACCCCTGAGCTACAGTGGCCTTGAGGATCGCTAATGTGATGTCTGTGGCATGCATCCCCAAGCGAATCTTTTGATTATGGAGCCACCGGAGGGAATCGAACCCTCGACCGACGGTTTACAAAACCGTTGCTCTACCGCTGAGCTACAGTGGCGCTATAAACACAAGTTAGGATACACGAGTCTCGCCGTGTGTTCTTGCTCCATATCGGCCCGTAAATTTGGTGGCAGGTTTGCTTTAGACAAAAGGGCAGATTAGAATCTTTAGTCTGCCTGCTTTAAATCAGTTTAGGGCATTGGTGTTGTAGGAAGGTGAATAATTGTGAAGAGGACTTGGCAACCTAAACGCCTTCCGCGTAAGCGTAAGCTAGGATTCAGAAGTAGGATGTCCACTAAAGGTGGGCGGGCAGTTATTCGCCGCAGGCGAGCACGCGGTAGGGTTCGACTGTCAGTTTAGAGTCGATATTCGGTAGAAAATCTGTTATGTCGAAAGCATAATGAAGCTGATTTGTGATGACCAAATATAAGACAAAATTAGAAACCATGCAAAGACGTGCGGACTTTGATTTGGTGATGCATCAAGGCGATCGGTCGCGGGGTAAGTTGATCACTGTTCTTGCATTAGTGGACGAGGTCGAGTCACTAAGGGGTCGAGTTGGGATTACCGTCAGTAAAAAAGTTGGTAATGCGGTTCAACGTAACCTCGTTCGTAGACGAATTAAGAGTATTATCCGCGGTTATTGTCTACGGACGGATTGCTTGGTGGTCATAATTGCTCGACCAGAAGCAAGGTTGGCGACTTTTGTCGATCTGAGTCAAGAGATGAAGTATTGTTTTTCAAGGCTTAATCTGGGTGTCAGGTACTAGTTACTGTCGCGCGTAGTAGCCTAAAGCATTAGTCTTTTATGTCTAGGTAGTCTGTCGTCTGTCATCACCGAAACTGTATTAATCTAAGTAAGACGCAGGCGTTTGAGCTGAACAGCAGGTATGAAAGTCCTTATTCCTAGATTTAGTGAGCGGGTTGAGTTAATGACCGTAATTAGCAATTTGGGCAGTAAGGCACTTTTGTCGCTTGTACGTTTATACCAGAGTTACCTGTCTCCACAACTGAGCCCGGCATGTCGATTCGAACCGACATGCTCTGAGTATGCAATAAAGGCGCTGGAGAAATATGGACCGATTCGGGCGTTGGTAAAGATTGTGGGACGATTATTTAGGTGTCGCCCTGGCGGGGATAGCGGATATGATCCGGTTATGTAAATGTTCAAATGGATAGGCGCATTAGCATTTATGATTTGGAGTACGTGACTGTGGGTAAGATGTTTCACGTGAAACAATCTATTTCTGCGATTTATGCAGTTATCGGTGTGATGCTTATTCTAGTTTTAGGGTCTGCCTGTGGCGCACGACTTGCTGGTCCTGAGGGCTGGTCCCCTCCGCTAGAGTTAACAGACTCAATTCTGCTAGCCCAGGTGGATCGAGGCCGTATTTCCGGTCTTGATATATCAGAGCAGTCGAATCCTATGTTGCTTTGGTCTTTTCCAGAAGTACAACTTGAAGATATCGATGACGAAGGTGGCGGCTTTTTGAGTGGCTTGTTTGGTGGAGGGTCTAGTAACGAGTTTTCCAGCGATCCGCTTTATTCGACACCATTAATTGTTGGGCAAGATGACATATATATCGTATCAAATTCTGGAATTGTGAGAAAATTATCTCTTTTGAACGGTGTAACTGAGATTCCGACTGAGGTTTGGGCTACCGAGTTGGGAGAAAAGGTTATTTCAACTCCCGTCCTCGTCGATGGTTATCTTTATATAGCAACTGATCAAGGGTTAATTTTCAAGTTAGTAGCTAATTCGGGGGAAGTACTTCAGAGATGGTCTACTGGTACTGATCGAATTTGGTCACGTCTTCATGTGTTTCAAAATACACTTGTTTTAACTGATATAGGTAAAGGACAGATGATTTTTCTGGACTTGTTTGCTGGTGAAATAGTATCTCAGCTAAATTTAGACGGTGGTGTGCCAGGGGACGGCTTGTTTATAAATCAGGCAAGTTATATAGGCACGTTTGGGTCGGAGTTATTGAAAGTTGATCTGGGTGGTCCCAAAATTGACTGGAGGGTTGCGACAGATGGTTGGATTGTCGGCCAACCGGTGATTGATGGATCAAACTTATACGCAGTTACTACCCGCGGAGCTATCTATTCGGTTGATGTTAATTCAGGCAGTGTTTTATGGTTCCGTAGCTATCTTCAGTCGAATTTTCGTGCCAGGCCAGTGATTTACCGTGATGCTTTACTACTTGTTGACAGGAAGGGACTTGTTTTCGCGTTGGAGCTTGATACCGGAAACAAGCTTTGGAAATCTAGTACTGGTCGGGATATCGACGCAAATCCTATTTTGATCGAAGACAAGCTCATTATACTTACAAAAGATAACCAATTATTAGAAATAGACGCCCAGAGTGGCTCTGCTCGACTTCTTTTTTCGACACGTCAAGGTGAAACTGATGAGTAGGATTGGAATCAGGAGTTTATTGTGCCTATAGGAGCAATCTGGCGAACATTCTTAGAGACCCCTCTAGTAAATGTGATGGTGGGACTCACAAATATTGCATTTGGTGATTACGGGCTGGCACTCCTACTCTTTACATTTTTGTCGCGCGCCCTTTTATTCCCCTTGACGGTGAGAATGCTGAATTCTATGAAGAAGCTCCAGGAAATTCAACCACGGATGCAGGAGATTCAGAAAAAGTACTCAGATCCTAAACGCCGTCAGGAAGAGACGATGAAGCTTTACCGTGAGGCGGGAGTTAATCCTTTGGGGTGTTTGGGCCCTCAACTCATACAGTTTCCTATTTTTATTGCACTTTATCAGGTTATCAGAATTACTCTCGGTAGCACGCCCGAGTCTGTGGTTGCATTGTCAGACCGTTTGTATAATGTTGGCTGGTTGCAGAATAGTATTCCATTGTCGAGGGACTTTTTATGGCTTGATCTTGGTGAAAATGGTGATTTTGCCCTAGCTGCATTGGTTTTTTGTTCTATGTGGTTGCAACAGCGAATTTCTTCTAATAGGAATTTGGCGAGTCGTAGCGATAACCAACAGCAGATGAATACGATGATGCAGTGGATGTTTCCGTTGATGTTTACTTGGTTTGTTCTTGCGACACCGGCGGGATTGGGGTTGTATTGGGGAAGTAGCACCCTGATAGGAATAGTGTTGCAATGGATTTTTGTTGGCCCGGGCGATTTCCGCTGGGGCTCATTGATTCCGGATTTAATTCGGCGACAGATTGGAATGAAAGATTTTATTCCACCTAGCGCAGAATCAATTGGTAAAGAAAGAATAGTTTCTCAAGATAATGAAGAGGCGAGCTCAGAAAAGGAGAGCACTAGTGACGAATCAGAAGGATCAGGACAGCCGGCAGGTGACGGTAAGCGCAAAAAGCGTCGAGGACGCGATAGAACAGGGCCTGGCGGATCTCGGGATCAGTCGGGATCAGGCCGACGTAGACGTAGAAAAAGACGCTAAGGAGGGTTTTTTAGGAATTGGTGGACAGGACGCAGTCGTCGTTATTACGGCGAGGGCAAACCGACCTAGAAAAGAGAGAGGTAAACGCGGGCCACGATCTGGTGACCCTAAGAGAGCCAATCGAGATAATGATAAGACCGGAGCGAGTCGAGCCAGGAAGCAGTCCGACAGTCAGGGTGATGAGATTATTGGCGGATCCAGTGACCAAATTGAGCCGAGTTCGGTGGAAGAAGATACTTCCTCAGCTGAGAGACCTGAAATAGTAGGAGTTTCTCACGACGATGAGATTCCGATTCCCGGGTCGCCGCAGCATCTACCTTCGCAGCCTTCTGGAGAGTATGACGACGAGGTGGATGAGGCCGGTAGTACTCTTAGAGATGTACTGACTCTTCTTGGGTTTACTGGGACAGAAATAACCATGAGTGAGGCTGAGGATTCAGATACTGATCGAGGGCGTCGTGACGTCACTCTTGAGATTGACGCGACCGATGAGGAGTCGGCAGATAATATAGGTGTTTTGATTGGTAAACGTGGCGATACTTTGAGTTCGCTTCAATACCTACTAAATACCATAGTGGGTAAAGGAAAACAAGGATCGCCTATTTTCTCTGTAGATATAGAGGGGTACCGTCGAAGGCATCATGATAGGTTGCGTGAGCTGGCGGATGAGGTGGCGAATGATGTTAGTGAAAGCGGTGACATTATTGAGTTAAAGCCAATGTCAGCCGGTGACCGAAGAATAATTCACTTAACTTTGCAAGACCGTACAGACATAGTCACCCAGTCTATAGGACGAGGCAGGGACAGAAGAATTGAAGTACTACCAGCTGAGAGTGAAGACGAGCCAGATGAGGAATCTGAAGAAGGGTTCATTGACGGCGAGGAGTAGTACTGAGGTTTAATTTACTATTTTGTGTGAATATTGTTTATTATTGTGACTCATCTATAAGAGCCTTGATGATTTGGCAGTGCGGTGGAAGAATTAGATCGTCTAAATATGTCCGAGGTGTCGCATTCGGCAGAGCCTGTCCTGATAGTGGGTCCGGTTACTCGTGATATGTTTTCAGCACACGAATCAACTACAGGTGGCGTTCCAAGCTATGCCGGTCGGACAGTAGCCGCGCTAGGCGTACGGGCAAATATCCTAACTATTGGGTGCCTGGATATGGATCGTAGTGCATTGGTAGGTCACACGGTCAAGATTGTTGAGGACCCGAATACTCTTACTTTTCGTATTGAAGAGAGGTCAAGTGACCAACGTTCGTTGCGTTTAGTTAATCGGCCTACAAGGGCACTTTGTGCGTCAGATTTACCAGAGGAGTGGCCTACTCCCAAAAATATTATTTTTGGGCCACTTATACCGGACGATATAGATATAGAGTCTTTTTACCGGAGATTTCCAGAGTCTAAAGTGTGGATTATTGCGCAGGGTTTGCAGCGGACTGTAGAGGGTGATCAAAGTATTGGAATGAATACGTCACCGACAGATACCCTCAAGCAATTATGTCGGCCCGGTGTGACTATTTTTCTGTCTCGCATTGAAACCGAGAGTTGGTCGCAGTCGGACATGGATGAATTGGTTGCGAGCTGCGACTTAGTTGCTGTCACTAATGGAGATCAGGGGGCATACCTTAGATTGCGTGACGCAAGTTATACTGTTGATGCGATTCCAGCCAAGGCTATCGACACAACCGGCGCTGGAGATTCGTTTGCTGCCGCATTTGCTATAACTAGAGGGAGTAGTCTGGTTACAGCAGTGAAGACGGCAGTAGGTTATGGAGCGATGGCTGTGGAGAAGTCGGGTCCAGCACCGATGCCGCGTTGGCCGGAAGTTCGGTCAATACTTCGTGACTCCGAGGTCAAAAGCCAAGTTATCGAGCAAGACAATCTTCGAAAACACGCGGTGATTATAGCAATTGCTAATCAGAAAGGCGGGGTTGGTAAGACGACGACTGCCGTGTCGATCGCTGCAATACTTGGTGGAATGGGATTACGGATTTTATTGGTTGACTCGGATCCGCAAGCTAATGCGACATCTTCATTGATTGGCAGAGAGGCCAGCGAGTCAAGTGATGCTCTTTATCGGGTACTGATTGAGGGTGAGAGCATCGCTACGCTATTAGCTGCTACCCAGTCACCTGGATTATCGCTGCTAGGGAGTTCTACGGCATTGGCGGGAGCTGAAATCGAGTTAGTGAGTACGATGGCTCGGGAGACGCGTTTAAAGAGTGCACTTTTGTCGGTGCAAAGTAATTTTGACGTGATAATTATAGATTGTCCGCCCGCATTGGGCCTTTTGACTATAAACGCTTTGGTGGCCTCGAATTTCGTTTTAATACCTCTGCAGTGTGAATATTTCGCACTTGAGGGATTGAGTTCGCTTCAGGAGACTATTAAATTGGTGACGGAGAATTTGAATTCGGGGCTCCAAATTCTCGGTATCGCACTCACAATGGTTGATAGCCGAGCTAATCTTGCCGCCGAGGTTGAACGAGAGGTGAGATCGCGGTTTGCTGCAACATTTGAATCTGTAATTCCAAGATCTGTGAGACTTGCTGAGGCACCAAGTCATATGCAAACAATTTCTGACTATGCGCCTGGTTCGGCTGGCGCAATTGCTTATAACTCATTGGCACTTGAAGTAATCGAGAGGCTTGATTTAAAGCCGTAACGAAGAGAAGGATGGTATATATGGGTGGTTCACCCCGTCTAGGAAGAGGATTAGACGCTTTGTTTCAAGGCGCTTCTCAAAAAAAAGATACATCAATCACAGAGAGTAAGGGCAATCTGATTCAAGTTTCGCGTATCTCACCAGATCCGGAACAGCCACGGAAGCATTTTGATGAAAGAGAGCTTGATACTCTGAAGCAATCGATAGCGACTCATGGCGTTTTGCAACCTATCTTGGTCGCTAGGTCGCATTTAGATAAGTCCAAATTCCTCATCATTGCTGGCGAGCGTCGATGGCGCGCAGCACGTGCGGCTGGTTTGGACAGCATTCCGTGTGTGGTGCGCGAGATGCATGAGAGTAATCATTTGATGCTGGCTTTAGTGGAAAACCTGCAGCGCGCTGACTTGAGTGCACTTGAGGAGGCTGAGGCATTTAGGCAGCTTCAGGAAAAATTTGGTTTGACCCAACAGGAGATTGGTGATCGTCTGGGTCGTTCAAGAAGCGGGGTTGCAAATGTTCTACGCCTTCTTGATCTTTCTGTCGGAGCTCAGGGGTATTTGCGTGATGGATCCATTTCCTCCGGCCACGCCCGAACTTTGCTTCAGATTCAAGATGAGTTGGAACAAGTAAGGCTATGTGAATTAGTTGTATCTAAGCAACTCAGTGTTAGAGATCTTGAGCGGTTGATGGCTAAGAATGGGAGGAAGCTGATCACGAAGTCAGGGGCTAGAAACCCTGAGATTGCTGGCCTTGAGGATGCCGCCCAACAAGCACTGGGTACAAAAGTTAAGTTGCGTCGTAATTCAAAAGGCGCCGGTGCGCTTACAATTTATTTTTATTCTGATGAGGAGCTTACGGGCATCCTTGATAGTGTTCTTGGGGAGAATCAGTTGTAATTGTTGTGGTAATTCGTTCGTATGTGAAAGGAGATAAAAGTGGAACCGCCTGTATATTCAAGCGAGGTAGAGGAAAAATTGGCAGCATTGGGGATTTCGTTGCCAGAGACAGCTAACCCTTTAGCGTTATATCAACCAGTTCGGCGTGGAGGTTCTTATTTGTACGTGTCTGGACAGATAGCGATGAGTGAGGGCTCTCTTGTATATCCAGGAGTGGTAGGCGAGAGTGTGGGAGTTGATTTGGCAGCCCAAGCAGCTCGGGTATGTACTGTTAATGGTCTGGCGGCGGTGAAAAAGTTCATAGGCGGATTGGATGGAATTCGACTAGTGAAGTTATCAGGGTATGTTGCCTCGGCGCCTGATTTTCATCAACAACCTAAGGTTATAGATGGCGCAAGTCAGCTATTAATTGATGTGTTTGGCCCCGAGGTGGGTATGGGCGCTAGAGCGGCCGTCGGAGTTTCCGCTTTACCTCTCGGTTCTTCAGTAGAGGTTGAGTTAATGTTTGAGTTGGATTCAACTGTTTATAGTTGAGAATTGAATTATGGTTTTCAATATACTGATTATGAATTGAGGCTAGCATGTCGCGTATCGACTTTGTGACCGGAGCCCCGGAAAAGTACGCTCACCTTGTCGATGATTTAGTTCAAGTCAGAACAGAGCTAAGGGCAGTTGTGAGCTCATTTTCTGAGGCGGAGATGCGATTAGGGCGATCTGACGATATTTGGTCGGCTAAGCGAACCCTTGCTCATATTGGCGTTTATGTTCATGTAAATGGTGTATTCATTCATCGTATGATAACTATGACTGATCCACAAAGACTGCCAGTGACCGAGGATCACGAAATCCAGACGCGTGGTTTTATGAATGGGTCGAGTTTGGAGCTTTTGAACTATATAGATCAAGAAATACAGGAAACCGTTGGGTTATTGGCTCACACTCCGGATGCAGCGTGGGGTCGTCGGGGAGTAGTTGATGGCAACAGTCGTTCGCTTAGGCAGCGGGTGGCAAGTCATGCGGATCATATTCGCGATCATGCCGACCAAATTGCTACCAGCAAGTGAGTAATCAGTTTGTCTCAATTGGTAGGTGTTCGAGGTAGGACCATTCTGCCCAAGACCCATCATAGTTTTTCGTGTTTGCCCAACCTAAGAGTTCAGACATTACAAACCAAGAGACTGCTGATCTAATACCTCCGCCACAGTATGGATAGACTGGCGTATTTCCGTCAATTCCCGACTTGGCATATAGACCGATGAGTTGTTTGGTATCAAGCAGTCGTGCGTCTTCATCTAATAAATCTTCCCAATTCAAATGTGATGCTCCAGGGATCCGTCCATACCTTGTAGCAGGATGCTGGCCTGGCAGACCAAGATACTCTTCGCGTGAGCGGCAGTCGAGGATCAAGCCGGTCTTTTGATTATTACTGACAGCTAGAACGCCTTCCTTGTCGATTATGATGTTTTGGTTTGCTGCGTTGATTTCGCAAGGTACTGTAATCGTATTAATTCTAGATGTGGTTGTAGAAAATCCAATTTTTTCCATAGTGGCGACCGAAGTAGCAGCAACGGACACATTTTCAACACCGAAATATTTCAGTACCCAGTATGCTCTGTAGGGCCACGGTGATATATCTCTGGCCATACAAATTATCTTTTGCGCTCCGTTTTTACCTAAGATCCCCATTCTGCCCAAAGTAGACTCAAGTTGATGTTTTTCTGGCACTAGAGCCCGGATCCCTTCACGTTCGGTTGTAAAGTCTTCATAGCCATCTGCCCACACGGCTTTCAGCAGGTGTCCCTCGTCGTATTCAGCAATTTCAGCCCCAGTGTGCAGGAAAATAGTGTCAGGATCATTGAGATTATTCATAATCCAATCAGTAGGTGTAATCGCACTTTTTAATTTAGTCATTGTTTATTTCCCTATACAATTAGTCTAGTCGGTTCGCGAGCTCTCGCTTTCAGGATTACGTCGTCTGCCGCCGCGTTTTCCACGGCGACGATTTTTGGTTTGTGGCGAGTTTTTTTCTTCGGATGAGGTTTTTTCTGCCTTTGTACCGGCGGGTCGCCGGCGAGCGATTTGGCTACTACTACTCTTGCTCGTGGTAGTACTACGTCGTGACCTACTTTTATTTTTGTCCTGCTTCCGCTTCTCGGGCTGCTTGCGACTTGGATCAGATTCCTTTTCAGGCGGCGTGTCTACTGGCGTGAGCACGGCCAATAAATTTTTTTGGCGTTCTTCATCCTCTATACGAACAGCCGCTTCGACTTTACTATCAAGTTCAATTGGTCTCACGGTAGTGCCCATCTGCGAGCGTAATTCCGCGACAGATATTTGAATGATTTCTCCCGTGTCTTTGAAGTGAAGCCTCACTGTTTCACTTAGGTAATTGATTGAGAGAATCTTCGCTTTGCCTGCAGGGGTGCTGATGGTCTTGCCGACTTTAGGCAGTGTTCCAGCGATTTCTCTGTAGGCGTCTACTTCGAAGGTTAGGCAACAGAGTAATCGCCCGCACACGCCCGATATTTTTGATGGATTTGGGGCGAGTCCCTGATCTTTAGCAAGTTTAATCGAAATGGATGGAAACGTAGTCATCCAAGACGAGCAGCACAATTCCCTACCACAAACCCCAAAGGCACCAGTTTCTTTTGCTCTATCACGATCCCCGACTTTAGATAAATTAATCGATTCAGAGTAATTCTTAGAGAAAACCTTGAATAGATCGCCTTCTCTCCGGTGTTGCTGATCGGGCGCAGTATATTTGATATCGAGGTAATTTCCGGCAAGGTCATAGTTAAGACTCGCGACACGTATCTTTGAGTTTATACGTGCCGCGTACGCTTGTGCGCGGCTAATTTCTTCCTTCGCTTTGTCCTTCGCTTGATGTTCGCGAGATATGTCGTCCTCGGTTGCCAAGCGCTCAATTACTCGGATGGGACCGCTTGTGCTCCCGGCCATGACTTGGTCAGGTGTGAGGACCACTCGACCAACACGTTCACCGCGGTTGGTGCTGATTATCACGTAGTCGCCAATTTTTAAGTCAATTTCTCCTGGGCTACAGTAGGTCAGTTCTGCTGCCGTAGACAGGCGAACACCTGCTATTTTTTCCATGTTCTTTTCCAGTCGGTATGCAAATACTCTGTAACTTACAGAGTATCGTTATTTAATGATTAGACTTGTATTCTAATGAGTGTTGGAGACTTGTGGTATATCAATCATCATCATGTCCAGCGCGAGTCTCGCGTTAACATTTGTTTGCAGATTGTTCTCCGCTTCTTCGAGTGCAGCGAGTGCTTGAAGTGCGATTCCAGAGGTTAGTTGGGAGTTAGCTTGGTGGTGAAAAATAGAAAGTTCGATTGGGACTACATCAGTGGTTATCTGGAGCGCTTCGCGCCACCAAGCCTTCCAAATATTCAATGTTTCAAGCACGACCTCGGGCTCATTGCGCCAAGCTTTTGCTAATCGTTCGCTATAGTTCATTCGGTCCTGACTTCCAGCACGGGCGAGACTTTCGACATCTTCTAGTATTGAGTTAAGAGTTATTTCATACGCTGGGTCGGTCAGTTGGGTGTATGCTCGGCCATAGCGCCCCTTGGCTATTGCTGCGTATTTTGTGGCAGATTGAATGTTCTCGGTTAAGTTAGATTTTAGTATTGCATCCCTCAACAAATCTCTGGACATTGCTGGTATTTGGACTAGCTGGCAACGTGATCTGATGGTGAGATTGAGATTGTCTGGATTAGCAGAAAGCAAGAGAATTGTGGTGTGTGGCGGAGGCTCTTCAAGTTGTTTGAGTAGAGCTGAAAAAGATTGTTCCTCACCTAGGCTCAGGTCATTTATGGAATCAACAACGAACACTTTATGATTAGCGTTGAAAGATTTAGTATTCATCTTTCTGACCATCCACCGTATTTGACAGACTCCGATAAATCTTTTTGGATGGACATGACATGTGCCGTCTGCACGGTTACCTCCACAGGCTCCGCCGATCCGTACCCAGGCAACATCTCCGAACTCTTCCTTTTCAATTGCGTCATAAATTGAGTATGAGTCATTTTGTTCGCCGTTTGGTGAAAAAATTGCCTGGGCAAATCGAGTCGCAAGTGTTCTCTTGCCAACGGCTTCGGGTCCAGTAATGAGATAGCTTCGGTTAAAATTATCCTTGTCGATATCGCCTTGCAAGAGTCCCACTGCTAGATCAGCGCCGTGCATTCCCCAATTTGTTACATTCTTGGTGGGCTGAACACTAGTCTCACTGTTAAGCAACACAACTTGGCTCCTAGGGACTCTCAGTAGATGATATTAGGGGGCCGATTTGATTCGTGACATCTAAACTTGTGAGATCGTCATATGTCTCTCGCCGCCGTATAACGTAAGCCTTCCCGTCTTCAACCATGATAACGGCCGGTTTTAGCGCGAGATTATAGTTTGACTCCATAGCCAACTGGTAGGCGCCAGCCGCTGGAATAGCGACTAGTTCATCTCTTTTAAGGATAGGTAATTTTACATCTCTCGCAAGAACATCACCTGATTCACAGAATTTCCCTGCAATAGTTACTGTTTCTTGAGCAGGATCGAATGGTCTTTCTGCGGCCATTACTTCATACTTTGAGCCATAAATGGCAGGGCGTATATTGTCAGACATACCGCCGTCCACGGCTACGTAGGTTCGAATCCCGGGTATTTCTTTTCTTGAACCAACGGAATAGAGGGCAACTCCGGCTCTGGCTACTAGAGATCGGCCTGGCTCAATGATTAGTCTTGGTGGAGGAAACGACAGTAAATCTGCTTGCTCCGCAAGTGTTTCACAAATTGCACTGGCATATGCGGAGGGTGCAGGTGGATTATCAGAGTCCGTGTACGCGACCGCGAAGCCTCCTCCGGGCGAAAAATCAGATATGAGAATGCCGATATCTGACAGTTGTTTTATTAACTGCGCACCAACTTTCACTCCAGCTATATAAGGCTCCAACCCGAATATTGGACTTCCAAGATGCATGTGTATTCCGCGAAAGTCTAGATGATTGGCTTCGTTAATTTTGATGCACGCGTTGTACGCTTCGTTATTCTCAATTGCCACTCCGAACTTAGAGTCCACGAGTCCCGTAGTAGTAGCTGCGTGTGTATGGGCATCGACACTGGGTGATATTCGTAGCAATACTCTCGGGATGATTCCCAGATCTGCAGAAATTGAATCAAGCAAATCTATTTCATCAACGCTATTTATGACGATTTGGCCGAATTTATTTTCCAGTGCTTCACGCAACTCGTCGGCTGTTTTATTATTTCCGTGAAATGCTGAGTGAGATACATCAACTCCCGCAACACGTAAAACAGCCATTTCACCTCCAGACACAACATCAAATGAAAGACCTTCACCCGCCAGAAATTGTGCCATTGGAACATTAATCCATGCTTTCGATGCATAGTGAATTTCAACTCCATAGGGCCACTTCGCATTAAAAGCTTTTATGTACTCAGATGCTTGACTTCGAAGTGTTTTTGCATCATAAATGTAGAGCGGGGTACCAAATTTATCTGCGAGATCTCTTGTCGAGCAATCACCAATAGTCAAAGTACCATCGATTGTTGTGGAGCTACTGAGCGGCAATATCTTCTTGAGTGGTAAATTTTGATCGGTAGTCATAAAACCTCAATTTATTAATCAATTACATATGGAAGAGAAGTCACGCCGCTTAGTTGGTGACCTTAATGTCCATATCGCGATGTTCGATTCCCGCATCTAAATATATCCTGCCTCGTGCTTGGTAACCTAAACGTTCGTAAAATCCTAGCGCTTGCACCTGTGCCGAGAGAGTAAGCATTGAATATCCCCGTTCGATTGCGAGTTGGTGGCATTTGTCCATAACTAGTCGCCCTATCCCGGTTTTTCGAGAGTCGGAATCTACTGCTACACGACCAACATGAAGATGTGTTTCTCTAGATGAAGAAATAGTAGTTCTGCTCTCAACAAACATTCGGGCAGTACCCAGAACCTTATTATTTTCTTTTGCAACAATGTGAATGACTTTATCATCGACGATTGATTGAAGCGTGTCGAGTTCGTCAATCTCTTCCTCTTCCGGTACTAGTTGCTCATCTATGAATACAACAGATCTAAGATCCAGTATTGCATCTAAGTCGTTCTGGGTTTTTACTGTGTCGATAAAAATTGGCACTTCTAAGAAACCTGCATTCTACTTACTATAATAAGCGTGTATAGCGGGGTAGGTATTATTTGAATATTGATTGGTCTGAATTGCGTCATGAAGCGGAAGGCGCATTTGTTCGATACCTGCAAATTGATTCATCAAATCCACCCGGACGTGAGACGCCGGCAGCGCAGTTTTTGGGTGAACTTCTTGAGAAAGAAGGAATTGTTCCCGAGTATATTGAAATCAAGGATGGGCGTCAGGCTGTTTTTGCTCGCTTGAAAAGCCTTGCTAATAATCGGTCACTAATGTTGGCATCGCATACTGACGTTGTTCCAGCCCGTACAGAAGACTGGACTGTGGACCCCTTTGGGGGTGAAATTATCGATGGGAAGATATACGGCCGCGGTGCCGTAGATATGAAGAGCGTTACAATTTTTCATCTTTTTTGTATGATACTGATTAAGCGCTTTGATATACCCCTGAGCCGAGATCTTGTTTTTCTTTCAGTACCCGATGAGGAAACTGGTTCTCGATTTGGAATGAAGTGGTTAGTCGATAATCGGCCGGACCTTTTTGACTGTGAGTTCAGTCTTAATGAAGGGGCATCTGGACTAGAATCGTTTAACTCGATTCCGCTCGACATATTTCAAGTAGCAGTTTCTGAGAAACGCATGGCACCGTTTAGACTGAGAGTGAAAGGTACTCCTGGACATGGCAGCAAACCAACGGTTGATAATCCGATTGCTCATTTAGTGCAGGCATGTGAAAGGCTAGTTAATTGGACACGAGAGCTTGATGTTTCCGAACAGAACACTGTATTGGTTAGGACGTTAACTGATAAAGGTCTAATCAACGGAGATTTTGACTTTAAAAAGTTAAGGGAAGACGGATTAATGTCTCCAGATATGGAAGCTGGCCTTACCAATACTATCAATCTCACTATTTTAAATAGCGGTTTTAAATTTAATGTGATTCCAGGAAGTGCGGAGGCTCTTTTTGATTGCAGGTTACTTCCAGAGATGGATTTGGGTGATTGGAGGGCCCAAGTTGAGGCCCAAATCGACGACGATAGAATAGTATTTTCGTATGCGTTAGAAGAAGTTCCCAATGAGCCGGATCCGATAATATCTGAATGGGATAACGAATTATCAGTTGCGATCGAACACTCTGTTAGGGAATTTTTCGAGGATGCGATCGTATCACAAAGCACCTCAACCGTCGGTACGGATAATCGATTCTTAAGGACCTTAGGTATACCGTCTTATGGTTTCATACCTTGCCTTCTTTCCCAATCCGAACTGAATGGTTTTCATGCTAACGATGAGTTTTTGACGCAAGATAATTTTAAGCTTGGGGTAGAACTAATGTGGAGCGTGGTGGCTAAAGTAGTGTGTTCAAAGTAAAATTGATTTCAAATTAAAGGCCACGGTACGCATCGTTCGTAGAACATTTCGGGCAGGGTGCCAGCTTTGATAAGACTCTCCATCCTGTCTAACATTGCTGAAATCTCGCTCTCTGAGAGCATTGAGAAGACTTGACGATCACTGCTTGAGCCTGCAATGAATGTATGCGCTTTTTCTAGATCAGTGGACCATTCAGGTGGAATTTCTAAGCCGCTGTAGTCCCAGATGACTGTGCGAAGCTTGCGCTCTGTGTGAAAGCTCAAGCCATTGTCGATTCCCCATATATTATCGTGTTGATCTCTGAGTATATGCCCTGCTTTCCTGTCAGCATTATTGATAATAATGTCGAGTATTGCAAGCTTTAGGAAGGAGTAATCCAATTTTACGAGCGGATTATTTCTCTTGACTGAGCTACTTTTTTCATAATTAATCTCACCTGACAAGCCAAGTGTTTCCTGTAGATAGAAATAATGTTCGTTCGGATCATGATTTATGAATAATTGCAGCGAGCCTATTCCATGAGGAGCCTCGGGTTGTACAACCGTGGGCGGAATAATGTTCCAAGTTAGCAGTTTTGATAACTGGTACGCCGCTACTTCACGCTGATAAAGGTTAGGCGGAAAATCCCATAATGGTTGTTCTCCTTGCGCGGGTTTATATACCACCAAACCTTCTTGGAATTGTGGGTGAGCAAGAGTAGCAAGGAAAACGTAGTTAGACGCACGACTGAACTGTCTTAAGTCTTTAAATTCGGAGCTTAGCATAATGGTTTCAATTTCGTCATCATGTGGGGTCCATGGGTTGGCTAGTTCAGTAAGTAGGGTCATGCGCTCGGTCGTAACCCCTTCAGTCTTTTTTCGATGAACCCGGAAATGTGAGTTCAAAGTCAGCTAATACGTTGATTTGTATTTTAATAGGATCAGTTGTCGCGTTAGGAGACCAGATGGTCACGGTACCTGTTGCGTATGAGCCTGGAAGTAATGTTGGATTTACTTCGATTCTCAGTGAATTCTCGTCACACAGATATGAGTTGCATTGGTAATTGGAACCTATAGCTATTCCCGTGGGTGGCGAGAGTTGTAAAAAACCTGAATCTGACTTAGCTCGCCAAGTGGAAAGTCCGGTCCCAAAGTTTTTTACAGGCACGTCGACCCACATAGTGGCAGCTGGATTATTTATGCGGATTGTGTGAGTTCGATCAGATGCCGAAAAAATAGGACTTCCAATAATTACTTGTATTTGATCGTTTGCTGGTGACGAAACTGATTCAGCGTGAGACGGTTTCGGCGTGATGAGATCCATATTTATATAAGGTGCGAAGAAATTACTTGGCGCAAGTGCGGATCGCACGTTCGGATTATTAAGGTCAGGAAGTGAAACCGGAATGGAATTCCAGAGCTTGTTACCGTTTACTGAGGGAGGATTTTTTATACAGCCCCAGACTAATTCTTGATAAGGAAATTGGTTATGACTTTGTGAACCATTACATAGATAGGGCGTTCGTGGCCATGGAAATATAGGATCAAGTGGATGGTTACTGCTGGAGGATCCAGCGCCAGTGAATCCATTGTAGGCCCAAGTTGCGTAGTACCAATTTTCGATGATTTCGGGAGATGAATTTGTATCAGTCCCCATAATTGGAGCGCTTTCCGGAGCATTGTTCCACTTGGATCCAAGTATTTTGACGCCTCGGGCAATGTTGTAGGCAAAATGTGTGGCAGTTAGTGCCTGTGTATCAGATGGTTGATTATCCGCGCCGAGAGGAGTAGTCATTCCAGTGGTTACTTGCATTATTCCATGCCCACAATCAAATGAGATGGTGGAATCACCCACCCCACTCCACATAGTTGATTTTGTTGCCATGGTCATTTTGGTTTCGATCCACGCTATTCCCTTGATGAGAGTTGCAGGGATATGACCGCCAGCGGTTGCCCGACTATATCGATCTCCCTGTTCCAAAGTATCTAGAGAAAATCGGCCGTCGTTAGGAAATAATTTATTGGCAGAAGCAGCCTCGATGGCTGTCGTGTATATTGCTCTATCTTCGGCACCTTCGTAAGTTGCGGGTCGGTATGCTCCAAATGCGCATGCACTTGCGGTTTCGATATGCGAGTGTGAGAGTAATCCTAAAACACTGCCGGCAAAGACTAGCGATAAAACTAAAAAAACACTAACTCGGAGTTTGGTCATGAACTTATTAGTCATTCGACCACCACCCTACGACGAGTGTTTCGGACGCACTTTCTAACAGTGTACGGGTTCCTAAACTACGATCGATAATCATCAGTGAACTTACCCCTGGTTGTAACCCAGATGCTCCGGAGTAATTTTTTATACCTAAGTATCTCCCGTTGCCTGACCATGAAATTGGAACGTCAAACCCTTGTATTGGTGCGGGCAATTCCTCTGAGGATTCTTTGGAGACGAGTATTACTGCGCCTGACTGGTTTTCTATATTGACCCGTCCGATAGATAGTAAATCTGCACTAGGTACCCATCTTGGCGAGAATTGCTCGTAGCTGTCTGATCCATATGTGGTCGACTTTCCAGTTCTTAAGTTATATATGACTGTTTGGTAATTTAGCCGTTCGAATTTTTCTAGGGCTATGAGGTAGCTTAGCTGTGTTTTATTAGGACTCAGTGAGAAATCTCTGGCGAACTCGTCTGAGGCGTGGAGTAAGTTCGTGATCTCCCCTGAGAGCCTGTTTACTGCGAGGACATCGGTACCATTAGACGTAAGTTTGGTGAAGATAACGTTATTTCTTGCATCCTGACCCACGGGATAGACGCCGCCAAAGCTGGTGCGGTATTCGGGTCTGGCAAAGCTTTCCGAAAAGATAACCTTCTTGATTCTACTTTCCAAGCTAATAATTATAAGTTCTTGCTGATTAATTTTTATACGTTTATAAAGCAGAGAATCTCCGTCATCTAACCATTTTGGTGGGTTCGTCGGGTCGGCGTCTGTGGCTAATACTGTACGTTCTCTGGTCGTTAAATCGAGTGTCCACAACGTTCCTAAGTCAGTTGAATTTTTTGATTTCGTTGGCACGGCTATGTAGGCAATTTTATTTTTATATACTCCGCTAGCAGGAGCGATGGAGTGGAACGTGAACCTTCCGATTTGGGCGAGAAGCTGCGGCGGATTCTTGCCCCCTGAACTTGATAGATAGATTTCATCAAACTGTTCGTGGAAAACCGAATAAACAAGTGAAGGATTTCTATTATCCTCTGTGAATGTGTTTTTCAGGTTCGACCAGGTTATGGGCAGAAGTAGCAAACCAAACAATATAATTACACATATCAGAATTACAACGGATTTGGGCCAAAGTTTGTTAAATAAGCTTGGAATAAAAGCCATATCAGGTAATTCCGTGTATCGTAATCATCACACTGTCTTTTGAGGTTATCCTTAGTTCTTAGTGGTTGCGGCGGGATCCACGATTTGTTGATCTAATTTAACGGAGCGTCTCTCAGATGTTACTTTACTACTACGTAGAACTGCTCATGAAATCTCCAGTAGCTTTCGTGGTTTTCGCGGGTGCTTTTGCGTGTTCACTGCTCACAGCATTAATTTTGCATGAAGTCGCCCATGGACTTGTCGCCTTGCTTCGGGGCGACCAAACTGCACTAGTGCTTGGTAGATTGACGTTGAACCCGCGAGCTCATTGGGATCCGGTAGGAACAACGATGATGTTTATTCTTGGTTTCGGGTGGGCTAAACCAGTACCTGTTAATCCCTACAACCTGTCAAGCCCCGTGAGAGATATGGCATTAGTCGCCCTTGCGGGGCCAAGTATGAATTTTTTTATTGCCATTTTGGCTGGATTACCAATTCGATTAGGAATTGTGCCGTTGGTTCATCCATTTACGAGCCTAGGATACATGCCCCTAGGGTGGGAAAACCTAGTCGGTCTTTTTTTGGGAACTGTGATGTTACTCAATATCATTATTGGGGTTTTTAATTTGGTGCCTATACCACCTCTAGACGGGTCAAAAATTATCCCATTATTTTTACCGAACGCGCTGCGTTCTGGATATGAAAAAATCTCATCCTATGGGATGTTTATTCTGATCTTATTGATTATGCTTCCTTGGTTCGGTCTTCCGGGGATAGGATCGGTTATTGGGCCAGTAATTTCGAACCTGGTTCCAATTTTTTCTGGGGTAAACACGGTAGTATTTTAGATAAATAGATAAGGGGTATGTTTAAATATGACGGTAGTTGCGATTTTGGGAACTGGACTTATTGGATGTTCAATAGGCCTCAATCTAAAAAAGATTTATAAAAGTGATAGCAAGAAGTCTAATGATCTCGTTATTCGTGGATTTGACAAGTATGGTGACGTCCTTAAAAAAGCAAAATCAATTGGTGCGATAGATAAGATCACATCTTCACCGGCGCAAGCAATCGCTCGCGCCGATCTTATCATTCTCGCAACCCCGATCTTGGCGATGAAACCTCTTATCGAGGAGATATCGGAAAGTATTTCGAGTAAGTCAATTATTACTGATACTGGGTCGACCAAAGGTGAGATCCATAGGTGGATGAACGAG
Source organism: Dehalococcoidia bacterium (assembly GCA_029941115.1). Lineage (GTDB taxonomy): Bacteria > Chloroflexota > Dehalococcoidia > UBA2979 > UBA2979 > UBA2979. The sequence goes on along the minus strand of JAPYRK010000001.1, from coordinate 91,815 downwards.
TACTTACCGGATCACACTGGATTTGTTGGAAGCCATCCTATGGCTGGAAAGACCGATACCGGTCCTGAAGCTGCATCAGAAGATTTGTTTGCTGGGGGAAGATGGGTAGTCAGCCCACGAGTGAATAGTAGTGAGGCAGCTATTGCTACGGTACAAAATTTAGCCAAGCAGTGTGGTGCAACGGTGATGACAATGGATCCTGATGAGCATGACTCGTATGTGGCTGCGATCTCGCATTTACCCATGATGGCGGCCACGGCCTTATTTTCGGTTGTTCGTGCGTCTGAGGCATGGCCCGAGTTGTCTTTGTTGGCTGCTGGAGGTTTTCGAGACACCACCCGCCTTGCCGCGTCAGATCGGGATATGTCTTATGACATTACCTCGACCAACGCTGCTAATATCGTTCACTGGATCAATCGTTATATTGCTGGCCTTTCTGAGTTACGGGATCGCATTGATTCTGGAGACGCTATGAATGAGGATCTTTACAAGCTAATTGCGGCAACTCAATGGGAGTATGATTTGTTTCGAAACGGTAAGGTAGGTAGAGAAGAAAAAGGTTTGTCTGATACTAGAGATATGGAACCGGGAATGCTGGACTTCCTAGCAGGTGGTTGGGTTCGAGAGAAATTGACCCAGTTAAATAAGGATAGCGAGAATCGAAGTTCCCAGAGTGATCTAGAGAGATTACAACGTAGAGATATTTAGGAATGGTATTAATGCTGAATCAGGATGAGCGGGTAATAGCTGCACCATCGGAAATTCGCGGAACTATTGTTATTCCCGGTGACAAATCAATTAGTCATCGCTCGTTGATGTTTGGTAGCTTGGCTTTAGGTACCTCAAGAATTACTGGAATTCTTGAGTCTGACGATATTTCCTCTACTATTTCGTGTCTCAGACTTTTGGGAGCAGACATTCGCATGGATGGTGAGGATGTTTTAGTTACCGGAAAGGGTCTTGGGGGATTAGTAGAGCCTTCAATTCCACTGGATTGTGGAAATTCGGGTACTACCGCGAGGCTTCTATCAGGAATTATTGCAGGATTGCCATTTTCTTCTATTCTCACTGGTGATGATTCTTTAAGATCTCGGCCGATGGCTCGAATTATTGATCCCCTAACTCGATTAGGAGCTTCTATAAAATCAGCGAGTGGCGACAATTTATTACCTCTAAGCGTCTCTCCTACTTCTGATATTCAAGACAATCTGGTTATTGAGACGGGTGTGGCATCAGCTCAAGTAAAGAGTGCTATATTGCTATGCGCACTTTCGGCGGGTGTAGGTGTAATGGTCAAAGAACCTCTGCTATCACGCGATCACACCGAAAGACTCCTGACAGCAATGGGCGCTGAATTTGTTTACCCAACCGAGTTGTCGGGCCATAGTGTGAAGCTTCTTAGGACGGAAAACGAACTTCAAGCTGTTGATATTGTGGTACCTGGAGATATTTCAACGGCAGCACCTTGGATCGTCGCAGCGACATTACATGAGGATGCCGAGCTTTTGCTTGAGGGTGTTGGAATCAATAAAACGAGAACAGGAATCCTCGACATCATGGAGATGATGGGCGCGGACATAACGATTATTTCTGAGAAAAATATGGGTGGAGAGCCAGTTGCGGACTTAATGATAAAAAGTGCTGATTTGAAGGGAGTGATTGTCGAGGGCGAGCTAATACCGCGATCAATTGATGAACTAACTTTAGTTGCCTTGGCAGGATCGAGGGCTTCGGGGAAGACACTAATTCGAGACGCCGGCGAGCTGCGTAAAAAGGAAACTGATCGGATTGGACGCACTGTCGATATTCTGCGCGGATTTGGGGTTGATATTGTTGGAACAGATGACGGATTCGTGATCACAGGTGGTGGAAAACTCAGACCCTCTGTCTCAGACTCTTATGGTGATCATCGCTTGGCGATGTTGGCTGCGGTCGCTGGAATTCTTGTTGAAGAACAATCCTGCGTAACTAATGCAAGTGCCGTGAATATCTCCTATCCAGCATTTTGGTCTGAGTTTGATCGAATATGTGGCGGTAATACGATCTAGGGTTTTTGATAATAATATGTCTAATTTACTAATTTTGACGGGACCGTCGGGCGTTGGGAAGGACGCGGTCGTGGATTTACTTATTGATACTGACTATCCGATTCTCAGGCCACCAACTATGACGACTCGTGCACCTAGACCTGGTGAAATAGAGGGGATTCATCACTTTTTTGTAGACCCTGAGAAATTCCAGGAGCACGTAGATAAACGAGATCTTTTAGAAGACGCCTATGTTTATGGAAATCGCTACGGAGTACCAAGGCAAAGTGTAGATTCAGCACTTCAAGATGGAAGTGATGTAGTTATTCGAGTTGATGTACAGGGAGCCCTGTCGTTATCAAAGCTTTTCAAAGAGGCTTGTTTTGTCAGCTTAGAGACTGAATCATTAGATATATTAAGAAACCGATTAAAGGGCAGGGCTACTGAATCTTTTGAAGTAATTGAGTCAAGAATCGCGGTGGCTGAAGAAGAAATTCGGGCAGCCAGAGAGTTTTGTCACGTGTTAGTTAACTACGAAGATGATTTGAGACGAACCGTTAGAGAACTGGTTCAATTGCTACGGCGTCATTCAGCTAAATCAAAAGCAAATTGACTCTTCTTTGTTATACGGATAGGATTTATTTAAGAACTGGTGATCTACTAGCTTAATTAGGGGTATTTGGGATGATTCAAGCATATACGTTTCTGTGCGCTTCATCCCGTAATTGGCTTTGCTCCTGCGACCTATAAATATCGATATTTCAAGGTTATTGAATTTATTCACACCTATTTATCTCACGGGCAGCGAGGTGCCAGATGAATATGCCGAATGATAATTCCTCCCAAGTGAATCTTTATTACCCAACGTTAGATGATGTGCTGGCGCTCTCTGATCCATATACGGTCGTGCCAATTTTTAGGGAAGTGCGAGCGGACTTGGAAACTCCGGTTTCGGCCTATCTGAAAGTCGCGCAAGATCGTGAATATGCTTTTCTTCTGGAATCAGTCGAGGGCGGCGAGCGTCAGGGTAGATATTCTTTCATCGGAACTGATCCGTATAAGGTTGTGTCATCGGAAACTGAGTCGGGTGATCCTCTTCTTGCGATTCAGGATGAGTTGACACAGTGGCGAGCCGCACCAGTTGAAGATTTGCCAAAATTTCATGGTGGGGCAGTTGGTTATTTGGCGTATGAATGTGTCACCCATTTCGAATCACGCGTGGAATCGAATAAGCCATTTATTATTGCTATGCCTGATTCAAAGGTTATGTTCATCAAGAATCTTTTGGTATTTGATTCTGTAAGAAATACTATCAAGGTTGTATCTCATGTTCGACTAGAGGGAGACCGGCACTCGAATTACGCTGAAGCGGTAAGTGAAATTGATCATTTGATACAGAATTTGACGGCGCCACTTGGAAATTTGCCCTATAGCCCAAATTCGTCGATTTTGGAGTCACCGGTTGAGCAGAATTGGTCTAAAAATGAATTCATCGACGCTGTTGGTCAGGCGAAACAGTACATCATTGATGGAGATGTTATTCAAGTAGTACTTTCAATGCGATTGTCGAAGAATACGGGCGTACCACCTTTCGAAATATATAGAAGCTTGCGGGCTATTAACCCATCTCCCTATTTATTTTTTCTACGATTTGAAGATACATATGTCGTTGGATCGTCACCTGAGCTATTAGTTAATATCGAGGACGGTCTAGTTGAAGTTCATCCGATTGCGGGGACACGACCTCGAGGTTCGTCCAAAGCAGAGGATGCGATGCTTGCTAAGGAACTCAGCAATGATCCTAAAGAACTTGCAGAGCATGTGATGCTTTTAGATTTAGGTAGAAATGATGTTGGTCGAGTAGCGAAGCCAGGATCGGTGCAGGTCACTCAGCAATTCGATGTTGAATATTATTCTCATGTTATGCATTTGGTTTCGCATGTGACTGGCGAACTTCAAGAGGATATTACAGCTTACGATGCATTGCGCTCGGCTTTTCCAGCTGGGACGGTGTCAGGCGCACCAAAAGTACGTGCTATGGAGATCATTAATGAATTAGAGCCTGACCGCAGGGGACTCTATTCTGGGGCGGTTGGTTTTTTTGATATGTCGGGCAATATCGAAACATGTATAGCAATTCGAACTATTGTTATGCAGGATGGGAAGGCTCATGTGCAGGCGGGAGCTGGCATCGTTTACGACAGTGATCCTGAGCGTGAGTATGAGGAATGTTGGCAGAAAGCAGGGGCGCTATTGAAGGCGCTTGATGATGCTGAAAACAGGCAGGGTGACTCACCGACACAAGCCCTAGGTTACTAAGCCACATGATTTTGAAAGACTAATAAAATGGCTGAACAACAGGTTATTGGCTCGATGGCGCTTTTGGTGCGCGAGGATCAAAAGATACTTCTAGTGAAGCATGAGAGAGGCCCGTTCGCCGGTGAGTGGACGATGCCATTGATTCTTGTTCCAGACTCTCTCACTGCCGAGGAATCCCTTGAGGTGTTATTAACAGATTCCCTTTCAATTACACCAGGGCCTTATGAGTTTTATGACACAATATATGTGACAAGTCATGAGAGTGAGCGTGTAGTAGTCAACATTTTTACATGTATAGATTGGGTGGGTGAGCCGAGAGTTATTTCGGACGTATACGTTGATGCGGGTTGGTCCTCACCGGATGCTATTCCAGATGACATAATCTTGAACAAATCGATCGAAAGATGGTTAGCAGAGGCGAGTGTAAGCGGAACTGATCAGAAAGCGAGATCCTTATCCAAAGAGGATATCTGCGCTCAGTTAATTGAAGCCCGTGGCAATTTACTAGCGGCTTTCGATCAAGTACCGGTGAAGCATCGCCTTGATTCACCGGACTTGGAACAGATGAGTGCCGTCGAAATTCTCGCACTCGCTGCGGAATTTGAAGACTATCTTGTTTTTACGACTAAGAAGATAACCACAGACGATAATTTTTGTTGGGAGCCATTTAACATCCAACAGTGGCGCCGATCACATGACTTGCTGATTGATACTGAGTCGAGAGACACGGAGAGTTCTGTTCGTGACTTAATGTCGAGCGTCGCAATTTCGACGGACTCTTGGATTAAAATGCAAGATGAGCAGGTATTACTTTCTTGGGGTAATGACGTGAGCAACTTACCAATTAGTGTTTTTGCTCAGTTGATGAAGGTAGTACGCAACTACGAAGATCGCTTGGATCAGCTTACTGAGCTCGTATTAGAAATACAAATTACTGAACGCGCGTTACGTGGGTAATGAGACTATGGATGTTTTAGTGTTAGATCGGATAATTTATGCTACTGCTTATTGATAATTATGATTCGTTTACGTTTAATCTTTTTCAGTATTTTACGGAGTTAGGCGAGACGGTCCAGGTCTTTCGAAACGATCAGTTATCCGTTTCCGACGCGCTTGCTATTGCGCCGGACCATCTCGTCATCTCTCCTGGTCCGTGCACACCAGTTGAGGCAGGTATATCAGTAGATCTCATTACTGCCTTTAGTGGAATTTCCCCCATACTTGGGGTTTGCTTAGGTCACCAATCTATCGCACAAGCATTTGGTGGAGAGGTAGTTCCTGCGGGAGAAATCATGCACGGAAAAGTCAGTAAAATAACGCACGATGGGGAATACATCTACTCAGGTATTCCAGACGAATTCGACGCGATTAGGTATCATTCGCTTGCAGTAAACCAAAAGAGTTTACCTGAGGAGTTAGTAATCACCTCTAGATCAGAGAGTGGCGTGATAATGGGAATTAGGCACCAAGAGTTTGCCATTGAAGGTGTTCAATTTCACCCGGAATCGATTATGACGGAATATGGGCGTGATCTTTTGGCTAATTTTGTAGAGTTGCATTCGGCTACGTGGTAGGCATATTTTGTGAATGATTGAGTGGTGAGTTTAATGAACATTAAAGAGTCGTTGATTGCTTTGGTAGATGAGGGCCGAAATCTTAACCGCGAAGAGGCGACCGACGTGATGCGAGATATTATGCGAGCGGGGACAGACCAGAGTGATGGGCCGATTGCGACAGAATCTCAATTTGGAGCGTTTGTGACTGCTATGAGACTCAAAGGTGAAACCGTTGATGAGCTCGCGGGAATGGCAACTGCGATGCGGGAATTCAGTTTGAAAGTGGATACTAATTTTCGCCCACTTCTCGATACTGCAGGTACTGGAGGTTCCGGTAAAAAGAGATTTAACGCATCGACGGCAGCCGCATTTGTAGCAGCGGCTGGAGGGGCGAAGGTAGCCAAACATGGTAATCGCGCCATGACTTCAAAATCTGGAGCCGCTGACTTTTTGGAGTCGTTGGGCGCTGAAATTGCTATCTCGCCGGAGAAAGTAAGTAACTGTATAGATTCAACAGGAATTGGTTTTATGTTCGCGCCTGTATTTCATCCTGCGATGAGGTTTGCAGCTCCGATTCGCCCCTCGCTGGGCTTCAGGACTGCCTTCAATATATTGGGTCCTCTGACGAATCCAGCTGGTGCTAATTGTCATGTACTTGGCGCAGCAAATATAGAACTTGGTGAAAAACTCGCGCAGGTTTTATGTTTATTTGAAATGAGACATGCTCTTGTCGTTGTAGGCCATGATGGCGTGGATGATATTTCAGTCACCGGCAAATCGACAATTTTTGAGGTGAAGGAAGATAAACTCAGGAGATTTGAGCTTTCGCCGGAGGAGCTTGGTCTGGAGCGGCATGATGAAGATGAGCTTGTTGGGGGAACTTCGGACGAAAATGCGGAGATTTGGAGATCAGTGCTTGCTGGAAGTGGCCCTTTGGCCATTAGAAATTTAGTGGCTGCCCAAGCCGGAGCTGGCTTATACGTAACGGGGTTGGCCTCATCTATAAGATCCGGATGTGAGCAGGCGATTAACTTGATTGAATCGGGAGATGTAGCTGCTAAGGTTGCGGCATTTATAGAGGCTACCCGAAAGTAAAATTGCAGTAAGTGAATTTAAATTATGTCGGCTAGTAAAAACAATACGCGTTTAACGGAAACAATTCTTGATAATATTGTTGAGGATCGTAAAGATTTCTTGGAACTCCAGAAATCTGAGTTTTCGTTAAAAGATCTGGAGTCGCTTTTTGCCGCGAGTGATCAAAAACTAAGGTCACCACAGAATTTCGGTAGTCGTTTACGTAGTGGGTCAAAGAATACTCCAGAATCGGCGAAAATTAGACTAATTGGCGAGATTAAGCGAGCATCACCGAGTAAAGGTGATTTTAATACCGGTTTAATATCCAGCGAACAAGCCGGCCTGTATCGCGATATTGGCTGTGCTGCTGTTAGCGTATTAACTGAAGAAAAATACTTCAAGGGTTCCATCAAAGATCTCAGTGATGTATCGGACTTATTTTCACCTGAAGTAGGAAGCCCAGGCATTCTTAGGAAGGATTTTATTTTTGATTATTTTCAAGTACTTGAGTCACGATTGATGGGTGCTGACGCCTTGCTTCTCATTGTCGCAATTCTTGAGCAAGAGCACTTGAAATCATTAGTGGATCAAACTCGGAGCCTTGGCATGGAGGCGTTAGTAGAAGTCCATACTGAAGGAGAATTGGAAGTTGCTCTGAGGATTGACGCAAAGATTATCGGAATTAATAATCGTAATTTGAAGGATTTTACTGAGGATTTATCTACTTTTGAGCGCCTGGCGAGTTTTTGTCCTAGCGATAGGATTTTGGTTGCCGAGAGTGCCATTAGATCTAGACTAGATGCGGACCGAATGTTGAAGGCTGGCGCTGACGCAATGCTTGTCGGTGAATCACTTGTTAGGTCAACTGAGCTGGTAGATCTCGCAAATCAGTTAATGCTGACAGAGAGTTAATTTTATGGATCGAATACCTTTGGTAAAGATATGCGGCAATCGAACAGCTATGGATGTTACTGTTGCGGCTCAATTAGGTGCTGATTTTATCGGAATTGTATTTGCGGAATCCCGTCGAAAGGTAGGGATTCCTGAGGCTCGTGCAATGGTACGTGAACTTGGTTCTCCACTAGATTCGTTCGAATTAGAATCACCTCCCCCCAACCACTCAGATTCCAGACTTGTTACAGATTTAGGGCTTTGGTACCGGCACGGTGCGGATAAGATTGAATCATATCTTGGTTATAAGAGACCTTTGGCAGTAGGTGTTTTCGCAGATCAGAGCGCAGAAGAGATTAATAATATTGCCGAGGAAACTGGAATTGATTTGGTGCAGTTATCTGGAACTGAACCATGGGATTTTTCTTTATTGATAAACAGACAAGTATTGCAGGTGATTCATATTGACCCCGAGGATGATGTATCCGATCCGTTAGTTGATGTGCCCGTCGGGCGCTCATTAGCTTTGATGCTTGACGCGAAGTCGGGTAAATATGGCGGAGGAACGGGGAAGCAAATTTCTGTCAATATAGCGGGGCGGACAGCAAAAAAAATTCCTCTGATATTAGCAGGCGGGTTGTCATCAGAGAATATTAGTGATGTTGTTCGTGAGGTGAAGCCATGGGCTGTAGATGTTTCAAGTGGTACAGAAACTGATGGATCGAAAGATTATGCAAAGGTGGCGAATTTCATTAGAAACGCTAAAAGCAATTAAGTAAGAGCAGGAGAAATAGCATGACTGAGTCAAAGATTGAGTCGTCTGTCAGAGCTGGTTATTTTGGAAGTTTCGGTGGTCAGTACGTACCCGAAACATTGATGCCAGCGCTTCAGCAACTCGAATCAGCATATCGTGAAGCGATGGCTGACAAGAGTTTTCTTGCCGATGTAGACAATTTGCTCCGAGATTATGTGGGTCGTCCAACTCCTCTTACGTTTGCCGAGCGACTTTCTGAGACACTGGATACAACAATATATTTGAAACGAGAGGATCTTTGTCACACCGGGGCTCATAAAATCAATGCTGTGCTTGCGCAGGCTTTATTGGCCAAACGAATGGGTAAGAAACGTGTAATCGCTGAGACTGGAGCTGGGCAACATGGTGTTGCTACAGCCACGGCTTGTGCATTACTAGACTTGGATTGCGTTGTTTACATGGGTGAAGTGGATATGGCTCGTCAAGCACTCAATGTATTTAAAATGAAGGTCTTGGGGGCTGAAGTTATTGGGGTGAGCGCTGGCTCACAAACCCTAAAGGACGCTACTAGTGAAGCCATACGTGATTGGGTGACAACCGTAAGAGATACTTATTACATCATCGGCTCGGCAATTGGGCCGCACCCCTATCCAACAATGGTCAGAGATTTGCAGGGAGTTATAGGAAGAGAGGCACGGAGTCAAATTATTGATATACATGGCAAGTTGCCATCCGTGGTAATGGCTTGTGTTGGTGGGGGGTCGAACGCAATCGGCATGTTTCATGCATTTCTAGATGATCAAGTTAGATTAATTGGGGTAGAAGCTGCTGGCTTAGGATTACATAGCGCTAATGCCGCAACGCTTTCACTCGGCCGTCCTGGCGTTCTTCATGGGACTCTCTCGTATCTTCTGCAAGATGCAAATGGTCAAGTTTCACCCGTTCATTCAGTTTCTGCGGGTCTGGATTACCCTGGCGTTGGACCGGAACATGCGTGGTTGAAAGTTTCGGAGAAAGCAGAGTATTATTCCGCTACTGATGCCGAGGCACTTGAGGCATTTCAAGAACTATCTAGACTAGAAGGTATTATTCCCGCTCTTGAACCGTCGCACGCTCTTGGCGCTTTAAAGCGCCTTAGGTCTGAAAATGAAATCGTAAGTTCCGACGTGGTAGTTGTGAACGTGAGTGGCCGTGGTGACAAAGACATGGCGACAGTAGCGGAGGAACTTGCGGGATTATCATCATAATTGTGGTGATGGTATAAGTTAGTTTCGTGGGCAACCATTTTCGATTCAGTGACGCTCTTGGAGCGCTGTTTGTTTCTACTGCTGGCTTAATATTTGCTGTCGGTATCGTTTTTGCCTCCAATTTTTCACAATCCCTTACGGAGGTCAATATATGGGCAGCTAGTTTGAGCTGGCAATTTTCAATTGTCATTATGGTTTTGCTGTTCGCTCGCCGTCGAGGAAATTTTTTCACAGTTCTTAGACTAAACAGGGCGCCGAATGTCCGAGTGATATTTCTGGGCTTGGGGCTATCGTACTTAGCTTTGATCAGCTACTTATTCGTCATCGTTCTACTGGAGGCTCTGCTGGATATGGATCTCACATCTTTCAAGAATGGAAATGCGGTTCCACTCCCTGGTCCTGAAGATAGGTCTTTCATTTCGTGGGCGTTGTTGGCTGTCACGACAACTTGTGGTGCACCGCTTGCTGAGGAATTGCTTTACCGAGGTGTAATCTTCCAGGGGCTTACGGCTAAGTGGCCGACTTGGATTGCTCACATAGTGAGCGCAGGTTTGTTTTCAATGACGCACTTAGATATTGGTGTAATAATTCCAATCTTCGGAATTGGAATTATTTTTTCAATGATATTTACAAGGCAGAAGTCGCTTTGGGCGCCTATCGGGATTCACGCATTGTTTAATACGATTGGATTCTTAGCAATGTTTCTGAGTGAACTATAAATCAACCACCGATGTAGGACATTTCGACTTTATTTTTATGACTGGTGCTCGAATCAATTTGTGACCTAATTTCAGAATACCTATCGCTTCGAGTTTTCCATATATCGCTTATTTTCTTTAAAATTAAGTCATTATCCTGTTCAGCTCTTAGGAAACTGGCAAGATCCAGAGACGCGGCCGTCGAGAAGAGACAGGTGTATAACTTCCCATCAGCCGAGATACGTGCTCTCGTGCAGGTTCCGCAAAATGGTTGGGTTACGGACGTGATGAAGCCAATTTCACCTGACCCATCCACCAATCGATATCTTTTGGCAACTTCGCCGACATAGTTGGTTTCAACAGGAACAATTGGGAAGCGAGCGTTTATAGTGGTTAATAGTTCTTTGGTAGGTACGGTATCTGACATATTCCACCCGTTCGTTGACCCAACATCCATATATTCGATAAATCTGACAATGTCACCAGTATTTCTGAAATGATTGATCAATTGGATAATTGTTTTATCATTCCAATTTTTGCGCACAACCGTATTGATCTTGATCGGACTGAATCCAGCTTTTCGTGCGGATTCCAAGCCAGCAAGGACTTTTTCCAGAGGCACAGCTACATCGTTCATTTTTTCGAACGTTGCCGTATCGACCGCATCAAGAGACACAGTGATTCTATTTAAACCAGCTTCGCGAAGCGGAACTGCAAGTTCTTCGAGTCGAGTACCATTTGTGGTCATGGCTATTTCAAGCTCAGGAATTCTAGCGAGTTCAGAGATGATGGTTAAAAGATCGTTTCGGAGAGTGGGCTCACCTCCAGTGAGGCGAATCTTATTAATTCCAAGATCTTTAAAAATTAACGTCAACCGAATGATTTCTGACGCGGAAAGAATAGCCTGTTGATCTAAGAATTTATAGCCAGCCTTAAATATTTCCTTTGGCATACAGTAGGGGCAGCGAAAATTGCATTTATCTGTTAAGGAGATACGGAGGTCTCGGAGAGGGCGATTCCTTTGGTCGAGGACCACATCGTCAATATCTATTAGGTCTGCTACAGTCTCATTCATTGCTAGAGTTTACAGTGGTTATGGACGTAGTGCACGCGCGTGCGGTACGTATTTTGATCCCAGTGTCAAGACACTGCTCGTCAATATTTTTGTTTCGTTTTCGGTATTATCAAAGAGACCTGAGATAATACCGATATTTTGCATCCAAATACTTACTCCTATGAGTAATGCGATTATCCCAATTAGGATCACTATTTCTAGTCGAAATGTATTCAGTTGTTTTGAAGATTTCTTCATGAGGCCGATGCTTGGATTTAGGTGGTCTGGCACTCTTAAGACGTTTGAAATGTTTTGGGCGTGTTGGGCTGGATTTTCGAGCCCTACTGCAGTTGCATAGCTCAGGGCTGCACCTTGTGCATAAACACGTGCTGGTAGTCTTTCCCACTGACCTTTTTCTATTGTGTCGAGAAATTGGCCGTTGACAAAGGTTTGCGATTCCACATCAGCTAGTGTTAGGCCAAGATTTTCCCGGGCCTTTTTTAGGGATTCAGAAGTTTCTTCAGCTAGCGTTAAAAAATGATTTTTCCGTGCCATAAAACTTTCGGATGGCTCTTGACCTGACCAAGGCCACCACCATTTTTTTTCGTTTGTATCAACACGTCTTAGTGTTAATTGAGGCTCACTGGGTTGTTCAACCTTTTGTGTCTCTAGGTCTAGAATTTGTTCCTCGTCTACCATGTATTAGCACAATCCTGTAGTCGTTTTATTTATTCAATTTTATCTTAGTTCAAATTAATATTCTTGTTTTAGTTAGATCTTCTTGACGCAAGGACTTCTATTCTTAACAATAAAGGTGCGCGAAAGTGTGAATAGGCGTAGCGAGTGGATTTGATGGATAATAAAGTTGAGATTCTACTTTTATAATTGATTGGGTATGGAGTAATAACTTGAATAAAATGGGATTAGATGTTGCGGTCATAGGTGCTACCGGAGCTGTTGGCGAAGTATTTATGCGTGTTGCCATCGAGCGAAATTTCCCTGTTCGTAATCTAAGACTTCTCGCATCTTCGAGGTCGGCAGGTAAACAGATAAAATATGGGGGCGAGTTACTAACAGTTCGTGAAACAAATGAACAATCTCTTGAAGGAGTTGATCTCGTTTTTTGTTCTGCGTCGTCAGAAGTCTCAAGAATTTGGGGCCCCTGGTGCCGTGACCGGGAAATAATAATGATCGACGACGGTAGCGCCTTCAGAATGGACGACGATGTTCCGCTTGTAATTCCTGAGGTTAACGGCGATGATCTCGATACCCATAACTGGATAATTTCTATCCCTAACTGTACGACTACACCTTTGGTGATGGCATTGGATGCCATGCGACAAGTCAGCTCGATTAAGAGAGTGATAGTGGCCACATATCAGGCAGTATCGGGAACGGGGGCGGCAGCTGTTGAAGAATTGATAAGTCAGAATATTTCTCTTAGTCAAGGGATTGATGTGTCCACACCCGAGTCCTATCCAGTGCAGATTGCCCAAAACGTGTTGCCACATGTAGATGATTTTGACGAAGATGGCTTCACAAAAGAGGAACTCAAGATGCGAAACGAAACAAGAAAAATTCTTCACCACGATAGTCTCCCTTTTGCTGCAACCTGTGTTCGAGTTCCGGTGTTTTATGGTCATTCAGAGGTGGTCCATGTGGAATTTTCTTCAGAAATATCTTTAGACGATTTAGGTAGTGCTCTTAGCTCACAGGACGGACTGGTTTACGATGATGACCAAACGCACTACGTGACGCCGCTTGAGGCAGCAGATAGCGACGAGACATTTGTATCGAGACTTCGTCTTGACCCATCTGTAGAGAATGGTGTGGTGTTTTGGTGTGTCAGTGATAACTTACGAAAAGGTGCGGCTACAAACGCGATTCAGATAGCCGAGTCTCTGCTTGAGCGAGGAATACTTTCAGGATCTTAACGGCGCTATTTTGATGCGCTATCACATCTGTCTAGATGTTATGTAGAGCTCGTCCGTCGGGCTGAGCATTGTTCTCTCTATAGCGGTCGCATATTCTACGGCCGCGGCAGCTCCGCGGACGACTGCTTTGTCAGGTTCATCGACGACATAACATGCGATATGTAGGATTTCTCTCAGAAACACATCTAGCCCACTCAATTTTGCCGTTCCACCCGTGAGGAGAACTCCCCTCTGAATAATGTCCGACGAAAGTTCGGGTTCTGTTTGTTCAAGAACAGATCTGATCAGCTGTGTGATTTGCGTAAGCGAGTCTCTGAGCGCCCTTGCAATTTCATTAGAATTGACGACTATAACTTTTGGTTGTCCAGTCAGGTGTTTTCCTCGCACTCGAACTTTATTTGGAGAATCAGTGGTGATAGCGGATCCGATTTGAATTTTTATTTGTTCAGCTGTTCTTTCACCGATAACTAGTTCGTGGTGGGCGACGAGGTAGCGTTGAATGGCCTGGTCTAATTTATCTCCTCCTACCCGTATAGAACCCTTAGCTACCATCCCAAACATCGAAATTACAGCTGCTTCAGCTCTTCCGCCACCAATATCAACAATCATCGCACCATCGGCAGATCCGATTGGGACTTCAGCACCAATCGCTGCCGCTAGTGGTTCCGGAATGATATGAGTAGGTTGCCTCGCTCCCGCAGCCTCTGCCGCCTCTCTCACGCTATCTCTATGGACGGGGGTGATACCTACAGGTGCCGCAATCATAGCTTCCGGTTTTACTAATACGAGTCCAATTGTTTGCTTCAGACAATGCTTAAGTAGAGCTTGTGTGATCAGATAGTCCGCAATTGCACCGTCCTTCATCGGTCTAATTACGGAGATCGTTTCGGGAGCTCGCCCGATCATTGATTGCGCTTCTTCACCCACTGCAATAACAATGTTGTCTCGTCTACTAATCGCAACAACCGTTGGTTGTTGGTACAGAATATTTCCGCTGGGCGAGCTCACTTTGATCGTGGAAGTTCCGAGGTCTATTCCAATTTGCGAGCCAAATAGATTTCTTAAGTTTGGCATCTATAGACTAATCCTTATTTTTTTAAGTTTAGTAAGCTTAACTCGTGATGCCTTAGTCTGTTGAATAAGGATTTGTATAGGCGTCCCGATAATTCCGATTGGCGATAGTTTTGGCAGATAGCAGCGAACAAGTTATTTTTCGTCGCGGCAGCCTTGCGATTATTACTGGCATAGTTGCTGGAGGTTATGTCCTATCAAGAGTTTTAGGAATTTTTAGACAAGTTGTGATTAGTCGAGAGTTCGGCGTAGATAATCCGGCGCTTTCAGCTTATTTTGTTGCGTTTCGTATTCCTGATAGCCTTTTTCAGCTTATAGCGGGAGCAACGCTCGCAGCAGCATTGATTCCTGTATTTACCAAGGTATGGAATGACGAGGGAGAAGAACATGCTTGGCGTGTCGCCTCGTCGGTACTAAACCTTTTATTTCTTGCGACCCTGCTTTTATCGATTTTGAGCTTTATTTGTGCACCTTGGTTAGTTCCCTTGGTTGCGCCGGGACTTGGAGATGACTCGGGTTCGAGCGCTGAATTGATGGAAATAGCCGTTCGATTGACCCGATTGATGCTAATTACTCCCATCATTTTTTGTATATCTGGAGTGTTGACGGGGATATTGAATGCTCGTCAACATTTTATGACTTCGGCAATTGCACCCGGTCTTTATAACGTGGGCATTATTTGTGGCGGCTTGTGGTTGGTCGATGTTTGGGGAATTGAGGGCCTTGCGTATGGGGTTATTTTGGGAGCAGCTCTGCATTTAGCTGTTCAAATCCCCAGCATAATTGTGTTGGGGATGCGTTGGTCACCTAGTTTAGATCTTAAGAGCATATTTGTTCGATCAGTATTTAAATTGGCTGGGCCCAGAGTCTTAGGTTTGGCCGCGGCGCAACTAAACCTTTTCATTTTGATATTTTTTGCGTCCTTGATTTCGGATGAGTCCATTAACGTAATTATGTTTGCATTTATGGTTATGATGCTTCCGGTAGGACTAGCCGGGATGTCTATTGGGACGGCTATATTTCCTACTCTGGTGGATGATGTATCCCGAGATAATATTCTTGAGTTTAGCCGAGAGTTATTCATGGCTTTTCGAATAACTTTTTGGCTTGTAGCACCCATGGGTGTGGGTTTGGTAGTTTTAGCTGATGGCATCATCCGAGTGCTTTTAGAGCACGGGGCATTTGATAGTGACGCAACTCTTTTGGTTGCTAAAGCGGTACAAATTTTGGCGATCGGTTCAGTGGGGTATGCGCTCGTTGAGGTTCTAAGTCGTGGTTTTTATGCCTTGTCTAATACACGCATACCCGTATTAATATCTGCAACCGCTGTGACTTTAAATTTCTTGCTAGCTATATTACTTGTACAAGTTGGTCGTTTTGGCCTTACTGGCCTAACGGTTGCGCTTTCCGTATCTGGGTTGACCGAAGCTATTCTTTTAACGATTGTCCTAGAGAAAAGAAATCACTTCATCGTGAGGCGGGAATTTACTAGGTCCATTGGGTCTATTTGCTTGGGTCTCGCAGCGATGATTCTTTGTATTTTATTGATAGATTGGTTAGCGGGGGATGTAGGAAGAATATTCAAGTTGATATCTCAGTTGGGTTTGTCAGCTTTAATCTACTTGGCAATCACTACTCAACTTGACCGTCAACTTTTCGAACCGGTGAACAGATGGCGGTCTAAGCTATTCCGGGCGTAGGGAACCCGTCTAAGAGTATTTTTATTTCTTGACTAATCGCACCAAGTGCACTTTCGTTGTTAACATCATGAAGCGCGCGCGTAATCCAATCGGCTACGAGACTCATATGTTCCGATTCAAGCCCTCGTGAGGTTATTGCGGGTGTCCCAAGTCTAATCCCACCACCTTCTCGCACAGGTCGATCATCAAATGGCACGGAATTAAAATTACATACGATTCCTGCCTTTTCGAGAGCATTTGCAGCCTCGCGACCAGTTATTCTGCGATCACGGATATCTAAAAGTAGTAAGTGGTTATCAGTTCCACCTGTTACTAAATTAAAGCCGCTATCCGCTAGATGACTGGCAAGGTGTTGTGCGTTAATTACTACTTGTTGTGCGTAGTTTCTGAATTCGATTGTGCTGGCTTCTTTGAGCATCACTGCTTTTCCAGCAATTACATGCATCATTGGTCCACCTTGGGTACCCGGAAATACGCCAGAATTAATCTTTTTCCTATAGTCCTCATCGCAGAGAATTATACCTCCGCGTGGACCACGAAGAGTTTTATGGGTGGAAGACGTGATGACTTGGGCACTTCCAACCGGGGTAGGGTGTACTTTAGCGGCGACTAGTCCAGAGATATGAGCGATATCTGCGAGGAGTATCGCTCCTACCTCATCAGCGATTTGACGTGCACGTTCAAAATCCCAGAGTCGTGGGTATGCTGTGGCACCCACAATAATCAACTTTGGGCGAGTGTTTTTTGCCTGAGTCAACATTGATTCGTAATCAACTAAGTGAGATTCCTTGTCAACCTCGTACGAGACAAAATTATATATTTGCCCAGATGCATTGACTGGTGCACCATGAGTGAGGTGCCCACCAGAGTCTAATTTCAACCCCATGACAGTATCACCTGGATTTAGGAGAGCAAGATATGCGGCTAGATTTGCCTGAGCACCAGAGTGGGGCTGTAGATTGGCATGATCTGCGCCGAAAAGATCCTTAGCACGTGTTCTAGCCAACCTCTCTATGTCGTCTAGTACGGCATTTCCGTTATAGTAACGAGCACCTGGGTAGCCCTCGGCATATTTGTTAGTTAATACGGATCCGACTGCCTCAAGTACTGCTTTTGAGGCATAATTTTCTGACGCAATCATTTCTAGTACTGTACTTTGCCTAGACTCTTCTCGATTGATTGCATCTGCAATTTCAGGATCTGTGTTGAGGAGTGCTGACATAATTTCAACTTTCTATATTTCTTACTTGGAAGTGGTCGCTTAAGAATCCTTGATTGGGTTTGAAATCAGATTATCTGCTACATCCCATACTAATTGATTTAGTATTTCTAGACTTGAGCTCACTAATGAGTGCCCACCTACTGCTATCGGTATGGGTGACTGGGTGATTGCAAGGATTATTTCCCTAAGCTCTTTGTTTTTGATCGCGTCATGCTGAAACAAGTCTGCTGAAAATCGGTCATTTCTACTGCAGGAAATATTCATATGTTCAATAATTGGTATTAAGTCGACGAATGCCGCTGAACAAAACTGGGGAAGTAGTTTGCAGAAAACTTCTTGGGGTCCGTACGCCTGAATTAAATACCCCAGAAATGATCTGGCTTGATGCCCTTTCGGGGCACCTTTGAGTCCGCGTTCTTCAGATATTATTCGTATTTTGCAAGCAGTTTCAGTCTCCAGATAGGACCAAATTCGGGAAGAGGTTCTGCCGTAAATAAAAACCTCCGAGTTTTTTTTAAGAAAGTGCTGAGATGCGTTCCATTGGGCTTTCACTGCTTGGTTGAGTAACTGGGTTTCTTGCGCGATAAATGATTTTAGTTTTGGTCCGGATTTTTCTGTGAGGGAGAGCGTTGCCAAGTCAGAGGGGACGTCAATATTGAATTGAGTTTCAGCAGATCGAGGTATTTCAATTATTGAAGTTCCTCGTTCCTCGATTAAGCGAGTAGGCACACTGTTATCACTTATTGGTGGGGGGTGTAGCGACTCCAGCAAGTCAGTAGGTCTAACACCAAAAAAATCGGCAGAGTACCTGTTGTTGGTTATGCAGCTATTTGAATCAGCTTCACTGACTAATCTGGTAAGCATACGGATATCTGTTGTAGAGAGTAAGGGACCACTTCCTGCTCCAAAGTATATGTAACCATCCGTATTTGCAGTTTCACCAGTGATGTATTGTGAAAATTGATTAATAAGCTCTCCGAAGGTAGCGTTGGGATGGGAGAGCAGTAGCGCTGTGGTTTTGTCATCTAGAGTTTTTACATGCGAGTCAGTAAGTATGGTAATTTTGGCGAATTTATCGCTCTGATGGCATATATGAGCTAGGTCAGTTGCTGCGGCCTCTAGAGCCTTTCGCATGAGTGTTTCTGTGGGATCTTTACCCATACCACCCAACATAATTATGGCTTGGAGTGTCGGCTCTAGGTTATTGGGATGCGCCAAGATATTTCTCTCAATGTACGGATTTTCTAGTCATTTCTCTTTCATTCATTCTAGGGACTAAGATTTTAGCAGATGTTACTGTAGTCGAATAATTGATTAATTTTGTGTTGCTATAGCGGTTCCGTTTTACTTAGATGTTACAGAGGATGGCTTGTATTAATGATAAATCAACCAGCTAAGCCGTTGCGAACGGTTTTTTATTTTCGTGATTTTAGACTTTTACTTGCAGCACAACTTTTCATTGGATTTACTCAGCCGATGATGTTTATCACTCAGTCTTGGTACATCAGTCAGAGTGCGCCGGAGAATTTCAGTGCAATGTTTTTGGGTATTGCCGCTGCTTTTCGTGGACTAGTCTTTTTGAGCTACATCGTTATTGCGGGAACTTTGGTAGATCGCTTTCCTAGACGCACAGTGATGCGGGCGAATCAAGGCGTAACCCTTTTGTTGATTATCCTGGTCAGCGCAGTACTTTATCTATTTGAAAGTGCTCAACCAACTTTATTTCGGCTATTCGCTACGATTTTACTTTTTGGCTCTTTCGGAATTGTGTTAGCGCAAGATCAGCCGAATAAAGTCGCGTTGATTAGAAATTCGGTAAATTCGCAGTATTCGGCGATAGCGATCAGTTTATTTTTTGCAGCTATGTCTTTTGGGGCATTAGCGTCAGGTCCAGTAGCCGGCTGGCTGATTGAGCATCATAGCTATACGCTGGCGTATCTATTTTCAGGCTTCGGCCCAGCTGTTGGTCTAGTAGTTGCCTTATCGATCAGAACTGGCCGTAAGGCAGCTGATACCCAGTCGACTGGCGTTAGCCTGTCTGAGAATATTTTTGAGGGCATACGGATCCTCAAGCAGCACGAAATACTTCGTCTGACTCTGGCATTGAATTGGATTTCAATAGCGTTAGGATCTGGGGTCATGGGACAACTTATCGCTATATGGGTTGACGAGATGCTTGGTTTCAGTGCGTTTGATTGGGGAATAATGATTGTTTCTTGGAATGTTGGTGCGACTTTATCAACTCTAGCCTTGGCGAATCAGGGGCATAAATTCCGTAGAGGGCGCACGCTTATTTTGGCTGTAGCAATCCTCGGATTGAGTATCTTCTTTTACAGCTGGTCAAGAACTCTAATTTTCGTGTTTTCGTTTAATTTAGCTTGTGGCGCTAGCTTAATGGCTATTAACGCCTTGAGTTCTAGTATTGTTCAGTCAGTCGTTGATAATAGGGTGTTGGGTCGAATCAATAGTTTTATATTTATGTCACAGGGTTTCATGCAAGTCGGGGCACTTTTTCTGGGTTTTTTCGCCACTATGTTAGGGCTCCAGACTGTATTTTCAGCTGTTGGATTTTTTATTTTTTTGGCTGCTTGCTTTGTGCTTATTCGTCGGCCACTTATCAGAACTTTTATTTAGCTATAATGAAAGCGTAAATCTTAGGAAAGTTATGGAAATATCAGTACAGTTGTTTGCTGGCCTCAGGGAGGTCATGGAGAGTGACCTTTTAACAGTCAGACTTCATCAAGATTTAGTTTCGGTTGCCTTATTGCGACAGGCATTGGAAGAGCAATATCCAAAATTAAAGCCCTACTTATCGGGGGTAGCGATCGCAGTCAATGAAGAATATATACTCTCGGACGAATCGGAGCTCGCAGATGGAGATTCTGTTGCATTGGTGCCACCCATTGCTGGCGGATTTTAGTGATTGAAATTCCATTGGTTACTGCGAAAGCGCTTGATAGCAGCTTGATTCGGTCTGCGGTTCAGACCGACGAGTCGGGTGCAGTTATCATTTTCGAAGGCGTTGTAAGAAATCATCATGAAGATCATAGTGTCGTTCGTTTAGAATATGAGGCTTATGTTGAGATGGCGACCACACAGATTTTGCATGTACGAGATGAGATACTTTCGACTTTTCGTGAGCGTGAGGTCTATGGAGTTATGATTCAACACAGGATTGGTACTTTAGAGATAGGAGATACATCTCTAATTGTGGCTGTTTCGGCAGCACATCGAGCGGATGCCTTTGAAGCAGCGCTCAAAGCCGTTGATCGAGTTAAAGAGACGGTTCCTATATGGAAAAAAGAGTGGAGCGTAGACGGCGCGCAATGGCAGGAAGGTTTAAAGCCAAGACCCTAACTGACTTTAGTTTTCTGGTCGTAGCGTTCTGAAGTCTTGTGCGTCGATCCTATACACTTCGGAAAGTTCAGTGAAAGTTAGTCTACTTGCCAGGCGTGGTTCTAGTTCACTTGGTTTTCCATTCATTGTTATGACCGTCCAGCTGCGGGCAAGATGTCGATGGTTTATCAATTGATATATTTTTTCTTCGGCCCAGTCAGAAGATTTATGAGCTCCCAGATCGTCCAGAATAAGCAACTGCACTTCGAGCAAACGCCGAAATACTTGGTCGTATGAATCTCGTGATTCTTGATTATATGAGGCCCTGAGGTGATCCAGAAGATCTGGTACGGTGGCGAACGCAACGCGATCACCTTGACTCAATCGAACGTTTGCAATTGCTGAGGCAAGATGCGTCTTCCCTACGCCATGATTACCCGTAAGGACAATCCAGCCATCAGGTTCAATTGACCACTCCCGCAAGCGGGATTCCAGACCTATCAACTCGCTACTTTGCTGCGGGGATAAACCGATACCATCAGATAGGAAAGTATCAAAAGTGTATTGTTTGAGAACTTGTTCGGACATAGCACCTAATGAACTGTAGTTGCTTACTTCCCAGATTCCTAGATCCAAAATATCAGAAGATTCACTATCTGAAAGACGAATGTTCAGTTGACTATTTATGGCTGCGTCTAGGGCGGGTGCAGTGAAAACTGTCGGTAGCTGAGCATTCCATCGATGATTAAGAAGTTGATTAAATTTCTCTTGCGCCCATGTTGTGTTTATTTTGGAGTGACAGTCATCGATGAGTAGTAACGGTATGTCAAATATTCTACTGACCGTCACTGCTTCAGATTCGGAAAGATCTCTTCCAATCGATTCTCTGCGGAAATGCTCCATCAAGTCAGGTATTGAGAAGAACAGTGTTGGTCGTCCAAGGGCAAGGGAAGCGTTTGCGATCGCAGCAGCTAGATGAGTCTTACCACTTCCGTGCTCTCCAACAATCGTAAGCCACTTACTTGGATTGCTCGCATATTTTTTTGCCTCCGTGGTGGCTAGTTCGTATTGGTCTCGATTACGGGCGTCTTGAGTTCTGCCGTGACTAATAAGGTTTTCGAAATTCAGTCTGCGGAGAGACCCTAAACCGGATTGTTTCAGAAGTTGTTTACCGGTTTTTTCATTTCTAGCGGCGATAGTGCAGCTGCACGGATACGATTGTCCAAAGCGTGAATCGTCAAAATCATTCGTTAGTCTAACAAATCCCATACCGTCACAAACCAAGCAAATATCGACTCTTTCAGGATTTGATGGGATCATTTCCTTTTCGAATGAGGTCGTCATAGGGGCTTTTATGTTTTCCTGATTTTTCGGTAGAAATTCGTGTAGTTTTCTGGTTGCCATTATTCCGTCCATTCTTCTGCCAATTTTCTAAAATCGTTTGTATATATCGCCAAGATCTGGCATTTGATTCAGCTGCTACAGAGATAGCTTCAAGTATCCAATCCATGGGATAGCGACTTTCTGAATCCCGAAGCGTAGTTGCGATTGAGGGAGTGATGGCCCCTATTTCGTGCTCGTATTTAATCGCAACTGGTGACAACGCTGATGTACTTTGATGCCTTGTTGGCGCGGCTTGCTTTACTTCGTCTTGCAAGACCTCTGAATCTATGATGAATCTATTGAGGAGTCGTTGGCCTGCCTCATCGTTGGGGAGGATTACGAAGTCTTTGTTTGGCAGTTGTGCACCTATGAACACACCTCTTTTTCTAGTCAGATCAATCGAATTCAATAATCTTTCACTGCCGCCCTTATGGATGAACCAGTTCACAAGTACTGGATCATTTGCAATGTCAGATTGAAGTACGAAGCGCTGACCGCCGACCTTTCGTGTGATTGCGTACCAAATATAAAGAGCGATTCTTAGTTCAGCTTCGTCTTCTATATTTAGAATGAGCTCGGTGAAAAATTGTACTGGTACGACGACGACGGCTTGTCCGGTTTGAAAGAGTGGGTTCTTATCGAGTTCACCTGAATTATTCATAATATTCTTAGCGATGCTAGAAGCTCTCGAACCTGTTCTCCATTGATGCCGGTGAGGAATCGGTGTAGAGCTCATATTCTTTGAACGTCGCCAAAGTCTCTTCCCAATGTAAGTCAATAACTCCTGTAGCACCGTTTCTATGCTTGGCGACAATTATTTTGGCCTGTCGCGCGTCAAGATCCGGCGGCCAATCTTGCGGATCTTCGCTCTTGTGATACTCCGATTCTCTGTAGATGAACATAACAATGTCGGCATCTTGCTCAATCGAACCCGATTCCCGTAGGTCCGACAAAATTGGTATGTGTGGTTTTCGTTGTTCGACAGCTCGGTTTAGCTGTGCAGCTGCTATCACTGGGACATCGAGCTCACGAGCAATTTGCTTAAGAGTCCGTGATATCTGGGTCACACTAGCGACCGGAGAGTCGTATCGTTGTGAACTACTCACAAGTTGAAGGTAGTCCACTATTAGTAGATCTAATCCATGCTCAGCTTTCATTCGTTTAGCTGCCGCTCGGATTTCGGCGACAGTAAGATCGCCTTGTTCGTTGATATAAATTGCTGCTTCTGAGAGTTGCCCGTGTGCCGCCATCACTCGTGCTAGTTCAATTTCGTGATCTTCGTCATAGACAAGCTTTGGGGAGGCTATACCAGATTCAGCTGCGAGCAGCCTTTTTCCTAGTTCAATTCCACTCATTTCCATCGAAAAGAGAGCAACTGTACCTTTTGATTCGACGGCGCAGTCCCGGGCGAAGTTTAAAAGTAAGGCGGATTTCCCATGTCCTGGTCGAGCTGCAACTACTATTAGATTACCCCTTTGAAAGCCACCATTAAGTTGTGCATCTAGGTCATGAAATCCACTCGCCACTGCTCGGAGTGATAAGTTTTCATCACTGTCGGCGTTTTCAAGCATTTCTTCTAAGATCAACCCAATATGTTTGAAGTCACCCGAACCTACGGCACCTCTAATATTTAAGAGGAGCTCTTCAGCCATTGCAATTACAGAATCTTGATTGGATCCCCCTTCGTAAGCTTTCTGGAGTAATAAATTGAATCCTTCAATAGCTTGACGGTACAGACCATCCCGTCGCACTATCCGGGCATGAGCTTCTACTCCTTCAGCAGTGAAGTGTTTACCAATCACTTCGGCTAAGAATCTCTCACCTCCGACCGAGTCCAGAAGCCCCAAACGTTCTAGTTCATGGCTAACCGTGGTGGCAGTGATTTCTTCGGCGCGTTCTTCCAATAATATGCTTGCTTCAAACGCAGCTCTGCAAGATACGTCGAAGAAATCGTCGGTATCAACGATGGCAGAAGCACGGACAAGGGCATTCGCGTCGAGTAGAATCGCCGCGATAACAGCTTCTTCGGCGCCTATGTCGTGTGGTGGCAAACGATTAGTCGAGTTTTCTGTCGCTCGATCTCGTTGTGGAAAAGCCGATAGTCTACCGCTTGTTGAATTTACCATTTTGCCAGCCCTCGAAGCCCTTGTAGTCAGGTGAATCGAGTTATTGCAAGGGCATTTCAAGCACTGGCAGAAATATCATAAATATTGTCTCGAATATTTATAACTATTTTCAATAAACCTAACTATTATCCTGTTTAAATTCCGATTCCGACGCACTTTGAGATTCTGTTTCAGTATTGATACTGTTTACGCTATCTTCCGAATGCTCTTCAGAATTTTCCTCAAAAGATTGATCTTCTGCGGTTATGGCAGGATCAATATTTTCAGGAGGATTTAATAGCAATTGTGCTGCGGCTTCTACACCATCGGGTGATTCCTCGTCGACTACAACCACAGTTATATGTGGTTGTACTTTCGTCGAGAGCCTAAGCTGCACAGTATAAATACCGACTTGTCGAATAGCTTCTCCAAGAAGTATTCTACGTCTATCCAGATCTTCCCCAAGAATCTCCCCAGCGTTCTTAGCGATATCTGCATTATTGACAGACCCGTAGAGGCGGCCTTGTTCACCCACTCGAACTCCAATAATTATTGGTCTTTCTGTAAGTCGATTAACAAGTTCCTGATAGTGCTTGTCAAGCACCTGTTGCCGGCCGAGTTCCTGCTTTCTTAGTTCCTCAGCACGTGCTACCGCATGTGGAGTCGCTGGAACAGCAAGACCTTTTGGTAAGAGATAATTTCTGGCGTAACCGGGCTTAACGTCCTTGACGTCTCCCATCGAGCCAGATCCCTCAACAGTTTCAACAAACATTACCTTCACAACAGCCAACCCTCCAAGTGCGTCGGAGCCGGATTACTTATCTACTCTGCCGCACCAATTCATACTCATGCTTGGATTGTTCACGCAGTTTTGCGCATTTACTTTCTAAATATGTGAATATTTAGACAGCGACTTATGAGGTTAACGATATATCACCCCTACACGCAATTCTACGAACTCAGTCACTGCTCTAAATTTTACACGAGTGTCACATGGCGTTGGGCCTGCTAGATTAGTTACTAGTCAACAGAGTAGCACATATGTTCTTTTTATGTAGCCCAGCAGACTGTTAAACTCGCTAGATGGAAGGTTACCTTACTTTAACTAATAACTTGGAATACGTGGCCAATGTCGAGGCTGTGGCACGCATGGACGGTCGATTATGCAAGGTCGTCTCGACAGGTCGTGAATGCCTTGAAGAGGCACGAGCTTGGCGCCCAGTGTCAATACTCATTGATTTGGACATGGGCTTGTCGATGGGTGGCATAGCAGCGCTGTTGAGAGACGAGGCGGTTTTGGCAACGCCGGCGGTCATTTTGATTGTGACCTCAGACTCGTACCCAAATCTTCGATCTCTTGAGGTAGACGACTTTGTGGAGGCTCCCGTTTCTCATGAAGAGCTTCGAGTGCGGATTTCGAAACAGATAGCAAGAAGTCTTGGGACGGACATTGATAACAGGCTTCGTCATGGGCCATTGATTATTGACTTAGACAGGTATCAAGTGACTCTCGCAAACGAACCAATAGATCTTACTTATAAAGAATATTCACTTTTGCGATTTTTGGCGTCTAGCCCTGGACGTCCCTATACCCGAGAAGTATTACTGAATCAGGTCTGGGGGTACGACTATTTTGGAGGCGTTCGTACAGTTGATGTTCATATTCGTCGTATCCGAGCAAAAATCGAAACAGGCGAGGAGTTCGTCGAAACTGTTCGCAACGTTGGGTATCGTTTTGTAGATCGTTATCGGTGAGTTGTATTCAAGCTTTGTATTCCATTTAATTAAGTTGATTGTTTTAATATTTACTACTCGATTTGATAATACAGGTGAAACATTGTCGCGAAATAATTTGAGTGGAGTATGGTTAATCGAACTTCCCTCTGCGGAGGGTGCAGCGAAAGGTGGGGATTATGGCATTTAAGGCAGAATATATATGGATTGATGGGACTGATCCGAGCCCATCTATACGTTCTAAGACACGAGTACTTCCAGATGGAACCACGGATTTTCCTATATGGGGGTTTGATGGTTCAAGTACTAATCAAGCACCGGGTGACAACTCGGATTGCGTTCTTAGGCCTGTCTACAGCTGCCCTGATCCAATCAGCGGTGGTAACGATGTCCTGGTAATGTGTGAAGTTTTACTGCCAGATATGACACCTCATCCAACTAATACCCGAGCCGCATGTGCTGATGTTGCAGAGAAGTTTGCTGATGAAGAGGCATGGTTTGGAATTGAGCAGGAATATACCTTGTTTGAAGCCGATGGGCAGCAGCCGCTAGGGTTTCCTGAAGGAGGATTTCCGGGACCTCAAGGGCCCTACTATTGCGCGGTTGGAGCCAATGTTATTTTTGGTCGAGAGGTATCTGAGGCGCACGCTTCAGCGTGTATCGAGGCAGGAATTGGTATAGCAGGAACAAATGCTGAAGTCATGCCAGGACAATGGGAGTTTCAGGTTGGCCCACTGGGCCCTCTGGAAGTATCTGATCAGTTATGGGTGTCTCGTTGGCTTTTACATCGTGTAGCGGAAGAGTACGATGTAGTAGTGTCTATTGATCCAAAGCCAGTGTCGGGTGATTGGAATGGTGCCGGTTGTCACACAAATTACTCCACCAAGTCTATGAGAGAGTCATATCAACCAATTATTGATGCCTGTGAGGCGCTCGGTAAAAATATAGAGGAACACATAGTTAACTATGGGGCTGGTAATGAGAATCGTTTAACCGGAGCCCATGAGACACAGCGAATAGATCAGTTCAGTTATGGTGTTTCTGACAGAGGGGCATCTATTCGAATACCTTGGCAGGTTGAAGTTGATCAAAAAGGCTACTTGGAGGATCGTCGTCCGGCCTCGAATATGGACCCATATTTGGTGACTCGTCTGATTGTTCAGACTACTTGCGGCTAGATCACTGTTTTGAAAATACTAGACTAATTAAGACATCTGAATGTCTTAATTAGTCTAGTTTATATTTTACACAACGCAGATTTGTTTTCCGTTCAAGGCGCTCTACATTTTTTTACGCAATTAGGTTACAGCCACTCAGCTAGATCGCTCCCTAGTGGTCTCGCGCCAAACGCCCAATATGGCTGGGTATCAGACATTTGTAATACAGGGGCTAGATGAAGCATTTCCCCATAGGGGGTGATATGGGTTTCAAGAAAATCATCTACTGTACCTATATTTTTCCCGCTGTTAAGGCCTTGTAGTAACCCTAGGCGAGCAAACCACATTGATGTTTGAGTAAGTGACACTTGTACGTGCCATGAGCCACCTTCTTTAGCTCGTCTTCGGAGGGCTTCGAGCACCCCATAGGTGGCGAATGATGCTGTTACATAATCGTTCATGGCGGCTGGCGCCAATCGAGGCGTATGCGGATCAGTGCCGGCAGCGATTGAGTGTTCATTATCGGGACTGAGTGGACTCATTTGACCTTGAAGTTCAGCAACTCCAGAAACTGTTTGTGCAAATTGTTCCCAACCTGGTCTATTAGCCCATGGTCCGTGATGTCCGTAACAATTTTCAGACACATAGATGACGCCGGGCCGTAACGTAGCCAGTTGCTGTGGACCAAATCCACGCCTATCAAGCGCACCCGTGCGAAAACCTTGACTGAAGACATCGGTCCGCTTTGCCATCGAAGTGAGAATGTCAGCATCCTCTTCTGTATCTAGGTCAATGTGTATCTGACGCTTCCCATGTCCAGTATCCATTTCAAAAAGGTCGATTGTGGGTAAGTTTGGTGAAGCTACATGGACAACTTCTGCGCCATGTTCAGCTAATGTACGCGCGCTTGTCGGGCCAGCTAATACACGAGTGAGATCAAGAACCCGCAGATCTGAAAGGGGTCGGGAGCCAATTTTTATGGGTTCAGGAGGCGCATCACCAATTTTTATAATTTCAACCACAGGCCGGTTAAGTAACGCTTTTCCTTGTGGATGTTTTACCCATTCGGATGAGTTTCTAACCACGGCTCCTGTGAGACCTCGTCGAATTAATGCAGCTTCTAGCTCAAAAGAATCACGACGTGAGACTGCTTGAGCGATAGTTGAAACATCAGCCTCTGCCTCTATTCCAAGTTCAACTGCAATAGATGGCCCATCGCGAAATGACTTATGTAGGTGAATGAACCTGTCATCCTTGCACCGAAAGATTCGAGTCATATTTCTTATCGCCGGTACATTGTCAGTTGCAGATTTATTTTTAATTTGCAGCCAGTGTGTAGAATTCAATGATGCAGCAGCGTGCCGGACGTCAACCGTAATTTGCTGAGCCTTGTGTTCCAGCTCGCGCCATATCTGGTCAACTTTTGATCCTATTAAGGCGTGAGCTATTGCGGCCCCTTCACCGAGGTGGAACGGGGAGTAATAAACAGGATCAGCACCAATAATCTTCAGGTGCGAGTCTGGAACGTCCAGTCCCGCAAGGCGTACCCCCCGTTCAAACTCCGACCGATTCATGCGGTTGAACTGTTGCTAGGCAGGTACGGCAATAGTGGCTGTCCCCGGAGTGGTTTCAGTGGATCCATCCTCTTGCTTGACTCCAACTTCAAGATCCAACAGGTGTTCGCCATTTTCTTCGTATTTCTTGATAACCGTTGCGTGCACTGTTAAATCTTGTCGTGCTGGATCCATTCCTCGGTAGGAGACTCCAAAGTTCGTAACTCTTCCTGAATCACCGCAAATCTCATCGAGTAGTCGCCCAACGAGCATTCCTTTTAGTGCGCCGTGCACAATAATATCGGGAAGATTATTTCCTTTTGCAAAATCGTCATCATAGTGAATTTGGTAAAAATCACCCGAGGCCGCAGCCCATATAACAAGCCGTTGTGAGTCCATTGGCTCAGTAAGTGTGAATACTTGACCCTCACTCACTTCATTCCAGTTTTGTGCAGATACCATATTTCTCTCCTCTGTTAACGTGTAAATATCCTAGTAAGAAATTCCTTGCCCTTGAGTTTTGGCCACAACAACACCATCTGACTGGCGGGTATATACAGTCTCGGTCTCGCGAATCAGCATTTTTCCCAGAGACTTACTTGGACTCATGGTCAGGTTGGTAATTCGTGACACAGCGCTGAGTACATCTCCGGCATATACCTGTTGGATTGGCTGAACTTGAGTTCCGCCATTCAAATTTTTTGTAAATGGATTATTGAAAGTGGGTTGTCTTGATGGTTCTTTGTTTGGGTTCCACACCGGCATACCTAAGTAGCCCGGTGGTGATGGTAAGGTCGAATGGCCAGCCGCCAGGGCTGCGCCTTCATCATAATATTTAGTATTTGTGTAGCCAACCGCTCGAGCAAACGTTCGAATCCCCAGCGTTGTGACCTCGTAAAGAACAGGATCTCCTTCTCGGTCAATTGCATCCTTCATATCCTGTGTTAGTTCTAACTCATCAGTCATATTTAATTTACCTCCTCAGTAAGAGGCATGTTAGCGCATTATTTTAGTTTTAGCTTCGCTAATTTTAAAAATTTAGACACGATGCGGTTAGAGTTATAGGCATGGCAAATCTCGATCCGAATACCCTGCTACGGGTAGCCATGCAGCTGCATGCTGCCGGTGATATTTCTACCGCGGTTGAACAAGTCCGTGAAATTGTTGCAGATCATCCTGAGTTTGCAGCTGGATACTCGTATCTGGGACAGACATTAGTTACACGGCAACGTAAATTTAATGAAGGTTTGGATTATCTGAGAAGAGCCGTCAAGTCCGATCCCCAAGACGCGTACATACTGTATACGGCTGGTTGGTGTTCCGAGTACGTAGCTAATGCGTTAGAGCGTCCGAAATTTTCGTATCAGGCCCCAGCGGAGACACCCCAAGAGCTCTATAAAAGAGCCCGCATGCTGTTTTTTGAGGCATTAGCCGTATTACGTGAGGAACCTGATGATGCACTTAAAGGGGACGTTGAGGATATGCTAGACGTCATAGCCAGGGCAACTGGAGAGCCATGGGACGAGGAGTTGAGAGAATATGCCCCGCCTAGAATTCGCTGATGGTTTTTCTTTGTATTACGAAACCTACGGACCAGATATAGCTACGAGCACTGTGTCACCAATATTATTGGCTCATGGGGCAGGCGGAAATGCTGTGGTTTGGTGGCAAAATATCGAAGCCTTCTCAGACAGATATCCTGTTATCACATTTGATCACCGAGCATTTGGCCGTTCTCCAGATATTTCGGATGGACCTGGGCGCATCGCTTTTGGCGGTGATACGAGAGCGTTATTGAAACATCTTGGGGTTAAAAATGTTCATTTTGTCGCTCACTCCATGGGAGGCCGTACAGCTTTCGGATTGTTTTCAAGGGAACCAGAGATGATTAAATCATTGATTTATTCTGGTACAAATGGTGGTTGTGTTGACGAATCGTATAGGGCCTTGAAGTCACAATTAGAGCAAGATGGCACGCTTTCCGGGTCGCTATTACAAAGAGCAATGGCACCCGAGTTTGCTCAAACAAATCCTGAGCGACAATTCTTATATAGACAATTACGTGGTTTAAATCCAAAACGCCGAAAGGATTTTTTGGCACCGACCGCGAGAATGATTAATTACAAAGGAACAACTGCTCAGAGATTGAGCGAAAGTCAGCTACCCATACTCTGGATTTGTGGAAATTATGATCGTGTCGTCCACCCTGATCTTATTCAAATATCGCATCAACTAACACCTGGTTCACAATATGTAGGTGTACCTGCGGCGGGTCACTCAGCCTATTTTGAGAACCCGTCGGTTTGGAATTCATCCGTTCGGGCCTTTGTAGATGAGGTTGAATTAGACTGTTAGTGTTTCGGGTGGAACACTAACAGTTGGACCGCACGGAGAAAAGATAAAACCTGACGATATTGTATCTACATGCAAAGCACAGAGTATTATAAATTTTTAAGCTCTTAGAACAGCACGTATCTAAGTGATTGATTAGAGGCATAGGTTTGGGACTATTTCAAGAAGTTAACTCTCGGATTTCTTTTCCTGCACAAGAGCAGGAGATTTTGGCGCTGTGGAAAGACTTAGATGTATTTAAGCGGTCGGTCGAAGAAAGACCGATCGATAATAAGTTTATTTTTTATGAAGGCCCACCAACTGCTAACGGAAACCCTGGAATTCATCATGTGCTCGCTCGTGCTTTTAAAGATTTAATTCCAAGGTATCGCACTATGCGTGGCTATCGTGTCCCAAGAAAAGGTGGTTGGGATACTCACGGACTTCCAGTTGAACTGGAAGTTGAGAAGCAGCTTGGCTTTAAGGAAAAGAAGGAAATAGAGATTTTTGGAGTTGAGGAATTCAACCGAAGATGTAGAGAATCAGTTTTTAACTATGTACAGGACTGGGAACGTTTAACCGATAGGATTGGCTATTGGGTGGACATGAGTGATCCCTATGTGACGTATGACTCAAATTATATCGAATCTTGCTGGTGGATATTTAAGCGGTTATGGGATAACGGTTTGATGTTTCAGGATTTTCGAGTCACACCACACTGCCCGAGATGTCAAACCTCACTTTCAAGTCATGAAATTTCTCTTGGCTACAAAGAAGATACGCCAGATCCTGGTGTAACTATTCGCTTCATTGTGCCGAACGAATCTAGCAATCTGGATGATGACTCTATTGAGATTCTGCAACTCAAACAAGGAGTCCAGACATCCTTGTTAGCTTGGACGACGACACCTTGGACACTTTCCGGATCAGCCGCGTTAGCGGTTTCTGTGGATGCTGAGTATTCATTGGTCGAACGAGAAGATCAGCACATAGGTATTGAGCGAATTATTGTGGCCACAGACCGAGTATCTGATCTTGCGCCGGATGGCTCTGTTTTAGCTCGTTTTAAGGGATCGAGCCTAGTTGGCGGACATTACGAGGAATTATGGTCAGCCGAACTTTGGAAAGATGCAGACCCATATATGTTCGTGGATGGCGTCGCAGTGAGGCCAGCGTCTTTGGACGATCTTCCCAGCCGTAAAGTTGTCGCATCAGATGAGGTAACTACCGATGAAGGAACAGGCGTCCTTCATGTTGCACCTGCTTTTGGCGCAGAGGACTATGGAATCGGTCGAGCTAATGATTTGATGTTTTTACAGCCGGTACGTCCAGATGGAATTGTCCTAGGCGGACCTGGGGACGGACTGTTTGCCAAGGAGGCCGACAAAGCCGTTACTGCCGACCTGCGTGAGAGAGGTCTTTTATTTAAATCTGAGCAGATTCGCCATACATATCCTTTCTGTTGGAGATGTGATTCTCCGATTCTTTATTATGCAAAACCATCTTGGTATATACGTACTACTGCGGTCCGTGACGATCTCGTTTCCTCTAATCAGAAAATTGGTTGGGTTCCTAATCATATAAAAGATGGTCGATTTGGCGAGTGGCTTTCGGACAATGTGGACTGGGCAGTTTCGCGAGAGCGCTATTGGGGTACTCCGTTACCTATATGGTCTTGTGAGGAATGTGGCTCTGTCGATACGATTGGATCATTTGATGAGCTTTTTGAAAGAGCAATAGACGGTACAGGAGACGCAATTAAGCGCCCTAACGGTGAAATAGATCCTCACCGGCCATTTGTGGATGACGTGATTATTGGTTGTATGAAGTGTAGTGGTCGAATGAATAGGACTCCTGAGGTGGCTGACGCATGGTTTGATTCAGGTGCGATGCCTTATGCACAGCATCATTACCCTTTCGAGAATAAAGATATTTTCACCGAGGAGTTTCCGGCTGATTTTATTTGTGAAGCGGTTGATCAGACAAGGGGATGGTTTTATACGCTACACGCTCTAGCAACGTTGTTGCACCGCACAGGTGATACTCATGCAGAGAGATCCTTTGAAAACGTTATTTGCCTCGGCCATATTCTTGATGGTGAAGGTTTAAAGATGTCAAAATCGGTCGGTAATGTGATTAACCCTTGGTCAGTTTTGGACGACTATGGAGCTGACGCAGTGCGTTGGACTATGTACACGACTTCCCCTCCTGGCAACTCGAGAAGATTCTCTCCCGATTTAGTACAAGAGACATCTAGAAAATTTTTATCAACACTTTGGAATACGTACTCATTTTTTGTCACCTACGCAAATACAGGATCGTTTAATCCGACTAATTACAATTCTCTGAATTCGCGGGTTCCAATTGATAGGTGGATTCGCTCTGAGCTTGAAATAACAGTACAAAAGGTTACTTCTGCGCTGGAGGCATACGAGCCTGCCCAAGCGGCTCATCCGATAGCGTCATTCGTAGACCAGCTCTCGAATTGGTATGTGAGGCGAAATCGAAGACGATTCTGGAAATCGGGTGATGATGAAGACTCGAGGGCGGCGTTAGCAACCTTGTATCACTGCCTAACCACTGTAAGTAGATTATTAGCACCCTTCACTCCGTTTATTGCCGAGACTATTTACCAGAATTTGGAGCGGACCCACAGCGGTAGCGATATTGATTCCATTCATCTAAATTACTGGCCGGTTTTGTTGGAGGATTTAATTGACGAAGATTTGTCGCGCCAGGTCACTCTGGTTCAGAAAATGATTTCACTCGGACGGGCAGCTCGAGAACAGGCAAAAGTCAAAGTTAGACAGCCGTGTGCGACTGTGGTCTTAATTCCGCGTAACTCCGAAGAGCGCGAGGCGCTAGCTGACTGGAAAGAGGATATTGCTGCGGAGCTGAATGTAAAGGCCGTAGAAGTGCTGGATGACCCAGGAGACCGTGTTCAATTTACGCTTAAACCTAATCTACAGACGTTAGGTCCAAGATTTGGCAAAGAAGTTTCCACGATTAAAAGTGTAATTGAGTCGGCTAACTCAGTTGAAATCATTGAGTCAATGAAACGGAGTGGGTCCGTGACTCTTGGTGAGTATGAGTTTACAGCTACGGACATTCTCGTCGCTGTAGATGCTTCTGACGGATGGTCAGCTCAGGAGGATGGCGGGTACCTAGCACTTCTCGAAACTAGACTTGATGAGGCGCTTATTGCCGAAGGCCTCGCCCGTGAGATAGTGCGACGTTTACAAAACCTTCGCAAGGATGCTGGATTTGATATATCGGACAGGATTAAGATTTCATGGTCTGGTACTGAATTGATTTCATCTGCTATGTATTTGCACTTAAATTATGTAGCCGATGAAACTCTGGCATTGGAAGTTAACGAGGAGGACTCGTCTGAAGAGGCAACTTCATGGTCCGGAGAGCTTGATGGTGAATCAGTTTCTTTAGGTGTCGAGTTAGCTCACTCTGACTGATAATTGCCAGAGAGTCCTCCAGATTTTTTTAGCAATTTTACATCTGAGATAGTCATACCACGATCAACCGCCTTGCACATGTCATAAATGGTTAGGGCGGCGATGCTCGCGGCTGTGAGTGCTTCCATTTCGACTCCAGTTTGAGAATTTACGCGCACTGTGGCCGCAATAATAATACTGTGTTCCTCGTTGGAGTTTTGGGCAGTAATTTCAATGTTTACAGCCGTTATTGGCAACGGATGGCACAGTGGAATTAGTCGGTGAGTTTCTTTTGCTGCCATAATTCCAGCGATTCGGGCACTTGCGAAAACATCCCCTTTCGGGATGTTCCCACGTGTAATTAATTCGAGTGTTTCTTTTTTCAGGAATACTTTTGATTGGGCTGTTGCTTCACGTGTAGTGATGTCTTTTGTAGATACATCTACCATGCGAGCTGCGCCAGATGAATCAAGGTGGCTGAGTTGAGAATTTTTCATATTACTATTCTAGCGCTCTTGGTTTGACTTGTTGCCAAGACGCGTTTAGTTTCAATGAATGTTGCCAGAATCTCCTGAGTATGTAATTGCTCTGCTCAATTCGTCCGCATACAGCTATGAGGTGACGGAAATAGATCTTCGCGAGACCCATATCTCGTATGTGCATATCGCTGGCGATTATGTATTTAAGACGAAGAAAGCAGTTGATTTTGGGTTCATTAACCAAATGTCGCTTGAAAGCCGAAAATTTTTTTGTGAGCAGGAAGTCGTATTAAATAGTCGACTGGCACCTTCTATTTATTTAGGTGTTGTACCCGTTGTTCGTTTGAGCGGAGGGCAAATTGTTATAGACCCTTCACCTAACAAGTCCCAAGGAGCAGAGACTTTAGAGTGGGCGGTGAAGATGAGGCGCTTACCCGAGGAGGCCACGTTAGCGTCGGTTCTCAAGACCGGTGGTGAGAATGTGGATACCCTCGCTGAGCGTTTGGCAATGCGTCTGTTTGAATTTCATAAAACTTGTGAGGAGGTGGAAGCAGATGTTGAATTTGCCGGACCAAAGAAAGTCAAGGAATGGTGGGATAGAGAGTTAGCCGAGGTCGCAGATTTTATTGACTTCACTTTGCCACGGGAGACGTACGAGCGTTTGCTGACATCGGTCGAGAAGATGTTACAAGTGCACGAATCTGTTTTGTTGCAAAGACTGGAGGCTGGTCTAGTCATTGAGGGTCATGGCGATTTACATTGTGACCATGTTTATCTTTTAGATTCTTTCTCAGAACTCGCGTCTGGTCGCTCGGATGGAATAGTCATAGTTGATGGAATTGAATTTAATGACTGGTTTCAGTTTCGGTATTTAGACGTCGGCTACGAGCTGGCTTTTCTAGCCATGGATATGACTGCTTTAGGTTATGAAAGTTTAGCTAATGAGCTTGTTGGTCGCTATATTATTGCGACCGGTGATCAAACGCTAAGTGTTGTACAGCCATTACATCGGATGTTTCGAGCATTTATTAGAGGAAAGATCGCATCGATAACTGCGCAGGATTCAGGGCTCAGCATAGACGCTCGTCAGAAATTAGAAATAGAAGCCTCGTCATATTTTTCACTTGCGGTCGGATACGTACCTGACTTGAGTCAGCCAATGTCTGTTGTGATGTGCGGTGTTTCTGGAAGTGGTAAATCGCTCATCAGCGCCACATTAGCCTCAAAGTATGGCTTCGCTTGGCTTAATAGTGATGCGATCCGTAAGGAAATGTTTGGTGTTGCTGTCGGGGAAGAGCTCTCGCCATCAAAATATTCAGATGATATTAGCCAACAAGTCTATGAAAAAATGGTTGAAAAAGCGCAACTATTCATTTCACATGGTCAGTCTGTTGTGTTGGATGCAACGCATTTGACACGCGCTCAGCGAATGAATTCGAGGGCTATTGCTATTCAGTTAGGAGCATCTTCGACGTTAGTAGCTATAGATATTGATGCCGAACTAGCTGAGGATCGTGTTGTGAATAGAATGAATAGAGTAGGTAATATTTCGGACGCCACCCCAAATGTACTGAAGAAACAGCTAGAGCTATATCAGATACCTAGTGCAGATGAACTTTCAAATGGAATCGTTATTGACTCAAATTTACAGCTTCCAGAACAAACCTCTTTAATTTCTAAACATATAGAGTCCATTCATCAATCGAGTGAATGAGGTCAATCTGATAGTCTTTATTAGTGACGGGGTGTAGCTCAGCCTGGCAGAGTGCTTCGTTCGGGACGAAGAGGCCCCCGGTTCAAATCCGGGCACCCCGACCATTAACTTTCTTATTCTCTGTCGGCAAGATCTATTGCAAATGCAGCTAATGAATCACCAACAGTAGGTTTCTGAGTCATCACTCCTTTTGTTGCACGACTTGATTGCCGAACATCCCCAGCACGTGTTCGAAGCATTTGGCCGTTTTTTGTAATAATCATGAGCTGGTCGTTCTCACGTACTGCAGCTGCCCCTATTAAATCAACATCGTTAGTCGAGCCAAATGTGCGCACACCACGAGTTCCCCTACCCTTCACTGGATAGTCTGATATGGGAGTCCTTTTGCCTTTGCCCTCGTTTGACATGACTAGTATGTCATCGCCTTCACTGTCGATGACTAAGCCTACTAGGCGTGCACCAGGATTTAATTTAATTCCCTTAACACCACCGGATGTACGTGAAGCTTCTCTAAGTTTTCCCAGTTCAAATCTGACAGCATATCCGTCACTAGACACAAGAATGGCAGTCGAGTCTATTGCTGCTGGCGAAACTGACACAAGGCGGTCATCTGGCTTCAAATTCATAGCTATGAGTCCAGTCCGTCTCACACGATCAAACCTGGAGCGAAGAGTACGCTTAACCTCACCCTTTTCAGTCGCGAAAATCATAGCCGACTGATCGTCGTTGGATTGATCTTGATCTTTTATAGCAATGACTGCGGTAACTTGATCTCCGTCATGATCTTCACCAAACTCGACTAGATTCCGAATATGAACACCTTGAGCTGTGCGAGAAGAATCATTTATTTCATGCGCTGGAAGAGCAAAAACTCTGCCCGACGCCGCAAAAATTAAAAGTTTGTCGTGCGTATCGCAGGACAGTAGAAGCTTTATTTTGTCTTCATCACGTAGTCGTTGACCGGCAACTCCTTTGCCTCCCCGATGTTGTGTTCGATATGTTTCCAGGGGAACACGCTTGACGTAATTCGTCTCAGACATGGTTACGACCACTTGTTGATGAGGTATCAAATCAGCTGCAGAAATGTCAGTCTCCGCTGAGTCAATAAGTTGAGTTCTTCTTTCATCGCCGTATTTCTCTCGAAGTTCGGCGTTGTCAGCCTTTAATACGTTATCAATTTTTTCCTGGCTCCCTAGAAGCTCATTTAATTCATTTATGAACGTAATTAGTTCATCATATTCTTGAAGAATCTTTGAGGATTCGAGATGTGCTAATCGTCGAAGCTGGAGGTCGAGCACAGCCTGTGCCTGCCGGTCAGTTAGATTGTGAGGAGAATCCATTAGCGATGCTTTTGCAACTTCGGCTGACTCAGCACTTCGAATGGTGTCAATTATTTCGTCAAGATTTTCTATCGCTTTAAGCAGTCCCGCTAAGATGTGTCGCCGCTGTCGTGCCTTGTGTCGATCGAAAATGGATCGCCTTTGGACAACCTGACGTCTGTGATCGATGAAAGCCTGAAGAGATTCTCGAAGAGACAGTGTCTCAGGTCGTCCGGTTACCTCGGACGGGTTTCTATTTTCACTAGTATTTTCGATCCACTCTGAATCGAAGATAACCTCGTCTTCAACGAATTCAATGTCCAGCGGTCCCGTATCTTCCGTCGTAACGAGCGCTACCAGATTTACATGGAAGGCACTCCGTAGTGCTGAGTGTTTTAAGAGCTGGCTGCGCACAGCGTGAAAGGAGGCATTTCTACCCAGTTCTATCACCATGCGCATACCATTGCGGTCACTCTCATCGCGAAGATCTGTTATGCCGTCAATTACTTTGCTTCTAACTTGCTCCGCTATACGTTCTAGTAGAGCAGCCTTATTTACCTGATACGGTAATTCAGTCACAATAATTTGCGATCGGCCAGAGCTTGTTTCCTCAAGCGCGATTCGGGCGTGCATTACCAGACGGCCTCGTCCAGTTGCATATGCCTGTCTTATCTCTGATTTGTCAAAGATAGTTCCTGCGGTGGGAAAGTCTGGACCTGGTAGTAGTTCCATCAGTTCGTCTACTGTGGCTTCTCGATTTGTGATTAGATAATCGATCGCCAGCGTCAATTCATTGATATTGTGCGGCGGAATATTTGTTGCCATACCGACCGCAATCCCGCTGGCACCATTTAGAAGTAAATTTGGTAGTCGAGCGGGTAAAACTTCGGGTTGTGTTAGAGAATCATCAAAGTTCGGCACCATATTTACAGTATTTCGGTCGAGATCTGATAAGAGTTCTGATGAAATAGGTGCTAGTCG
The DNA here is from genome assembly GCA_029941115.1 of Dehalococcoidia bacterium. Classification (GTDB taxonomy): domain Bacteria; phylum Chloroflexota; class Dehalococcoidia; order UBA2979; family UBA2979; genus UBA2979. The sequence goes on along the minus strand of JAPYRK010000001.1, from coordinate 52,727 downwards.
CGCTTCTGTGTATCTCATTGCGGCCGGTGGGTCACCATCGACCGAGCCAAAATTTCCTTGACCAGTGATTAGTGGATAGCGCATCGAAAAAGGTTGAGCCATTCTCACTAAGGCTTCGTAAATAGCTGAGTCACCATGGGGGTGGTATTTACCCATTACATCCCCAACCATTCGTGCGCATTTTTTAAAGGGAGTGTTTGGATTAATGCCTAGTTCTTGCATAGCAAAAAGTATGCGTCTTTGAACAGGCTTTAGGCCGTCACGTGCGTCAGGGAGGGCTCGTGCCACGATAACCGACATCGCGTAGTCCAGGTACGCGCTGCGCATTTCGCTGACTATTTGAACCGGGCGTACCCCGCTACCATCAGTACTATTATTGTCGGTAGTTGTGACCATTGACCCTCAGCTTTTTATACTGCTCACATGCCTATACATTTTAGCAGATGAAGCCCTTAATTGTCGGTCAACGTATGGACTTATGGCTCGAGTCTTGGATCACCACCGTCCCGCCCGTTGTCTCTAATATTTCCTATTAAAGCTTGATAATCAGCCGGCAGATCGCAGTATTCTGCGCCTCTGATTAGAGTGTCTTTGTAGGCTGGTGAGGGCGGTATATTGAGTGCCTCCCTTACCGTAACTTGGTAGGTCCGGCAATGACTGAGTCTGCCGTCGGGACTTTCAACGATTACATCAAGGCGATGATAGCCCTGTGGCTCGGCGTGTACACCTTCTTGGCGGTCAAGAGCATCTGACTCGGCAATATCTATTTGCCAGACTGCTCCCCACATTGAGTCATTCGGAGTTTCGACGATATCAGCCACACCTCCCCGCCAGCGTATTTCACTAGTTTTCGTGAAATTTAGGGTGAAATCATACAGCTTGCCGGCTGATAGAAATTGCGCAGAGGGACAGTTTAAATGGAGTCTGTGAGGATCGAGATTTGACCCGTACGCAAAATATATAAAGGTATCAATCATTTTGTTGGGTTAACTAACTTCGCGGCTTCGACGAAGGCGTACCAAATTTTTTTTGCCCCGTCGTCATAAATTGTATTTTCTGACATTTCAGGTCGTTCAGGATGCCATTGAATTCCAAGGACCCAGTGCGTGTCAGCAATTTCTATAGCTTCTACAATTCCATCGGGTGCTATTCCAGTACCCACAATCTTCTTTCCCAGCGAGTTTTTGGTTATGGCCTGGTGATGCCGAGAGTTGACCCGAATAACATTTTGTCCCGTAATTTGATGAAGTAGGCTATTGGTTTTTATTGAGACATTGTGCCAGCCGCTTTCAATATCCTGATTCGTTGGATTTCTCCGAGCGCGGTGCGGTTCACGGTCAGTTAGATGTTGTAAAAGCGACCCACCCCCCCAGATATTTAGCAGCTGAACACCCCTGCATATGCAAAGGAGTGCTTTCTTATTCTGTACTGCATCATCAATTAGGGCGATCTCAAAATCATCCCGTTTTATGTTCCAGTCTGTAACCTTTGGATGGTCTTTCTCGGCGTATCGACCAGGCTGGACGTCAATTCCGGCTGTTAAAACAATTCCTTCGTATTCGGGAAGTTTAGTTTGGGTATAATAAGTGTCTAGATCATATGGAATGGCGACACCACCCGCGTCAGTAACACACGCTGCATAGTCGTTCCAGTTTTCTGAAGGGATGTGTTCGGCACGTGAGATGAGAATCCGGGGTTTCATGTTCTTTGGGTTTGATTTCCTTGGTAGATCAATGGCGTCTGGAGTTGGGTGAGTTACATATATGGTTAGTTTAGGTGCACGAGACGAATTATTCTCTTTTCACGAGTTTAGCCTTATCCATAGGATCATTGATCAATTAGGAGTGGCGGTAGCTCAAGACATCGTTGTACCACCGGGAGACGATGCGGCGGTTTGGGCCACATCCAGTCCGGGAAATTTAATTGTTGCAAGTGTTGACGCAATGACAGCCGGGGTGCATTGGCTGGAAGGTAGTGAATCAACAATGACGTCATTAGATGTTGGTTGGCGAGCTGTAGCGGCCTCGGTTTCAGATATCGCTGCTATGGGAGCTACCCCTAAAATGTTATTAATTTCATTGACGCTTTCTGAATTTACTTCAAGTGTTTTTGTTGATGAGCTGGTGCAGGGTATCAGCGATGCCTGTCTTTTTCATGGCGTGAAAGTTGCCGGTGGAGATGTAGTCAAAGGTAACGCTAACGGCATCTCTATAACTGTAATAGGTGAGACTGAACATTCTGTAGACAACAGGATACTGCGGAGAGATTCGGCCAAAGTCGGTGACATTGTGGTTGTCACTGGTCGGCTTGGGGGATCAGCAGCTGGTCTTTCGTTGATTAGGAGCGCAGGTGAAATCGAGCAGTCCATGGAAATACTTACAAGGCGGCACCGTCGACCGGAAGCACGTGTTGGCGCAGGCAGAAAAGCGTTGCTTGCTGGTGCACTGTGCGCTATCGATGTATCAGATGGCTTTTTACAAGATTTGGGTCACGTCGCGAGCGCATCAGAGGTAGATATTGAAGTTATTTGTGATGATGTTCCACTCGAAGCTTCAGCCGTAACTCTTCTTGGGAGATCTAAGGCTTTAGATTTAGGATTAGGTGGAGGCGAAGATTATGAATTAGCCCTCATTTTTGCCGAAGAACTGTTTAAAGATATTGAGCAAGGGAGCGATACAGAGTTGACGGTTGTAGGCCGAGTTGTCGAGAAAATAGCTGACGGAGCTGCAGTTAGAGCACTTGATTCCCAAGGTGAGATATACCATCCAGCGATTCGTGGTTGGGATCATGGTAACTAGAAGATGACATTAGAGCGACAGATTATTTTTAAAACTAAAGGTGTGAAACAGACACGCTCACTTGGTAGAAAGTTGGGGAAACTTTTTCAAAAAGGCTATGTAATTCTTCTAAATGGAGACTTAGGTGCTGGCAAGACAGCGTTCACTCAGGGAATTGGTGAGGCACTTAAAGTTGAATCACAAGTTAATAGTCCAACATTTGTATTAATGAGTGTTCACGAAGGTATTATTCCTCTTTATCATGCTGATTTATACCGACTCACTAACGCTACAGATGTCGAGGATCTTGATTTAGTGGCTCAATCAAGTGAAGGTGTTCTAGTAATCGAGTGGCCTGAACGCGGCATCGAGGTTTTGCCGAAGGATCATGTATTTTTAGATTTTAAAACACTTGAAATTGAGGACGAACGTTCGATTACCGTGACAGTAGTGGGTGAAAAATATGGAGAAATGGCTAAGAGATTAGAGTCATATGGGTAACAAACGAGTAATTCTTTCAGTTGACACCTCTACCCCAGTCGTCTCGCTTGCTTTGTCGGTTAGTAGCGGTCAGCCAATTAAGACTGTCATTACAACCCAAAAATGGAGAGTTGAATCGTCAGTAGCTGAAGAATTGTTACTGAATGTCGATTTATTTCTGGATAGATTAAATCTACTCAGAGATGAGATTACAGGTCTTGTTGTCGTAGCTGGTCCAGGCCGATACGCGTCATTGCGGGTAGGTATTGCAACAGTGCAAGGAATTGGGCTTGGTTTGGATATACCAATTGCACCAATTTCTCGCTTGTTGGCTGACAGTTGGGATGTATTAGAGAGGAAACGATCAGCTGGTGCTGTGACGGTTATTCATGACGCCGGTTCAACTGGCGTCGTTTGGCAAAGCTTTCAACGAAATGAGGATGGATCAATATCTAGCTTGAATTCACCGCAGGTAAACGCGCATAGTGACATCAGTCAAATTATTCCTCAGCAGGCATTATTGACAGGAGATTTGACAGATTTGGTGAGTCAATCTTTCGCTCGCGAGAGACTGAGCGGCGTACGTTTTTTTCGTGAAGACGATGGAACGGTGAGAGCTCTGTCGGCTTTGAAGTGTGCTGAATCCGATCCTTCGGTTTATCTCGCAGCTGGCCTAGTAGATGCAATTTATGTTCGACCCCCTTATATAACGAAGTCGAGCGGCACGTAAGACTTTTGGCGAGGATACTGTTAGGTGAGAGTTATTTTAATTAGTTAAAATATTCGAGGGAGGGTTATGGAACGTACGCTAATTCTAATCAAGCCTGACGGAATGCAGAGAGGAATATCATTTGAAGTCCTCTCACGTTTTGAAAAACGAGGCCTGCGTTTAGCTGGATTAAGACTTCTTCAAGTTTCAAGAGAGCTAGCGGAAGATCATTACGGTGAGCACCTTGGAAAACCATTCTTTGAGGGTTTAGTTGCATACATTACTTCTTCACCAATTATCGCTGCCGTGTTTGAAGGTACCGATGCTGTTTCAGCTGCCAGAAGCACAATGGGCGGAACCAAGCCTGTTGACGCTGCACCCGGCACCATACGAGGAGATTACGGCCTTGAAATTGGGCGAAATGTGGTGCATGGATCAGATTCACCGGAATCAGCGGAGAGAGAGATTTCAATTTTCTTTGGAGATAATGCCGATGTGATTAGCTGGTCGCGTGACGTCGATTCGTGGGTATTCGAATAATTAGGAAATAGTATTTATTGGACGCGAAGGATTTCTGAGGCCTCGGACCAGAGGCCCTCGAGATCGTAGAATCGCCTCCGTTCTGGTGAGAATAGATGTACCACTATTCCTTGACCGCAGGTAACTAATAGCCATCCGTCTTCGGGATTTCCTTCATTTTCACTGGTGAACCCGGCTTCCTTAAGTCTAGCTCTGAGAGAATCAACCACGGCACCGGCTAGTCGAATATTGTCTACAGTGGCGATGATGAAGTAATCGGCGAATCCCTGGAGTCGAGTCATGTCGAGCAGGACGATATCTTCAGCTTGCCGATCAGTCAACATATCTACCAACTCCCTGGCAAAATCTATGGGAGGTAGTAGGGTGGAACGCTCGTTGTTTTCTGACATAGTATTGTTAATGGCTCACTACTTTTGGTTGTTTAAGAATAATTTTAGCGTCACGAGTATAGGCTAGTACGGTTTTGGGACCTAGACTGAACATAATCGAGTATAAAGTCAAAAAGGAATTCTGCAGTGGGCAAGCGAGTCTTAGTTGCAATGTCAGGTGGTGTCGATTCTGCGGTTGCTGCTGCGCTACTTGTGCAGCAAGGCTATGACGTCATTGGTGTTACGCTACGGCTTTATACGGAACCAGATGAATTGGCACTTCGATCTGGACGCACTTGTTGTGGTGTTGAGGACATCGGTGATGCTAAGTCAGCGGCGACTGCTATCGGTATTCCGCACTACACCCTCAATATGGAGAAGGAATTTGAAACGAATGTATTAAATCCATTTATTGAATCATACAAAAATGGCCGTACGCCTAATCCGTGCGTGAATTGCAATCAATATGTGAAATTTGATGCGTTGTTTGAAAAAGCCAAGGCATTTGAGTGTGACTATCTAGCCACAGGCCATTATGCAGGCATCGCGGAAAATGAAAATCAACTTTACGAATTGCATCGTGCGTTAGATGCAGAAAAAGATCAAACCTATGTGTTATATATGCTAGGGCAAGATCAACTTGCCCGAACTTTGTTCCCGTTGGGCAATCTTCGGAAAGATCAAGTCAGGGAAGTAGCTCGCTCTCTGGGGATGTCGATAGCGGATAAGCCTGACTCAGTTGACATATGTTTCGTGCCTGGTGGTGACTATAGGGTCGTACTAGAAAACCATGGTGTGGAAATGAACTCGGGCGTTATTGAACTGGCGAGCGGCGAAGCTGTTGGCTCTCATACTGGTGTAGCGGGTTATACCGTTGGACAGAGAAGAGGCCTCGGGATCGCAACGGGGCAAAAAAATTTCGTCACTAATATTGATCCAGTACAAAACATAGTCGTAATCGGTAATGAGCAAGATCTTTATAAAAAATTTGCCAGGTTTAGTCAGGCTTCCTGGGTGGGTGATACGCCCGCAGTAGGGGATCGATTTCAGGCACGAATTAGATATCACGCGGATCCAATCCAGGGCAGACTGATTTCCATCGGGAACGTCAACGAGTTTTTGTTTGACAGTCCCGCTCGGGGACCCACACCAGGTCAGGTTTTGGTCTTGTATAGTGGGAGCCAAGTCATAGGTGGTGGCATTATCGAGCCATAATGCCAACTATATATCTGTAACTCCGTATGTGTAAAAACCATTATGTTAGTTAATCATAATTATCGGACAGGGCATCTGATGACGACACGTAGTCATATCCTAGATTGTCAGCAACCTCTTTGCAGGTAACTTTACCCTTATAAACATTTAAACCAGCCCGCAAATGCTCGTCATCCAGGAGAGCCCGTTCTGGCCCCTTGCTGGCTAATGCGATGACATGCGGCAGAGTTGCGTTATTGAGGGCGAAAGTAGAGGTCAGTGGGACTCCCCCAGGCATATTGGCTACACAGTAATGAACCACCCCATCAACAACATACGTGGGATCCTCGTGACTGGTGGCGCGAGATGTCTCGCAACAGCCGCCTTGGTCAATAGCCACGTCAACAATTACTGCGCCTTGTTTCATTTTTCGAACCATTTCGACGGTTACAAGTTTTGGAGCGCGGGCGCCCGGTACCAACACACCACCTATTACCAAATCGGCATCTAATGTATGCTGTTCCAAAGAATCTTGAGTTGAAAAGACAGTATGAGAGTCTCGGCCAAACTGTCTCCAGTGACGCTCGAGCGCTTGGTCATTATTATCCAGGACCCATACATCGGCGCCCATGCCGATAGCTATGTGGGCAGCATGGGTACCGACGACACCAGCACCGAGAATCACTACTTTCGCTTGATTCACTCCCGGAACGCCACCAAGCAGAATCCCTGATCCGCCATGAGGGTGTTCCAGACAGTACGCTCCTGCCTGGATCGCCATCCGTCCCGCCACCTTAGACATAGGAGCTAATAGTGGTAATCCTCCGTTAGGGGACGTCACCGTTTCGTAAGCTATGCAAGTCGCCCCACTTGCTATCAGATCGGCGGTCTGCGCTGGATCAGGTGCCAAATGGAGATACGTTAAAAGGACTTGTCCTTCCCGCAGCATCAATCTTTCTTCAGTTTGCGGCTCCTTAACTTTTACTATCATTTCGGAAGATGCGAAAATGCTGGCAGCATCTTTACTAATCTTAGCTCCAGCTCGTTCATACACCGCATCGTCGGCTCTAATTCCCAAACCAGCATTACTTTCGACCGAGACGTCATGGCCCAAAAGTACCAACTCACGAACACTGGCCGGTGCTAAGCCAACCCGATATTCGTGATTTTTTATCTCTCGTGGAACACCGATTTTCATTTAAGTAATCCTTTTTATTTTGTAAGGTAGATGGTTACTCGTGTTTCAAACGATTCTATCCTGAATTTCTGGTACCCTCAGGATTGGTATCACCGATTGAATGTACTTAAGACTCCATAAACTCTAGCTTCCGTATAAATGGCTGTAAACAGTAATCATGCCCGTTGCGGATGAGATTAAGGAGGAGGTGCAGGTCGAAGGTTTGCCCGAAGCCTCCAGTACCTACAAGATCCGTTTGGAATAGAACATTACCAGTGCCAGGGATTCAATCATTGTGGTCAATACCTCAGTAAGAAGCCAAGTTGTCCTAAGCATCGGTTGTCTGGATAAATGCTTGCCGCGCAAGACGAAAGAAAGTCCTAAAAAACACCTAAATTTAGACTTATGTGGGATGTTTGTGGGATTAAGGGTTGTTTAGGAGTATCATAAATACACGAAACACGTGCTACATATGGGCAAACAAGGAAATAAAGAATCCACCTCTGTTCCTCTGTATGATGAAACGAGAGTAGCTTGAATAGGTAAGAAAGTTTAGTGGAAGAGGAGTGAAACTAAGTGGGCATAGACCTAGAAACTATTCGCGATGTGGTTATCATTCTCTATGGCCTTTTTGGGTTGATATTGATGTTCGTTTTGGTTATCGCGGCGGTGGGTTTATGGGTTGCTGTGCGTTCTTTAGTTAGACAGACAAACTCCTTGTTGCTGGATCCAATTAAGCCAACTCTAGATGAGGCACACAAATCAGTCCAAAATGTTAGAGCAGCTACAGAGTTTGTTGCTGATTCAGCAGTTCATCCAGTCATCAGAATCGTGTCGGTCGGTCGTGGAATAAGAAAAGGCGCGGCGATTCTAGCTGGCTTGGGTGTACGCAGATCGAGAAGTAAGGACGAGTAGGTGAGTCTTAAGAAATTAGTGCTCCTCATTTTTGCAGTCGTATCAGGCTTTTTAATAATGCGTTATCTGCAGGCCGACGGTCAATCTATGCAACTTTCTAAACTTTCGCAGAGGCTAAAGGAGGCGCAGCAAGCCTTTGAAGATGAGTTGTCGGACAGCCTTGAAGACTTAACTTCCGATTATAATTCGCGTAAATAAGCGAGTCATAAATTATATAAAAACTTTTTATTGCCTAGAGGTGAGATAAACTTCTTGGTGGAGAGGTGGCCGAGTGGTTGAAGGCGCTCGTCTCGAAAACGAGTAAGCGGCGAATGTCGCTTCATGGGTTCGAATCCCATCCTCTCCGCCAGAGAATGACCAGTACGAGGAGATAGACTAAAGTTTTATCTACGGAGAGATGCCGGAGTGGTTGAACGGGCTCGCCTGGAAAGCGTGTAATCGGGGTAACTTGATTCGAGGGTTCGAATCCCTCTCTCTCCGCCAGATATGGCAATGCGCCGGTAGCTCAGGGGACAGAGCGGCGGTCTTCGGAACCGCAAGTCGGGGGTTCGAATCCCTCTCGGCGCACCACTATTAGAGTCAGTTTCGAGTAGGACCCAGACCTATGCCTATTTATGCGGATGCAATTGTCAGTGCGAAGCACATAATCACTATGGATTCATCTGATTCGGTAGTCACGTCTGTGGCGATAAAAGACGGGGTAATCCTTGCAGTCGGTACTGATCTTCAATATATGCAAGGACCCGATACTGGGATTCATACCTTTTTAGACTGTGCAGTGTTCCCAGGTTTTATCGAACCACATACGCACCCAGATCTTTGTGCTCAAATGTATTCTTGGGTTGATATTAGTGGTTTTTCACACCAAACATCAGTTGAGGTGATGGACACTCTTCAGAAATCTGTTAATCAAGTTCCAAAAGGTGAGTGGATATTCGCGTTTGGCTACGATCCGGTAATTTTTCGTGAATTAACTGGTCTGACTCGAGAGGAACTTGACAGAATTTCACCTGAAAACCCCATTGCTGTGATGACCCAAAGTATGCATACACTATTTGTGAATTCCTTAGCTCTCTCGGAGGCGGGGATAGATGAATCGAGCGAACCTGCTCGATTTGGCGGCGAATATGTCAGGGACGAGACCGGTCGTCTGACTGGAAAAATTGAGGAATCTCCAGCGATGAGACCGTTTTTGAGATTTTTTGATGACTCACTCGAGATCCGCTCGAAGAACCTTTCCAGACAGTATGATCGATATAAGTCGGTAGGTATCACTACGATAGGATCTGCAGGACTTTTCTTCAGAGATATCGAGACTGTGACGCTCTACCAGAAAGAGACGAAGGCTGATCGACTTAGAATTCGTAATGCGGTTTATTTACGCCATATGGATATCGATAAGCACAATTTACCTACATTCTCTTCAAATAACGTGTTTGGCATGAGTGGAGTGAAGCTCTGGTACGACGGCTCCCCGTACACAGGAACCATGTTGTTAGATCAACCCTATTTGAATAGTGAACTAACCACCGAAGGTTTGGGTATAGCGACAGACTCAACTGGCCGGGCTAACTGGGAGTTAGATGAGTTTTATCAACTTATCAGTGGACTTCATGATCGCGGGGTACAGATACTGGTGCACGCTCAGGGAGACAGGGCGACGCGTGAGGTGCTTGATACGTTTGAGCGAGTACTGAATAACTCTTTTAACAAAGTGCATCGTCACCGAATTGAGCATAGTGCTTTGATGGAGAAAGACGAGATCACGCGGGCGGCTGATCTGGGAATTTCAATTAGTTTCCATATGAATCACGTCAAATATTATGGCCAGCGACTCCGGGATGAAATTATCGGACATGAACGATCGCAATATCTGATGCCTGCTCGGAGTGCCCAGGAAGCAGGGATTCGAATCTCGTTGCATGCGGATTCGCCGATGTTTCCGCCAAATCCTTTGGATTTGGTGCAGACTGCGGTGACTCGAATGGCACTGACGGGTGAGGTAATTAATGAGCCGGAGAAGTTAGATCTTAGAGATGCTCTTCGGGCTGTAACGATCGATGCGGCCTGGCAGCTCGGCATTGACGATCAGATTGGAAGTCTGGAAGTCGGAAAGCTGGCGGACTTCACGATTCTTGGCCAGAATCCATTCGATGTGAACCCCAAGCAGTTGAATGCCATACCGATAATCGATACTTGGTTATCGGGTACTTCAACTAACCTTCCAGTTTGATGAACGGACGATCAAATCCTTAAAGATTCCACCGTATTTTTTTTCGAAAGTCTAATTTATTGGAGTCAGAGGTGGAAGCGGATCTGGGTTTGTTTGTTCAATAATGTGCTGATGTCGAATCGATATTCTCTCAAGTGGCACGTCAGGGGTTAATACCCAAAATTGCTTATTCTTAATGGATTCAAGAAGTTGCTCCGCGACGCTTTCAGGCGGCAAGCCATGAGCAAAGAATTGATCACCTGCATCGATACGTGCGTCAGTATCGACTTGATTAGGTTTTTCGCCAGCAGTCCAAAACATATCTGGTCTATTTCTACCCGAAGAGAAAATGCGTGTGTTTATAATGCCAGGGCATAAAACAGAGGCGTGTATTTTTGATTCCGCCTCGATCAGTTGGAAATAGAGAGCCTCTGTAATTCTAACGACTGCATGTTTGGTGGCACCATAAATTCCAGCACCTGAGCCTCCCAAGAGCCCTGCCATTGAAGCCGTATTTACTACGTGTCCAGGCTCATTTTGTGACAACATAATTGGCAGGAATGTGCGAATCCCGTTCAAAACACCTGTCACATTTACTCCAAACGTCCAGTTCCAAAGCTCAGGGGATTGTTCCCATAGTGGTTGGTTACGCTGACCAACAAAATCGAGATCTCCTGCAACGCCCGCGTTATTACAAAGCACGTCAATTCTTCCAAACTCACTCATAGCTGTATCCGCAAGGGCCTGAACTTCATCAAGATTGGCAACATTCGCTTGAACACCAATCACATCGAGTTCTTCTTGCTTCAAAGCCTGAGTGGCCGCATTCAGGGCATCCTCTTCTACATCGGTTAAGACAACTTTCATTCCCTCTTGCCCAAATCGTCTTGCAAAAGCAAGTCCCATGCCTGATGCTGCCCCAGTGATCACAGCTACCTTGTCTTCAAAATTATCCATAATTATTTCACCCCGATTTCACTAATTATATTCCTCTAGATATTCAGTTTTTGATATACCTCTGGTATTTTATCAGCGAGGCTTTCGAAACCTCTCCAATCCCCAAAACGATATTGCATTTTTGCCACCACCGTATTCGATGCGGACCCTTCAGGCTCATTTTCTGCGACAGATGTCATGACATTGCCAACCAGTTCATGAATAAAATCTCGGGCATCTACCAAAGCGGCATGACTTCCTATCGGTCCATGGCCAGATACGAATCGATCGCATTCTATTTCAATGAGCCTGTCGTCAGTAGACAACCAATCTGAGGGATAGCTATCACCGAGAAACGGAATACCGCTATCTTGGGCCACATCACCTGTAAATAAGATTTTCTCTTCTGGTAAGTGAATAAATATATCACCGCTCGTGTGTGCTTTACCTAAATAAACGAGATTAATTGCTCGGTCTCCAAAATAAAGTTGCATCGTATTTTCAAAGGTGAGATCAGGAGGAGTTATGTTGACGATTTTTGCCTCTTCAGACCAAGGATCACCTGCCGAGACTACTTTTTCCCGCCATTGCCTATTCCATTCCACATCTAGCATTTCTTTTCGGGCGTTGGTGTGAGCAATTATGGTTGTATCTGGAAATTCTTCGTTGCCCCAGGCATGATCCCAGTGGGAGTGGGTGTCTACCACGTATTGTATGGGTTTGTTGGTGACGTGACGGACGTCCTGAATAAGATCGCGTGCGAACGAAGGAACCCGAAGTGAGTCGATCACAAGAACACTGTTATCTCCGATGATTATTCCGGCATTTGTCAGGCCAGCGTGTAGCCTTGCATACACTCCGGTGCTAAGTTCAACTATTTCAGTTCCAGGTGTGGTTGTCATATTACTGCCCCTTACTATCTGTGATTAAGTTTCGTCAGCGAATACCCGTTCATAGAGATCAGTAGCACGTGCACCTACAAGTCGTGCCATATTTTCATAGGCAGTTCGTCTGTAGTTCCAACCTCTTTCACTTCGCTTCACCTGTTCTAACCAGTCAAAAAGGTGAACCTCACTCAAATCTATTAACTGACTGCGATTAAGCTCTATCGAACTCTTGTCCTCACGGTTTTCAATAGTGAATGAGTCGCCAGTGGTTACTGCCTGCGCTAGAGCTTCATCAAACGTCTCACGATTCATCACGCAATTGCAGAACGCAACAAATTCGGCGCGCTCACCTATGAGATTTTTAATCACGGATCGCTCGCTGAGTGGTAATGAAAAGTCTTGAAAGCCCTGCGTTCCGTAGATTGAATGAAACAGGCCGGCTCGGGTCATATCTATGTCTGCGCCGTTCTTTTCGAGCAGATTTTGAACCGATTGCAGGTGATGCAGAAAATCTCCGCCTGTGTGTGCGACTTCATCGGTGCCCAGTGAAAGCAGGAATTCGTATAAGTCATCATTTGTGTTCATTTAGCTGGCGTGTCCTTGATATGCATATGTGCATAGATGCGTCGATTTAGTGTGGCTAAGTGTAATGGTTAATTGATTGACTTTGTCACCGCATATTCATCTTGGCGCATAGGATAATCAGTGAATGTGTAAAAGATTGATGAGCGATGTCTGAAAAGTGTCTGTGTTGTGTACCAAACCTTGCTGACGATATTTCGGGTCAGATTATTTCACCTAGTCAACAGGTGATTAGTCGTTCGAGTTCAGCGACCGATATACGGCGTCACATGATCTTAATAAGTGACGGAATATTTCGTATGGGTTCTGAGGACCCAATGTCTTATGCAGCAGATGGGGAAGGCCCTGTCCGATCTGTTTCCGTTTCAGAATTTTTATTAGATACGTGTACAGTGACGAATCGTGATTTTATGTCGTTTATCGATGAGACGGGATATATCACAACAGCAGACCAGGAAGGTTGGTCATTTGTTTTTGCTGGCTTGCTTCCTGACGATTTCGAGCCTACACGAGGGGTAGCCGATGCACCTTGGTGGCGACAGGTATTTAAGGCGAACTGGCAGCATCCCGAGGGCCCACACAGCACTATTGAGGATCGCCTACGACACCCTGTAGTGCATGTCAGTTGGTTTGATGCTGTTGCCTATGCCAATTGGTTAGGCAAGGAATTACCTTCGGAAGCTTGTTGGGAATACGCGGCGCGAGGTGGATTAGATGGAGCTTTATTTCCATGGGGTGATGAGTTGAATCCAGACGGCAAGTATTTATCTAACACGTGGCAGGGTGTTTTTCCGGCACGTAATAGTGGAGAAGACGGATGGTATGGGACGTGTCCAGCTGATCATTTTCCGGAAAATGGGTACGGGCTTCATAATATGACGGGTAATGTGTGGGAGTGGTGTGCTGACTGGTTTGCGATACCCGACGGAAGCGTATCTCCCACGGTTGACCCCTTTGGGCCAGCCACAGGGAACTTAAAGGTACAAAAAGGCGGATCTTTTTTATGTCATGCCAGCTATTGTTCGAGGTATCGACCAGCTGCTCGTGTTGGAGTTTCTCCTGACAGTACAGCGAGTAATGTCGGGTTTCGTTGTTTGAAGCAGATCTGATCTGCAGGCAAATCATTTTCTAACTCCATAAGAAATTAAATGGTTTGCTATGATTCCAAGTGTATTGAGCAGATCCAAAGATGCCATCGTATTTTAAGGAAGTAATGCAGATGACTATGTTAGAGCCAAAGATTTCGTCAGTAGGGACAAATACCGTACGACCGGACGGAATTGATAAAGTCACAGGTCGAGCCATCTATGGTGCGGATGTGCGATTACCAAATATGGTTATCGGTCGAGTTAAGCGAAGTCCGCATGCGCATGCAATTATTAAGAATATTGATGTTTCGAAAGCGCTCGCACTCCCAGGCGTGTTGGCTGTTGTAACCAGTGATGATTTTCCCGAGCCGGTCGAAGCCATATTGCAGACTCTTCGTGGACCGATGCCAGCACAGTGGGACATTGAAAGGCTGATGGCGCGACGCAAAGTACTATTTAAAGGCCATCCGGTAGCGGCTATCGCAGCAACAGATGTACACATAGCTGAGGATGCGCTTGACCTGATTGAGGTCGAGTATGAAGTCTTACCACCGGTCGTGACTATTGATGATGCTCTGGCGCCCGACGCTCCAATTCTTCATGACGACGGACTTGATTCTCTTGTAGAAGATTTGTTTCAACCGGTTGATGGCAGGCCGTCAAATATAGCTAGAACCGTTGAAATGGGATTCGGTGATGTGGACGAGGGGTTTTCTCAGGCCGAAGTGGTATTGGAACGAGTATATGAGACTGCGATGAGTCATCAGGGATATATCGAGACCCATAATGCCACAGCCATCTGGAGTCAGGACGGAAAGATAACGCTCTGGACAAGTACGCAAGGTGCCTTTGGCATCAGACAAAATGTGAGCCGTGTACTTGGCATAAGCTTGGGTAACCTGCGGGTGATACCAGCTGAAATCGGCGGAGGTTTTGGCGGGAAGACCGTTGTTTATTTGGAACCAATTGCAGCTCTTTTATCGCGTAAATCAGGGCGACCAGTACAAGTAACCATGAATAGGACTGAAGTGCTGGAGGCGACGGGACCCACATCGGGTACACGATCGTTTGTAAAAATAGGTGCCACCCGTGAAGGAAAAATAGTGGCCGCTGATATTCGGTTAGAGTACGAAGCAGGTGCCTATCCAGGATCCCCTGTAGCGGGTGGCGCACGTTGCGCCCTAGGCCCGTACGTTGTTCCGCATCAGCGAATACTTGGATTAGATATCGTACTGAATCGACCGAAGACAGCTGCATATCGTGCTCCAGGCGCACCTGCTTCAGAATTTGCAGTTGAGTCGGTGCTGGATGAATTAGCGGAAATGTTAGACATTGACCCCATGGAGCTTCGCGACATGAATGCCGCCGTTGAGGGCGACCGCAGAAGCGATGGTGCGACGCACGGATCGGTAGGATCCCGTGAGGTAATCACTACTACAAGCGAACATCCACATTATCGTGCAGAGATAACTCAGAAGGATGTCGGTCGCGGCGTAGCTATGGGTTTCTGGCAAAATGGTGGCGGTGAATCCAGTGCTTATGCAAACGTTCATGAGGATGGCAAAGTAACTCTTATCACTGGCTCAGTAGATATTGGTGGACAGAGAGCTTCACTGGCAATGCAATTTGCGGACACTCTTGGCATCAAGTATGAAGACATCAATTCTCTTGTAGGGGATACAGACACAATCGGCTACACAGGTAATACCGGTGGGAGCCGGACAACCTTTGCGACCGGCTGGGCGGTTTACCAAGCCGCTGTAGATATCAGTACCCAACTTGAGGAGCGGATCGCGAAAATCTGGGAAGTTCCAGTCGATGACGTGAATTATAGCCCCATTGATGCGTCACTGCATGGGCCCGGTGACCTAGTGATGACATTCAAGGAGGCAGCCGCGAAGCTGCCTTCAACCGGCGGTATGGTTCAGGGGCGAGCCGATCTGGTATCCACGAATGTTGGTAAAGTCGGCGCATGCTTTGGAGCGCATATTGCTGATGTGCATGTCGATAGAGACACCGGTAAGGTGACTGTTCTTAGATATACGGCTATTCAGGATGTGGGACGAGCAATTCATCCCGCGTATGTCGAGGGTCAGATACAAGGTGGTGCGGTGCAAGGTATAGGTATGGCACTGAACGAGGAGTATGTATATAACGATGATGGTTCGATGGCTAATTCATCTTTTCTTGATTATCGAATGCCGGTTGCCAACGACCTTCCAGCGATCGACACGGTGTTAGTTGAAGTGCCAAATCCCGGGCATCCGTTTGGGGTTCGCGGAGTTGGAGAGGTACCCATCGTGCCCCCGTTAGCGGCGATTGCAAATGCAATCTATGATGCTGTAGGTATTCGTGTCAGTAGTCTTCCGGCAAATCCTGAGAGTATCCTTAGAGAGTTAGCCGAGCACGAGTCGTAAGAATCTTTGAGAGCTTATGCCGATTATTCATCTCCCTAACGCACTACAGGCTTTTTGTGACATGCGTGACTCTGTAGAGGTGACTGGAACCACTTTACGGGAAGTCTTTAGAAACCTCGAGTCGATTTGTCCCGAGCTGACTACGCAGATTATTACTTCAGAGGGTTTGAGATCAGATCTTGCGGTCGCCATCGATGGGTCAATTCTGGATTCGAGAGGATTAACAGAAACCGTTGATACCGATAGTGATATCTATTTGGTACCGCCACTCGGTGGAGGTTAGGTAAGTTATTCATTGATTGAGTTGACTAACTGACAGCATTCGTGAAATTTGTTACTCTCTCTCGGGTTGAAATTCTCCATCTGTTAAGTACGTGAGGCTCTATATGTCCGATTCAAGTCCAGTAATTCAAGAAATAGCGAAAGGGATCGAGATTAGAGGTATTTTCCCAGATAAATGGAAGAGTATATTAAGTGTTGATGCTCTGGAATTTATTGCATCTTTACAACGTGAGTTCAACACTGCTCGACTTGAGCTTCTGGCGGCACGTATTGCACGTCAGCATAAGTTTGATTCAGGCGAGTTACCTGATTTTTTAGATGAGACTATTGGCATTCGTGAGAGCGATTGGGTCGTGGCGGATTGCCCGGAAGATTTAGAGAAGCGTTGGGTTGAAATCACAGGTCCCTGCGACAGAAAAATGATGATTAACGCGCTCAATTCTAATGCAGATGCGTTTATGGCAGATTTGGAGGATTCGCTTTCACCTACTTGGGAAAATGTGGTTGAAGCCCAGATCAATCTTACTGATGCGGTCCGAGGCGATATGACTTTGGAAGAGCCTAACGGTAAGTCTTATGAGCTGGTTAAGGATGATGTCACACTCATTGTTCGACCTCGTGGCTGGCACTTAGAGGAGAAGCATCTGTTTGTGGATGGAAATCCGTGTTCGGCGTCACTTTTCGATGCGGGACTTTACTTATTTCATAATGCTGACGAACGACTCAGGCGAGACACTGGTCCCTATTTTTATTTAGCCAAGTTAGAAGGGCATTTAGAGGCTAGGTTATGGAATAGCGTATTTAATTTCAGTCAGGATAATTTAGGTATCAGTCGCGGTTCAATCCGTGCCACGGTATTGATTGAAACCCTTACGGCTGCCTACGAGATGGATGAAATTCTTTTCGAGTTACGGGAGCATATCTCGGGCTTGAATGCTGGTCGGTGGGATTATATTTTTAGCGTGATTAAGCGATTTAGAAATCGTCGGGAGTTCGCGCTTCCAGACCGAGCTCAAATTGGAATGACTGTTCCATTTATGAGTGCGTATACGGATTTACTTGTAAAGACTTGCCATCGGCGAGGAGCTCACGCGATGGGCGGAATGTCAGCATTTATTCCTAGCAGAAGAGATGCTGAGCTGAATGCTGTGGCTCTTGCGGCAGTGAAGGCTGATAAAGACCGAGAGTCACAAAATGGATTCGATGGTACTTGGATAGCACACCCCGATCTGGAGCCAACTGCGCGAGCCTCATTTCAGCAGGTACTCGGTGAGAACGATAATCAGAAGGATCGGCAGCGCGATGATGTGGTAGCCGATGCTGCAGCACTCAGTGGAGCGAATCTCACGCAGGGGGATACCACTGAAACGGGCGTTCGACTCAATATTTCGGTTGCCTTGCAATATATTAATCAATGGCTAAGCGGGAACGGTGCTGCGGCCATCAATAATTTGATGGAGGATGCGGCAACAGCTGAGATCAGCCGAGCACAGTTATGGCAGTGGATTACTCATTCAGTCCCGCTCGATGATGGTAGGACCATAACTGCAGACCTATATTCGCAGTTTCGATCGGAAGAGCTCGCAAGTCTCAACGCTAACGAAGATCAGCATTTTAGTGAAGCCGCCTTGATACTGGACCAATTGGTCCTCAGCGAAGAGTTTGTCGATTTCCTTACGATACCGGCCTATCAGTACCTCGAATAAAGCGGACACTGAGTCACCTCTACCAGGTATCAATAAACGGATATTTCTTTTCCGTACGTTCAGGCGGCGAAGGAACACTATTTAGTCCCATGACAAGCCACGATCGTGTATCCGCTGGGTCGATCACGTCGTCAATGCCGTAACCGGCACTTGCATTAACGGCTTTTGCATTTTCATAAGCGCGGTCTACTCGGTTTTGATATTCAGCCAGTCGCTTGGCTGGATCTTCGATAGCCTCCAACTCTTTCCGATATCCGAGCTTCACAGAGCCTTCAATCGCCATACCGGCAAATTCCGCTGTGGGCCACGCGACTGAAAAGAACCCTACAAAAGAGCTAGCGCCACACATCGCTTGTACACCTAGCCCATAGGCCTTTCGAACAACTGTAAGGAACATTGGCGTTGTAAGGTTTGCACCAGCATTGAACATTCGGACACAGTGTCTGACCAACGCGGTGGATTCAACATCCGGCCCTACCATCATTCCGGGACAATCCATCAAACTTAAAATTGGAATATCGTAGGCATCGCATAGTTGAACAAATCGAGCACCTTTGTCAGCACCATCCGAGTCAATTGCGCCAGCAATATGATGAGGATTATTAGCTATCACTGCCATAGGTTTACCTTCAATGCGCATGAAGGCTGTAATAATACCAATACCAAACTTTTCACGTATTTCAAGCACTGAATCTTTATCAGCGATCGTGTTTATTATTTCCCGCATGTCGTAGAGCTGTTTGCGGTTTTCAGGCACTATATGTCGGAGGGGTCGTTGATCTGGTGCTTCCCAGTCATCTATTGGGCCTTGGAAATACGATAGATATTTTTTAGCAACATCCACTGCTTCTTCTTCGTCTTTTACCAGAATATCAACCACTCCGTTCGGCACTTGGAACGACATTGGGCCAAGCTCTTCTGGTGTGTACACACCTAAGCCACCGCTTTCTACCATTGCGGGTCCACCCATGGCGACGGTAGAGCCTTCGGTTGCAATAATCACATCACAGCACGCCAAGAGCGCAGTGTTTCCGGCAAAGCATCGTCCATTAGTAATTCCTACGAGCGGGATCCAGCCACTGAGCTGAGAGAATTGTGTGAATGTATGGGTGTCAAATGCCACTCCGGGCCCAGTGTGATCATCGCCAGGTCGCCCACCACCACCTTCTGTGAAAAAAATTAGTGGGATTTTAAATCGTTCGGCAAGTTCAAACATACGATCTTGCTTATAGTGGTTACGGCCACCTTGTGTTCCGGCGAGTACGGTGTAGTCGTATGAGATGACCATCGTCCGAGCTTGTTCAGGAGAAAAATATTTTCCGTTCACCGAACCGATACCTGACACCAAACCGTCTGCAGGAGTGTTCTTTCTGAGTTCCTCACTAGTGAAGCGTTGGTGTTGCCTTGCTACTACTAATGGGCCATATTCTTTGAATGTCCCGTCATCAACCAATTGTGCGATATTTTCACGTGGCATTCGATAACCACGTCCGTACCGTTTTGCTACAGCTTCTGGTCTATTTTCATCGAGCGTGAACGCGTGTCTGGCATAGGCTTCTTCCAGATCTGGTCGGATGTAATCTAGATCAATAGCCTCTTCCTCTTCATAACTAGCTTCGTCCAGCTCGCCCTCTTCAACGAAAATCAACGGATGGCCTTCCACAATTATGTCGCCCGGGGCGACATTGATTTTCTTGACGATTCCACTGATATCAGCCTTAATTACGTGCTCCATTTTCATGGCTTCCATAATGAGCATTTCCTGACCCATGCGTATCGAATCTCCCTCAGTGACAGAGATCTGAATAATCGTTCCTTGAATAGGAGCGCTTATTCCAATCGATCCGTCAGGGCCAACAAGACTCGCTACTGCATCTTCCGTCGGACGCTCAACTTTTTCCGCTTCTTTCACTTGGCGGTCGTAACTGAAAAGTGCCAAAGGGTCTGACGTGTCCACCATGACTGGAGCCGTCCCAGTGAGTGGGCTCGCCTGTTGGCCGGCAGCCACAGGGATTTGCACTTCGGCACTTTCAATCCAACGCTTTTGCTGGCTATCGGTGTCTGTCATCGCGAGATCAGCTATTTTCTCGTCGACCCATCGCGTATGTACCGATCCATCAATAAAGTCAGTGTTTGTTAGAACATTCATCAAGAAAGGGATATTTGTGGCCACCCCCTCTATTCGGAATTCAGAAAGCGCACGGAGCGATCGCTGTACGGCAGTCTCAAATTTGTTAGATGGCGAATGTGTAATTACTTTCGCGAGTAGTGAGTCGAACATCGGACTAGTTGTGTAACCGGCATATCCGAACCCATCGGTTCGGACACCTGGACCGTTTGGTGCCTCATATGAGCGGAGGGTTCCCCCTGCCGGTCGCACTGTTCCGTCCACGCCGAGTGTCTCCATATTGATGCGAGCTTGGATAGCAAAGCCTCGAGGTGTTCCTATATCAGAGCCATCTAATCCAAGATCAGCGAGCAGTGCTCCGCCAGCTAATTCAATTTGAGCCTGCACGATATCAACACCGGTCACAGCTTCTGTCACAGTATGCTCGACCTGTAGTCGAGCATTCGTTTCAATAAATGAAAATGGGTCGCCTCCGTCGGATGTGTTGGTGTTTACAAGGAATTCGAAGGTGCCGAGATTCGAATAATTAACACTCTGAGCAAGACGTTGGGCGGCTTCAATGATGTCGTCACGCAGCTGCTCAGGAAGGTGAGGAGCAGGGGCGATCTCAACTATTTTTTGATATCGTCGTTGAACACTGCATTCACGTTCGCCAAGATTGATTATATTTCCGCTTTTGTCTCCAAGAATTTGAACTTCAATATGTCTAGCCCGTTGAATGAATTCTTCCACATAGAGCTCTCCATTACCGAAGGCGCTCGTTGCCTCCGACGCACATCTTTTAAAGGTTTCTTCTATTTCAAGTTCGTCTGTCACAGCTCGTGATCCTCGCCCACCACCACCTGCAACGGCCTTGATCATCATCCCCGCATCTCCCCCAAGACTTGAATAGAATTCTTGTGCCTCCTCGAGCGAAACCGATCGATCAATACCCTTAAGAATTGGCACCCCAGCGGCCGTGGCGGCTGCTCGTGCACGTCCTTTGTTACCAAATAATTCAAGATGTTCAACCTCGGGCCCGATAAATGTGAGATTTTGTTCAGCACACTTTTTTGCAAACTCTGAATTTTCAGCTAAAAACCCGTAACCGGGATGGATGGCATCACAATTCATTTCTTTTGCAGCATCAATAATTGCGTCCATATCGAGATACGCGGGAACACCTCTACCAGACAGTGCAAAACTCTCGTCAGCGATGGTTCGGTGTAATGAGGTCGCATCATCTTCGGAATATATAGCGACTGTTTTAGTCCCAAGATCATTTGCGGCTCGCATTATGCGTATCGCAATTTCACCACGGTTAGCGATCAAGATTTTCTGGAAGCTCATATTTTTTTGTACCTTTCGTAGTCGTATATTGTTCCGGTTACGGTGTTCTCAATCAGTTCTTGATATTTTTCATCGGTTACATTCAAATATTCTTGCAGTACTTCTTTACTGTGTTGACCGACACAGGGGGCCGGTCGAACTTTAGATGACTCAATACTTTCAAACTTCCAGGCGCGCGTGGGGAGTACGTTAACTCCTGTCTCTGGATGCTTAATATACGATAAAAAATCCCTCGAGAGGAAATTAGCATCGGGTTCGCTATATATCTTGTAGGGGTCAGCTACCCGCGCTGCGCACACGCCTAATCCAGTCAGTTGATTTTCCACGTCTTGCGCTGATTGATTCTGGGCCCATTCGCTTATGATTTTGTTCAGGAGAGATTCATTTTCTTTTCGTTGTTGTTGGTTTTTGAATTGGGAATTTTCACTAAGTCCTAGCAGATTGGCGAGGTTATTCCAAGCGATTTCATTATCGGCAGAGATCGCTATCCATTCACTATTTTTGGTTTGGTACACGCCGTGCGGGGCAATTTCGGGGTGTTTGTTGCCATGGGGTCTGGGAATTTCACCACTGAGCTGATATTCACCTAGTGCATCGCCAACGATCGCTGTGAGAGATTCGAGCATCGAACCTTCGATGCGCTGTGCTTCTCCGGTCTTGCTCGTTTCATGAAGTGCGGCTATGACCGAAGCAATCGTGAAATATCCGGATATCGGATCCGGGATCATTCCTCCTGTGTTCATCCCTAGGTCACCTTCATAGCCATGAATTGAAGACAGGCCGGACATAGGTTCAGTCGTGCCGCCGTTTCCTGGAAATTCTTGATACGGTCCAGTGGCGCCGTAGGCGGATAATGACGCAAACACGATGCCAGGACGTTTTTCAGCAAGTGTTTCCAGTGTAATTCCCCATCGCGGCAAAATTTGTGGTGTGAAATTGTCCATGACTATGTCAAAATGCGGTACAAGTTGCCAAAATATTTCCTGGCCTTCGGTCGTTCTCATATCTAGTGTTATGGCTCGCTTATTCAAGTTTGCTGAGTTATACAAACCCTGTGTATTGAGGAAGTGTTGATCGATGTCAGTGTTTGTCACGGCGTCGGGCACGTTTTTGCTCACCCTTCTCCAAACATCCACTCGGTGCGGTGCTTCAATCTGAACTACGTCAGCGCCGAGCAGTCCTAAGAGCTCAGTCGCGAATGTGCCTGACCAGGCGTGTGTGAATGTGAGTACCTTTTTCCCAGCGAGTGGTCCGTCTGGTGGCATCGACGTAGAACTTGGATTCTTGATTTCGATGGGGCTTCTTTTGATATCTATCTGTTCACGATCTTGGTCAAGTGAAGGTGCGTCAGAGTGGAGCTCCCACTTAAGCGGGGATAAGTGTGCCGACGGACCGGGGAATGTAACTAATTTGCCGCCGATTCTAGTGCTACGGAAATAATCACGTTCATTTAGATGTTCACATGACTCAATATCTGACATGTCCTGAAC
This sequence comes from Dehalococcoidia bacterium, assembly GCA_029941115.1. Taxonomy (GTDB): domain Bacteria; phylum Chloroflexota; class Dehalococcoidia; order UBA2979; family UBA2979; genus UBA2979. The sequence continues at coordinate 29,510 of JAPYRK010000001.1, read as the reverse complement.
CATTCCGGTTATTGAACGCAATTTACAAAGTGCGAGGAACATATCTTTACGACTTTTGCTCGGCACAGCTTGTGCGACAGCAGCTACGACTTCCGATAGTAGTGGATTGCCGTGTCGACCTATATCTGGGACGAGTTCAGGGTTTTCGGCATATTCCTCGACTCCAAGTACCCTCATGGATTCGGTCCAATTTCTAAAATCGCCCAGCCCAAAATTAATTAGGCCATCTTTGGCTTCCCAGAGAGGTCCGGGTACTCCTCTCGCTTTGCCGCCGAGCACGCCTCTCGACCAGCCTCGATTTTCAAAGATAGCCTGTATGGCCCAGGGAGCAGAGGCGAGAGAAAGAGATTCGACTTCGCTCACATCGACTAGATCTCCGAGGCCGGAACTTCTCATTTGTAGTGCAACCGCGGCTGAGGTGATAAATCCACATACGCCGGCAATGAAACCCGTCAGATTAACTGGCAGCTGCAGAGGCGGTTCATTTTCGTACACATTGATATGTGAAAACCCTGTTCGTGCTGAAGCAGTCAGGCCATTACCGGGGACTCCTGCCAGATTGCCATCTAAACCATGCGGGGTAATAGACAAATGAACTGAGCCGGGAATTCTTTTCTCAGTCACCCGAGCGAAGAGTTTATTTTCTTTAGCGATCTCAGTCGTGATGATGATGTCGCTGCTTTTTATAAGATCAGTAAGCTCGTCATCGCTGCGGAGCCGAATTGATTTTTTATTCCAGTTCGAATATGCGTGGAGTACTTTGGAATTTCGTAAAGTGTGCCCCGTCTCATTTTCGGCGAGTATAACTTCGGCTCCGAAGTCCCCGAAGAACCGAGCTGCGAACGCACCTGATAGCGATGTTGAAAGATCTAAGACACGAATGTCTGAAAATGGTTGACTCATAATCACACTCCATGATGTCAATAAGTTTTTGTTATAGTTTCACGAAATCGATATGCTGACTGTTAAGTAGCTAACAGAACTCGAGTAACTGTAGCTCTACATTAAGCGTAGCAATTAAAGCAGATGATACTCTTTCATCTGCCACCACATACCGAAGGTGATATTGGTTTGTGAGATTGAGGAATGAGGCGTTGACAGTCTATGCAGTATTTTATCCACCGCTTGATTACGCAGATGATACCAGTGATGTTTTTGGCATCTTTTCTGGTGTTCATGGTCGTCAGGTTAATCCCAGGAGATCCTGCACTTTTAGCTTCGAGTGGAGAAAATCAAACTAGCCAAGAAGCGTATGAACTGGCGCGTGAGCGTCTGGGATTGAATGATCCTTTTCATGTGCAATATTTTAGCTGGGTCGGAAATGCCATCAAAGGTGACTTCGGTGTTTCAATGAACAAGGGAATTCCGGCCGGCGACATTATTTTTAGTGCCTTTCCTGCAACCATTGAACTTGCTTTATTCGCATTGACCTATGGATTTGTTTGGGGCGTGGTACTCGGTGTATTGGCAGCAGTAAACAAGGGAGGTACTTGGGACTATATTGCATCGTTATGGACTGGAATTAATATAGGTATTCCTTCATTTATTGCCGGTCTTTTATACCTGTTGATTTTCGCTATTCAGTTTAGGTGGTTCCCAGCGTCTGGCAGGGTGCCGTTTACCGAAGATCCTGTGGATGCACTTAAACATCTCGCGCTTCCCACCATAGCTTTGGGCAGTATTGTTGCTGCTCAGATCTCGCGATACACACGGCAATCGATTTTGGATACGTTGACTGAGGACTATATTCGTACCGCCCGGGCTAAAGGGCTTCGTGAGCGCACGGTGATGATTAGACACGCGTTGAAACCGAGCCTTATTCCAGTTGTGACTATTATGGGCTTGCAAGTTGGTGGTGTGTTGGCAGGCACCTTAGTAATTGAGCAAGTGTTCACGTGGCCAGGTATAGGCCGAGCCTTGGTTAATGCGGTGAGAGAACGTGATTACGTAATGATGCAAGGCATCACCTTGCTTTTGGTGATTATATTTTTGGTTGTCAATTTGGTAACTGATCTTTTATATGTCGGACTGGATCCGAGAATTCGTCTCGGTGGGAAAGTGGAGGCATAAGATGTCAGCTAATGCAGTAGATCCTATTTTTGCATCTGAGGTGCCACCTACAGCTATCAGTTCTTTACTGAGGGAAGTGCGCGCTGTTGGCAAGACAGTCAGGGGCTTTATCTCATTATTGGGGTTATCAATTTTAGTTTTATTTGCCGTTCTGGTGCCACTACTTTGGGGTATGGACCCAAATTGGATTGAGAACGTGACAAAGAATCAGTCACCTTCGTGGGAGCATCCAATGGGAACAGATCATATATCCCGTGATTTGCTTGCAAGAAATGCGTCTGGTCTGGGGCGGACGGTAATTATTGGTGTGGGAGCAGTTATTTCTGGGTGGATAGTTGGTATTGCGCTTGGCTACGTGGCGGGGTGGAGAGGTGGGCTCACCGATATTTTCATCATGCGCGGTGTAGATACATTACTAGCTTTTCCAGGAATTTTGATAGCAATTGTGGTATTAACTATTTTGGGTGGTGGAATCTTACCGCTAGGAATAGCTATTGCTATTTTTAATATTTCTGGTATGGCACGCTTGGCTCGGGCCGGAGTGCTGCGTGAGCGTGAGCGTGATTATGTGACGGCCGCTCGATGCCTTGGCGCAACGGAGCGCCGGATCTTATGGCGACATGTGTCGGTAAACACGTTTGGTGCGTTCGCAGTGGCGTTACCACTCGCGGTAGTTGCCTCTGTTCTCACTATGGCGGCTCTTAACTATCTGGGTCTTGGTACTGCGCCACCGGATGCGACGTTAGGCCAGTTATTGCTGGATGGTGGTCGGTATATGAGGTTTGCACCTCATTACGTTCTTGGTCCAGTTGTTCTTCTGGCGATGCTTCTGCTGTCTCTGAATTTTTTGAGCGACGTGATGTCGGAGAGACTTGATCCAATTCGAAGGCGAGATGGCTAGTAGATACCGCTGAACCAGGAGCGCAGGCTATCTGTTAACTTGTTAACAGACAGCACAAACCTATTTTCTTTATCCTTTCAGTGCTAGCAATAAATTTTTACCTAGGAGGTTTTATGGCTGATTATTGGAATAGGAGAATGATCTCAAGAAGGCGTCTAATGCGTGGGGCTGCGCTTGGCGGAGCAGGACTCGCAGGTGCGGCTCTAATTGGCTGTGGTGGCGATGATGACACGACATCGGCCTCGAGCGCAGCGACCCAGCAGGTAGTCGCAACTTCGGTTGCCACAACCTCCGCAACCGATAGCGGTATCAACATGGGTGGAACCATTACGGCGGGTACGAACTCAACTCCAAACTTTGTTCGAATGCCGTTTAACACGGCTGGTAACAACACGTATATGAATCAGAACTCCCGAATATTCGATCGATTGGTCGAAGTGGGAAAGATGAGAGGTAAGCGCCAACTTGCAGCTGATCAGAAGGCACCTCTATACGAACTACACGACGCAGATTTCAGCGTCTATCCAAGTCTTGCCCAGAGCTGGGAAGTCACCGATGGTGGTACTACGGTCATATTTAAATTGATTGATAAAGACGTCAAATTCCACGATGGCAAGCCAATGACTTCTGCTGACGTGAAATTCTCGTACGACCTAATGATGGCTGGTGAGCACGAAGGCGTGGTGGGAAGCCCGTATAACCTCATGTCAGCTAACTTTACGTCTGTTGAGACCCCAGATGACAAGACTGTCGTGGTCCGATTATCGAAGCCAACCGGATATATGTATGACTTCTTCCGGGGCGCAAATATTGGTGATATGAACACACTCGAGCAGGTTAAAGAAGGTGTTCTTAACGGTACAGGTCCGTTCATGTTTGGTAATTACGATCCTAACGTGGGTTATGAACTCACAAAGAATGCTGATTACTGGGGTGAGACCGGTCCGTATGTGGATAAGATTGAGACAACAATTTTCTCTGACTCGGGTGCGCAGGGACTAGCATTCGAAGCTGGTGATATTGATCTCTTCACCGGAGGAACCTTGCTACCGGAGCATGCTGAGGCAATTGCTGATAACCCAGATTGGGAACATGAAACATACGGTGGTATGGGCGGTCGAGTATTCCGATTGCGTGCTGATCTTCTGGACAAGCGAGTAAGACAGGCTCTTATGCTACTAATACAGCACGATCGTCTTCAGAAGGAATACTTCGGTAAGTTCGATTCGCCTGGCCGACTTCAGTTCCAGCCTAGTTCGGTTGCATATGTGCCGGAGCTCGATAAGAGTGCGTACAATCCGACAGAGGCGGCAAAGCTAATTTATGCGGCTGGTATGGGGAACGGCGACGTGTTGAAAGCAGATGTACTACCTGAGCGTTTAGACGCACCAGCTACAGCGCAGATGATACAACAAGATCTAGCTCAAATGGGCATACGGCTGCAAATTAATAACCGTGAGTACAGTGAAATGATTTCACTCCAGACGACTGGCACCTTCGAGCATATGCTGATCGGTTTTGGTAACTGGATTAAGCAGGGAAGCCCAGCACTGACGGTTCTTTATGCTGATTCGTATGATGGTCGAATGAATGCTCCCGTCGGCGACGGGAGTGTGCCTTTGCGAGAACGCCCAGGTGTTAAGGACGAGCTCGAGTGGATGGACATGATCGAGGCAGCTAAAGACGGTGAGGTTGAGGATTGGGAAGCCTGGAATAAGAAGTTCCTCGATGTGGCTTGGTCTAACGGTGTTGTGCGAGGTAACGGAAATAGGTTTAGATCGCCTAGCGTTCAGTGGAACGGTGGCTATGATGCTGACGCATGGGCCTACCTGAAGTGGGCAAGTAAAGCCTAATTCAGCCACGTTGATAGTAGTGTCACTGCGGTGACTATGGTGCTACTCAGTAAGTAAATGAACTGACCTTGGAAACTATATAGTTTCCAAGGTCAGTTTTGATTTCAGCTCGTTTGATTTAAAGTAAATGTAGGAGTGTTTTGTGGCAGACACATGTGACATTGTAGTAATCGGTGGCGGCCCGGGAGGAAGTACGGTCGCCACATTTCTGGCGGACGCCGGATATGCAGTTACGATTGTCGAGCGTGAACGGTTTCCACGGGAGCACGTGGGAGAATCGCTTCTGCCGGCAAGTATTCCGATATTAGAACAACTCGGGGTAATGCCAGAGGTTGAGGCCGCTGGATTTGTTGTGAAACACGGCGCCACATTGGTATGGGGTTCAGATCCTGATCCGTGGAGCTGGTATTTTTCAGATGATCCTGGACAACGACCGACGTCGTTCCAGGTGGTTCGCTCAGAATTTGACAATATTTTGCTGAAGAACGCCGCTACTCATGGTGTTGATGTGCGGGAGAATGCGCAGGTACTCGACGTATTATTCGATGAAGGTCGTGCGTCTGGTGTTAAATTTTTACAGGACGGAACTGAATCAGAGATTACGTCACGGTTCGTCGTCGATGCAAGCGGACAGGCTGCAATTCTCAGTAGGAAATTAGGCTTACTTGAATGGGATACTCACTTCAATAATTTGGCTGTATATGGATATTTCAAAGGAGGCACACACCTTAAATCTCCGAATGACGGCAATATTTTCATAGAGGCATTTGAGCACGGCTGGCTGTGGAAAATACCTCTGCATACAGGCGTTGATAGTGTCGGTGCTGTGGTTGATAAGGATATCGGCCATGATCGACTTCGAGAACTCGGACCAGAAGGATTTCTTCAGGCGCAGATTAATGAAGCACCTCATGTCAAGGAAATGCTTAGTAACGCCAGCTTCGTAGGGGAGCCGAAGGTAGTCCGGGATTGGTCTTATAAGTCCTCTGCATTTTCCGGTGATGGCTATATTCTAGTTGGTGACGCGGCTTGCTTTGTCGACCCGTTATTTTCATCAGGCGTGCATCTCGCTTTGGGATCAGCGTCGCTAGCCTCGACGTACGTACAGACAGTGTTGACGGATCCCTCGGTAAGTGAGACCGCTGCCGCAACATATCGCGATATATATGAGAAGCAATATCAATACTTTCATTTAACGGCACAATTGTTTTACGGAACCAATCGCGCATCAGACTCGTATTTTTGGGAGGCCCGAAGAATTTTAGGTGATGAGTCAAAGACACCACGGGAGGCGTTCGTGAAAGTGGTGGGGGGACAACCACCGCAAGGGTATGAGCGTGCAGTGATTGAACGAGGCGAAATTCCGGGTGGAATTCTTGATGACGTGTCACGAATGGAGGCTCATCTCAAAGAGCAGACTGCCGCAACCGAGCGATTGATAGCGAACAATGGTGAAGATTTGCTGAATGGAATTCCCATATTGCCGAGGCACATACGACTGGAACAGAAGCCGATTCTTTCCGGTAGTGAGTACAAGCAGACATTTCATTTGGTTGTTGATAGTGATAAGAATTTGGCTCATGGGTATCCACTCAGTCCGGTAATGGCAGGACTTATTGCAAAAATGGATGGATCCAAAACGATGTCAGCGGTCATTTCAGAATTCGAGGCAGAGCATGGTGTAGCTCAGCCAGGCGCAATTCGATCATTAATTCTTAAAGACTTGCCGCCAATTATTACGATTGGGATGTTGGATGTCACGCCGCCTGGTAAGACGAGAGCCGAGCGCCGCAGATTTGAACGGTTGGCTCGGAAATAATCGAGTGATTGCGCAGAGATTAATATTCGTGACGCTTGTCACTAATCAGGCACACCTTTTTTATTAAAGGGCGGTAGTTTACCAAGCCATAACGCCACAATAATGAGCAGGAATTGGATCGCTGCCCGTACGACGTGTCCGAATTGCGAAAGTCGGGTGTTTCCAATTTCAATATCATTGATCCACATGTTGAGATTTGCCCAATAAATACTGATTAGCATGGCTACGAAACCAATGCTTGCATATTTCCGTGTTCGTGGGATCATCACCATTAGTCCCAAGAGAATTTCAAACACTCCACTTACTAGCACCCAGAATCTTGGCGATCCGATGGCTTCAGGGACAATGGGTTCAAACCATTCAGGATTTCTAAAGTGGTTAATTCCGATAATGACGAACGGAATGCCGTATAACGTTGCGAGAAGATGTCTGAGACGTGTACTACTGAGCATGGATCTAGCCTACCCTGAATTCGTGGAAGGTTTTGGGGTTATACGGAAATATTTACATCGGTCTGTGTGAGACATAAAGACCATATAAAGCCGATTAGATTTTTTGGTCGTATTAGGCACTGAGCTGGGTCGTCGCTGGTGCCATCACTCTTGTGAGTGAGTGTGTTCAACGGAATTAAATCCACCTCCGTTGAGAGATATGTGTTGAGAACTTTTTGGATGCAATTCAATACCGTACGTGAAGATGTATTCCATTCTTTACTCGTCACATGTAAACCGCTCATCTGAGCTTTAGCAGCCGGAGCGAATTGATGTGGCTCGGTGACAGTGCGCGGAAATTGCTTTCCGTGATGATCGACCACTGTGTGTGCTATTTCTTTTGATGGAGTTACATACTGAAGTGGATTTGGGAAGGCAATTTTGGCGTCAATTAAATCCATATCATTTGAGTCAATCTTCTGCATTGTTTCAACGAGGGCTGTGCTTTGAGTAATCCAGCTAATCATGCCCGCAGTTTCTATAAAAGTGCGTGCGTATTTGCCGAACCTGGGTCTAGAATCTGCCACATGATGGAGCAAACCGTAGGATCTCACCCATTCCTGAACTTCGATGTCGAGACTATTATTTTTGCTGTGAGTACTGAAGTGTGGTGTGAAAGACCATTGTTCAAATATTTCAGCGAGAGTTAGATGTAAGTCAATGTTTGTTCGGGCGGGATACCAAGATTCCTCGCCAACGAGCGAATCGAGTTCGAACGCACCACTGACAAGTTTCGCATCCGGATATCTTAATTGTTCCCACTCTGTATCGATTTGATAGATCATTTTAAATCTCACTTTATATCGCTGGATCATAGATCGTAAATAAGCTTCCGGTAACATTGATGTACTGTGATTTTTGTTAATGAGCTAAGTAAATCGTTCGGAGCAACTCCAATTCTGCGAGATGTGTCGTTTCACGTGCCAGACGGTGAAAAGATAGGTCTGGTCGGACCAAATGGTACGGGTAAGTCAACCCTTCTTAAGTTGGTCGCAGGAGTTGAAACGCCAGATTCAGGAACAGCTGGTTGTAAAGCTGGCGAATTGAGCTATTTAAATCAAGATGTACCGTTCGAGAGCGATCGCAAATTACTCGAAGAATTATGGGTTTCGTTTGATGATGTAACCACACTTCAGAGCGAAATTGATCAAGTCTCTGAATTAATTAGCCAGGGCACCGGGAATATTGATCAGCTGATAGAGCAGCAAGCTTCACTATTTTCAGCGTTTGAGGCATTGGATGGGTACAGAATAGAAGAGCGTATTGGGCGTGTGTTAGACGGACTAGGATTTACCAAAGAGGATAGAGATAAAAAGTGTGGGGATTTTTCTGGTGGTTGGAAAATGCGAATTGGACTGGCCAAAATACTGGTGCGTCAGCCGGAGCATTTATTGCTGGATGAGCCCACTAACCATTTGGATCAGCGCGCTAAGGCATGGCTTACCCAGTACCTCTCACAATTTTCAGGAACGGTTGTGTTGGTCACGCACGATCGTGATTTCTTGGACGGTGTAGCAGAGAGAATCGTTGAGTTGCGTGATGGACTGGTGACGAGTTATGTCGGCAACTATTCCTCGTTCCTCACGCAGAAGGCTGCCAAGATAACCCAACTTGAGAAGGCAGCGACTCAGGAGAATCGTGAAATCGCCAGGCAAGAACGTTTTATTGAACGGTTTCGCAGCAAAGCAACAAAAGCAACGCAAGTCGCATCGAGAGAGAAGTCACTTGAAAAGATTAACCGGACTGTGTTGCCGACTAAGGAGAAACAGGTTTCATTTCAGTTGGAATCATCAGGTCGAGTGGAGCGTGAGGTCTTACAGGTGGATGGTCTCGGTCATAATTGGGATGATCAGACCATATTGATCGACGCAAATATGGTCGTGGAGCGGGGACAAAAAGTTGTTTTGGTTGGACCCAATGGAAGTGGGAAAAGCACGTTTTTAAGAGCTATTTCTGGAGAATTTGCTCCGACAGAAGGCAGCATTCTTTGGTCTGATAGAGCGGAACCCACATATTACGATCAGCATCAGGATGAGGTGTTGGATGTGAGCGTATCGGTACTTGATGAAGTGAAGTCAGTAGCAGCTGGTAAGTCCGAGACAGAGATTCGCAGAGCTCTCGGACAATTTTTATTTAGAGGAGACACCGTACACAAATTAATTTCAGTCTTATCGGGTGGTGAACGAAGTCGGGTTGCCTTAGCGAAATTTCTACTCCAACCTTCGAATGTGCTGCTCCTAGATGAGCCGACGAACCATTTGGACGTAACTACTCGCAAAAAACTCATTGAAGCGCTGTCTAAATATGAAGGAACTATCGTCTGCGCAAGTCATGATGACTTGTTAGTTAAAGAGGTTGCTACTCGAGTTATTCGGGTCGAAGATGGTGAGTGCACTGAGATCTTGGACTGGTAATTGAGTATTTTTCTAGACCCGTCCTTGGAAGGAAAGTTGTCGCCACGCTTCGTAGGTAACTATTGCCACAGAGTTCGATAAGTTAATGCTCCGATTTGATGGCTGCATTGGAATTAATAATTTTTGATCCGTTGGCAGCCCTTCGAGATATGAGTCCGGCAGACCGGTATCTTCACGACCAAAAAGTAGTGAGTCTGAGACGGTAAATTCTGTATCTGTATAAGTCTCAGTAGCGCTGGTCGTGATCGCAAGTATTCGTCTTTCCGACCACTGTGCGATATATGATTCAAGGTTTTCATATTCCGTTACCGAAGCTAAGTCAGAATAATCGAGCGATGCACGACGTAAATGAGTTTCGTTAAAATTGAATCCAAGAGGCCTGATGAGGTGCAGCGATGCTCCGGTATTTGCGCACAGTCGAATAATGTTTCCTGTGTTTCCTGGTATGAGTGGCTCAAAAAGAACGATATGAAACATTTGGATTATTTTTTTACTCATAAGTATGAGAGTTTACCTCGTAGTTCAAAATGATATTTTTTGAACTACAGCTATATTGGTTGAGTTTTCACCTTGTAGGCAAAAATAAACCTATCTTGTCTTTATGAACCTAACTCAAGTCTTCTATAGGAAGCAAAGTGTTGAAAATCAATTATGGATTTTATCGCTACTGATAGTCCTCAGTGCGATAGCGCCGCTCGCGGTGGATATGTTTTTACCAGCGATGCCTTCTATGGCATCTCAATTGGATATTAGTTCGACGGCGTTACAGCTATGCGTCACGCTGTTTTTGCTTGCGTTCGCCAGCTCACAGTTGATTTATGGACCGTGTTCTGATCGGTTTGGCAGGAGACCGGTGTTGACTGTTGGCCTTTTTTTATTCGTGTTGGGTGGAATAATCTGTGTCTTGGCAAACGGCTCAACGGTGTTGATTATAGGTAGAGTTATTCAAGGTTTCGGCGGCGGCGCTGGAGCGGCGATCAGTCGTGCAATTGTGCTAGATCATTACGGTAAGGAGGGTGCGGTTCGAGCACTTTCTTACATCAACGTTGCGACACCTCTGGCTCCTATGCTTGCACCGATTATCGGCGGCCTTCTGCTGGAGGTATTTGATTGGCAGGCTGTTTTCTTTGCACTTATATTGCTTGGTGTTCTGTTGTTGATTGGGTATCGAGTTTCATTTTCCGAGACAAATCACTATCAGGATTCAACCGCACTTACTTACGTGTCAATAGTCAAAAATCTGGGCACACTTTTTTCTAACAGAGATTTTGTTATCTATTCAACCACTATTGGTTTCATGTTCAGTGCGCAATTGATATTTATTTCATCTTCCTCGTTCGTCCTCATTGATGAGTTTGGACTTTCGCCCAGAAACTTTGGATTTTCGTTTGGCCTGATGGCATTTGGAATAATGTTGGGTGCATGGACGGCAAGTCGTTTTATAGGGCGCATCAAGACAAATAAACTTGTGCTTATCGGAACAGGAATTGGAATGTTAGGTGGAGCGACGATGACTTTCTTTACCCTGACCGGGATGAGTAATGTGTGGACAATCGTATTGCCGATGACCGTAACAGCTTTCGGCTTTGGATTTGCCAGGCCCGCGGCAATGGCTACTGCGATGATCCCATTTCCTCAGATCGCTGGTATGGCATCCGCAATATTAGGATTTGTACAAATGCTTGGCGCTTCGTTTTATAATGTGGGCTATGGATCGTTGTTTAGTCCGGACTCAGTGAATTTATCTGTAGCCATTGCGATTGCGGCTGGCGTGGCGTTCATGAATATATTAATTTTGCGTCCGGATGGCGATTCATAAAGAGATTAATTGACAGTCGAGCGACAGTGAAGATCGGGTGAGTAGGGGACCAGCTATGCGTGTTATTTCAACTCTTAGATCGGTGCTTCGTTTTAGAAAATTTGAATGGGATCCTGTTACTAGGAGACTTCAGACTGCCGCGAGTATCTCTGACTTGCGAGCAAAGGCTAAGCGCCGTCTTCCTGGTGGGGTATTTGATTACATCGATGGCGCGGCGGAGGACGAAGTGACACTGCGTCGAAACAGTGAGGCATATGGGGCTGTTGAATTCAGACCTCGGGTCTTTCGGGACGTCAGTAATATTTCCTTGCAATCCAAACTTTTTGGGAGAGACCTCTCATTTCCGCTAATACTTGCACCGACGGGTTTTGGCCGAATAGCAGATTCGCAAGGTGAACTGGCCGTTGCACGATCTGCAGATCGTGCAGGAATTCCGTATACGCTTTCGACTCTTGGAACGCGATCGATTGAAGAAATTGCGGAGGTATCTTCGGGTAGGAAATGGTTTCAGGTATATGTGTGGCGGGATCGTGAACTTGTTCGCGAGATGCTCGAGCGTGCAATCGCCGCTGATTATGAGGGCATAATGATCACGGTCGATACTGCAGTGCTTGGCCGGAGGGAGAGAGATGTACGCCAGGGTTTCACTCTGCCACCGAAGGTTGGTATGGGCACAATCATCGATGGTATATTGCACCCAGGTTGGACTTGGGATTTTGTAACTTCTGATCCTATCTCTTTTGCGAACGTCAAAGGTAAGGGTGTAGGTGATGGGTCAGACCCTGTCACGTTGTCAGATTATATTAATTCACAATTTGATCCGAGTTTGTCTTGGTCAGATGTCGAGTGGTTTCGATCGATTTGGAAAGGCCCGATCATAATCAAGGGAATACAGACTGTAGAAGACGCCAAAATTGCGACAGATCTGAAGCTGGAGGGGATTGCTCTCTCGAATCATGGTGGCCGACAGTTGGATGGAGCACCCGCTCCATTTGAACTTCTCGACTCTGTGGTTCAGGCGGTTGGAGGAGATATCGAGATAATTTGTGATGGTGGAGTCCGCAGAGGGAGTGATATTGCAAAAGCTATTGCGTTGGGCGCTAACGCCTGTATGGCTGGACGGGCCTATTTATACGGTTTGGGCGCAGGGGGTGAGCGTGGGGTAGACCATGCTCTTTTGCATTTGCGAGAGGGATTAGAGCGTACGATGGCGCTGGCTGGTGCGTCATCTCTTTCGGAATTAACTCCAGATTTGGTTCGTGTGCGACGAGACTGAGATTTATTGCCTAACGAGACACTAGGTTGCCAGCACTGATCACATACTTAATATCTCGAAGCGCGCTTAAATCCTTGGTCGGATCTGTGTGTAATGCTAAGAGATCAGCCCTGTATCCTGTCTCGATGCAACCACGGTCATTTAGGTCAAGCAATTTAGCACTAGTACTAGTAGCTAGTCGTAAAGTCTCAAGAGCGCTTAGCTCGCTCATATGTTGCATGACTTCGAGTGCGTAACTTAAATCTTCGTGTGGCGTATTGGGAATTCCACAGTCAGTTGACATGAGGATTCTGGCACCACTTTCAACTAATTGCTTCGTTAAACTTGCCCGACGTGCGTAGCGTTCGGTATTTTGTTGTCCACCCAGAGCACCGACGATCGTCGGCGACACGATTGTTTTTTTGGTGACAATATCTGAAATAACCTCCGCAACCGGCTCACTACCATTGGGGGTTTGGAACGAGCAGTGTTCGAGCATGTCTACGCCACCCGCGAGAGCGTGGCGAATTCCCTCGACACCATGTGCGTGAGCGGTAACAGATGTACCTAGCCGATGCGCCTCGTCTACGATCGCCCGCATTTCATCAACCGAATATTGGGCGCGCTCAACATTAGTGCCTGGTGTCATATTGCCGCCTGAGGCCATAACTTTGATCCAGTCTGTGCCCGCTTTAACTCGTTCACGCACGGCTACCCTGACGCCTAGCTCGCCATCGGCCTCGCCGCCCATAAAATAACAATGCCCACCTGTTGGTGTAACCGGTGCACCCGCGACCAAGAGAGAGGGTCCGCGGGTCACTCCCGTCTCGATCGCATCTCTTAGTGTGACAGCAAGCTCCGTTGGCGCACCTAAATCACGAACTGTGGTAATTCCTGCCCGCAACATTTTTTGGCCATTTTCTACCATTCTTAGCAACATACGTGAAGGCGTATCGTTGTCATACACGGCTCTCCAGTCGGTTCCCGCGTTGAAGCAGAGATGCGCGTGAGCCTCAATCAGTCCAGGAATAAGTGTGAGACCAGATGCATCAATTTTTATTGCCTTTGTCGATGGTTCATCCGCGAAGATGCCGTCTTCGATAAAAACATTTCTTTTGATAGGTGACTCTTGAGTTCCTGACCAAACCATCGCGTTTAAAAGTGAGAGATGCGTTGATTCGTTATTCATGAGTCTCCAAACTAACAATAAAACTGCCAATGGTTTTTTTGAAACGGCTATGCCTCTAGTGTAATGAGTTCCTAAGGAGCATAAGAAAATATTATGTAAAGTTAGAGTATGAAAAAAATTAAGTCCAAAGTATTTATCTCTTTTGCAATTTTTGCTGTTCTCAGTCTAGTTGCGATCGTTGCTTTCTTGTACTTATTTGTATTTCGGTCAGTGGAAGAGGAGGTGTCATTGCAAGCAGCTGTGGCATCTGTTGCCTCGTCCACGTCAATTACAACTAACTCGGCCACACAGCCGCTGGCGACAGAAACCAAGGAACCTGAGGAGCAGTCGTTAGTGGGAAGTTGGGTCTTGTCCGACTCACAAGATTCATTTGTCGGGTACCGAGTAAACGAGATTCTCAACAGACTTGGTGAATTCACGGCGGTCGGCAGAACGTCAAATATTGAGGCTACTTTGGAGTTTGACGGGACGAAGGTACTATCTGTTAATATAATTGCTGATTTGAGGTCGCTCACTAGCGATAGTCAGTACAGGGACCGAGCGCTGCGAAGTCAGGCCATTGAGACGGATTTATTTCCTCAAGCGGATTTCAAGTTAGTTGATGAAATTCAGATAACAGCGGACTATAAGACTGGAATTTCGGAATCCTATGCGGTTGTTGGAACGTTGACGCTGCATGGAGTGCCGAATCAGGTAGTTATAACGATTGAAGGAACATTAGTGGACGAAGTTCTTGTAATTGTCGGATCCTACCCGATTTTGTTTGCAGATTATGACATTGAGCAGCCGTCCTCAAGATCGGTTGTTTCGATCGAAGATAATGGAATATTGGAGTTCCAGCTGTTTTTCGTAAGAGATTAATCGGGTGAAAAACTGTTACGCCACTAGTTGACTGTTATATTTCTTGAGGACTAGGGAGGAATTTTGAATGAATGTAGGTACATTACAGTTTTTTTCATGGCCTGGTAGAAGAGTTCCGCTTCCCGAAGTGTACGAACGCGCATTATCTCGCATCGAGATCATGGATCAGACAGGATACGACTGTGTATGGTTAGCGGAGCATCATTTTTCAACATATTCCGTGTGTCCATCGGTTCATATGATGGGAGTCCAAGTAGCTTCAAGGACACAAAATATTCGAATTGGAATGGGGGTGACGCTGGCAGCGATGTACCACCCCCTAAGAATCGCTGAGGAAGTAGCTTTGCTCGATCATTTTTCTGGTGGTCGAGTGAACTGGGGTGCCGGGCGCGGTTTTGACCGCAAAGAGTATGAAGTTTTCGGAGTAACGCCTGAGACGGGCGGGGAGCAATTCAGAGAGAATTTCCAAATTGTAGTTGAAGCCTGGAAGAATGAGAAATTAACCTATCACGGTAAATATTGGGATTTCGAGGATGTTGAAGTGCTTCCTAAACCACTGCAAGACCCACACCCACCCGTATGGATGGCTGCGACGTCACGAGAATCAATTGAGGCCGCAGCGAAGCTTGGTTTTTCTATTCTTATGGATCCCCACTCAAGTCATGAAGAAATTGGTGAAAAGAGGCAGTTATTTTTCGATACATTGAGGGAACATGGGCACTCAACCGAAAATCGTATTCTTCCAACAGCAAGATTGATTGCAGTAGCAGATACTGATGCTGAAGCTGAGGTAATAGCCAGTCAGGGCGCGAAATGGATGCTTGGAAGTTACATCAATCGCCCGGATGAAGATATGGATCCGGTTGATCGGTACGTGCAGAAGGTGATGATCCATGGAACGAAAGAAAAGGTAGTCGATGAAATCCTCCGCTTGCAGGATGAAATAGGACTCGACTATTTGATGTGCGCGCCACTCAGCCACGATAGTTTTGTCCGCTTTACGGATGACGTGTTGCCAAATTTACCTATCAAAGATTAAAAACAGAGACGGTCGTCGAGATTAGATAGCGCTGGTCGGATTAGATCTTTTCTTGGCCTTGTAAACACCTACTACTTGGTATAACTTGAGGCTCATAATAAAACAATTAGCTTATAGAATTTTTAAGCTACAAGACTGTCAAACAAGCTCGGTGTTTGGGCTTATTAGGGGGATATGTACTGTGTTGGTTTCTGATGCGATAGCCGAAATATTAAAACGAGAAGGCGTTGAATTTATAGTTGGATATCCAGTGAATCCAATTATTGAAGCTGCTGCTCGAGCTGACATACGGACGATTATCGTGCGACAAGAGCGAACTGGTATTCATATGGCTGACGCCTTTAGTCGCATCAATTCGGGTGACGAAATCGGCGTTTTTGTAATGCAACACGGCCCTGGAAGTGAGAACGCGTTTGGAGGAGTCGCTCAAGCATATGGCGACTCGGTACCGATCATTATAATTCCTGCCGGTTATGATCGAAAGCTTACGAATGTCACTCCTAATTTCAGTAGTCTTTTAAACTTCCAGCACGTTGCGAAGTCAGTTGAGCAGGTTACTGTGTCGTCTGCGATCCCAGACGCAATGCGTAGAGCATTTAGTGCCGTGAGGAATGGTCGACCACGTCCGGCAGTAATTGAAATCCCGACTGATGTATTTCCTGAAGAGATTGAATCGTTGTCCTATACACCTGTGAAAGTTGCACGATCTGCCCCTGATCCGTCTGATGTGTCCAGAGCAGCGGAAATGCTCGTGAGCGCTTCTAATCCGGTAATTTATGCGGGACAGGGTGTACATTACGCCAAAGCGTGGGGTGAACTAAAAGAACTGGCTGAGTTACTTGAGGTGCCTGTTACAACAAGTCTTGAGGGGAAGAGTGCGTTTCCAGAAACCCATCCGTTGGCACTTGGTTCGGGCGGACGGGCACTGCCGAAACCGGTCCATCACTTTATTCAAAAAGCAGACGTTATTTTCGGTATTGGTTGTTCATTCTTCGCAACTGGATTTGGAATCCAATTCCCAAAAGGTAAAACCGTGATTCATTCAACTTTGGATCCACTCGACCTTGATAATACAGTTGAAGTAACGCAGCCATTAGTTGGCGATGCACAATTAACACTCACCACTCTCATTCGCGAGGTTCGTGCACTTATAGGCGATGGCGGACGTGGGCGAGCCGAAGGTATTGCGACTGAAATTGCCTCCATTCGAGATGAATGGCTGAATGACTGGCAGCCGCGTCTTGACGATGACAGTGCTCCACTGTCTCCTTACAGAGTTATCCGTGACTTGCATGCGACAGTGGATGTAGACAACACAATTATCACGCATGACGCTGGTAGTCCAAGAGATCAGTTGTCACCGTTTTGGACTACAGATGTTCCGCTCAGCTACATTGGCTGGGGAAAAACCACACAACTGGGGTATGGACTTGGTCTAGCCATGGGCGCAAAATTGGCTCGTCCGGATAAGCTTTGTATAAATGTATGGGGTGATGCGGCTATTGGATTTACAGGAATGGATTTTGAGACGGCTGTCCGTGAGAACATCCCAATTTTGTCTATTCTGTTTAATAATTTTTCGATGGCAATCGAGTTGCCGATTATGCAGGTAGCTCGCGAGAAATATGGATCGACTGATATTTCAGGTAATTATGCCGATATGGCTAAAGCTTTTGGCGGTTATGGTGAACGAATAGAACGACCCGAGGATATCATTCCGGCAATCGAGCGAGGAATACAAAAGACGCAAGAGGGTACTGCTGTGCTTCTTGAATTTATTACTCAACAGGACCACACCTATTCAGTCTTCAAATAGTATTTGGGGTTATCAGGATTATCTTGTATCCCATACTGTATAAGGGGTTGCGTCTCATAGGTGATCTACGTTGATCTAGGTCTATCTGGAGTTATGTGGGACATTTGTGGGACAAAGGGGGCAGGTCGAAGGATCGGCTGGCCCTCTTCTTGTATGGGGGACTACTCAGCGGCATTCAACGAGATCCCGAAGCAAGAGCGGGTACCAGGGCAAAAGGCGATTCCCCGTCCCCTATGTATGGGAGGGCACTCGCTTATAAAACATGCATACAAAATTTGAAAAAATTACTGGGGAAACGTTTACACTCTCAGCATGAGTAAATCCATTGTTACATTATTCCCAATAGCTGGGAAACAATTCTTTTTCAATGTCCCTGACAGCTGGTGCAAAGAGTGTGATTTAACCCACCAACTCATTGAAAAGATCACTTCAGATTATGAAAATATTGAAATCGAAGTAAAACCTTGGCTGGAAAATCTTCCCAAAGCATTAATCCATGGAGGATGGCATCCGCCAGTGGTTCTGGTCAATGGCAAACTATTCTCACAAGGAGTAGTTCCGAACGAACGTATCTTAAGAAACCATCTCCACAACTTGTTCCACTAAACGGTGACTGCATATCCATCGCCCCGCAGTTGCCTAATAAGGCGTTGCTCTCCCCGTCGGTTTCGTTGGCGAAACTAACTGAATCGAATGTGAATTTCTTGAGATCGATCAACGATTTAACTTTGATGCCACTTGCGCCTGGCTGGCTGCGTGATAAGAAGAGCGTACCAGTGGTCCTGACTCCATGTGACGAAACCCGATATCGTACCCAAACTTCTTGAAGCTTTCAAATTCTTGGGGAGTGACAAATCTAGAGATTGGTACATGTTTTGGGGTTGGCTGTAAGTATTGCCCAATTGTTAGTAATTCAACTCCTGAGTCCCTGAGATCTTTCATTGTTTCAAGAATTTCAGGAATTGTTTCACCTATCCCAACCATCAAGCCACTCTTTATCGGAATTGTCTTGTTGTATTGCTTAGACTGCCTGAATAGATTTAAGGCAAGGGAGTAATTTCCTTTTGGCCTTAACTCCGGATAGAGCCTTTTAACGGTCTCTATGTTGTGGTTCAATACAGCTGGTTCTGCATTGAGAACCTCATGCAGAGCTAACAAGTTTCCTTGAAAGTCAGGGATTAATATTTCTACCAGACAAGATGGATTTAAATGTTTGATTGAACGAATGCAGGCGGCAAACACCGATGCCCCGCCGTCGCTCAAATCATCCCGGTCAACCGATGTAAGTACGACATAGTCTAGGCCTAGTTTTTTTACGGCTTTACTGAGCCTTATTGGTTCGAGTGGATCGACGGGGTCAGGACGTCCTGAATTAACAGCACAGTATCGGCAGGCACGTGTACATGTGTCACCTAAAATCATAAAAGTTGCAGTACCTGAGTTGAAACATTCTCCAATATTTGGACAACGGGCCTCTTCACAAACGGTACTTAAGTTGTGTTCTCGGACTAGATTTCTTACTACCGCGAATCGCTCTCCGGTCGGGAATTTGGCTTTGAACCAGTTAGGTTTTTTTTGATGGACTGGGCGAGAGGCTGTACTGGAGCGCATAGCAATCCTTTATGAATAAGGCACTGTTTCAAGGGGCGAATAGCAGTGGATATCAAAATAGCTGCAAAGTTTGGTGGCGAGGCACTCAATAAGTTCATCAAACTCTATTTTGAGGCCCAATTTTTCAACTGATGTCACGCCATAATTTTCAATTCCACAAGGGATAATTGATTCGTACCAACTAAGATCAGTGCTTACGTTAATAGCAAATCCGTGTTGCGATATCCCGTTACGAAGCCGCACTCCGAGGGCCGCAATTTTATTTTCTCCAATCCAAACTCCAGGTAGATTTGCTATACGCTTCGGATCCAAGCCTGTTGTACGAAGTGAAGCGATAATGACGGATTCAAGAGCTCGTATGTACTCACCAATTTTCAGTTTCCTGCTATTTAGATCGAACACTGGATAGCAGACGATTTGTCCTGGGCCGTGAAAGGTGATATCGCCGCCGCGGCTGGTTTGAACTAGCGGGGCGGCGAGCTCATTTTCTGGTCTTATTAGATTGGTTCGATTTGCTCGAGCTCCCAAGGTGTATACGGGCTTATGTTCAAAGAATCCAATTTGCTCAATTTGACTTGCTGAGTCTTTTCGCCCATCTAGGACAGATAGATATGCTTTGTGCAGCCAATCAAGGCCTACAGCATATTCGACTTGGTGCTGAACTGTGACTCGAGCTGTTCCCATGTTAAGAGGGTATGCTATTTCCACAAAAATGCTATTACTCGGCGTGATATGCACTATCTATTATTGTTAATAAAAATGTTTGACATACGGCGTATGATTTCAAATATAGGGACTGGTATGTCGGATTTAGTTGATGGCAATGACCAAGTAGCACGGCGCCTTGAGACCGAGGACTGGCTTAAGTCACTACGTGATGTGCAGCGGAAACAGGGCGGCGAGCGAGCGTCAGAAATCCTGAGCCGTTTGCAAGTAGAGGCACAACGATCGGGAATCCACTTACCGGTCACATCGCAGACCCCGTACGTGAACACCATTTCCCACCATCACCAACCCATGTTTCCAGGGAACCGACTCTTGGAGAGACGAATAAAGAGTCTTATTCGGTGGAATGCTATGGCAATGGTGGTTGAAGCTAATCAGGCCTCTGAGGATATCGGCGGACATATTTCGACTTACGCATCAGCGGCCACGTTATTGGAGATTGGCTTTAATCACTTTTTTAAGGGGGACGAGTACAAAGATGGAGCGGATCTTATTTATTTCCAGGGTCATGCATCTCCTGGAATATATGCGCGATCTTATTTAGAGGGTCGACTTAAGCCAGACAAGCTCCATAATTTCAGACGTGAATTGAGGGGAGGTCTGCCGTCATATCCACATCCTCGATTGATGCCCGACTATTGGCAGTTCCCGACAGTATCCATGGGGTTAGGACCTCTTTCAGCGATCTATCAAGCTAGATTTACACGGTATTTAGAAGGGCGAGGCCTAATCGCTGAATCCAAACAAAAAGTATGGGCTTTTTTGGGCGATGGAGAAGTTGATGAACCAGAGTCGCTTGGCGCCATTTCATTAGCAGCTAGAGAAAATTTGGACAACTTGATTTTCGTAGTGAACTGTAATCTACAACGACTTGATGGGCCTGTTAGAGGCAATGGACAAATTATCCAGGAGCTGGAAGCAGTTTTCCGGGGAGTCGGTTGGAACGTCATTAAAGTGCTTTGGGGTCAAGAGTGGGATGCACTATTGGACGAGGATACTGAAGGCTTGTTGGTCCAACGGATGGGTGAAATTGTTGATGGTGAGTATCAAAAATATACCGTTGCCGGCGGCGCCTATATTAGAGAGCATTTTTATGGGGTAGATCCACGCCTCTTGAGAATGGTTGAGCATTTATCTGATGATGAACTCTGGCGAATGCGTCTTGGTGGCCATGACCCTGACAAGGTATTCGCCGCCTACCAGTCAGCTGTGAGTCACTCGGGTACTCCAACCGTGATTCTTGCTCGCACAATAAAAGGTTATGGCCTTGGCGAGTCTGGTGAGGGACGAAATATAACTCATCAGCAGAAACGTCTAAACGAAAAGGAACTTCTAAATTTCAGAGATCGCTTTGAAATACCGCTCTCTGATGCGGAGGTCATTGGAGCTCCACTCTATCGACCGGCAAATAATTCTCCGGAAATGACCTACCTAATTGATAGGCGAAAGAAATTAGGAGGATTTATACCCAGAAGAACAGTGACCCGCTCGTTAAACGCGAAAATTCCAGAGGGATTGTTCGATGATTTTTATCTAGGTTCTGGGGAACGAGAAGCGTCCACCACAATGGTATTCGTCCGGATGCTTGCTGCTTTAATGGGCGATGACCTATTGGGCAGTAGCATCGTACCAATTGTTCCTGATGAAGCTAGAACCTTTGGCCTAGATAGTTTCTTCAGACAGTTTGGCATATACGCACCGAAAGGCCAGTTATATGAACCTGTTGATGCGGGGGGATTACTGTTTTACAAGGAAAGTAAAACGGGACAAATTTTACAAGAGGGGATTTCTGAAGCCGGAGCACTCGCATCATTCTTAGCTGCAGGAACATCAGAAATGACGCACGCAGTTACGACTATTCCATTTTTTATTTTTTACTCGATGTTTGGTTTGCAGCGAGTTGGAGACTTAGTCATGGCTGCTGCCGACGCTCGAGTTAAAGGCTTTTTGATTGGTGCGACTTCCGGACGCACAACACTCAATGGTGAGGGACTGCAACATCAGGATGGCCATAGTCAGGTTCTTGCCTCAACTGTTCCGTCGCTAATCTCTTATGACCCAGCTTTTGCTTATGAGATTGCTATTATTTTGACTGATGGTATTAGACGAATGTATGACGAAGGCGATGACGTTTTTTACTATCTCACCGTCTGTAATGAAAATTATGTTCAACCGCCTGTTCCTGACGGAGATTTCGATAAAGTAAGAGAGGGTGTCCTAAGAGGGATATACCGTTTCAGGCAATCCTGTTCAAAAACCGATCGGCCGGACATTAACTTGTTTGGGAGCGGTGCGATCCTCAATGAGACACTCGCTGCTCAACAGACGTTGCTGAATTACGGGATTCAGGCCGATGTATGGTCAGTTACTTCTTACAACGAATTGAGACGCGACGCACAATCTATCGAACGATCGAATCGGCTACACCCAGAATCCACGCCTCATAAATCATTTTTAGAGTGCAGCTTAGGAGATTCACCTGCGCCAGTTATTGCTGCATCCGACTACTTAAAATCATTACCTGATTCAGTAGCAAAGTATGTGAATGCTCCGTTCACTTCATTGGGGACGGATGGTTTTGGGCGCAGTTCGACGCGGGAGGAGCTCAGAGATTTCTTCGAGGTCTCTGCAGATCACATTGTTTTTTCTGCACTATCCCAATTGCTTAGAGATGAGCGGATTTTAGTTTCAGAGTTTCAAAAATATGTTAATGAATTGAACGTTGATATCAGTCAACTCGATCCAGCAACTGTTGATTGAAAGTTAGGTTAGCGAGGAATTGATGAGTGAGATTAGGTTACCTGAGTTGGGCGAGGATATTCTCGACGCTGATGTGCTTAAGATTCTGGTTAACCTCGGAGATTACGTGCGAGAAAATGACTCAGTTCTTGAAATTGAGACCGAGAAAGCGACACTGGATGTTCCATCGGAAATAGAAGGTTACGTCACGGAGATCATGGTATCTACTGGTCAAGTAATTGAGGTAGGACAGCTTTTGTTCGTGTTAAGTCAGGAGTCTAAGTCAGAAGTAATTCTCTCAAAGATTCCAGATGCTGACTCAACTAGAGAGATCCCAGACACACAGGTTGTTGAACCTGTGTCTACTGACTTTGATCAGAATTCAGATTTAGCAACTGAAGAGATTTCTGAACCAATTGAGGTACCATCAGTTTCTCCTAATGTGCTTGTAGAACCTGACTTATCCACTAGCTTTGGGCCATCAGCGGCGCCCTCAGTAAGAAAATTTGCTCGTGAATTAGGGGTTGGACTGGATTTGGTGGCTGGTTCAGGTGATAGTGGCAGAGTCACTGAAGACGATATAAAACTAGTCGTCCGAGCACGTTCTCTTAACGTGGATTCCCAACCGTTGAACGAAACCAAAAAATTGCCTGATTTTACTGTTTTTGGTGATGTAACACGGGTACCGATGAGCCGTTTGAGGCGAACAATTAGCAGAAATATGTCTATGAGTTGGACTACGATCCCACATGTGACTCTACAACACTCTATTGATATTACTGAAATGGAAAATATTCGTCAGAAATATAAGGCGCAGGCCAAGGATGCAGGAGGACAGCTAACGATTACCGTCTTTATATTGAAAATTGTGGCCGCTGCACTCAAGGCAAATCCGTTGATAAATAGCAGTGTTGATCTACAGAGCGAAGAAATAATCTATAAGAATTACGTGCATATTGGAGTGGCAATAGACACGGATCGAGGCTTGGTCGTGCCGGTCATTCGCGACGTAGATAAAAAAAGCATCATTGACCTTTCAGTGGAACTTACGAACCTCAGTGCACGGGCTCGAAATAATGATCTTTCGCTTGATGATTCTCAAGGCGGCACCTTTACCATCACTAATCTTGGTGGTTTTGGTACCGAATTTTTCTCTCCTGTTATCAACTACCCTGAGGTAGCAGTGCTTGGAGTGGGAAGAAGTAGACAAGTACCATCGCTACAGGATGATGGTACTTGGATTGCCGGTCTTGAAATCCCGCTATCCCTTGGGCATGATCATCGAATTGTCGACGGCGCTGATGGCGCCCGATTTATGCAATGGATAGAACGAGCGATTCAAAACCCAATGATGCTAACGATGGGTAGGTAATTCATGTCTAATTTGTCTCCTCATATTGTGATTCTGGGTGCTGGTCCAGGCGGATACCCTGCCGCGTTTTTAGCAAGTGAAATGGGCATGAAAGTCACTTTGGTTGATTTAGAATCCCAGCCAGGAGGTGTATGCCTTCACCATGGTTGTATTCCCTCTAAAGCATTGCTTCACGCTACACATAGCCTGCATATGGCTCACGAAGCTGCATCGTTCGGTATTCATTTTTCATCGCCTGAGATTGATCTCGATAAATTGCGGGGATGGAAGGACACAGTCATTAGCAGACTCACGAGAGGGCTTTCTCAGATTGCAAGAGCGCGTGATGTGACCTTTGTGCAAGGACGTGGACGATTTCTCGACGATCAAACTTTACGAGTTGATGCTAGTGACGAATTGATTGACATTAAGTTTGATTATGCGGTTGTGGCAACTGGGTCTAGGCCTGTACTGCCGGAGAATTTGCGTCTGGACTCAGATTACATTTGGGATTCAACGGAGGCACTCTCTATACCGGAGATACCTGATTCACTTTTAGTTATAGGTGGTGGGTACGTTGGTCTGGAAATGTCCAGCGTGTATGGAGCACTAGGATCTCATATCACTATTGTCGAAGCAGCAAGCGCGTTGCTTCCAGGGATTGACTCTGATTTGGTGGATGTGATGACTCTTCAGTTAGAAGATTATGTGGAGAGTATCCGTTTAAATACGACCGTATCCCAACTAGTCGAGACTCCAGATGGAATCATCGCAACTTTTTCTGGTCCAGACCCAAACCTTGTCGAGATGCCATTCGATCGAGTACTTATATCTGTAGGTCGAGAGCCAAATGTAGAGGATTTAGGCCTAAGCGAACTAGGGGTTGAGTATACTGAATCAGGCTTCATTCAAACGGATAAGCAAAAACGCACAAATCTCTCGAATATATTTGCAATTGGAGATGTTACGGGAGGAGTGATGCTTGCTCACAAGGCGAGTCACGAAGCTCGAGTAGCGATCGAAGCGATTGCAGGCTTGCCTAGCGAATGGGAACCACCAGTTATCCCAGCTGTCGTATTTACTGAACCAGAAATCGCGTGGACGGGTATTACTGAAACTGACGCGCGCCGACTTGGACTTGATGTCGTGGTCAGTAAATTTCCATGGTCCTCATCAGGCAAGGCTATCGCCTCGAATCTGTCTCGTGGACTGACCAAAATTATATCTGAATCAGGAACAGAAAGAGTTGTAGGCGCAGGTATAGTCGGGCAGGGAGCATCAGAGCTCATTGGTGAAGCGACACTTGCGATTGAGATGGCCGCCCGACTTCAAGATTTGAAGTTGACAGTCCATCCACACCCGACGTTGTCAGAAACGTTGATGGAGGCGAGTGAAATATTTTTTGGTACAAGCTCTCACCATATCGGGCGTGGATGAGAATCTAGAAGCAGATACTAGAATTATTGCTAAGTGCTTCGGTCACTAAATATAATTGTCTCAATCGCGAATGCTTGACCGCCAACGGCAGCGACCTTATCCGTTGAAGGGAATGTACTTCACGGAACTTTAAAGATTCCTGACGGCGGAGAAACAAGCTTCGAAGGAACTACTGACGGTAACAACATATCTTGGACAGTCAACGTTGTTGGTCCGATGGGACCAATCGATCTTTCTTATGAGGAATCAGTTGAAGGTGGCAGCGCGTCTGGAACCGTACAGCTTGGACCAATCGCTACTGCCGATTGGTCCAAGCTGTACGAGGTGCTTAAAGAGAAGGTTCCCGTCTAATCTGATAGTAGTACCGTCCGAAGATCAGACGCTGGACTGAGATAGAGAGTTCCTCGCGGAACTTGATCAAGCGTCGAAATGTCTATCCCAGGTCGATTTACGACTTAATGTAAGTAATAACGATAACAACGTTACAGCAAGTCCAAAAATTGCTAAAGTTTCTCCACTGCTGAACATGTGCCTTAGTATCCAAATAATACCTGTCGAAATTGGCACGGTTCCGGCGTTCACGAACACATTCAAAGACATTATTCGAGCAACGAAATCACTGGGAGCATTTTCT
The DNA here is from genome assembly GCA_029941115.1 of Dehalococcoidia bacterium. Classification (GTDB taxonomy): domain Bacteria; phylum Chloroflexota; class Dehalococcoidia; order UBA2979; family UBA2979; genus UBA2979. The sequence continues at coordinate 3,485 of JAPYRK010000001.1, read as the reverse complement.
TGGAGTAAGGTTCTTTGAGTAGTGAGAAATACCCCAGCATACAATCCTGAAATAAACATATACGTAAAGGCCCAAATTGGCTCTTGGGTGAAGCCTAGGAAAATTAATCCCGGACCGAAACAGTTTACTGATATCAAGAAATAGACAGTTTTGTTGTTGAACAGCCTTCTTGTAGCTATAAAAAGAGTTGATGAAATCATTCCTACCGAAACCAAAGCAGCCAGTAGAGAGGTGTACCCCGGCCCGAAACCGATTTGATCACGTCCGATTTCGGGCAGTAGCGTTGTCCAGGCCCCACCTCCAATTCCGATTAGAAAACCACCAAAGATTAGACTCCTAATAGGTGTGGAAGAAAAACAAAGGCGAATACCATCAGAGATACCTGAAAATATTGTTGGACGGGCGTAGCTCTCGTTTGTGGGGTTCCTGCTCGGATAGCTCATTAAATAAAAGGAGATAAAAGCTATAAACGCCAGTACTCCCCACAATACAAACGCGGACCCAGTACCAATCAAACTGATAAGGACACCAGCAATGATTGCTCCGATTACCTGACTGCCCATAGAACCGACATTTTGAAGAGCTACGCCGGTAGCAAGAAGTCGACTCTCAACCAGTTTGGGTACCATAGCCTGGAAAACCGGCCGCGAACCGGCCTGTATGGTGCCAAGTAACAAAGCTAAGATGCAGGCGGAATATATATCTAGCGAATCCTGCACTAACAGAATACCGGTAAGTAATAGTAGCCCGGTTGCAACGACACTGAGCACGAGGGAATAGGTTTTGTGATTGGTTCGGTCAGCAATCGCGCCCACCGGCAACACTACTATAAGTCCAGGAATACTAGTAGCGAAGCCGAGTAGAGGCACCGTCCAAGTTATTTCACCAAGCTGCGGTGCGTGCCATAGGAAAGCAAATCTCATCGCCCCACAGACGACCTGAATTAAGAACTGAGCAATCCAAAAATATTGAAAGTTCCTCTGACTTGCAACAATCAAAGCTGGGTTTCGGGAACTGTCCGTTGATGGCAAATCACGGTTTTCAGGACTCATATTATTGACCATTTGGGAAACAGCGTAAATTTACTGGCAGATTCTTTCATGGCATATCTATTTTCGTATTTCGAGAGCAGCATACCGCCTATTCATTTTCTCAGCTCGATGAATCAGAATAGGAATCACAGCCGTTACAGACATTCTGCGGACAAACTGCGGACAAAAAGAGTTTTCTGTTGAAGCTAGAAAATAGCTATGCGGAGAAAGCCTTGATATATATAGGCTTTAGCGACGTATGGTGCGCCCGGGAGGATTCGAACCTCCGACCTCTGCCTTCGTTCTAATGGGTGAATGATGTGAACTGTGTGTACTAAACCCTTGAAACTTTGGGGTTTGTTGTGAATGCTATGAACTGGTATCAATAACAATTGCCCCCTAATTGCCCCCTGCAGGTCGAAGGATCGGCTGGCCCTCTTCTTGTATGGGGGAGTAGCTGTAGATATTTTCCTGAGTTCTCGGCTCGAGGAGGGGGAGGCAGGTGGCGAGGAGGCACCCCCCGTCGACTATGAGGGAGGGGTGGTCGCTCCAGGCAAAACCGGGGCTATTCCCCTACGAACGCGTGCACTTCTCCCAAGGGACCCAGATCGCCGGTGAGCTCGTCTCCCGGTTTCGCCAGGTACATACCGGTTAGGCTACCGGTGCTGACGTATATGCCCGCAGGCAGTCCGACCCCGACTCGAGACAGTTCGTTGGCGATCCAAACGAGGGGCGCGAGCGGGTGCTCCACCGCGTCGAAGATGCGCCCTTCACGGCGTTGAGTGCCATTGACGCGCAAAGCGGCATCGCCCGCGCTGAAATCGTGGGAACGCCACCCGACGATCGCTTCCCCGAGCACGAGGGTTCCCGATCCACTTCCATCGGCAAGGATCGCATTCAAGGGCGGGAAGCGGTCATCGTGCGCGAAACGGCACTCGGCGATCTCGAGGCCCGGATGGATCGATCCTACGGCGTCCTCGATATCGTTACGCAGATAGGGAGACGACCGAGGAGGCAAGGGTGCTGACAATCGAACCACGAGTTCAACCTCGACGAGGGGGTGAAGCAGCCTGCGGCCTTCGAGTCGCATCGGTGAGAGGTGGATCTGCGGCTCGTAGACGGGACCGTAGATCGGTGCGTTCGCCCGCAACCGCCTTTGCATCTCCGGCTTAAACGCTGCAATTTTCCATCCAGCGACGTTCCAGCCAAGGCGGCGCGACACCTCACGCGACACTCGATACGCCGCATCCGTATCGCCTGGAACGAGGTCGGACGCCAACCCACTTTGCTGCCGGTTCTCGAAACGAAGGGCGGTAAGCAGTTCCGCTAAACGCTCGTTCTCAACGGTTAGGTGAGCATTTTCTTCTACAAACTCAGCGATACGTTCTTGTGACATACCAGAAATAATAACTATTCGAGAGCAAAATCTGGAGAATTCGTTTCTTACGTTCGATTCTCTACGGGGTAACCAATGAGTTTTGCACTGCTGTGAGGAACGGCAAAAACAAAGAGCCCCGTAGGGCTCTCTGGTATTGGAATGGAATCTATCCATTATACCAAGAAATGGGGCTGTATAGACCTGGTATGTGCGGATAGATATGCTTTTTCCAGAATTGACCGATTTGGCGACTTAGATTATAAAGAAGCGAAGCGGCGAATGACATTTTCGATCATTCTCGAAACACCATTATCCCCATCATTATGATTGAGGCTACCGCAAAAGCAGATAGATCCAACGGAAAATACTGCACCGCCGTTGGGCTTCGGACAATAGACTATTTCCGCTCGGATCAAATCTTCAGGGTCTTCACCAGTTTCTGTCCTAGTGTGAGTGAGTAATTCCTCCGGAACTGCTATAAAGCTCTCGCTATGATTTTCACTTACTGCAAGAATCACCGTCTCTGGTGGAGTGCCAAGCTCCTGGTCTGCCCGATCGAGTTCGAATCCCGCAGCGCCTCCCCCACTAAACCCGTAATTGCCTAGCTTCTCTTCACTGACACCATCAAAAATCCACGACACATCCTCATCGTAACTTTCACGTGTTCGTTTGTAGTACGAACTTTCAAAAAGCCCCTGTGCTGAAAAACCTACACCTACAAGTTTTTGTGGAGGCCGCCCATTACGCCTCCATAGCCCACCATATCCACCATCTAGTTGGTGGTGAGATTCGCCAGGCTTAGGCGACCAAGCACGAATTCCACCTTCGGCCCGACGCAGTTCGATAACACCTGGGAGAGTAGGAACACGTGTGATTTTCCAGTAAAAACCGTTACCCCCAAGGTATACCAAATTGCCACCCGAATCGGCGTAACTTTGAAGGGAATCCAGCATCTTGGCCGTATGATATTCCGGGTGTGAACCAGTAAGGATGGTGTCGTAGCTCTCAAGTAATTCCAGGCCCTCGTCGTCGAGGTCCTCGTCAGTGACTACATCAAACGTGATCCCCTTTTTTTC